>NZ_CP104035.1:3505000-4072500 GCF_025152725.1 Rhizobium sp. SRDI969
TCGCTGCCGAAGCGAAAATCTATCTGATGCTCAACAAGCCCCGCGGTCTCGTCACCACCCGCCACGATCCCGAAGGCAGGCCGACGGTCTATGATTGCCTCAGGGATTTCGACATCCCGCATCTCTCTCCGGTCGGCCGGCTCGACAAGGCAAGCGAGGGCCTGCTGCTTTTCACCAACGACACCGAATTCGCCCAGATCCTCCTCGATCCGGTCACGCATGTGACGAAGACCTATCATGTCCAGATCGACCGGATCATGGAGGATGAGGACATTGCCGCCATGACATCGGGCATCCGCCACGACGGCGAATTGCTGACGGCGACCGCCGCGCGGCGCCTGCGCCAGGGCGACAGGAATTCATGGGTCGAGGTCGAGCTCGACGAGGGCCGCAACCGCCAGATCCGCCGCATGCTGGAGGCGCTGGGAACCGAATGCCTGCGCCTCGTGCGCGTCGCAATTGGCGGGCTCGAACTCGGTGAACTGCCAAAAGGCGCCGTGCGTGCGCTGAGCGAAGCGGAATTGCAGGCGCTACGCCGGAGAACCGGCATGGAAAGGACGAGACGCAATTGACTGCTGCGATGGAAATGGCGCCGCACGATTTCTGGCAGGAGCTTCATCCGCCCGGCACCTTTGCCGGCAATGGGGAATTTACCTCCTTCTATGTCGCCGCGCTCGAGGACGGCCGTCAGCTTCGCCTGCCGATCCGTGTGCTGGCCGATGGCGATCACGCCCTCGCCTCGCTGATCGTCAACCAGGCAAGCTTCGCCGTGCTCGATGCGCTCGCCGAACGCCTTGCCGAAAAGATCAGGCCCATGCGCATCGATGTCGTCGCCGGCATGCCAACGCTCGGCCTGACGCTGGCCGCCGCCGTGGCGCAGAAACTCGGCCATAGCCGCTACGTTCCGCTCGGCACCTCGCGTAAATTCTGGTATCGCGACGAGCTCTCCGTTGCCCTGTCTTCAGTCACCACGCCGTCACAGCAGAAGCGCCTCTATATCGATCCGCGCATGCTGCCGCTGCTTCAGGGACAGCGCGTCGCACTCATCGATGACGTCATTTCCAGCGGCGCCTCGATCGTCGCCGGCCTTCATCTGCTGACAGGCTGCGGTATCGAACCCGTCGTTATCGGTGCCGCCATGCTGCAATCGGAGCGGTGGCGCGACAGCCTCGCAGCCGCCGGGCCGCAATGGAACGCGCGCACCGTGGGCGTCTTCGCAACCCCCATTCTGGAGCGGAACGCCATGGGCCGGTGGCAGGCACCACCAGCCGGACGTGAGATATGAGGATTGTTCAATCTCTGCCTGAAAGCGCTCTGTACAGCGCATGAAGAACGATTACGGTCCGCCTGATCGATGAAACAACGGACCCGCCCATGTCGTTCGATGCGCTCGCCAAGGCGACCGGAACCGGCTTTCGCTTCTTCGATTTCGCCTATGTCGGCCTGCGGGCGATACCCGATCGACTTGACTTCCCCAGCAATGAAACTAGAGCAGGAAGTCTTCACCCAATAATGAAGGACAGTCGAGCGCCGTGCGAATTCTCTCCGAAGCCCATTTCCCGGAATTGCCCAACTATTACCGCGGTAAGGTGCGCGAGAATTACGATCTTCCGGACGGACGCCGCATCATTATAAGCACCGACCGGTTGAGCGCTTTCGACCGCATCCTCACCAGCATCCCCTATAAAGGCCAAGTGCTGACGCAGACGGCGCGCTACTGGTTCGAGGCGACGAAAGACATCTGCCCGAACCACGTTCTCGACTATCCCGATGCGAATGTCGTCATCGGCAAGCGGCTCGACATCCTGCCGGTCGAGGTCGTCGTGCGTGGTTATCTCGCCGGCACCACCGGCACCTCGATCCTGACGCTTTATAAAAAGGGCGAGCGCGAGATGTACGGCATGCGTCTGCCCGACGGTATGCGCGACAACCAGGTCCTGCCCGAACCCGTCATCACGCCGACCAGCAAGGAATTCGACGGCGGTCACGATGAACCGCTGACGCCGGCCGAAATCGTCACGCGTGGCCTTCTCACGAAAGAGCAATGGCAGACGCTGTCGACATATGCGCTCGCCCTCTTTGCCCGCGGCCAGGAGATGGCGGTGAAAAGCGGCCTGATTCTGGTCGATACCAAATACGAGTTCGGCACTGATGGTGACGGCAACATTATCCTCGCTGACGAGATCCACACGCCGGACAGCAGCCGCTACTGGCTTGCCGAAAGCTATCCGGCAAGCTTTGCCGCCGGGAAACGCCCGGAAAGCTTCGACAAGGATTTCGTCCGCGCCTGGGTGGCGGAGCGTTGCGATCCCTATAAGGACGAGATCCCGGAAATCCCCGCCGAACTGATCGAGCAGACCTCGGCCGTCTACATCAAAGCCTACGAGGCGATCACCGGTGAGCGTTTTGTTCCAGACAACAGCGGCGAGACGCCGCTTGCTCGTGTCCGAGCCAACCTCGCCCGCTATTTCCCTTGAAAAGACGAACGCGAAGGCCGCCAAGCCGTTCACCGGCTTGCGACGTTTCACCCATCGCGCTAGAGCGCCGCGCGTCCGAGAGGACGCTCTATCACTTTGAATTGGCGCATAATCCTTCCCGAAAATCGATTCCGATTTTCGGGGTTATGCGCTAGCATCAAAAAAAAGGGGTATCGGGCTCAGCCCGGCGGGGAACAAATGGCAAGAAGGCCAAGACGCAAGGCCGAGGAAACGCGGGAAGACATTCTCTCCATGGCGGAGATGCTGTTTCGCGAGCGGGGCTTCGTCGCGGTGTCGATCGCCGATATCGCCGGCGCGCTCCACATGTCGCCCGCCAATGTCTTCAAGCATTTCCGCTCCAAGGTCGCGCTGGTCGATGCGATCGCCGGACGCCATCTCGACGATGCCGCCGAGCGCTTCGCCGCCTGCGATGAGAAGCTGCCGCCAAAGGAACAACTGCTCCGCTTCATCCTGCGCCTGCTGGAAAGCCACCTCCAGGACATCCAGAAGAACCCTTATATCTTCGAAATGGTACTCTCGACGATCGAAGCCAAACTCGAGGCCGGCAATCGTTACCGCGCCCGCATCGAAGCGAAGCTCGGCGAGATCATCCGTGAAGGCATGGCGGAGGGACGTTATCATTGCCGCCATCCCGAGAGCGCGGCGCGTACCGTTGCAGACGTCCTGGCCTGCGTGCTGCACCCTGTCCTGATCGCTCGCGACGATAAGGAGACCCTTGTTCACCGCGCCGAAAAAATCGTGTGTTTCGTCGATGCCGCACTGCAAAATAGCGCTTGCTAAGTGATGATTGTTGAATTACGTCACTTCGTAAAGCTTTTGTTAAATTCGGATAACGGCATTTGAAACCAATCCTGATGCTTGTACAAGCCTGTGCTCGGCCCAGCCGAGCGCTGGATCGAGCGCATAGATTGAATGGCGAATGCTACCGCACAGGAATTCAGCATGATACGGCGTGCCCTCCTCGTTCCCTCGGCCCTGGCATTCGCAGCCCTTCTCGCCGCCTGCAGCGACAGTGGCTCCAAGCCTGCGGGCAATGCGGGCGCAGGCGCGGCACAGCAGGCTGCCCCGGTCGGCGTGATCGCGTTGACGAAGGGCACGTTCCCGATCACCACCATCCTGCCTGGCCGTGCCGAGACATTTCAGACCGCCGATATCCGGCCGCAGGTGAGCGGCCTGATCCGCGAGGTCGCCTTTAAGGAAGGCGGCGAGATCAAGAAGGGCGACCTTCTCTACCAGATCGAGGATGCACCCTACATAGCCGCCGTCGAGCAGGCCAAGGCGGCAATCTCCAAGGCGCAAGCCAGCGTACCGAGCGCTGAAAGCAATCTCGACCGCTACCAGCGCCTCGTCGGCAGCGGTGCCACCCAGATCGAATTCGAAACGGCTAAGACGACGCTGCTCCAGGCCAAGGCCGAAGTCGAGTCGGCGAAGGCCGCGCTTTCCGCCGCACAGATCGACCTCGACCATACCAGGATCGTCGCCCCTTTTGATGGCATCATCGACCAGACGGCCGTTAATGTCGGCAACGTCGTCTCTGCCAACCAGACGACGGCGCTGACGACCATCCGCCAACTCGATCCGATCTATATCTCGCTGACGGAATCGAGCACCAACCTGCTGAGGTTGCGCGATGCGATGGCCGCCGGCAACATCGAGGGTGCGGAGAACGTCGCCTTCCACCTGATCCTCGAAGACGGCAAGGAATACAATCAGCAAGGCAAGCTCGACATGTCGAAGCAGGTCGTCAGCGAGACCACTGGCACCTTCATCATTCGTGTGCTCTTTCCCAATCCCGACCGCATCGTGCTGCCCGGCATGTATGTCCGCGCAACCGTCGAGCTCGGCGCCGAGGCCGGTTATGCGCTGCCGCAGCTGGCGACAAGCCGTGACGCCAACGGCCGGCTGACGGCACAATTCGTTTCCGCCGACGGCGAGGTCGAAACCCGCGCCTTCGAGAACAGTTCGCCCTCCAACAATTCCTGGCTCGTGACCGAAGGCATCAAGGACGGCGATCAGCTGATCGTCACCGGCCTCCAGTCCGTCACGGTGGGCATGCCGGTGAAACCGGTCCCGATGAAAATCAATGACAACGGCGTGGTCGTGCCTGCCGAACAGCCTGCGGCCGGTGACGCTGAGAAGGCTGCAGCGAAATAATCGCTTCAGGCCCGCATCGTCACCGTCCCAGCCGCACAGGAACAACCGATGGCCAAGTTTTTCATCCGACGTCCAATTTTCGCCTGGGTCATTGCGATCACCATCATGCTCGCCGGCCTGCTGGCGATTTTCACCCTGTCGATCTCTCAATACCCCGACATCGCCCCGACGACGGTTCGCATCAACGCCACCTATCGCGGCGCCAGCGCCGAGACGGTCGAGAAATCGGTGACGACGATCATCGAAGACGGCATGACCGGCCTCGACGACCTCACCTATATGACCTCGACCTCGTCGACCGGGTCGGCCAACATCCAGCTCACTTTCGGAACCAGCATCGATCCTGACATCGCCCAGGTGCAAGTGCAGAACAAGCTGCAGCTGGTCCAGTCGCAGCTTCCGGGCGACGTCATCGATGCCGGCATCAGCGTGACGCGCTCGACCTCGAGCATCCTTCTCGTCGGCTCGCTTGTTTCGACCGATGGCAAACGCAACTCCGTCGACCTCGGCAATATCATGTCGACCTCGATCGAGGATCAGATCCAGCGCCTGGAAGGCGTCGGCAGCATCAATGTCTTCGGTTCGGGATACGCCATGCGCGTCTGGCTCGATCCGTTCAAGCTCTTGAAATACCAGTTGACGCCGAGCGATGTGACGTCTGCCATCCAGGCCCAGAACACCCAGGTCTCCGTTGGCTCGCTCGGCGCCCAGCCGACGATCCCCGGCCAGCAGATCAACGTCACCATCACCGCCCAAAGCCAGCTGACCACCGTCGCCGATTTCGAGCACATTATCCTGAAGGTCGAAAAGGACGGCGCGACGGTGCGCTTGAGCGACGTCTCGCGCATCGAGATCGGTCAGGAGAGCTATGGGGGGAGTTCGCGCTACAACGGCATGCCTTCGAGCGGCTTTGCCGTCAACCTCGCAATCGGCGCCAACGCGATCGATACCGCCGCCCGCGTGCGGTCCGCACTCGATGTCATCGGCCGCACTCTGCCGGAAGGCGTAAAGATCACCTATCCCTATGACACGACACCCTTCGTCGAACTGTCGATCGAGAAGGTCGTGCATACGCTGATCGAGGCAATCGTGCTCGTCTTCGTGGTGCTGCTCGTCTTCCTGCAAAATCTGCGCGCCACGCTGATCCCGACCATCGCCGTTCCCGTGGTGCTGCTCGGCACCTTCGGGGTGCTGGCGGTCACCGGCTACTCGATCAATACCTTGACGATGTTCGCCATGGTGCTTGCGATCGGCCTTTTGGTCGACGATGCGATCGTCGTCGTCGAAAACGTCGAACGCATCATGTCGGAAGAGAAGCTTTCGCCGCTCGAAGCGACGGAGAAATCGATGGGCGAGATCACCGGCGCCATTGTCGGCATTGCGCTCGTGCTGACCGCCGTCTTCATTCCGATGGCCTTCTTCGGCGGCTCGACAGGCATCATCTATCGCCAGTTCTCGATCACCATCGTATCGGCCATGCTGCTGTCGGCACTCGTTGCGATCGTGCTAACGCCGGCGCTCTGCGCCACGATGCTGAAGCCGGTCAGCGAACACCGGAAACACCGGGTCGGCGACTGGTTCAACCGCAACTTCACGCGCTCGACCAACGGCTATGTCAGGACCATCGGCTATCTCCTGAAGCGGCCGATCCGCGTCATGCTGGTCTTTCTTCTCGTCGGCACCGGCTGTGCCTATCTATTCACCCGGCTGCCGAGCTCTTTCCTGCCGCAGGAAGATCAGGGCGTGCTGCTGACCATCGTCACCACGCCGCCTGGCTCGACCACGCAGCAGACCCAGGCCGTCGTTGAGAAGGTGGAAAACTATTATCGCCAGAATGAGAAGGATGCCGTCGAATCGGTCTTCGGCGCCCTCGGCTTTGGATTCAACGGCTCCGGCCAGAACAGCGCCATCGTTTTCACCAAGCTCAAGGATTTTTCGCTGCGCACCGATCCAAATCTGAGTGCTCAGTCGGTTGTCAGCCGGGCGCTTCGCAGCTTCTTTGCGATGCGCGAGGCACAGGTCTTCGCGCTCCTGCCGCCGGCAATCCAGGGCCTCGGCGTGTCGAGCGGCTTCTCGATGTATCTCGTCGATACCGGCGGCCACGGCAACGACGCTCTGACGGCAGCCTCCAAGCGGCTAATCCAGATGGGCAACAGCTCGGGTAAAGTCGTGGCGCTGCGCAGCAGCAACAAGGAAGTCGAGCCGCAGATGCGCATCGTGCTCGATCAGGAAAAGATCGGCGCCATGGGCGTCGACATCGCCTCGGTCAATTCGATGCTGTCGATCATCTTCACCGGCCGCGACGTCAACGACTTCACGTTGAACGGCGAGATCAAGCCGGTCTATGTCGAGGGCGATGCGCCCTTCCGCATGCAGCCGGACGATCTCAACCACTGGTACGCCCGCAACAATGACGGCGAAATGGTGCCATTCTCCGCCTTTACCCGCACCGAGTGGGTGAAGGGCGCGCCCTCGCTTGCCCGCTTCAATGCCGTCAGCGCCATTCCGCTTGACGGCGCTGCCGCACCCGGAGTTTCTTCCGGCGATGCGATGAACGAAATGGAAGCCCTGACCAGTGAGCTCGGCGGCGGTTATACGGTTGCCTGGCAGGGCATCTCCTATCAGGAACGGCTTTCCGGTTCGCAGGCGCCGATGCTCTATGCGATCTCGGTTCTCGTCGTCTTCCTCTGCCTGGCAGCGCTTTACGAAAGCTGGTCGATCCCCTTCTCGGTGATCATGGCGGTGCCCGTCGGCATCCTCGGAGCGTTGACGGCGGCAACCCTTTTCGGCCAGGCGAACGACGTCTATTTCAAGGTTGGCCTGCTCACCACTATCGGGCTGGCGGCAAAAAACGCCATCCTGATTGTCGAATTCGCCAAGGATCGCATGGAAAGCGGCATGGGGCTCTACGAGGCGACATTGGAAGCAGCGAGATTGCGCCTGCGGCCGATCATCATGACTTCGCTTGCCTTCATTCTCGGCGTCGTGCCGCTGGCGATCGCGACAGGCGCGGGCTCGGCGGCACAGAATGCGATTGGTATCGGCGTTCTCGGCGGCATGCTGGCGGCGACGATGCTCGGAATTTTCTTCGTGCCGTCGTTTTTCGTCGTCATTCGACGCATCTTTGCCACACGCGGCAAAAATGCGGCAGGACTGTGATATAAATGCACTGTGATATTGCTGTTCCCGTTGCTACATTGCGCCCGACTGCTTCGGAATGGTGTTTTTGGTAGAACGAGGCGCGGCGGCCGATAGTGAAGCATGAAGCTTCGGACAAGAATTGACTTGCTCGAGTACAGGATGAAATGAATGGTATCTCTTCGTTTTGCCACACCGGCATTATTGTTATTGTTGTCGGGCTGCGTTGTAGGCCCGGATCA
The DNA here is from genome assembly GCF_025152725.1 of Rhizobium sp. SRDI969. Lineage (NCBI taxonomy): Bacteria > Pseudomonadati > Pseudomonadota > Alphaproteobacteria > Hyphomicrobiales > Rhizobiaceae > Rhizobium > Rhizobium sp. SRDI969. The sequence continues at coordinate 3,513,033 of NZ_CP104035.1, forward strand.
TGTTCCTCCTGAGATGCCGCTGCCCGCCAAATTCGGAGAGGGTGGGACCAAGAGTGATGGCGATGTTGCTACTGCAGCATGGTGGACCGCCTTCAAGGATCCAAGACTGAACGGCTACGTCAAGGCCGGCCTCGATCAGAACCTGACAGTTCAACAGGCGATCGAAAGAATCAATGCAGCTTCCGCAAACGTGACCACTGCCGGCGCCGGCGGCCTGCCGAATTTGAATGTCGGCGCCTCGCAGACGGTCAGCGGCCAGAAGGGCGAGCTGCGCACGCAGTTCGACACGCGCAATACCAGTGCCGGCGACGTCCAGCTGAGCTGGCTGCTCGATCTCTTCGGGCTCTACAAGCGCAATACGGAGAGCGCGCTTGCCTCGCTCGATTCCGCTTACGCATCGGCTGACGTTGCCAGGCTGACCCTCATACAGGACCTTGTCTCGAGCTATATCGACGTTCGCTACTTCCAGCAGCGTCTAGCGCTTTCGAAGACCAATCTGAAGTCCCGTCAGGAAACCTACGAGCTGACCAAGTTCCAGCTGGAAGCCGGCGCCGCCTCGCGTCTTGACGTCGTTCAGGCCGAAGGCCTGGTGCAGTCGACGCTCGCCGAAATTCCCGGCCTCGAAACCAATATCCGCGTATCGGCCCATCACATCGCCACGCTGCTCGGCCTGCCGGCTTCGGCTCTTGTCGATGAATTGCTGAAGGGCTCCGGTCAGCCGGTATTCCGCGGCGGCATCACCTCCGGCATCCCGGCCGACCTGATCCGCAATCGTCCGGACATCCGCGTCGCGGAACGTGATCTTGCCGCCGCAACGGCCAATATCGGCGTTGCCCAGGCGCAGCTTTATCCGAGCATCTCGCTTAGCGGCTCGATCTCGCCGTCTTACATCAACCAGCGTGGCATCCATGGCGGCCTGACGCCATGGTCCTTCGGCCCGACGCTCAACCTGCCGATCTTCGATGGTGGCCGCCTTCGCGCCAACGTCAAGTCGGCACAGTCCGATGCCGCCACTGCCTATCTCAACTGGAAATCGACGGTGCTGACCGCGGTCGAGCAGGTCGAGAATGCGCTCTCGGCCGTCCGGCGTGACGCGCAAACGGTCGCGGCGCTTCAGGCCCAGGTGAAGACCACGCAGGAAACGCTGGAACTTTCGACTGCATCCTACAAGGACGGCGCCTCCTCGCTGCTCGACGTTCTCGACGCGCAGCGCCAGGTTTCGCTGGCCCAGGCAAGCCTTGCCGCATCCGTCCAACAGATGGCCAAGGACTATGTCTCGCTGAACATCGCGGTTGGTGGTGGCTTCGCCCCCGGCGGCAAGACGACCGCACCGGCGGCGAAGGTTGTGGCTGTCAAGGGCTGACAGCTGCCGCAATCGACTTGAGAAGTACAAAGCCTCGCGATAGCCTCGCGGGGCTTTTTCTTGCCTGCGGCGTGCCGCAATCGAATAATTGCGATAAGATGCATTTGGATTCGACATGCAGAAAAAGCTGAGCTATCACTCTGATTAAACGATTAATCAGAGTGATCGTCGATCATGGCAGCACCGCGCCCGGGACCGAACCTCAGCAGGATAGCAACGTCGCTCGGCGTCTCCGTCGCGACGGTCTCCAATGCGCTTTCCGGCAAAGGCCGGGTCTCCGGCCAATTGGTCGAAAGAATTCGCGAGCATGCGGCGGAACTTGGTTACGTCCCGAGCCAGGCCGGCCGGGCGCTACGGACCGGCCGCAGCGGCGTTCTCGGCCTAGTGCTGCCCGATATCGCCAATCCGCTGTTCCCGAAGATCGCGCAGGCGATCGAATTTGCTGCGTCCGCCGCAGGTTACGGCGTGCTGATCGCCGATTCCCGCGGCGATGTCGCCGCCCAGACCGAGGCGATCAACCGGCTGGCCGAGCGCGGCGTCGACGGCATGGTCATCATTCCCCGCCGCGCCACCCGCATTTCGGCAGCGGCCTGTCCGGTCGCCATCATCGATACTCCCTCGACGCCTGGAAACACCGTTGCCGCCGACCATTGGCAGGGCGGCCACGAAATCGCCGTTCATCTCGCGGGCCTCGGCCATCGCCGTATCCTCATCATCGGCAACAATCAGGAATCCAACGTCCAGAACGACCGCGCCGGCGGCATCCGCTCCGGCATGCGCCCGGGCATGCATTCGGAAACCCTGTGGATCGACCGGCTGGAGCGGGAGAACGGCAGTGGCTGCCCGCTCGGCCTCGCCGAAAAAGTCAGACAGGGTTTCACCGCCTTCGCAGCCCTCTCCGACCTGCAGGCGTTGCGGGCGCTGACGGAGTTGCAGCAGGCTGGCATCAACATTCCCACTGACGTCAGCGTCACCGGTTTCGACGACCTCATCTGGTCGCCTGTTGTCACGCCGTCGCTGACGACGGTCCGGATGGACATGGATAGGATTGCCGAAATTGCCGTATCGGCGCTGGTGGATACTATAAAAACAAGCACCATCCGCAAGGGCATGCTCGTTACCGCGGAGATCGAACGCGTCGCCATGCAGCTGATCGTCCGCCAATCATCCCGGCCTGCGAAGCCGGCACCAAAAACCTCAGAGATGGAGAAAATGTGAGATGAAAAAAGCCTTCATTGCCTCGGCAGCACTCCTCCTCGACACCGCGCTCGGCCCGATCAAAGCCGAGATCGATGCATGCCTGCCGTCGCACGAGACCGGCAGTGCACTCATCTTCGATCTGCCGGTTGCAGGTGCTGCAAACCTCAAACGTTTCGGGTGAAATCATGGGCGTCTGGATCGACACCGATATGGGCTTCGACGACATCGCCGCCATTCTGGTGGTGGTGCAGTCGGAATTCGAGATCGACGGCGTATCGCTGGTCTTCGGCAATACGCCTCTGGCGCAGGTAAAGGTGAACGCCGCCGGCGCCGCCAGTGCCTTCGGCTGGAAGTTTCCCATCCACACCGGCCGCGCCATGCCCGTGCTCGGCAAGCTCGAAACCGCGCAGACGATCCTCGGCGAAACCGGCATCCCGACATCAGGCAAGAGCCTGCCGAAGGTGGCGGCCCTTGCCGACAGCGATGCCTTCGCAGCACTCTGCCGTTGGCTGGAGCGCCAGGGCCAGCACCGTATCCTGGCGCTCGGGCCCCTCACCAACATCGCCGCCGTGGCGCTTGCCCGGCCCGATCTTGCCGCCCGTATCACCGAACTCGTCTGGATGGGCGGCGGCGTCACCAGCGGCAACCATACGGCCTCCGCCGAATTCAATGCGCTCGCCGATCCCGAGGCCCTCTCGATCGTCATCGCCCATGGCCTGCCGCTGCGCATGGTCGATCTCGACCTCTGCCGCAAGGTGCTGGCAAGGCCTGAGGACACCGAACCCATGCGCAATGCCGGCGGCGCCAATGCAGAGCTGATCACCGATATGTTCTCGGCCTATATCCGCATCGGCACCAGCCGCGGCCGCCCGGCCATGGCAATCTACGACCCCTCTGCGGCCGTCGCCTTCGTAGCCCCTGATGTCGTGAGCTTCCGTCCCGCCCGCATCGACGTCGAGCTGCAGGGTGCCCTCACCCGTGGCCGCACCATCGTCGAGACCCGCGCCACGCATGCGACCTTCAATGCCCAATTCGCCGCCGACATCGATGCCGACACGGCGCGTGTTATCATTCTCGCCGCTTTGGTCGACGAGGCCCGCAAATGAACGCCACCCCTCGTCAGGAACCCGCCGATCTCAATGATCCCGCCTTGCGCGCCCGCGCCGTCACTGCAGCGCGCGGCGACGCCCCTTTCGACGTGCTGATCACCGGCGGCAGGCTGCTCGATGCGGTAACGGGCCTAATCCGGGAAGCCGATGTCGGCCTCGTCGGCGCGCTGATATCAAGCGTCCATGCCCCGGCAAGCCGAACGGATGCCATCGAGACCATCGATGCTTCGGGCCGCATCCTGACGCCCGGCCTGATCGACACGCACATGCATGTTGAAAGTTCGATGGTGACGCCGGCCGAATATGCGAACGCCGTCTTGCCGCGTGGCGTGACGACGATCGTCTGGGATCCGCACGAATTCGGCAACGTCCATGGGCTCGACGGCGTGCGCTGGGCGATCGAGGCGGCGCGCGGCCTGCCACTGCGCGTGATCCTGCTCGCGCCCTCCTGTGTGCCTTCCGCGCCAGGCCTGGAAATTGCCGGCGCCGATTTCGATGCTGCCGTCGTCGCCGAGATGCTGCGCTCCTCCGCCGTCGGTGGCGTCGCCGAAGTGATGAACATGCGCGGCGTCATCGACGGCGATCCGCGCATGACCGCCATCGTCAATGCCGGCCTTGCCGCCGGCAAGCTCGTCTGCGGCCATGCCCGCGGCCTCGAAGGCGCCGATCTCAACGCCTTCATGGCATCGGGCATCACCTCCGACCACGAACTTACCTCCGGCGCCGATCTCCTTGCCAAGCTTTCCGCCGGCCTGACGATCGAGCTGCGCGGCTCTCACGACCATCTGCTGCAGGAGTTCGTCGAAGTGCTGAACGGTCTCGTCCACCTGCCTCCCACCGTCACGCTCTGCACCGACGACGTCTTTCCCGACGAACTCCAGGAAGGCGGCGGCCTCGACGACGTCATCAGGCGCATGGTGCGCTACGGCATGAAGCCGGAATGGGCCATCCGTGCAGCGACCTTCAATGCCGCACAACGTCTGCAGCGTCCCGATCTCGGCCTTGTCGCCGCCGGCCGCCGCGCCGACATCGTGCTCTTCGACGACCTCACGGAATTCCGCGCGCGGCTGGTCATATCAGGCGGCCGTATCGTCGCCCGCAACGGCGGCATGCAGGTGGCCGTCCAGCAGATTGATACGGCGCCGCTTGTCAATTCGATGAAGCTGCCGCCGCTGACCGAGAATGATTTCCGCATTCCGGCCCAGGGCGAGCGCGTCCGCGTCGCCACCATCGACCGCCCGCGCTTCACGCAATGGGGCGAGGCCGAAACCGAAGTGAGGGACGGTTTCGTCGTGCCGCCGGTCGGCAGCGCCATGATCTCCGTCGTCCATCGCCACGGCAAGACCGACAGCATCCCGCGCATCGGCTTCCTCACCGGCTGGGGTGAATGGCGCGGCGCCTTCTGCACCACGGTTTCGCATGACAGCCACAACCTCACCGTCTTCGGTGGCAATGCGGGCGACATGGCGCTCGCCGCCAACGCCGTCATATCAGCCGGCGGCGGCATGGCGGTCGCCAAGGATGGGCGGATCGAAGCGATGCTGCCGCTACCGCTCTCCGGTCTGGTGACGGAGGCATCACTGAAGGACACCGCCTTGGCCTTCGTCCGCATACGCAGTGCAATGGAAAAGATCGTCGACTGGAAACCACCCTATCGGGTCTTCAAGGCCTGCTTCGGCGCAACGCTCGCCTGCAATGCCGGCCCGCATCAGACCGATCGCGGCATTGCCGATGTTGTAATGGGGACAGTGACGGAGAGCGCGGTGCTAGAGGTTCTGTAAGCCAAAACGCACATATGATATGACGATGGCGTGCCGTGTGGCCCCATCCGTCTGCCGTCTCCTTCTTCCCGCTGGGAAGAAGAGACTCGCCGCAACGTATCGATTCCCCTTCTCCCCATGGGGAGAAGGTGCCCGTAGGGCGAATGAGGGGCGGCAAACGCCGGAGCTTACCCTTGCAACTCCCGCTCCACCAACGCCACCCAATAAGCCGCTCCATAGCCAAGCGCGGCATCGTTGAAATCATAAGCCGTATTATGGTGCAGCGCCCCGTCCATCGCCGGACCGTTGCCGAGCCAGACATAGCAGCCCGGTGCATTCTGCGCGAAGAAGGCGAAATCATCTCCCGCGGTCGATGGCGGAAAGCTTGTCCGCACCTTCTCATTAAAGACCGCACCAGCCGCACCAAGCGCCCGCGCCGTCGCATCCGCATCATTGACGACAGGCGGAATTCGCCGCTCGAATGCATAGTCCACTGCGATTCCGTACATGGCCGCGGTACCTTGCGCCAACCGGCCGATCTCGGTCTCCAGCTGATCGCGCACCTCAGGCGAATAGGCCCGCGCCGTTCCGCCAATCTCGACGATATCAGGAATGACGTTCAGCGCCTTCGGGTCGCCCGCCTGCAGGAAACAGGCGCTGACGACCGCCGGTTGCAGCGGATCGATCACCCGTCCGACAATCGTCTGCAGCGATGACAGGAAGGTGCCGGCGGCCGTGATCGGATCGCGGCCGAGATGCGGCTTGGCGCCATGCGTGCCGGTCCCGCGGAAGGTAATCCGCCAACTGTCGGAGGAGGCAAGCTGCGGTCCCTCGACCACGGCGATCTCATCGACCGCAAGCCCAGGCATGTTGTGCAGCCCATAGACGGCATCGCAGGGAAAAAGTTGAAACAGCCCCTCCTCGACCATGCGCTTCGCTCCGCCGCGCCCCTCTTCGGCCGGCTGGAAGATGAAATGCACCGTACCGGAAAAATTCCGTGTCGCCGCCAGATGCCGGGCGGCGCCGATGAGCATTGCGGTATGGCCGTCATGGCCGCAGGCATGCATCTTGCCTGATACTGTCGATTTATAAGGCCGCTCCGCCATCTCAGGCATGGCAAGCGCATCCATGTCGGCGCGGAGCCCGATCCTGCGCGTGCCGTTGCCGATCTGGAGCGTACCGACCACGCCAGTTCCACCGAGCCCGCGATGCACTGTGACACCAGCCTCTTCGAGAAGCTTCGCGACGATGCCGGCGGTGCGTTCCTCCTCGAAACCGAGTTCGGGATGGGCGTGCAGATCGCGGCGCAGGGAGGTGAGAAAAGGCAGATCGTCCTTGATCCGGGCGGGGATGCTCATCGGGCAATGCTCATGGGCCTGGATATCCTGTAAAGCGAAACGGGCGCCCAACCGGCGCCCGCGTCAGACCATCCGTTGTTCATCAAACGGCCCACAAGTTCAACCCTTCAGGCTTCCTCGACGAACACCTCCTCGCGCTTCTTCTTGATGCTCGGCAGGAAGACGACGATGAGGACGGCGGCCGCAATCGCCAGGAGAATGGCGCTGATCGGTCGCGTTACGAAGGTCGTGGGATCGCCGCGCGACAGGATCATGGCGCGACGCAGGTTCTCCTCGAGCAGCGGCCCCAGCACGAAGCCGAGCAGGAGCGGCGCCGGCTCGCAACGAAGCTTCGCCAGCACATAGCCGATGAGCCCGAAGAAGGCGACGGCATAGAGATCGTAAACATTGGCGTTGACGCTGTAGACCCCGATCGAGCAGAAGGCCATGATGACAGGGAAGAGCACGTAGTAGGGCACGGTCAGCAGTTTCACCCAGAGCCCGATCAGCGGCAGATTGAGGATGACCAGCATCAGGTTGCCGATCCACATTGAGGCGATGATGCCCCAGAACAGCGCCGGCTGTTCGATGGCGACATTCGGCCCCGGCACGATGCCCTGGATGATCATCGCACCGATCATCAGCGCCATGACAGGATTGGCCGGAATGCCAAGCGTCAGCAGCGGAATGAACGAGGTCTGGGCGCCGGCATTGTTTGCCGATTCCGGTCCTGCGACGCCGGCAACCGCACCCTTGCCGAATTCCCCCGGCGTCTTCGACATCCGCTTTTCCACCGTATAGGAGGCGAAGGAGGCAAGGATGGCGCCACCGCCTGGCAGGATGCCGAGCGCCGAACCGATCGCCGTGCCGCGAATGATCGGTGCGATCATCTCCTTGAATTCCTGGCGGGACGGCAAGAGGCCGGTGACCTTGGCCATCAGCACCGTACGTGTCGACTCGCCCTCGAGGTTGCGCAGGATTTCGGCAACCCCGAATACGCCGACGGCAAGCGCCACGAAGTTCAGACCGTCGGCATATTCGCGGATGCCGAGCGTGAAGCGCGGCGTGCCGGTATAGATGTCGGTGCCGACCAGGCCAAGTAGCAGCCCGAGCGCCACCATGGCCAGCGCCTTGACGACAGACCCGTGCGCAAGAGCGATCGAGGAAACGAGACCGACGATCATCAGCGAGAAATATTCCGCCGAGCCGAATTGCAGCGCGATTGCGGTGAGCGGCGGCGCGAAGATCGCGACGAGGAAGGTCGACACGGTGCCAGCGAAGAACGAGCCGAGCGCCGCGATCGCAAGTGCTGCCCCCGCCCTGCCCTTGCGGGCCATCTGGTAGCCATCGATCGCGGTCACCGCCGAGGAAGATTCGCCCGGCATGTTGATCAGGATCGCCGTCGTCGAGCCGCCATACTGTGCGCCGTAATAGATGCCGGCGAGCATGATCAGCGAGGAGACTGGTTCGAGCTGGAAGGTGATCGGCAGGAGCATGGCGATCGTCGCCGTGGCGCCGATGCCGGGCAGCACGCCAATCAGCGTGCCGAGCAGCACGCCGATCAGGCAGAAGAGTAGGTTTTCCGGAGTGCCGGCTGTTGCAAAGCCGAGCGCGAGATTGCTGAAAAGATCCATCATCGCCTCCTAGAACCGGACCCAGGGGCCGAAGCGCTCGAACGGCAGGCCGAGCCCGTAGCTGAAGACCGCCACCGAAAAGATCGTCAGCAGCAGCGAGAGGATGATCGCGAAGAACACGTTCATCTTTTGCGATGCGAAGCAGGCGATGAAGGCGGTGAGGAACAGTGACGGTGCAAATCCGAGACCGCGCACCGTCAGCCCGAAGAACACCGGTGCCGGCAGGATGAAGAGCATGCCGCGCCAGGCAAAGGGGTCGATAGGCTCGCCCTCGACGCGGAGTGCCTGAATGAAGATGATCGCGCCGAGAAGCACGAGCACACCGGCAAGCACCAACGGAAAATAGCCAGGCCCCATGCGCACTGCCGTGCCGAGGTCGAGCCCCAGCGACTGGATGGCGAAGAAAGCACCGGTCGCGACGAAAAGCGCACCGCAGATCGCATTGGTGGTATCGAAACTGATGGACTTCATGGTGTCTCCTGGGGTTGGAGATGATTGATGTGACGCGGTCACAAAGAAAGTAGCCCCTCATCCGCCTGCCGGCACCTTCTCCCCGCGCGCGGGGAGAAGGGGATACGCCGCAGACCTCTCGCCCTTTCCCACCGTTGTGTTAGGCAGGTCCCTCTCCCCGCACGCGGGAAGAGGGTTAGGGTGAGGGGCTTGGCCAGCACGCCCAGGATGCGGGTATACTCTCAGTCGGCATACTCGCCGGCGGCCTCTATGATCGGCTTCCAGCGGGCGATCTCGCTTTCGAGCTTGGCCTTCAGCGCAGCCGGCGTCGCATCGGCGTCGGAGGATGGCGCCGTGCCGAGCTCGGCGAAGCGGGCGCCGACATTCGGATCCTTCAGCGCGACTTGCAGCGACTTCGACAGACGTTCGTTGATCTCAGCCGGCGTGCCCTTCGGCGTATAGATGCCGTGCCAGATGCCGACTTCAAAACCCGGCAGCCCGGCTTCGACGGCCGTCGGAATGTCCTTCATCACGTCGAGCCGCTTGGGCGAGGTCACGGCATAGGCCTTGATCGTGCCGCCCTGAATCTGCTTCGTCGTGTTGGTCGTCTGATCGCACATGACATCAACCTGACCGCCGAGCAGATCGGTCATGGCAGGGCCGGTGCCCTTGTAGGGAACGGTCGTGAGCGGCGTCTGGATGGCGCTCATGAACATCATGCCGCAGAGATGCGAGGCCGCGCCGATGCCGGCATTGGCGACCGTCACCTTGTCCTTGTTGGCCTTGATATAATCGATCAATCCCTTGAGGTCGGCAGGCTCCATGTCCTTACGGGCAACGATCGTCATCGGCACCTCTGTGACGAGGCCGACATAGTCGAAGGCGCCGAGCGTGTCGTAGGCGAGCTTGCGGTAGAGCGTAGCGCTGGTCGCCATGCCGATATGGTGCAGCAGGATGGTGTAACCGTCGGGATCGGAACTCGCCACGCGGCCCGCGCCGAGCGTGCCGCCGGCGCCGCCGACATTTTCGACGACGATCTGCTGGCCGAGATCCTTCGACATGGATTCGGCGACCAGGCGCGCGACGGTGTCGGTGGGGCCGCCGGCCGCAAAGGGCACGACCATGGTGATGGTGCGCTCGGGATAGGTCTGCGCCGAAGCGACGCCGACGAGAAGAGAGACCGCGGCAGCCGCGGTCAGGCCGAGCATGGCCTTCAGAATTTTCATCGTTTCCTCCCTGATGAAATAAGCGAGCCCGCCGACACATCCTCCGCGCCGGGGATGACCTATTTGCCGCCGGGAAAAATCGACCCGCAATCATTGCAGCCGCTTTCGAAAGACGATTTTGCGACAGTGCGATGCAGCATGGGTCGATTTGGAAACAAACGGCCGGTGCGATGGGTGGAAATCCACCCATCGCGCTATGACGTCTGCCTTCATTTTTTGGGAGGCAGCACCACTTCGCCGGTTTCGATCAGCGACTTGAGGTTCGAGAGAATGCGTGGCCAGCCGCCGGAAACGGCGTTGATAAGCTTGGAATTCTCGACCGCAATGGAATGGGTCACCGTCAGCTTGGTAGCCGTATCGTTGACCGCCTCGATCTCCATCACGCATTGCGAATAGCCCTCGGCCTTCAGCTCCGGCATGAACTCGTTCCGCCATTTCAGCACGAGCCGTTTCGGCGGATCGCATTCCAGGATCTCGCCGATGTCGGCGACCGATCCGTCCTCGAACAGAAGCTTCCAGGCGGCGCCCGCTCGCCACTCGGTCTCGAAGTGGGCGCCGAGCCAGAATTTCTTCATGAACTCGGCCGTCGTCAGCGCCGCCCAAAGCTGCTCCGGCGTCGTGCGAATAAAGGTGACATAGTTATATGTGCTGCCAGCCATGATGATACTCCTTTTTGGCGAGGACAAGATGCTCCCGATGGCCAGGCCGCGGATCTAGTGGCCGCCCTCGCCTTCGAGGGTCTGCTTCAGATCGGCGAGCGCATTCAGCTGCTGCCGCTCGAATTTGTTGATCCATCGTTGCGCGATCTCGTTGATCGGCACGGGATTGATGAAGTGCAGTTTCTCCCGGCCCTGGCGCTTGGACGAAACGAGGCTCGCCTCCTCCAGGATCGCAATATGTTTGGCCACGGCCTGGCGCGTCATCGCAAGCCCCTCGCAGAGCTCAGCCAGAGTCTGGCCGTTCCTCGCATACAGCCGATCTAGCAACTGCCGCCGGCTCGCATCTGCCAGAGCCCGGAAAACTGCGTCATCATCCATGTCTTTATACGGAACCATTTGGTTGCCTATTTTTCTTCCTTATAGGCAACCAAATGGTTGCATGTCAAGTCGTAAAATGTGGCTGGTATACATGCGCCGTTAAAAGGGGCGCTGACTTTCGGTTGTCAGCATTCGCTTGTCGAGACCGTATTTCTGCATCTTTTCGTAGAGTGTTTTCCGGGAAATGCCGAGCGACTCATAGACCGGCCTGAGGCTGCCGCCATGAGCCACCAGCGCGCTGGCAATGACCCCCCGTTCGAATTCGGCGACACGCTCCGCAAGCCCGGTCGCTTCCTCTGCCTGTGGCCCGCCATCATCGAGACCGAGGACCAGACGGTCGGCGGCATTCCGGAGTTCGCGCACGTTGCCGGGCCAGTCGCGCTGAGCGATGTCGGAAATCACGTCCGGCGGCACCGCCATCTCATCGCGGCCGTAGCGGGCGGCCGCTTCCCGCACCAGTTGCAGGAAAAGCAGCGGAATGTCCGACCGCCGCTGCGACAGCGACGGCACATGCAGCGTCGCAACGTTCAGCCGGTAGAGGAGATCGGCGCGAAAGCGGCCGGCCGCCACTTCCGCTTCCAGATCCACCTTGCTGGTCGCGATGAAGCGCACGTCGAGCGGTACGATCTCGTTCGATCCGAGCCTGGAGATCACCCGCTCCTGCAGCACCCGCAGGAACTTCGCCTGCAGGTCGAAGGGCATGGAGCCGATCTCGTCGAGAAGGATCGTGCCGCCGCGCCCATGTTCGAACTTTCCATAGCGCGGCCTTACCGCGCCCGGAAAGGCTCCCACCTCATGGCCGAAGAGTTCGCTCTCGATCAGGTTTGCCGGAAGTGCGGCGCAATTGATCGCGATGAACGGCCGGCTCGCCCGGGCGCTGATGTCATGGAGCGCCCGCGCCACCACTTCCTTGCCGGCCCCCGTTTCCCCGACGATAAGCGTATCGGCATCGCTCGCCCCGATCGCCCGGATGCGATAGCGCAAATCCACCATCACCTGCGTGCGCCCCGGCAGCCGCGCCTCGATATCGTCGCGCTTGCCGGCGACCGCCTTCAGCAGCCGGTTTTCGAGCACGAGGCCGCGCCGCTCCATCGCCCGGCGGATGACGCCGGCGAGCATCTCCGGCGTGAACGGCTTCTCGATGAAATCATAGGCGCCCTCGCGCATCGCCTTCACCGCAAGCTGAACGTCGCCGTGGCCGGTGACGAGAATGACCGGCACCTCCGGGTCGAGCTCGCGGATCTTCTGCATCAGCGTCATGCCGTCCATGCCGGGCATGCGGATATCGCTGACGACGACGCCGGGAAAGCTGTAGCCGATCAGCTCCAGCACGTGGTCGCCGTTCGAATAGGTCTCGACACTGAAGCCGGAGAGCTCCAGCGCCTGCGCCGTCGAGCGTCGCAGTTCCTCCTCGTCGTCAACCAGCAGGATCTTTGCATCGTTCATTCCGCTGCCTCCGGCATCAGCCCTGCCGCCGATTGCAGCTCGATGCGGAACACCGCGCCCCCTTCGGGATGATTGGCAGCTGTAAGGCTGCCACCGAAATCCTTGATGATGTTATAGGAGATCGAAAGCCCGAGGCCGAGCCCCTTACCGACACCCTTCGTCGTGAAGAAAGGGTCGAAGATGCGCTCGGCGATTGCGGCTGGCACGCCCGGTCCATGGTCCCGCACCGTCAGCACCACCTTGCCGGCTTCATCGAAGGCCGAAATCTCGATGCGCCGGTCATTAAGCCCTTCCACCGCATCGGCCGCATTCGAGATCACGTTGACCAGCACCTGCTGCAGCCGCACCGAACCGGCGCGCACCACCGGCGGACGCGGCCCGAGATCGAGCAGCAGTTCGGCATCTGCCGCCTTCAGCCGCCAGGCGATGATCTCGAGCGTGTCGCGCATCGCCTCGTCGAGGGAAACGGGGCCGAGCTTCTCGTTCGGTTTGCGGGCGAAGTTGCGCAGGTGACGGCTGATCGACGCCATCCGGTCGATCAGCCCGCCGATACGCCGGATATTGTCCCGCGCCTCTTCCGTCCGTCCACGGTCGATGAGCACCGAGGCGCTGTCCGTATAGGTCTTGGCCGCGGCGAGCGGCTGGTTGAACTCGTGCGAAAGAGCAGCCGACATCTGCCCGAGACCGGCAAGTTTTCCGGCCTGGATCAGGTCGGCCTGCGTTTGGCGGAGCTGCTGCTCGGTCTGCCGCCGCTCGGCGATCTCCTCTTCGATACGGCTGTTGACTCGGGCAAGATCGGCCGTGCGCTCCTCGACACGTCGTTCCAGCTCGTTGCGCGCCTCGGCCTGCATCTGCATGCGGTCGGCAAGCCGCGTCCGCCGCTGGCGCAGAACCGCCACCGTAAGCCCGGCGATGCACAGGATGAGAAAGACGGCCGCAAGCGCCGTGCGCGCCTGGGTGCGGATGGAACTCGTTTCCATCAGCACGTTCACCGTCCAGTCCTCAGCCGGCATGTAATGCGAGAGCACCAGATATTCGCTCGAGCCGCGTTCGCCGGCCAGCGTCATCAGCTCATGCTGGTCGAAGTGGTGTCGCGTCACTGGCAGCGCCGTCAGCCTGGCATTGGCATAACGCCGCGACGCCTCGGTGCGGGCGATGCGATCGGCCGTCAGCGGCAGGATGGCGCCGTAAAGCCATTCCGGGCTTCCCGACATGAAGATGATGCCCTCGGGATCGGAGACGAAGATCTTGTATTCGCCGCCGCCCCAGGAGGATTCGATCATGTCGATATCGACCTTGAAGACGATGACGCCGCGAATATCCGCGCCGGTCCGGATCGGTGCGGCAAAATAATAGCCGCGCTTCAGCGAGGTGGTGCCGAGCGCGTAGAACCGCGCCTGCCGGCCCTCGATCGCATCCTGGAAATAGGGCCTGTAGCTGAAATTCTGTCCGACGAAACTTGCAGGTCTATCGTAATTGCTGGCCGCGATCGTCTCTCCATCCGGCTTGACCACATAGATGTCGGAGGATTTCAGCAGTCCGTTGATCGCCTTGAGATAGAGATTGGCCGCATCGCGCAGCGCCTCATCCTCGGGCGCGCTCACCAGCTCCTTGATATCGTCGTGATCGGCGATCAGCGCCGGTAGCGCCTCGTAGCGGTTGAGATGGCCGCTGAGTGCCGAAACGGCAAGGCGCAGCGCCGTTCCCGCCTGCGCCGAAGCCTCCCCCATATAGACGCGCGTCGCAATCGCACTTCCATAGGTGAAGAAAGCGAAGATGATCAGCGGCACGACCAGCAACGCCGCTATCGCACGATATCTCGAAGACAGAACCGGCTCCTCCCTTCCTGCCTCCACTCCCCAGCGAGGCATGCCCCATGGCACCGAGTTTAGTGAGCCCGGCAAGGATTTCCAAGGGGTCGCCCAAACTTGACACCGTCAAGGGCGGATGTCCTATTGCTGCATCGCAGGAGACCCACTCATGAGCGACGATCAGGCGCCCACCGACAGCAAGCTCACTACCTCCAAACGCCGTTGGGCGACCGAAGGTAAGTTCCTCACCGGCCGCATCAGTCGGCCCGAAGCCGAGCGCCTGCCGCCCGGCCAGCACCTTGTCAAGAACTGGCCGGTGCTCGATCTCGGCCAGCAGCCTGTCGTTTCGACCGATACATGGCGGCTCGACGTGCGCGGCCTCGTCGAAACGACGCTCACCCTCACCTGGGCCGCCTTCCAGGCGATCGAGCAGAGCACCAAAGTTAGCGATATCCACTGCGTCACCACTTGGTCGCGCTACGACAACAAATGGAAAGGCGTTTCGACGCGCGATCTGCTCGACCTCGCCATGCCGAAGCCAGAAGCCGGTTACGTCATGCTGACGAGTTATGACGGCTACACCACCAACCTGCCGCTCGCCGATTTCGCAGCCGAGGATGCGATCCTCGCCACGGCCTGGGAAAGCCTGCCGCTGACGCCGGAGCACGGCGGACCGATGCGCCTCGTCGTGCCGCACCTCTATTTCTGGAAAAGCGCCAAATGGCTGCGCCGCATCGAGTTGATATCAGCCGACCAGGCAGGCTTCTGGGAAAAGAACGGCTACCACATGTATGGCGATCCGTGGCGCGAGCAGCGCTATTCCAACGATTGAGCCTTCGGTTGCGAGAGGCGGCGAAGCACAAACACACCGAGGCCGAACAAAGAGGCGAGCCCCGTCAGAGACGCCATGCTGGCGACATGGAATGGGATCCCGCTCCAGCGCGGCTTGACGATATCGGCTGTGTTGAAGGCCTCGCCGCTGAACCGGCAGGTGATGAGCGCGAGACCGCGCCGCACCATGTCAGCATCGACAGCGGAAATGATTTCGCCTGCAGCAGCGGCCTCCCGCGGCATCTCGCGCATTGAAAGCAAGACGGCCTTGGTCGCGGCCAGATAGGCATGGGTGCATTCGTTGAACGGACTTTCCTCATCCGCCACGCTGCCCGGCATCCGGCCCCACAGACAGTAGGAATACTGGATCTCGGCATAGTTCAGCATGCGGCGGAACGGCTCGTTCGTATCGACTGCACGGGATGCAAGGTCGATAATCCCACTGCGATAGTCAGACATGACAGCCATCTCGCCATGGGAAATTTCCGGGACATCCAGCCCGGCGTGGCTGCCGCTGCCGCCGCCGCGGCTATGGGCAAAAGCGCTTCCGGCAATCAATAGAAGCAAGGTCGCGTTGAGACCAAGAAATGCAAGCCATCGATAGAGATAGCGTGCCATCCCACCAACTTGCCTTCCTGTCCTCGGGCTCCTGACGGACGAGAGAGGAATACGGCGCCGCCACATATTCCTTCTCCCCAGCGGGGAGAAGATGCCTGCAGGCAGATGAGGGGGTGAGCAGCAAAGCTGCGAATGCACTGAGCACAAGCGAAGGGCAACATATAGGGCGTGCCGTGTGGCGCCCTCATCCGACCCTCCGGGCCACCTTCTCCCCGCTGGGGAGAAGGGGTAGCAAGTCGCCACCTCGATACGCCGGATCACCGAAACGCTGGCCGCAGCCCGCTCTTAACCGCAAGCCGCTTTTCCGCCAATGCTCCGAAGGCAAGGCCCAAGGTTGCCCAGAGGATCACATGCATGCCGAGTGAGGTCGTGCGGAACCGCCAAAGTACCATCGCCGAGAAGTTCTCCGGCACCTCGTTGATCGGCGGCAGCAGATAGAGCACGACGCCGATGAAGACGAGATAGCCGATGCCGGCGATGATCGCGCCGTTCCAGAGACCAAAACGCTCACTAAGGCGGCGTGACAGCGCGACCGCCGCAATCAGCGCCGCAAGCGAGACGACGATCATCAGGAAGAACAGCTCGGTCCTGGCACCGATCGTATCGGGAGTGCCGACCGCCGGCGGGTTGGCCGGATACTTGATACCGGGAACGAGGACAACCGCCACGAAGGCGGCAATGGCGATGACGGCCGACGTGCCGCGCGGCGAAAGGCTGCTGAAGCGGCCTTGCACGAAAGCGAAGGCGAGCGCGAAGAGCCCGCCGACGGCGACGCTGTAGGCCAAGACGCCGGTGAAAAGGCCAAGACCGGCCTGTGTGGCGCGGCTGACGATTTCGGGTTCGGCAGCCTCGCCGGCGGCCTGGGCGCTTGCCTCCTCGAAGGCGATCGCCGCATCGACCAGCGGCTCGCCGAACGTATGAGCGAAAGCGAAAACGAGGATGCCAGCAATCACGCCCGCGAGCATGCCGCGAAGCAGAAGGTTTCCAACCATGTCAGGGACTCCGATCGCGAAGCGCTTTAGTGGCAGGGAAAGCCAAGGAGATGGCGGCCGTCATGCACGAACTCGTGCACATACATGCCGTTGAACAGCGCCATCGCGCCTTCCTCGGTGCCGACGAAATAGAGGACGATGAGCATCAGCAGGCCGCCGAAGATCGCCCAGGGCAGGATCTCGCCTACAGGGATCGGCGCCGGTACAGCAACGGGCGCGAAAGTGGTGTCAGACATGTATTCCTCCGGGAATGACGCGTTCAGTCGAAAGAGTGCTTGTGCAGTAGGGTCTGACTTCCAGCGCGAAGAGGCTTCGACACGCTGGTCACAGTGGCGCGACCGCGCCGGACTTTCACCGGCTTCCAAACCCGCAACAGCACGGTTATATCTGCACGCCGAAGAGACTGTCAACGAAACTTCACAAGGCGGCGAAGGACGCTGTCGCTGCATTCCGGGAGACAAGAACGACTGTGAACACGCGCCTCACCTGGATCTGCCACGGCGCGACGGCAGCAAGCCGCAAGGCGCTGTTCCCGCTCGACGAACCGCTGGAGGACAAGGCAGTGAAGGAGGCCGGCAGGATGCCCCCCCCGCCGCGCGCCGATCGTATTGCCACGAGCCCGGCCTTGCGCGCCCGTCAGACTGCTGATGCGCTGCGCCTCGAAGCCCGGATAGATCAGGCGCTTTGCGACTGCGACCATGGCCGCTGGGCCGGCAGGTCGATCGCGGCGATCGGAACCGAAGAGCCGGAAAACCTCATCGGGTGGATGAGCGATCCGGAAGCGGCTCCGCATGGCGGCGAGAGCCTTGTTGATCTGCGCAAGCGCATCGCCGGCTGGATGGATGGACAGACCGTCCTCGACGGCCACATCATTGCAATCAGCCATGCGGCCGTCATCCGGGCAGCGATCGTGCATGTGCTTCAGGCGCCACTCTCCTCCTTCTGGCTGAGCGACGTCGAGCCGCTTTCCGTTATCCGCATGACCAGCAACGGACAGCGTTGGTCTCTGCGCTTCCAGCATTAGAGACTGCTGATCTTATCCAGCTTTGCACAAGCAAATCGCGCCATCTCTGTTGAACCCGGCTTTGCGGGAACTACTTCCTTGTCCCAAGGAGATGGAAGAATGACATATGATTGGAGTGGCGAGCGCACACGACGCCTGCGTTTCATGCGTGTCGCCACAGTCACGGTTCTGGTCGGTCTCATCGTCAGCGTTCCGCTGCTGATCGTCACCGCCTGAAGCACTGGAAAGGGCGAGCGATGCATTAGCACGCTCGCCTTCATTCTTTCCCGCATGCGCCAGTCTCCCGAACCACGAAGGGCATCGCGCTGATAACGACGCCCTGATTCCCCACAAGCCTGTCGGGTCTCTCTGCGGCACGCAACAGGCTACGGCCTCTGATAATTCGCCTTCTGGTTTCAACAAACATTTCAGACTTTCGTGATATTTCCGCGAAGGTGGAGATGGAGAAGGCATAATGCCGGTGTTTTTCCAAAGCAGGGCCGGACGGCAATGCGTGTCGATCGTGGTGTCTGGAGTGACCCTCTGGCTTCTCGGCACGCTGCTACAGCTCGACGACAGCCTGGTCGCCTTCCTGATCGGATTCGGCGAGTATGGCGCCGACAAGGTCGTTCTGGCGCTCGGCATCGCCGGCGCCATGAGCTTCATCTATTCGGTGCTGCGCATCGCCGACCTGCGTAAGGAAATGGAACTGCGCGCGGCCGCCCAGGCAAAAGCCGATTGGACCGCGACCCACGACCATCTCACCAAGCTGCCCAACCGCTACGCCTTCGAGCGCAAGATCCTCTCACGGCCGATCAAAGACGACGAGGCCGAGATCGAGGAGTGGGACCGCAACGTCACCATCTTCTCCGTCGACCTCGACGGCTTCAAGAAGGTCAACGATCTTGTTGGCCACAAGGGCGGCGACATCCTGTTGATCGAGGTTGCCAGACGCATCTGCGCGCTCGGCAATGCCGACTGCGTCTATCGCTTCGGCGGCGACGAATTCATCATCGTCGCCTTCGCCCTGACGTCACAGCGTGAGGAGCGTTTTGCCAAGCTGCTGATCCAGGCCGTCACCCGTCCCATCCATATCGATGGCTTTGCCGTCGAAGTCGGCGCCAGCGTTGGCTACGACCGCTGGGCCGAGGGAGCCGAGCTGCTGGAAGATGCCGCCCACCGTGCCGACCTCGCCATGTACGAGGCGAAATCGCGTGGACCCAACCACTGTTTGGTTTTCGAACCTTCGATGCAGGACAAGGTAACGGAACGTGCCGCTCTGGAAACCAGGCTGCGTGCCGCAATTTCCAACAAGGCGATCAAGCCCTTCTATCAGCCGCTGATCGACCTGAAGACCGGTCAGCTCTGCGGCTTCGAGGCGCTGGCGCGCTGGATCAGCGACGACGGTGTCAATATTCCTCCGCCGGCCTTTATCGATATAGCCGAGGAAACCGGCATGATCACGGCATTGTTCGAGGATCTTCTCGCCCAGGCCTGCAGCGACGCCCTCGCCTGGCCGGAGCATGTGACGTTGTCCTTCAACGTCTCGCCGGTGCAGATGGAAGACAGATTGCTGACGTCGCGCATTCTCAAGGTGCTTTCGGCAAGCCGGCTGCCGCCGCAGCGCCTGGAAGTGGAGATCACCGAAAACGCGCTGATCCAGGATCCCGCCGTCGCCGCCCTCATTCTTGACGAGCTGCATGCGGCCGGCATCCAGATCGCCCTCGACGATTTCGGCACGGGCTATTCGAGCCTCGCCCAGCTCGCCCGCTATCGTTTCGACAAGATCAAGATCGACAAAAGTTTCATCGCCACCTATCGCGACGACGAGCGCCAGGAAAAGATCGTTCGCGCCATGCTCGGTCTCGGCAGGAGCCTCAACATCAAGACGACGGCCGAAGGCATCGAAGAGCACGGCCAGCTCGCCTTCCTGCTGCAGCTCGGCTGCGATATCGGCCAGGGTTATCTTTTCGGCAAGGCGATGCCCGCCGCCGAGGCGGGCATCTTCATCAGCGATCGCAATGCGAGCCTGGCCTCCACGGCCTGACGGGACGCCTAAAAAATCTGACGCATGATCACGAACAGCACGAAGGCGATCGCGATCGAGGCCGGCAGCGTCAGCACCCAGGCCATTAGCATGTTGCGCACCGTTGACCATTGCAGGCCGGAACCGTTCGCCGCCATGGTGCCGGCAACGCCTGACGACAGCACATGCGTGGTCGAGACCGGCAGGCCGAGATGGTCGGCCGAAGCGATGGTGACCATCGCCACGACTTCGGCTGCCGCACCCTGACCATAGGTCAGATGCGTCTTGCCGATCTTTTCGCCGACGGTGACGACGATGCGCTTCCAGCCCACCATCGTGCCGAGGCCAAGCGCGATTGCGACCGCCACTTTCACCCAGAGCGGGATGAACTTGGTCGCGTTGTCGACTGCCTTGTGGTAGTTCGTGACCGCGCTGAGGTCGCCGGCGTCCATCGGCAGCAGCTTTTGCTTGTCGATCAGCTTCAGCGCCTCGCCGATCAGATAGATGTCGTTGCGGACGTTGCCGACGAGATTGGTCGGCACCGCTTCGAGCGTCGGGAAGGCGGCGACCTCGGCACTGGTCTGGTGGATATATTGCTGCAGGGCCGGCGTCGTCGCATCCGTCCAGGTCTTGTTCTTGACGGCGTTGCTGACTTCGGCCTTGTAGTCCGCAACGGTCACCCCAGGCTTCACATATTTGCCGAGCGCGGCTTCCACCTGGACAGATGCCGACTTGTAGGCTTCGAGATAGTTGACATCGGGCGTGCGGTTCAGCGCGAAAGCCGTCGGCACCAGGCCGATAAGGATGAGCATGATGAGGCCCATGCCCTTCTGGCCGTCGTTGGAGCCGTGAGCGAAGCTGACGCCGGTGCAGGTAAAGATCAGGATCGCGCGGATCCAGAGCGGCGGCGGCTGGCTGCCCTTCGGTTCGGCATAAAGCGCCTTGTTGCGCACCAGAACCTTCATGACCAGCAGGAGAACAGCGGAAAGGCCAAAGCCGATCAGCGGCGAGATCAAAAGCGAGAGGCCGATATTGGTCGCCTGCGACCAGTCCACGCCGCTGGTCGCCGTGCCTGCCGGCGCCAGGACCTGGTTGGCAAGGCCGACGCCGATGATCGATCCCACAAGCGTGTGCGAACTCGATGACGGCAGGCCGAGATACCAGGTGCCAAGGTTCCAGACGATCGCGGCGATCAGCAGCGCGAAGACCATGGCAAGGCCGGAGCCGGAACCGACCTGCAGGATCAATTCCACCGGCAGCAGCGCCAGGATGCCGAAGGCGACGGCACCGCTCGAAGTCAGCACGCCGAGGAAGTTGAAGAAGCCGGACCAGATGACGGCAAATTCCGCCGGCATGGAACGGGTGTAGATCACGGTGGCGACGGCATTGGCCGTATCATGGAAACCGTTGACGAACTCGAAGCCGAGCGCGATGAGCAGCGCAAGGCCGAGGAGAATCCAGGGAACGGCAACTGCGGTCGTCAGGTCGCGGGCGAGTGCATAGGCGACATATCCAAGGCCGCAAACCAGAACGAGTGCGAACAGCGGCAAGAACCATTTGCCGGCCGAATTCGAACTGTGGAGCGGATGGGAAGCGTCGCTATGAACCTGGCTGGGGGCAATATCGGCCATGGCATAGTTCCTTATTCCGTTTGCAAATTTGCCTTTTGTTAATAATTCCGCCGCGTGAAGCTCTCATGACGCCCTGGCTGATCCGCCCGTAAGACACTGACACTGCGCGATATTAACCGTCACATGCTCGTCCCGGCACATTCGTGAAACATGCCGTATGTCGATCACGGCCGCCCAAGACGGTCGTGAGCGCTTCGACAAAAAACGAGCAGCGGGCGAATAACTTCTTTCCGCCGGAAACCTCGACGCTAAGTTTGGTCGTGACCACAACCGTGCGGAGTCTTTGAGACATGCCATCGACCGACCTGCTCCTCACTTTCAACGCCGGTTCCTCGACGGTGAAGATCGGCATCTTCGCGATCGACGGCGATGCGGCGCGGCGCATCGTCAAGGGTGTGATCGATTTCCGCGCCGAGCCGCTGTCTCTCAGCCTGACAGCGGGGCCACAGACAATCGAGATGCCGCTGAAGGCGGAGACGACGGAAGACCTGCATGGCGTCATCGACGAGACCTTTTCCCTTCTCGCCGGGCATTTCGATATCGCCGCCGTGCGCGCAGCCGGCCACCGCGTCGTCCATGGCGGCGAGCGCTTCACCAGCGCCGTCGCCCTTAATGACGCCGCGATCGATGCGGTCGACGCGCTGACCTCGCTTGCGCCCCTGCACCAGCCGCAGGCGCTACGTTTCATCCGTGCGCTCCGGCATCTGAAACCGCATCTTGCCCAGACGGCCTCCTTCGACACGGCCTTCCACGCCACCCAGGACGATCTCGTTCGCCGCTTCGCCATTCCTCGGATGCTGCATGACGAGGGCATCAAGCGTTACGGCTTCCACGGCCTGTCCTATAAATTCATCGCCAGCGAGTTTCGCCGCAAGGGGCCGCCCGCGGCAAAAGTGGTCGTCGCCCATCTCGGCAGCGGCGCCAGCCTCTGTGCGCTGGAGGACGGCGTCAGCCGCGATTGCAGCATGGGCTTTTCGACGCTCGACGGCATCCCGATGGCGACGCGTCCGGGCTGGCTCGATCCCGGCGTCATCCTGCATCTGGCCGGAGAGAGGAAACAGTCCTTCGCAGAGATCGAGGATCTGCTCTATCACAACGCCGGCCTGCTCGGCGTCTCCGGGATCAGCGCCGATACGCGCGACCTGTTGAAGGACGGACGGCCGCAGGCACACCAGGCGATCGACCTCTTCACGCTGCGCATTGCTGGTGAAATCGGCCGCATGGCGGCGACGTTGAATGGCCTTGACGCTATCGTTTTCACCGCAGGCATCGGCGAACATCAACCGGAGATCCGCGCAGGCGTGGCCAGGCGGCTGGTCTGGCTTGGCCTTACGATCAACGAAAAGGCCAATGCCGCCAATGGTTTCACCATTAGCGCGCGGGAAAGCCGCATCGCCGCTCACGTCATCGCCACCGATGAGGAACAAATCATCGCCGACGAGGCGTTGACCGTTCTTGGCAGTGGCTGATCCAGATCAACAGCTTGCCGGCATCAGCCGGTAGAATTGACGTTGAAGACGTTTTCAAACGGGAGAAACCCATGGATAAGCATGTCTCGACCGCTGCCCTTACCGATGCCGAACTTACGCTCATCGACCGCTATTGGCGCGCCGCCAACTATCTCTCCATCGGCCAGATCTATCTGCTGGCCAATCCGCTGCTGCGCGAGCCGCTGAAACCGGAGCACATCAAGCCCCGGCTGCTCGGCCACTGGGGCACGACACCCGGCCTCAACTTCATCTACGCGCATCTGAACCGCCTCATCCGCGCTCGCGACCTCGACATCATCTACATGTGCGGCCCCGGCCATGGCGGGCCTGGCATGGTCGCCAACACCTATCTCGAAGGCATCTACAGCGAGATCTATCCCGATATTTCCGAGGATGCGGAGGGCATGCGCAAGCTCTTCCGGCAGTTCTCCTTCCCCGGCGGCATTCCGAGCCACGCGGCACCCGAAACACCGGGCTCGATCCACGAGGGTGGCGAACTCGGTTACGCCCTCGTCCATGCCTATGGCGCCGCCTTCGACAATCCCGATCTGATCGTTGCCTGCGTCGTCGGCGACGGCGAGGCCGAAACCGGGCCGCTCGCAGCAAGCTGGCACTCCAACAAATTTCTGAACCCTGCCCGCGACGGCGTCGTGCTGCCGATCCTGCATCTGAACGGCTACAAGATCGCCAATCCGACCATTCTTGGCCGCGCCAGTCACGAGGATTTGCGGAGCCTCTTTGAAGGCTACGGCTATGAGCCCTTCTTCGTTGAGGGTCACGAGCCGCGCGATATGCACCAGCAGATGGCCGCGACCTTCGACAGGGTCTTCGACCGCATTCGCGAAATCCAGGAGGAAGCCCGCAATGGCAAAGCGCCCGATATCAGCCCGCGCTGGCCGATGATCGTGCTGCGCAGCCCGAAGGGCTGGACAGGACCGAAGGAAGTCGACGGCAAGAAGGTCGAAGGCTTCTGGCGCTCCCACCAGGTGCCGGTCTCCAACTGCCGCGAGAACGAAGGGCACCGCAAGATCCTCGAGGACTGGATGCGCAGCTATGATCCGCAGGACCTGTTCGGCAGCGACGGCCGGCTGAAACCCGAGCTGCGGGCGCTCGCCCCTGTCGGCGAGCGCCGCATGGGCGCCAATCCGAACGCCAATGGCGGTTTGCTGCGCAAAGAGCTCGACGTTCCAAGTATACGCGACTGCGCGGTCGATATCGGCAAGCACGGCAGCGCCATGGTGCAGTCGACGGAAATCCTCGGCCATTACCTGCGCGACACGATGAAGCGCAACGCGAAGGCTGCCAATTTCCGTATCTTCGGCCCCGACGAGACAGAGTCGAACCGTCTCGGCAGCGTCTTCGAAGTCACCGACCGTGTCTGGATGGAGGGTATCGAGCCCTACGACGTCCACTTGTCTCGGGATGGACGTGTCATGGAGGTGCTGAGCGAACATCTCTGCCAGGGCTGGCTGGAAGGCTATCTATTGACTGGCCGGCACGGCCTGTTTTCCTGCTACGAGGCCTTCATCCACATCATCGATTCCATGTTCAACTAGCACGCCAAATGGCTGAAGGTGACGCGGGAACTCGAGTGGAGAAAGCCGATCTCGTCGCTGAACTACCTGCTGACCTCGCATGTCTGGCGTCAGGACCACAACGGCTTCAGCCATCAAGATCCCGGCTTCGTCGACCTCGTCGCCAACAAGAAGGCCGATATCGTCCGCATCTACCTGCCGCCGGATGCCAACACCCTGCTCTGGGTCGGCGACCATTGCCTGCGCACCTATGACCGCATCAACGTCATTGTCGCCGGCAAGCAGCCGGAGCCGCAATGGCTGTCGATAGACGAGGCGGTGAAACATTGCGAGGCCGGCATCGGCATCTGGCACTGGGCGAGCAACGAGGACGACACGATCCTGCCCGATCTCGTCATGGCCTGCGCCGGCGATGTGCCGACCATGGAGACGCTTGCCGCCGTCGATCTTCTGCGCAACGCCATTCCGGAACTGAAGATCCGCACTGTCAACGTCGTCGATCTCCTGGCACTGCAATCCAGGGATCAGCATCCGCACGGCCTGACCGATGAGGCATTTGATGCGATCTTCACATCAGACAAACCTGTCATTTTCGCCTATCACGGCTATCCCTATCTCATCCACCGTCTGACCTATAAACGCACCAACCACCGCAACATCCACGTCCGCGGCTTCATCGAGGAAGGTACGACGACGACCCCCTTCGACATGACCGTCCTCAATGAACTCGACCGCTTCCACCTCGCCATCGAAGCGATCGAGCGTGTGCCGGGCCTGAAGGAAAAGGCAGGCGAAGCGCTCGCAGCCTTCCGCGGCAAGCTTGCGGAGCATCACGACTATGTCCGTGAATATGGTGAGGACATGCCGGAGGTGCGGAACTGGACCTGGCCGGCGGCGTGAAACGAAAACCAGAGGGAATCGCGCGGAACTGGTCGGCAGAGATCATCCGGCGGGAGCAATCGTCAAGCAAAGTCTAAAGTTGGTGAAAACCATCGGCGCACTGTTCCTTGAAGGCCGCATCGTAAGCTATGCATCTGAGGCAAGCTTCAAGGCCGTCGACCGAGGAAACGACATGAAAAGTTTCGCTGCCACGCTTACCGCCGCCCGGCTGGAAGAGGTGCTCGCCTTCTACATGACGCCCGAAGCCCAGCGCGATGGCTCAGACGATGCCGTCAAGTCAGCTGAGGAACGAGACGCATACGAGACCCGCGGCGGCGAACGCGCCCGCAACACGGAAGAGGGCGTCAAAGACTGGTAGGGCAGTTGCGCGCCGCAACCATTGCGGGTGGCCTATACACCTTCAAGCCGAACCTTCTCCTTCATGCGCCAGACCCGCGGCGTTTCTCCGGTGTATTTAACGAAGAATCGCGAGAAATAGGCGGGGTCGGCAAAGCCGAGCCGAAATCCGATTTCCTGAACGCTGCCCAGCGTGAAAACCAGCTGGCGTTTCGCCTCTTCGACGAGTTTGCCGGCGATCAATTCATGAGGAGTATTGCCGGTCATCGACCGGACGATACGGGTGAGATGCGTCGGGGAAAGCCCAAGCTCCCTGGCGTAGAAGGACGCGGGCTTGTGTGACCGAAAATGTTGCTGAATGAGTTCGCTCAGCATTTCCATCCGCCGCTCGTTCTCGTTTGGCGGAAGCTCCTGCGTATTCCCCTCATGGGAAATCCTCGCCGTCAGCCGCAGCGCCAAGGCGACATAGGCGGCCAATGCCTCGTTGCGGCCGCTGCGGCGGTTCTCGAATTCGTCGCCCAGCCGCTTCAACGTCTGCATGACATAGGCAGCCTCGGCATGATCGGGATCGAGCGGCGTCAGGTGCGGCGCCGCCAGCCATTCGCCGAGATGGCTCCGGTCGCCGGGCGGATGGCTGAGATGGGATCTCAACAGGGTGATCACCAGGCCGTCGATATCGCGTGAAAAACGAAAGCCATGGTTGAGCCCGGGCGGCACGGTGATGATGGCCGGGGGACGGATGGCATGGCTGTTTTCGCCCAAGATCGCATCGCCTGACCCGCCTTCGATGTACAATATCTGAAAGAAACTCTCGTGACGGTGCGGTCGAATCTCCCAGTGATGCAAGCTGCTGCGGGAGCGAATTGTTTCGCAATGCAACCAAAAATCGGGCTTTCGCCCGGTATTCTCACCGTAGAGTTCGTAGGTAGGGACATGTCTGCTCATAGGGCTGCTCCCGCACTAATGTTCGATTCGTGCAATTTTTCGGCCGGAATGTCCATTGCTGCGACAGAGACAACACGACAGAATCTGGCAAAACGCAAAAATGCAGGGAGGAAGCATTTGCGAACTCAGGTCGCCATCATCGGTTCGGGACCATCCGGCCTGCTGCTCGGCCAGCTTCTGACCGAAGCCGGCATCGACAATGTCATTCTCGATCGCGTGAACAAGGATTACATCCTCGGCCGGGTTCGTGCCGGCGTTCTGGAGGAAGGCACCGTCGGGCTGCTGGATCAGGCCAAATCAGGCGCGAGGCTGCATGCCGAAGGCCTGCTGCATGACGGTTTCTCGCTGGCCTTCGACGGCCGCGACCATCGCATCGACCTGCACGAACTGACCGGCGGCAGGCGCGTCACGGTTTATGGACAGACCGAAGTGACGCGCGATCTCATGGAGCGGCGCGAAGAAAGCGGCTCCCTGTCGATTTATGATGCCGTCGACGTCGCGCCGCATGACTTCGACGGCCATTCACCCTTCGTCACCTATGTGAAAGACGGTGTTGCCAAGCGCATCGATTGTGACTTCATCGCCGGCTGCGACGGCTTTCACGGCGCCAGCCGCAAGGCCATCCCTGAACGTGCGATCAGGAGTTTCGAGAAGGTCTATCCCTTTGGCTGGCTGGGGGTCCTTGCCGACGTGGCGCCTGTCAGCCATGAGTTGATCTACGCCAACCATCCAAGGGGCTTTGCGCTCTGTTCGATGCGCTCGGCCACCCGCAGCCGCTACTACATTCAATGCGCGCTCGACGAGAAGATCGAGGACTGGAGCGACGATCGCTTCTGGGACGAACTGAGACGGCGTCTGCCGGTGCATCACGCCGAGGCTTTGGCGACCGCGCCGTCCTTCGAGAAATCGATCGCGCCGCTGCGCTCCTTCGTCACTGAGCCGATGCGCTTCGGCCGGCTTTTCCTGGTCGGCGACGCCGCCCATATCGTCCCCCCGACCGGCGCCAAGGGATTGAACCTTGCAGCCAGCGACGTTCATTATCTTTTCTCCGGGCTGATCGAGCATTACCGCGAAGGCTCGAATAGTGGCATTGACGCCTATTCGCAGAAGGCGCTCGCCCGCGTGTGGAAAGCCGTGCGGTTTTCCTGGTGGATGACGACGATGATGCATCGCTTTCCGGATACCGGGGATTTTGACCAGAAGATCCAGGAGGCGGACCTCGACTATCTCACCCATTCCCGCGCCGCCTCGACGGTGCTTGCGGAGAATTATGTGGGGCTGCCATTCTGATAGAAGTGTCTGAGGTGGGCCATGGACCAAAATTCGACCGTAGAACGGGCCGCCGATAGTTCCGCTCTTCGAGCCACAATCATAATTGTACAGTTATGGATTACGGCACTTATTTCATTTTACATCACCATTTCGCATGACAGGTTCGCGCTAAATTTCTCGCAGCTAACGAATACGGCGCTGGAGTGCGCCAAAAAAGGGAGAGAGAGAATGAAGAAGCTATTTCTGGCCGCCATTGCGGCAGTCGTCGTGGGCACGAGCGCCTATGCCGACACCATCAAAGTCGGGGTCATCGGTCCGTTCTCCGGTCCGTTCGCGCTCCAAGGCAAAAACTTCAAGGCCGGCATCGACGCCTATATGGCGGTCAACGGCAACAAGGTCGGCAGCGATACGGTGGAAATCGTCTATCGCGACGTGCCGCAGGCCGATCCCGCCCAATCCAAGGCGCTGGCGCAGGAACTGATCGTCAAGGAAAAGGTCCAGTATCTCACAGGCTTCTACTTCACGCCCGATGCCATGGCGGTGACGCCGATCCTGAAGCAGGGCAATGTGCCGATGGTTATCATGAACGCCGCCACCTCGGCGATCGTGACCAAAAGCCCGCTCGTCGTCCGCACCTCCTTTACCACCTGGCAGACATCGACGCCGATCGCCAAGGTCGCCTTCGACGCCGGCGTCAAGAAGGTGATTTCGGTCGTCAGCGATTACGGCCCCGGCATCGACGCCGAGAACGCCTTCAAGACCGGCTTCGAAAAGGCCGGCGGCCAGATCGTCGAGGCGATCCGCATGCCGCTTGCGACCAACGACTTCAGCCCGATCATGCAGCGCATCAAGGATTCCGGCGCTGAGGGCGTGTTCGCCTTCCTGCCGTCAGGCCCGACGACGCTCGGCTTCGTCAAGGCTTATAACGACAATGGCCTGAAGGCTGCCGGCATCAAGTTCTTCGCGCCGGGCGATCTGACCCAGGAATCCGATCTGCCGGCGCTCGGCGATGCGGCACTCGGCATCCAGACGACCTTCCACTACGCCGTGTCGCACGATTCTCCCGAGAACAAGGCTTTCGTCGAGGCGGCGACCAAAGCAATCGGCAACAAGGCCGAACTCTCCTTCCCCTCAGTCAGCGCCTATGACGGCATGTATGTCATCTACAAGATGATCGAGGCGACCGGCGGCAAGCAGGATGCTCAGAAGGCTGTCGATGCGGTCAAGGGGCTTGCCTGGACGAGCCCGCGCGGCCCGGTTTCGATCGATCCGGAAAGCCGTCACATCACGCAGAACATCTATCTGCGCGAAGTCGTCAAGGCCGATGACGGGACCTACATCAACAAGGAGGTCCAGACCTTCGAGAAGCAGGGCGATCCGGGCCTGGCGGCCGTCAAGTAACATCGAGCAAGGCCGGTGACGGGCTTGGCCTGCGATCAG
The DNA here is from genome assembly GCF_025152725.1 of Rhizobium sp. SRDI969. Taxonomy (NCBI): domain Bacteria; kingdom Pseudomonadati; phylum Pseudomonadota; class Alphaproteobacteria; order Hyphomicrobiales; family Rhizobiaceae; genus Rhizobium; species Rhizobium sp. SRDI969. The sequence goes on from NZ_CP104035.1 coordinate 3,542,425, forward strand.
GCCGAGCCCGCCGCATCGAAGCAAGGTATGTCAATGCAGACAGTCTTCAGCATAGCCGTCGACGCCCTTGCCTATGGCATGGTGCTCTTCGTGATATCGATCGGCCTTTCGGTGACCATGGGGCTGATGCGTGTCGTCAACCTGGCCCATGGCGCCTTCGCGATGATCGGCGGCTACATCGCCTCCTATGTCGCCCGCGACCTCGGCCTCGGTTATGCCGCAGCGGTCATTGCTGCCGTTGTCATCACGATCGTCGTCGCCGTTCCCATCGAGCGTTTTCTCTACCGCCGGATCTATGGCGCGCCGGAACTGACCCAGGTGCTGATGACGATCGGCCTCACCTTCTGCATCATCGGCATCGCCAATTACCTGATGGGGCCGACGCTGAAGACCATACCGCTGCCCGCTGCGCTGCAAGGATCGGCCGATCTCGGCTTTCGCACCATTCCCGTTCACCGGCTTTTCGTCATCCTCTGCGGCCTGGCCGTGGCGCTCGCCCTCTGGTTCGCGGTCGACAGGACCAGCTTCGGCGTCAAGCTGCGCGCCTCTGTGGATGATGCGGCGATGGCTGCTGCACTCGGCGTGCGCACCGACATCATCTACGCGATGAGCTTTGCCGTCGCCGTCGGGCTTGCGGCCTTCGGCGGCGTGGTCGGCGCCGAACTCCTGCCCGTCGAGCCCTATTATGCGCTGCGCTACATGGTCACCTTCCTGGTCGTCGTCTCCGTCGGCGGCGCGGGTTCCATTCCGGGCGCCCTGATCGCCTGCCTGCTGCTGGGCGCGATCGATACGACAGGACGGTATCTGATGCCGGAATTCGGCGAATTCTTCTTCTATCTCGCCGTGATCGCCATCATCTGCGTCTTCCCCCGCGGCCTTGCCGGAAGGGTGAACTAGGATGGCGCTTGTCATGAATGACGAAAACGGGCCTCTCCAGCATCGTCTCGGGTTCATCACCCGCGATCTTATCGGAATAGCGGTCATCGTAGCCATTGCCGCCATCGGCTATTTCACCTTCCCCGATAATCTCGCCCTTCTGACCCGGATTATCACGATCGCGCTGCTCGTCCTGTCGCTCGATCTCGTGACCGGTTATTGCGGCGTCGCAACGCTTGGCCATGCAGCACTTTTCGGCTCCGGCGCCTATGCCGCCGGGATCCTGTCGGCGCATTACGGCATCAATGATCCGCTGCTGATGATGATGGCCGGCGTTGCCGGCGGCGCGGTTGCCGGGCTGCTCTGCGGCGCCATCATCCTGCGTGCGCATGGTCTGCCGCAGCTGGTGCTGTCGATTGCACTGATCAACCTCTTCCATGAATTCGCCAACAAGGCCTCGTCTTGGACAGGTGGCAGCGATGGACTTTCCGGCATCGCGCCGGACCCGGTCTTCGGCCTGTTCGAATTCGATCTCTACGGTCATACCGCCTTCTTCTTCGGAATGGCGCTGCTGCTGATCGTCTTCGTGCTGCTGAGGGTCCTGGTTCGCTCGCCCTTCGGCATGCTCTGTCGCGCCATCAAGCAGGACCCGCTGCGCATCCGCGCCATGGGCGCTTCGCCGAAGGCAGCTCTGATCAGGATGTACGCAATATCAGGCGCCGTTGCCGGTGTCGGCGGCGCCTTGAATGCGATCTCGACACAGGTCGTCGGCCTCGACAGCCTGTCTTTCACGCAGTCGGCCGAAGCGCTTGTCATGCTGGTGCTCGGCGGCACCGGTTCTCTCTTCGGGGCACTTTCCGGCACTGTCATCTTCATGCTCTTCGAGGACTATGTCTCCGCCGCCAATCCCTTCCATTGGCTGACCATGGTCGGCGCGCTGCTGATCGCCGTTGTGCTCTTTGCGCCCAAAGGTCTCTACGGGACGGCCGCAGCCTTCGTTAGCCGCCGCAGGGAGCAACGCTCATGAGCCCGGTCTTCGAAGTCGCCAATCTCAAGAAAGCCTTCGGCGGCCTTGCCGTCACCAATAATGTCTCGCTGACGATGTCACCTGGCGATCGCATCGCGCTGATCGGCCCGAACGGCGCTGGCAAGACCACCTTCGTCAACCTCGTGACCGGTAATCTCTCTCCCGATTCCGGCGAGGTTCGCCTGGGTGGCGAGGTGGTGACGAAGGTCGATGCGATCGGCAGGGTCAGACGCGGTCTTGTCCGCTCCTTTCAGGTGACGCGGCTCTTCCAGGACATGACCCCGGCCGAACATCTGGGACTTGCCGTCCTTCAACGCGAGGGAAAGTCCGGGCACATGTTCGGCAATTTCCTGCGTATGCCCGATGTCATGGCTGAGGTCGATGATCTCCTTGGAAAACTCGGGCTGGCTTTCCTGATGCATCGCAAGGTCAGCGAAATCGCCTATGGCCAGCAGCGGCTTCTCGAGATCGCCGTGGCGCTGGCATTGAAGCCGAAAGTGCTGCTGCTCGACGAACCCGCAGCCGGCGTGCCGCAAAGCGATACCGGCCGCATCGAGCGGGCGCTGGCCGATCTGCCCGCCGATCTCGCCGTGCTGATGATCGAACACGACATGGATCTCGTCTTCCGTTTTGCCAGACGCGTCATCGTGCTTGCATCAGGCGCGATCATCTTCGACGGCCGGCCTGAAGACGTCACCAAGGATGCACGCGTGCGCGAGGCCTATCTCGGGAGCTATGCCAATGCCAGCCCTGTCGCTTGAGGTCGACAACCTGTCGGCCGGATATGGGCCGACGAGAGTGCTCGAAGGCATTTCCTTCTCCGTGCCGGCAGGTGCCCGGCTTGCCGTGCTCGGCCGCAACGGCATGGGCAAGACCACGCTCTTGGCAACGCTAGCAGGGCAGACAAGGCGATACGAGGGCAGCATCCGTCTCGGCGATTTGGATGTCACGACGGCACCGAGTGCTACACGCGCGCACAAAGGCCTCGGATATGTGCCCCAGGCGCGCTGTGTCTTCCCGACGCTGACAGTCGAAGAAAACCTTTTCGTCGGCTTGAAGGCGCGGCCGAAAGGGGCGCTGGAGGAAGCCTATGCGATGTTCCCGCGCCTGAAGGAGCGCCGCCGCAACCTCGGCAGCCAGCTTTCTGGCGGCGAGCAGCAGATGCTCTCCACGGCTCGCACCATTCTCGGTCGCCCCTCCGTCCTGCTGCTTGACGAACCGCTGGAGGGCCTTGCGCCCGTTATCTGCGAGGAACTGATGGCGGCCTTCGCCGACCTTGCCAAGGCGGGAGACATGACCATCCTGCTGGTCGAGCAGCGCATCCAGAGCGCTCTCGATTTCGCCGATCAGGTCGTCATCCTCGAACGCGGCAGACTGGCATGGACCGGAACGCCGGAAAATCTCGCCAGGGATCACGAGGCTGTCGAGAGCCTGCTCGGGGTCGGCGGCCTGCATTGATGGGAATGATCGGCAAAAGCTCCGGCTCTGCTGATTGCCCCCTTTCGCCTTCAAGATTGCGCTGAACCCGCCGAGCAATCCATGCAGTATATCGTCATGACGACGTCATGATTGACCCGTCATGATTATCCTGCCTGAAAGTTTTCCGCTGGCCGAATTGACGGATCGCCTGAAAGGGCGAGAAACACCATGATCGATCAAGCGGCATCAACGTAAGACAAGGCGTAAATCCTCGTTCATAAAGAGGATCGAGTTTATGCCGCTCCCTTTACTTGAATAGTTGAGCTGTAATCTACCGGAATTTGTGGCGCTGACGGGCGGAATTGCTCTGACGCTCCATCTATTTCGGTTGCCAGATACCCGATAGGGTTGCATAGTCGAACAGAAAATCACACGGGAGGTAGAAATGGCAAACCACAAGCCGGTCGCAGGTGACGTATACCAGCCTATTTTCAACGTCGACAACCCGATCGACGGCAACATTCTGGACAATACCAGTTCCACGGATGCCGACGGAGACCAGGTGCGTCTCAACTTCGTCAATGGACAGCGAATTCCGCAACCGGCCGATCCGAACGGGCCTGCCACGACCACCACAGTTGAGGGAAAATATGGCACTCTGACCGTCTATTCCAACGGCAATTACACATACGAGCTCGATCATACCAACCCGGTGGTATCAGCGCTCGGCCCGGGAGACCAACTCTTCGACCAGTTCAATTTCAAGATCTCGGATGGCAAAGGCGCCACCGACTTCGGCCTGCTCAATATCGCGGTCGACTTGCCGGAACACGGCAACATCTTCGTGAATTTCGAGGATGTCGGCAACCACGACTTCCCGACGGGCTACAAAGGCTTTGATTGGGGTGCCTGGCACGATGGTGACGACGCGACTGTGCTGGAGGAAGCGGATGGCAACCACTATCTGGGAGGAGGCGTGTTCTGGACACCCATCCAAGCCGCCGACGGCGGCCACTTTCAGATCGAGCAATTCAGTGTCGCAAACGGCACATCGGACTATGACAACGTTCTGACGATCGAAGGTCGTCTAAACGGCGATACCGTCTTCTTGGTCACGGTCAACGTCACCGCCGACAGCATTCATGACCCGCAAGTGATCGATCTCAGCGCCTACGGCGAAATCGACTATCTCATCCTCGACACGGAGCCCGTCATCACCGAAACGAGCGGCCCGGATTATTACGGCGCGCAATACGACAACTTTCATTTTATCGTTTGACGAAGGGGGAAAGGGAGTCTCGGAATCTTTGCACCTTCGCCAAGCGCGCTCCGCTGTAGCTATCTGATACCAAAATCTTGCGATAGCTGACGGGCCTGCGTCTTGCTAGCATTGGATCGTTCGAGGGGGCACGATTATGCTGGAATGGAGGAAATGATGCAGCCAGTCGGGATCAGGTTAGCGGCGGTCATGTTCTCGCTCGCCGTATGGGCTATTATTATCGCTGTCGCATCGCACCTTTGGGCAACGAAGATACCTCTGTTGCTTCTGACGCTCTACAGATAGGCCTCTCTTTGTCGTTATGCTGCAGATCAGGGCGCAACGGGATTGGTCCCCTCGCAACCACGTTTGGCGCTGCGACCAGTATGCTACCACGCCCACAAAAAAGGATTCTTATCGGAGTCCTAAATTTCGCACTTTATGTAATGATGCCCGACCTGAGAGATAGGTGACGTTTTGTACCGGAGACATGGGTAACACTTTCCGTTTTGAAGCGGGAGGTGTTGATGCCGTGGAGAGAGATTTCGGTCATGGAGGAACGTCTTCGATTTGTCGCCCGGCTGCTTGAGGGCGAGGGTATGAGCGATGTTTGCCGGGAATTCGGCATCTCGCGCAAGACCGGCTACAAGATCTTCAACCGTTACAAGGACGAAGGGCTTGATGCCCTGACGGACCGGTCGCGCCGACCGGTCCGTTATGCCAACCAGTTGCCCGAGCCAGTCACGGCGATGATCGTGCGACTGAAGAAGGAAAAACCATATTGGGGAGCACGCAAAATCCGGGAGCTTCTGGTCAAGCGGCTTGCAGGCGATGTGCGCATTCCCGCCACAAGCACCGTGCATGCCGTGCTCGACCGACACGGCCTTGTGAGCCAGGCCCGCAAGAGGAACCGGGCGAACAAGGCCGTGGGAACGGTGCTTGGTGAAGCGCTTGCTCCCAATGACCTCTGGTGCGCCGATTTCAAGGGAGAGTTCAAGCTCGGCAACGGACGCTACTGTTACCCCTTGACGGTCACCGACCAGGCATCACGCTACCTTCTCTGCTGCGAGGCCTTCGAATCGACCCGCGAGCAGGGCGTCTTCGAAGCCTTCCGCAGGCTCTTTGCCGAACGCGGGCTGCCCACCGCCATCCGCTCCGACAACGGTCTGCCCTTCGCCAGCCCCAATGGGCTCTACAATCTGTCGAAGCTGTCGGTCTGGTGGCTGAGGCTCGGCATCGGCATCGAGCGCATCAAACCCGGTCACCCGCAGCAGAACGGCCGCCACGAGCGCATGCATCTGACGCTGAAGAAGGAGGCCACCCGCCCGCCCGGCAGGACGATCCTCCAACAGCAGGCACGCTTCGATGACTTCATCCGCGAATTCAACGAGGAACGCCCACATGAGGCGCTGAACATGCGGCATCCGGCAGAGATTTATCGGCCGTCAGACCGCCTCTATACCGGCCTGCCCGAGATCGAATACCCCTTCCATGACCGCGACGTGCTGGTCACCCATTGTGGACGCATCTGTATGCACCGCAAGAAGATCAATATCTCAACCGTCATGGCCGGACAGAAACTCGGCATCAAAGAAGTCGACAACGGCATTTGGCTCGTCAGCTTCATGCACTATGATCTGGGATATATCGACCTGGAGCAGAGAACCTTGCAAACCATCGACAACCCGTTCGGCACGAGGTTGTCACCCATGTCTTAGGTACGTTCCGTTACCTATGTGTCGGGAATGGACATGAAAACAATTGGTAGCGGAGGAGGGATTTGAACCCCCGACACAAGGATTATGATTCCTCTGCTCTGACCTACTGAGCTACTCCGCCACTGGTCAACGATACCCGCTCGCGAAGCGATGCCGGTTCGTGGGATGAGCGGCTTATAAGGTGCGCTTCGGCTTTGTGTCAAGCGCATGATCGAGAAAAACGGTGGGCTTTAGCCGCCTCCCGTTCCGATGGATTTCAAGCGGCGACGGGGTTGGCCAAAAGGACCTTCAGGCAGGCTTCCGCCGAAGGCTCGCGCTCGGAGCGCTCGATGAAACCGCCGCCGAAGACGCGGGCGTTGTCGCCGGGGGCCGAATAAAGCGCGCAGGCCTGGCCGGGTGCGATGCCCGCCTCGCCGACCGTCAGGTCGACATAGGTGCCTGTTGCATCGATATGGAGCACGGCGGGCGCCGGCGCGCGTGTCGAGCGGACTTTGGCGTAACAGGCAAAGCCCTTGCCGGAAGCGGCTTCCTGAAGTGTCTCGTCGCCCAGCCAGTTGATGTCGCGCAGGTAGACGCGGTGCGTTTCCAGCGCCTCCTTCGGTCCGACGATCACCCGGCGCGAACGGGCGTCCAGAAAGACGACGTAGAGCGGTTCGCCGGTAGCGATGCCGATGCCGCGGCGCTGGCCGATCGTGAAATGCAGGATACCCTCATGGGTTCCGAGCACGCGACCATCGAGATGGACGATCTCACCGGCGAGCGCCGCATTCGGCTTCAGCTTTGTGATGACGTCGGAATATTTGCCCTGCGGCACGAAGCAGATGTCCTGGCTGTCGGCCTTCTTGGCAACGACGAGGCCCATCTCTTCAGCAAGCCTGCGGGTCTCGGCCTTCGGCAGGCCGCCCAGGGGAAAGCGGAGATAATCGATCTGTTCCTGCGTCGTGGCGAAGAGGAAATAGCTTTGGTCGCGGTCGGCATCGGCCGGGCGGAAAAGCGCGCGGCGGCCGGGATTGTCCGGCGAAGGGTTCAGTCCCGAGCGGATATAGTGACCGGTCGCCAGCGCATCGGCGCCAAGTTCCTTGGCGGTCGCCAGCAGATCGGCGAATTTGACGGTCTGGTTGCAGGAAACGCAAGGGATCGGCGTTTCGCCCGCCACATAGCTCTCGGCGAAGGGATTGATCACCGTCTCGCGGAAGCGCTTTTCGTAATCGAGCACATAATGCGGGATGCCGAGCGTTTCGCAGACGCGGCGCGCATCGTCGATATCCTGGCCGGCGCAGCAGGAGCCGGCGCGGTGAACGGCGGCGCCATGATCGTAAAGCTGCAGCGTAATGCCGAGCACATCGTAACCCTGCTGTTTGAGAAGGCCGGCGACGACGGATGAATCGACGCCGCCCGACATGGCAACGACGACACGGGTCTCTTCCGGCTTCTTGTCAAAATCCAGTGTGTTCAACGATGGTGCCATTCTGCTTGGGTCACGATCCGCCATTGCGCTGCAATTGCGGCGGATTGCTGATCTCCGGCGGGATCGGCCGCCGTCTCTCGATGAGGCACCGATATAGAAAGGATTGTCCCTGGACGCAAGGGGCGGCGTTCGGCGCCTGAGCGTTTCGCATTCCCGTACAAAGAAAGGCGCAGCCGAAGCCGCGCCTTGGAAGCGGGGGTGCGGCTCAAGTGCCGATCAGCTTGTTGCAGGCGAATGCGATGCCCGGATTGGCGATAATGGCGGTCACGAGCGCCAGTCCGATCATCGAGAATGAATAGCGTTTCATAGACATCCTCCTTTCCAGCCCACGACAATTATGCCGCTTCTGCCGCCTTTCTCAAAATGACGAATGCTTGATAGCGCCAGGGGGCATGCGCCGGACGGCTGATCCCCGCTACAGAGCAAGCGCTTCTATCTGCGTGACGAAGCGGCCTTGAGACCGCCGCCGTGGATCAGCGCCTCCGCCTCGTGCTGCGGCATCGGCCGGCCGAGCAGATAGCCCTGCACCTCACTGAAACCTTCGGCGCGCAGCTTCTGCAACTGCTCCTCCGTCTCGATCCCTTCGGCCAGGGTCGTCGCATTGAAGCCGGAGCCGATGCCGGCGACGGCGCGCACGATGGCGAGATTGCCCGCATCCGTCTCGATACCCGAAACGAAGCTGCGGTCTAGCTTGATCTTGTCGAAGGGGAAGGACCTCAGATAGCTCAGCGACGAATAGCCGGTGCCGAAATCGTCGATGGCGATGCGGACGCCGAGCGCCTTCAATGCCCGCAGCAGCGGCAGGCTTTGGTCGGCATCGGTCAGGAATACGGACTCGGTGATCTCGATTTCAAGCCGGTCGGCATTGAGGCCCGTCTCGTCGAGCGCCGCCACCACGGTCGAAAGCAGGCTCGCATGCCGAAACTGGCTGACGGAGAGATTGACGGCGATCCTCAGATGAACGGGCCAACCGGCAGCCGCGCGGCAGGCTTCCCCGATCACCCAGTCGCCGATCGGGACGATGAGGCCGGTCTCCTCGGCAAGCGGAATGAATTCCATCGGCGCCACCAGCCCGCGCTTGGGGTGGCGCCAGCGGATCAGCGCCTCGAAGCCGCCGATGCCGTCATTGTCGAGCCGCACGATCGGCTGGTAGTGCAGCTCGAACTGGCGCTTCTCCAGCGCTTCCCACAGTTCGGCGGTCATCACGTGCCGGCGCTCGGCGGCAAGCCGCATTTCCGTCTCGTAGAAACGATAGGTCGAGCGTCCGCTCTCCTTGGCGGCATAGAGCGCAAGATCCGCGTGCCGCATCAGCACATCCGCGTCGCCGGCATGATCGGGCGCCAAGGCGATGCCGATACTGCAGGTGACGTGCTCCCGGACGCCGTCGAGATCGAAGGCACGGCTCAGCGCCTTGAGCAGCCGCTGCGCAAAACGCACGGCCCGCTCCGGCTCGTCGAGCTCCAGCACGACGGCGAATTCGTCGCCGCCAAGACGGGCGACAAGATCACCCTCCTCCGCCAGTTGACGCAGCCGCTCCGACACCTGGCAAAGCAGCGCGTCGCCGGCGGCGTGTCCCTTGCTGTCGTTGATATGCTTGAAGTGATCGACGTCGATATAAAGCAGCGCAATCGGGCTGTCGGCGGCCGCTTCGACCGCCCGCTGGTTGATACGCATGGAAAATGCCGCCCGGTTCGGCAGGCCGGTGAGCGGATCATGCATAGCGAGATGGGCAAGCTTTGCCTCAACGGCGCGCTCCTCCGTCACGTCTTGCGAGATACCGAGCAGATAACGCGGCGAATGGCCCTCGGGCGTCGGCAGGGCGCGCTTGACGGTGCGCAAGAGGCGCGGCGCACCGTCGGCGCGCAGCATGGTCTCCTCGAAGCTGATCGCCGTATTGGCTTCGAAGGCCCGGCGATCCTGCTCGCGGAAGGCGTCTGTCTGACTGGGAGGAAACAGCGCCCGGTCGGTTTGGCCGACCACGTGCTCCGCCCGCATGCCGACGATGTCGCCGCAGGCCTCATTGAAGAGAATGTAAAGCCCGTCCGCTTCCATGTCCTTGACGAAGACGCCGACCGGCAGGTTGTCGACGATGCTGTCGAGAAGCGAGCGTGTATCGCTGATCTGGCGTTTGGCGGCGTTGACCTCGCTGCGGTCCTGCACGATCGCCAGGATTGCGGCCCTGCCCTCGAAGCGCACTTCTCGGCCATAGGTCAGCACTTCGAAGGTCTCGCCACTCGCCTTGAGGTGAACCCAGCGCTCCGCCTTTTCCATGTCGGTTCGGCCGCTGACGGCATCGATCATCCGTTCCCGCTCATGCTCAGGGCGAATATCCAGAACCGTCATGCGCCGGTATTCGTCCGCACCGTAGCCGTAAAGTGCCGCCGCCGCCTCGTTGACGATGAGAAAGCGCAGCGATGTCGGATCATAGACCCACATCGGCGACGGATGCGTTGCAAACAATGACCGGAAGTCGTCGTTTAATGCTTCGATCTGCTCGGTCTTCTGCAAGGGGGCCATGGAAATTCGCGTGCCGTTGATGCCGATGCCAGGGGTATACCGAGAAAAGTTAAATAAAATCAGAATCATACTCAGGGTTAAACTTTAGGCTTCCGCCTTCAGAATGTGCAAAGCAGCGGTCTGCCATCACGATCTCGGCCCTCGATAAAATGATTTGGGCGCCCTGGAACAATTCCGTCGATCGTGCGTTGCCCGCTGATCGATGTCGCATTCGAATTGCTGAGGAGGGTTTCATGGGCAGGTTCGGCACGACGACGGATTACAGCAGAATCAGACATTGGATCGAGGCGCGCGGCGGCCATCCCGCCCGCATCAAGAACGCACCGGACAGCGAAACCGTCCGCGTCGATTTTTCCTCGGAACCGGAAGAGATTTCCTGGGATGAATTCTTCCAGGGCCTCGACGGCAGCAGGCTCGCCTTCCTTCACCGCACCAAGGCTGAAGACGATGCCGCCCGTTCCGGCAAAATCCTCCGCCGGAAACGCCGGCACCATTAATTTAACTTCTGAAACAGCAAAAAACCCGGCGCCGTTTCCAGCGCCGGGTTTTTCATTTCCTTGGGAGGAAAAACTCAGTCAATATTGAAGGTCAGCGGCTTTGCCTGGCGTACCGCCTGGTGGGCGGTCAACTCAGCAAGCACCGCGTCATCAACCTTGCCGTCGACATAGAGCAGCGCGATGGCGTCGCCGCCCTGCTTGTCACGGCCGAGCTGGAAGTTGGCGATGTTGACGCCGGCAGCACCAAGCGTCGTGCCGATGAAGCCGATCATACCGGGAACGTCGGTATTGGTGATGTAGATCATGTGCGAGCCGACATCGGCATCGAGGTTGATACCCTTGATCTGGATGAAGCGCGGCTTGCCGTCCGAAAACACCGTGCCGGCCACCGAGCGTGTCATGCTTTCGGTGGTCACCGTCAGTTTGATATAGCCGTCGAAGACGCCTGTCTTGTCGCGCTTGACCTCGGAAAGCACGATGCCCTTTTCCTTGATCATGATTGGCGCCGAAACCATGTTGACGTCGGCGACCTGCGGGCGGATGAGGCCGGCGAGCACGGCGCTCGTCAGTGCCCGCGTGTTCATGTTGGCGGTGACGCCGTCATAGAGGATTTCGATTTCCTTGATCGGCTCTTCGGTGACCTGGCCGACGAAGGCGCCGAGAACGTCGGCAAGACGGATGAAGGGCTTCAGGATCGGCGCTTCCTCGGCCGTGATCGACGGCATGTTGATGGCGTTGGAGACCGCACCATTGACGAGGTAGTCCGCCATCTGTTCGGCCACCTGCAAAGCGACGTTCTCCTGCGCCTCGGTCGTCGAGGCGCCGAGATGCGGCGTGCAGACGACGTTCGGCAGGCCGAAGAGCGGGCTTTCCTTGGCGGGTTCGACCTCGAACACGTCGAAGGCGGCACCCGCGACATGGCCCGACTTGATCGCTTCGGCAAGCGCTGCCTCATCGACCAGGCCGCCGCGGGCGCAGTTGATGATGCGCACGCCTGGCTTGGTCTTTGCCAGTGCTTCCTTGTTGAGGATGCCGCGCGTCTTGTCGGTCATCGGCACATGCAGCGTGATGAAATCGGCCCGGGCGAACAGCTCTTCGAGTTCGACCTTGGTGACGCCCATCTCCTCGGCGCGCTCCTTGGAGAGGAACGGATCGTAGGCGACGACGTGCATCTTGAGGCCGATGGCCCGGGCGCAGACGATCGAGCCGATATTGCCGGCGCCGATAACGCCGAGCGTCTTGCCGGTGATCTCGACGCCCATGAACTTCGACTTCTCCCACTTGCCGGCCTGCGTCGAGGTATCGGCTGCCGGAAGCTGGCGGGCGACGGCGAACATCAGCGCGATCGCGTGTTCGGCCGTCGTGATCGAGTTGCCGAAGGGCGTGTTCATCACGATGATGCCGCGGCGCGAGGCGGCCGGGATATCGACATTGTCGACGCCGATACCGGCACGGCCGACGACCTTGAGGTTCGTCGCCGCCTCGATGATCTTTTCCGTCACCTTGGTGGCGGAGCGGATGGCCAGGCCATCATACTTGCCGATGACTTCGAGCAGACGGTCTTTGTCCTTGCCGAGCTGCGGTTCGAAATCGACTTCGACGCCGCGGTCGCGAAAAATCTGGACGGCGGTTTCCGACAATTCGTCGGATACGAGAACGCGAGGTGCCATGATGGCCTCCTTCAAAAGTGTTCAGCGATGAATGAATCAGGAATGGGCTCCGCCCTATGGCGGAGCCGAATGCGATAACCTCAGGCGGTCGCCTGAGCGAGCTGCGCCTTCTGTGTTTCGAAGGCCCAGGAAAGCCAGGGCATCAGCTTCTGCATGTCGGATGCCTCGATCGTTGCGCCGGCCCAGATGCGCAGGCCCGACGGCGCGTCACGGTAGTGGCCAACGTCATAGGCGACACCTTCCTTTTCCAGGAGGCCGACCAGGCCCTTGGCAAAATTCGCCCGACCGTCGTCGTCAAGCGCTGCGATGTCCTTGTCGACGATCTTCAGGCAGACGGAGGTGTTGGAGGCCGTCTCCGCCTTGACGGCGAGATTGGCAATCCAGTCGTTCGCCGCGACGAAATCGTGGATGACCTTGGCATTGGCATCGGCACGCGCGATCAGCCCCTTGAGGCCGCCGACCTGCTTCGCCCAGACAAGCGCATCGATATAATCCTCCACGCAGAGCATCGACGGGGTGTTGATCGTCTCACCCTGGAAGATGCCCTCCGTCAGCTTGCCGCCCGAAGTCATCCGGAAGATCTTCGGCAGTGGCCAGGCCGGCGTGTAGGTAACCAGACGCTCGACGGCGCGCGGCGAAAGGATGATGACGCCGTGGGCACCCTCGCCGCCCAGAACTTTCTGCCAGGAGAAGGTGACGACGTCGAGCTTGGCGAAATCGAGTGCCTGCGCGAAAGCCGCCGAGGTGGCGTCGCAGATCGTCAGGCCCTTGCGGTCGGCCGGGATGAAATCGGCATTCGGCACGCGCACGCCCGAGGTGGTGCCGTTCCAGGTGAAGACGACGTCGCGGTCGAAATCGACGGCGGACAGATCGGGAAGCTCGCCGTAACCGGCTTCGAGCTTGCGCACATCCTTGAGCTTCAGTTGCTTGACGACATCGGTGACCCAGCCGGCGCCGAAGCTTTCCCAGGCGAGCATGTCGACGCCGCGTTCGCCGAGCAGTGACCAAAGCGCCATTTCGACGGCGCCGGTGTCGGACGCCGGAACGATGCCGATGCGGTAATCCGCCGGCACTTCGAGAATTTCACGGGTAAGGTCGATGGCCTGCTTGAGCTTGGCCTTGCCGACCTTCGCGCGGTGCGAACGGCCAAGGGCCGCGTCGGAAAGGGCTTCGAGCGACCAACCGGGGCGCTTCGAGCAGGGGCCAGAAGAAAAATGAGTATTGTTCGGACGGATGTCCGGCTTTGCGGTCTTCGCCATGATGCTATCCTCTCAGATAGAAAGCCCTTCGTTGGGGAAGGGTGTCCCGCCGCCGTGTGTATGGACCCGGCGCGTCATAGTCAAGATCGAAGTGTCGCGGGCGGAACATATTTTGACGCAGGCCGGGATGGCCGCAATAGGAAAAAGCCGCCCGGTCGGGGCGGCTCAGATGTCAGGGGATCGGACTTACTTGTAGACAGGCTGCTGCAGCGGGATTTCCGGCGGCGGTTCGTAGCTCGCCTGGGCGCAGCCGCCGAAGAGATAGCGGGCGCCGACGCGAGCTTCGTGGGCGCTCAGACCCTTGTCGCGGCCCGGGCCGCCATTGTCGGCATAGCCGAACATGTTGCCGCCATCGATATGCAGGTAACGGTAGCCGACATCGGCTTTGATGTTGCAGGTCACATCGATCGAAGCGCCGGCCATGAGCGCGTAGGTGAAGCGCCAGTTGCCCTTGCCGCCATGGGTGACCTGGTCGTCGCAGAAGCTGCCGTCATCGGCGCAGGCGACGTTGCTGAGGTTCTTCCACTTCACGTAAGAACCGCCGATACCGGCGCCGACATAGGGCGTGACGTAGCCGTAAGTGCCGAGATCGACATAGGCGTTGGCGAGCAGCGTATAGGCTGTCAGCGAAGAGCGGTCGCTCGAGGTGCAGTCCACCAGCGGAAAGCCGCACTGCCCGACCGTAGAGCCGTTGAAATCCGCCTGGGTGAGATAGTCGAAGGTCAGATCGGTGCGCAGATAGCTGTTGATCTGGTAACCGACACCACCGCCGACAGTCCATGTATCGTCCAGATCGGCGTCGTCGAAATCGACCTCCGTGGCGTTGCTGCCCTGGAAATAGCGGGCGCCGCGCAGATCGGTGAAGGCATAGCCGACATCGCCGCGCAGGTACCAGCCGGTCGCTTCGGTGACCGTCACCTCAGGCGGCTGCTCCGGGATAGGCTCGGCAGGGGCGAGGTCCGCGGAATAGGCGTTTGTCGCGATCAACAATGCGGCGAAGATGCCGGACAAGCTTCTTTTCATGGATCCCACTCCAAAATCCCGTTGCGTCGGCAGGCTCGGTCGCTGCCAATCTTGTACGCTTGGGATGGATAATGAATGGGAAACGTTAAAAGCTGCTTAACCACGATTATTTACCTTGATGCCAGGCATCAAGGCGGCCCGAAACATAGATCGGTTTGGCTCATCGGGATGGTTTGGCCGCGGCGATCAGCTCAAAATAGTGCGCACGCATAACAAAAAAGCCGGCGCTTGCGCACCGGCTTTTGACATTTCGTCCCGAAAAAATCAGGCGGCAGTCCGGACGTTCGAGATCGTGCCGATCAGCTCGTTGACGATGCGCTCGATCTGGGCGCGGTCGTCGCCTTCGGCCATGACGCGGATCAGCGGCTCGGTGCCCGAGGGACGGATGACGAGGCGGCCGTTCCTGGCAAGCTCGGCTTCGGCATCGGCGATCGCCTTCTGCACCTGGATATCCTCCAGCGGCTTGCCACCGCTGATGCGAACATTGCGCAGCAGCTGCGGCACCGGCTCGAAGCGACGGCAGACCTCGCTGACGGTCCGGCCGGTGCGTTTGACTGCGGCCAGGATCTGCAGGGCCGCGACGAGACCGTCGCCGGTCGTGCCGTAATCCGAAAGCACGATATGGCCCGACTGCTCGCCACCGACATTGTAATTGTGCTGGCGCATATGCTCGACGACGTAGCGGTCGCCGACCCGCGTGCGGGCAAGCGCCATGCCGCGCTCATCGAGAAAGCGCTCGAGGCCGAGATTGGACATGACGGTCGCAACGATCCCATTGCCACGCAGTTGCTGGCTCTCGGCCCAGCTTTCGGCGATGACGGCCATCAACTGGTCGCCGTCGACGATCGAACCGTTTTCATCGACGATGATGACGCGGTCCGCGTCGCCGTCGAGCGCGATGCCGATATCGGCGCGCACCTCGTCGACCTTCTTCTGCAGCGCGACGGGACTGGTGGAACCACAATTGAGGTTGATGTTGATGCCGCTCGGCTCGTTGCCGATAGTGACGACCTCAGCACCGAGTTCCCAGAGCACGGCGGGCGCCACCTTATAGGCGGCACCGTTGGCGCAATCGATGGCGATCCGGAGACCCTGCAGCGTGACGTCGCGCGGCAGCGTGCGTTTGACGTGCTCGAGATAGCGATAGATATCGCCATCGACGCGCTTGGCTCGGCCGATTTCCTCAGCCTTGGCAAGCTGCCCCGATAGATCCTTCTCGAGCAGATCCTCGATCTGCGCTTCGATGTCATCGGAGAGCTTGTAGCCGTCCGGACCGAAAAGTTTGATACCATTGTCTTGGAACGGATTGTGCGAGGCCGAAATCATCACCCCAATATCGCATCGCAGGGAACGCGTCAGCATGGCAACCGCAGGTGTCGGAATAGGGCCGAGCAGGAACACGTCCAGTCCGGCCGCGGTAAAACCGGCCACGAGGGCATTCTCAAGCATGTATCCTGACAGCCGCGTGTCCTTGCCGATCACTACACGATGACGGTGGGCGCCGTTACGGAAAATCGTTCCTGCGGCGATGCCAACCCGCATCGCGAGGTCCGGCGTCATAGGGAAGACGTTGGCCTGGCCGCGAATGCCGTCTGTACCAAAATAGCGTCTTTTCATCTGCACTCCTGCGCTTTCCGCGCGCCATTCAAGGCAGCGCACCGTTCCGAGCGAATCCGGCTTCAGTGAATTGTCGTCAATCCACGAGCGTGATTCATGCTTGCCTCAATTCAGCGGAATGCCACAAAATGCGGCGATCAGCACGTAAATTAGCAAGAAAAATGATTATATCCCGTTACCAATTGAAAAAGCCGGATCTCCCATTTCGGAAATCCGGCCTTCTTCAAGGTAGTGCCGCTGTTCAATGCGGCTGCGGTTCGAGGCCGCCTTCGGGCTCGTCGCCCTTGGTGACGGGCCGTGCGCCGGCCTTCGGAACGGCTGAGCCGCGGCTCGGCGGCGAATCATCGCCGAGATCGCGGGCAGGCTTTTCGCCGCGGATCAGCGCCTTGATCTCTTCGCCGGTCAATGTCTCGTATTCGAGCAGACCTTCGGCAAGGGCGACGAATTCGTCGTGCTTTTCCGTCAGGATCGTGCGGGCCTGCGTATAAGCTTCGTCGATCAGGCGGCGCACTTCATTGTCGATCTTCTGCGCGGTTGCCTCCGAAACATTCTTCGACTGCGAAACCGAGTGACCGAGGAAGACTTCCTGCTGGTTCTCGCCATAGGCGACCTGACCAAGCTGATCGGAAAAGCCCCATTGCGTGACCATGGCGCGGGCGAGTTTGGTCGCCTGCTCGATGTCGGAAGAGGCACCCGAAGTGATGTTCTCTTTGCCGAAGGTGAGCTCTTCGGCCACGCGGCCGCCCATCATGATGCAGAGGCGCGAAACCATCCACTTGTAGCTCATCGAGTAGCGGTCGCCCTCGGGAAGCTGCATGACCATGCCGAGCGCACGACCGCGCGGAATGATCGTCGCCTTATGCAGCGGATCGGCGACGGCGACATTGAGCGCGGTGATGGCGTGTCCGGCCTCATGGTAAGCGGTGAGCTTCTTTTCCGCCTCGGTCATAGCCGAGGACCGGCGCTCGGCGCCCATCATGATCTTGTCCTTGGCGTCCTCGAATTCCTGCATGGTGACGACGCGCTTGTTACGGCGGGCGGCCATGAGGGCAGCTTCGTTGACAAGGTTCATCAGGTCGGCGCCGGAAAAACCGGGCGTGCCACGGGCGAGAATCTTGAGATCGACATTCGGCGCCAGCGGAACGTTGCGGGCATGTACCTTGAGGATACGCTCGCGGCCGACGATGTCGGGGTTCGGCACGACGACCTGACGGTCGAAACGGCCGGGACGCAGCAGCGCCGGATCGAGCACGTCGGGGCGGTTGGTGGCAGCGATCAGGATCACGCCTTCATTCGCCTCGAAGCCGTCCATTTCGACCAGCAGCTGGTTCAGCGTCTGCTCGCGTTCGTCATTGCCGCCGCCGAGACCGGCGCCGCGATGGCGGCCGACGGCATCGATTTCGTCGATGAAGATGATGCAGGGCGCGTTCTTCTTGGCCTGCTCGAACATATCGCGCACGCGGCTTGCACCGACGCCGACGAACATTTCGACGAAATCGGAGCCCGAAATGGTGAAGAAGGGCACATTGGCTTCGCCGGCGACCGAGCGGGCGAGCAGCGTCTTGCCGGTACCCGGAGGACCGACGAGCAGCACGCCACGCGGAATCTTGCCGCCGAGACGCTGGAACTTCTGCGGATCACGCAGGAATTCGACGATTTCCTCGAGATCCTGCTTGGCCTCGTCGACACCGGCAACGTCTTCGAAAGTCACGCGGCCATGCGCTTCGGTCAAGAGCTTGGCCTTGGACTTGCCGAAGCCCATCGCACCGCGCGAGCCGCCTTGCATCTGCCGCATGAAGAACAGCCAGACGCCGAGAATCAGAAGCATCGGCAAAAGCGTGCCGAGATAGCTCAGGAAGCCGGAAGAACCATCAGTCTCGGGACGCGCGGTGACGGCCACGTTCTTGCCCTGCAGGCGGTCGAGCAGACTATCGTCGATCACAGGCGAATAGGTCTGGAAGGTATTGTTGTTCTCCAGATATGTCCCGGTCAACCGGTTACCGGTGACCACGACATCCTTCACGCGGCCCGCATCGACCTCACGCAGAAACTGCGAATAAGGGATTTCGCGGGAGCCCGTCTGTGCCGGCGCCGTCTGGAACATACTGAAAAGGGCGATCAGCAGAAGCGCGATGATGGCCCACAAGGCGAAATTACGTAAGTTAGGGTTCATTGAACTCCCCAGCATGGAACAGCCGCCTCATGGCGACAGTCTTATTCGTTTCTAACATAGGGTTGCGCCGCACGATTGCCAAGGCGACACCCCAGGTCAGATGGTTTTTCCGTCAATACTTCTTAAAGGCAGCCTCGCATAGGGCGCCGTCGCGAAAACCGCCGAAAGCCTATTGGCAAAGATGAAGTCAAATCGTGTCAAAAAGCGGTCGAAGGGTGCGAAATAGGGCGTCAGTTCGACCTTACGGACGGATTCCTCAGATAAAGGGGCTCCTTCGGCAGATAAAACCGGCGCTGCGGCGACGGCGCGCTTCCATGCACCCTTGGGAAGGTGATGCATACGCCCCCTCATTCCTGCCCTCGGACTTGATCCGAGGGATGTCACGGGAATCCAGCCACCGCGCTTCTGCGCGATGATTGGCTCAATTAGGCGCGAAGTGTCTTGCGCGCCGAAGTCCTTGGGCGTCTGGATCTCAATTAATGCGGCCGACGCATTGCGCGCATAAAACCTTCCATCCCAAACCCCAGCCTCTCCCGGCAGCAATACCAGCGGCAATATCCCCCGGCTCTCGCGCGCCAAATAAAGCCCGTCACGCCTGAGATCGAACACCACCCTGCCAACGGTCATCCGTCCCGGCTCACTGCCGGTGACAAATGCAAGGATATGCTCCATATGCGCCCTCCCCGGTGCAAACGGCAGCCCACCGAAAACGGCTGTCAGACGGCCGAGTGCATAATCGAGGACCGCCCGGTCCTGCCGCAACCCGTCGGGCGTCACCTGCCCGAGTAGACCGCCGTGGAGCGTGAAATGACCATCCAGCCATTCTGCTCCCCTAGCCGAAAGAGCCAGCCGCGCTTCCCAAGCCGCGCGGACATTCCTCTCGGCACCTGCATCGGCCGAAAGCTTCCGGCGTGTCCGCACGCGCTCATAGGTCACATCTTCGTTGCTCGGATCATCGATCCACGGCACGCCCCGCTCCTTGAGGAAAGCGCGGATATCTGCCCGGCTGGAAAAGAGAAGCGGCCGCCAAATCCAGAAGCGCCGGTTGAAAAGCACCGCATCCGCAATGCCGGTCGAAATCTGCTCCGTTCGCATCCCACGCATCTGCAGTGTTTCGCGCTGGTCGTCGAACGTATGGCCAGTGACGATGAGATCGGCTTCGAAACTTTCGGCGGCGGTTGCCAGCAGGCTATAGCGCGCCTCGCGGGCCGCCGCCATGATGCCGGTTTTCGGCTTGTCGCCCTCCCAGATCATGGTGGTGTGGGGAATGCCAAGCGATGTGCAGAGGGCTGCGACTTCACGCGCCTCGTCTGCCGAGCCGGCGCGCAACGCATGGTCGACGGTTGTAGCGCAAAGGGAAATCTTGAGATGGGGCGCGACCTTCACGGCTTCATCGAGGAGAAGAAGCAGGCCGGTGGAATCGCTGCCGCCCGATATCGCGACGAGAATGCGTGCGGGGCTTTGAAGCGACGAAAGAAACTGGAGGATCGCCCGTTGAGGCGATGCGGTTTCCGGAGACATTCCGGAATCCCTTAGCAGGCGAGGCGCTTCTGTTCGCTCGCAACCTTGCTTATGACGGCGCGCGAGGCCTTCGGATAACGCTTCGACACTTCGCGCAGCGTCGCGCACGCCGTCTCGGTATTGTCGAGGGCGGCAAGCGACATGCCGAGCTTCAGCAGCATTTCCGGCGCCTTTTCCGATGTGCCGTATTTCTGATGTGCATTGAGAAAGGTCTTGGCGGCCTCATTGTACTTGCCCTGCGAATAGAGTGCTTCGCCGAGCCAGAGATTGGCATCCGCCGCCCGCGCGCTGCTCGGGTAGTGGGTGATATACTGCGTGAATTCCTGTTCGGCTGTGCTGTAATCACCGGATAGCACGTGCCCGTAGGCGGCCTTATACTGGTCGGCCTCGCTGCCGAGCGAGGCGGTCTGCTGCGGCGTTTTGCTATTGGCATCGGGAATCGGACCGGAACCGATCTTGGCATTTTCGTCGACGCTTCCGCCGATCGGATTGCCGTTCTGATCGAAATCGATCGAGCCGAGCTCCTTCGGTGGTTGGCCGAGACCGCTATTCTCCGGCACGCTGGTGGAGGGAGCCGTTTCGGCTCCCTGCGGTGCTTGGATCACCCTGGCAATATCGTCGCCGCCGGAGGCTGCTGGAGCGCCATCGGTCTCGCTCTTCTTGACAGGTGCCTTGGCGGCACCGCCGCCACCGGTCTTTTCGAGCTGCTGGAAGCGGAATTCATTGTCTTCCTGCTGCTTGCGGATCGTCTCCTGCATCTGTAGAAGCTGAAAGCTCATCTCTTCGATCCGGCCGTTCAGCTGCCGCAGCTGCTCTTCGAGCTGCTGCACGCGGATCTCCGCGTCGCCGCTCTGCACCTTGACAACAGGCGGCGCCGCCTGGTTTTCCGCGGATCGGTCGCCGAGATGTAGCCCGAAAAACGAGGCGGAATGGGCCGCCCGTTCGCTTCCGGTCACAGCCGCGAGGCACAGCATGCCTGCCACGACAAGTTTCTTCATATGTATCGTCCTGTCCCAGTGATTCTTCGCACCTCGATGGCACGAACAGGAGATTTTTCCAATTGCTTTCAAAAAGCAACGGAGTCTGGCCAAAGTGTGGTCAAAAAGAAAAGGCGGCCCCACGCGGGACCGCCTTTCGAAAAAGCGAATTGTTGCTCGGCAGTTACATGCCCGCGCCGCCAAGCACGGTAACCGCGCGGCGGTTCTGCGACCAGCAGGAAATATCGTCGCAAACGGCGACCGGACGTTCCTTGCCGTAGGAGATCGTCTTCAGGCGCTGCGCCGGGACGCCGCGCGAAGCGAGATAGTCCTTGGCGGCAGCCGCACGGCGGGCGCCGAGCGCGAGGTTGTATTCGCGCGTGCCGCGTTCGTCGGCATGGCCTTCGACGGTGATCTGGTAGTTCGGGTAGCGGGCGAGCCACTGGGCCTGACGGTCGAGCGTCTGCGAGGCGTCGGCGCGGATCGACGAGGAGTCGGTATCGAAGAAGATGCGGTCGCCGACATTGACCGTGAAGTCCTGGGCAGAGCCCGGCGTCGCGGCGCCAGCACCAGTGCCGAGCCCGAGGTCGCCGGCGCTGTTCGGCGGCTTCTTGGCGCAGCTTGCGAGCGCTAGGCCGGCGATAAGCGCGATCATGACGGGGTTGCGGGCGAAATTCTGCATGCGGCTCATTGCCGGGGTATGAATTCGGCTCATGGCCGGTCTCCTTGCGATTTCATCAGGGTTTCCGGACAGTAACCGCACTCGGTTAACCGCCCCTCAAAGATTATGGTTAACGATTTACTGATTTGTCCCGGGTCGCTCGGTTCCATGACTTTGGGGCGACAAGAAGGCAGCAGCGCATCGCCTACTCCATAAGCGGCGACCAGGCCGGGTCGGAACCGTAGGTCGGCGTCTTCACGAGCTGCTCGTTGTAACCGGTCAGATCGATCGAATAGAGCTGCGGACCACCTGCGCCCGCCGCCTGGCGGAAGAACATCAGCACGCGGCCATTCGGCGCCCAGGTCGGGCCCTCATTGTGAAAGCCGGTCGTCAGGATGCGCTCGCCGGAACCATCCGGCTTCATCACGCCGATCGAGAACTTGCCGCCGGCCTGTTTGGTGAAGGCGATGAGATCGCCGCGCGGCGACCAGACCGGCGTCGAATAGGAGCCGTCGCCGAAGGAAATACGGGTCTGGCCCGAGCCATCGGCGTTCATCACGTAGATCTGCGGTTTTCCGCCGCGGTCGCTCTCGAAGCTGACACGCGCACCATCAGGCGAATAGGAGGGCGAGGTGTCGATCGCCGCCGTCGAGGTCAACCGGGTCGTCGTGCGCGAGCGCAGGTCCATCGTATAGATATTGGAATTGGCATCCTGCTGCAGGCTCATGATCACCTTCTGACCATCCGGCGAAAAGCGCGGCGAGAAGGTCATGCCGGGGAAATTGCCGACGACTTCGCGCTGCCCGGTTTCGAGCTGCAGCAGATAGACCCGCGGCTGCTGGTTGGCAAAGGACATGTAGGTGACTTCCTGCCGGCTCGGCGAGAAGCGCGGCGTCAGCACGAGATCGCTGCCATCGGTCAGCATCCGCACGTTGAAGCCGTCCTGATCCATGATCGCGAGCTGGCGCTTGCGCTGCTGCTTGGTGCCGGATTCGGAGACGAAGACGACGCGCGTGTCGAAATAACCTTCCTCACCGGTGATCTGCTTGTAGATCGCATCGGCGATGATGTGCGCCACACGGCGCCAGTTCTCCGGCTGCGTATAGAACTGCTGACCGGTCATCTGCTGTCCGGCGAACGGGTCCCAGAGCCGGAATTCGGCGCGAAGACGGCCATCGGCTTCCTTGGTAACCCGGCCGGTGACCAGCGCCTGGGCATTGATGACCTTCCAGTCCTCGAAACGCGGCGCGGCATCCGGATTGGAGATCTTTTCGATAAAGGCCGCCTGGTTGATCGGGGCAAACAGGCCGGAACGCTGCAGGTCGGCGGCGATGACCTGCGAAACCTGCGCGCCTATGTCGCCCTGGAAGTCAGTCACCGCAATCGGCATCGGCTGGACATTGCCTTTTCGAAGGTCGAGGGTGACCAACGCGTTCGCCGGGGTCGTAAAGGCTGCAGCCCCAATCAGGCCTGCAATGACCATCAGAGCGCGGATGAGGGAACACTTGACCATATCAAACAAGCCTTTCAGCATCTAATGGGTAGGACCGCTGGTGTCAAAGTTCAAAATGACTTCCTTCCAGCCATCGTATTTATCTTTTGGAAGCATTGTAAAAGGAGCTGCGCGACGAACTGCGCGAAGGCCGGCATCGGCAAAGCTTTTCCGCGTGCGCTCACTTCCACCACTGGCCTTAACGTCAGGGACGCCGACAATCTGGCCGTCTCTATCCAGCTTCACATTGATCGTCGCATATACATTGCCGTCGTCGCTCATTCTGCCATCGACAAAGAAGTTATTTTCGATCGCATCCCGCATTGCATCGATCTCCGCCCCAGTGAGATGCGTCGCAGTGGCACTGTCATTCGCTCGACCGGTCGTTTCAGCATCCGCATTGAATGGAAAGATGGAGCAGCCGATGAGCCCTGTCAGCGCGATGTATAGTCCGAAAGACTTCGCGAAATTGAATGGACTCCTCGGCATTTAAATTCCCATATCGCTGGGATGAAAGTTAAGGACGACCTCGTTCCACACGTCATACTTGTCCATCGGAAGCGTCGTGCGGAACGAGGGAGCAGATTTCATCACGGCACGGTAAGCGCCACTTTCCAGCGCACGACGCGTTGAATCGGTGCTGCTTCCGCCGGAAGACTCGATTTCGGGCTGGCCGATAATATTTCCATCTTTATCGAGCTTGAAATGCACCGTGATGACCATGCCGGAAAGACCTTCCATTCCCGGGGTGATAAGCCAGTTCCCCTGGATCAAACCCTGTAGCGCATCTTCTTCGCTTTGGCTGAGCTTGGAACCGCCATTGCTCTTCTTCGCCCCCAGCGATGCCTCCTGCGTCGAGCGCTTGGCGCCGCCGGCGGAAGGATCGGTCTTGTTCAGCAAGATCGAAATCTCGTCGGCATTGAAGTCGCTCTTCATCGACGAGGCGGATTTCGCCGTCTCCTGCTTCTGATCGGCCTTCTTCTTTTCGGTCGGCTTCTCGGCAGCCTTCGGCTGGTCGGCTGTCTTTTCCGGCGGCTTTTCGGCGGGCTTCTGCGGCTCCGGCGGCTTCACCTGCGGCTTGGCGACGGGGGTCGGCACATTGTCCGGCAGCGCCTCGGCATCCGGCTTCGGCGGTTCCTCCGGCTTGGCCTGCTCTTCCGGCGGTTTTTCCTCGGGCTTCGGCGGCGTCACTTCGAGGGGCTTCGGCGGCGGAATGGAAGCGACTTCCTTCGACTGCTCGACTTCGGTTTCCTCCTTGACGATGTCCTTGACATCGTTCGGTTTCGGATCGGTCTTCGGCAGTGGCTTTTCGCTCGAATTCGCCGCGGCAGCCTCGCTGTTGCTGGGCTTGGCGTTCGGCACCGGCGGCGTCTTCAGGTCGACATTGTTGTCGCCGGCATTCTCGGCCGGCTGCGCGATCGGCGGCCGCGTCGTCGGCACCGGCGCGGAAGTCTCCTTCTTCGGAGCCTTCTTGTCGCCTTGCTGCATCTGGGTAATGGATTCCACCGGCACCAGATCGACCGGCATCGCCTCGAAATCCTCCACCTTGAAAGATTCCGGCGCGCTAAGCGACACCAGCGCCCAGGTAAGCACCAGCCCGTGCAAAACAACAGATGTGACGACGCTGGCCTTCATTTTGAACGCTATTGGTCCTTCTTCTGCTGCGTCACGAGGCCAATATTCTTGAAGCCTGCACCCTGGATACGGGCCATGACGTCGGCGATGACGCCATAAGGCGCGGTCGCGTCGCCGCGCACAAAGATCCGTTCGTTATAACCGGTGGTGGCGATCGCCTCGAGCTTGGCGGCGATCTCCACGGCCGGGATCGATGTTTCCTGCAGGAACACCTGGCCATCATTCTTGACGGAAATGGTGATCGGCTGCGTCTCGGAATTCAGCGCCTTGGCCTGCGTTTCCGGCAGGTCGATCGGCACGCCGACGGTCATCATCGGTGCCGCGACCATGAAGATGATCAAAAGCACCAGCATGACGTCAACGAGCGGCGTCACGTTGATTTCGGAAATCACGGCCCTGTTCCGACCGCCGCGACGGCGGCGTCCGCCGCCTCCGCCATTGCCTCCAACAGCCATACCCATGTGAGAATACTCCGTTGGTTACTGAGCGGCAGCGCGCGGCTGCAGTTTCTCGTCGATCTGGCGCGAAAGTATGGCGGAGAATTCATCCGCGAAACCTTCCATTCGACCCGAGAGCTTGCCGGCATCGGCAGAGAACTTGTTGTAGGCGATAACCGCCGGGATAGCGGCGACGAGGCCGATCGCGGTGGCAAGCAGCGCTTCGGCGATACCGGGCGCGACGACCGCAAGGTTGGTCGACTTCGAACCGGCAATCGCCTGGAACGAGGTCATGATACCGACGACCGTGCCGAAGAGACCGATGAACGGACCGGCTGAGCCGATGGTCGCGAGCGACCCGAGACGGGCGCCGAGAAATTCGGATTCGCGGGCGAGCGTCACGTCCATCGCACGATCGATACGCATCTGCAGGCCGATCGGCGAGCGGGCGCCGCGTTCGAAGGATTTCTTCCATTCGCGCATGGCAGCCACGAAGATTGCCGCGAGCCCCGTATTGTTGCGTTCCGACAGCGAACGGTAGAGTTCTTCGAGCGACTGGCCCGACCAGAACACCTGTTCGAACTTGTCGAACTGGCGCCGCGCGCGGCCATAGGCCAGGTATTTGTCGATGACGATCGCCCACGTCCACACCGAGGCTGCGATAAGCCCGAGCATGACGAGCTTGACGACGATGCCGGCCTGCATGAAAAGCGACCAGAGGCTGACGTCCGTCGCTGCTGCTGCCAATCCTACTTGTTCCATTGGTCCAAAATCCCCGAATCCAAACGCCCGGTGCTGGACCGGGCGGCACAAACTGATCTCGCAAGAAGTGTCCGGCGGCCGCCGCCCAAAGCCCTGGTCAAACTTCCAAGCTCATCTTCCGCCTTCTTGCCGTCAAATTTGGTCAAAGGAAGGCGTGCACCGCACAAACTCCGACTTTCCCAGTAAGACACTATTATGGTTAATAGATCGTTAGTGCCGGACTGTGACAGTAAGCCTGTATTTGGAAGATTTCGTTCCATGGATTACTTGACCGGAGCAAAGTCCGGCTGCCGAAAGAGCGCTCATCCTGCGGCGCGGGAATTCCTTCACATAAAGTTCAAGTTTTGACAAGGTCCGATTTTTCGGCAATTCGGACTATAGCGGCGTGCTGCCTTCCAGGAATTTCGCTGCCAGTGTTTCCGGCAACCGCCTCGGCCGCCCTCGAGCGTTGATGACGGCGATGATCACCCTGGCGGCGATCAGCAGCGTCTCGCCCGAGCGGATCTGCTGATTGAGCACCATCTTGGCGCCGCCGGCTTTTTCCGTATGCGTCAGGATCGTCAGGACATCGTCCATGCGCGCCGGGCTCTTGAAGTCGATCTCCATGCGGTGGACGACGAAGACGAGGCCCTCCTCGTCGGCGGTGACGAGCTCGCGCTGCTCGACGCCGAGGCAGCGCAGATAATCGGTGCGGCCGCGCTCCAGGAAATGCAGGTAGCGGGCGTGATAGACCAGGCCTGAGAAGTCCGTATCTTCATAATAGACCCGCTGGACGAGGCGGTGTCCGGCCTCCGTCAGCTCTCCCGAAATGGAAAAAGGGCGTTCCGTCATAATTTTCTCCAAACTGAGGTGCCCTCTTTGGCGCAACGCTTCCAGACAGGCAAGCATTGAATAACTGTCACAATTCCTAACTATTCCCGACAACGAGCGACCAATCAGGAGACGATGCGATGAAGATTGCGGTTATGGGCGGAGACGGTTTCATCGGTTGGCCAACATCGCTGCATCTCTCCGATGCCGGTCACGACGTCCATATCCTCGACAATCTCTCGCGCCGCTGGATCGACACCGAACTCGGCGTGCAGTCGCTGACGCCGATGGATTCGATCCAGGAGCGAACCCGCATCTGGCATGCCGAAACCGGACGCCGCATCCACTTCAACCTGATCGATCTCGCCAAGGATTACGAACTCCTGAAGAACTGGCTTTCCGAACATCGCCCGGATGCCGTCATCCATTTCGCCGAACAGCGGGCCGCGCCCTATTCGATGAAGAGCGACCGCCACAAAAACTACACGGTCAACAACAATGTCAGCGCCACGCACAACCTGCTGAACGCGTTGACGGAGCTCAATCTCGATACCCATCTCATCCATCTCGGCACTATGGGCGTCTACGGCTATTCGACGGTCGGCGCGGCGATCCCAGAGGGTTACCTGCCGGTCGGCATCGAAACCGCAGGCGGCGAGACGGTCAACCAGGAGATCCTCTACCCCTCCAATCCCGGCTCGATCTACCATATGACCAAATGCCTGGATCAGCTTCTCTTCCAGTTCTACGCGAGGAATGATGGTCTCAGGATCACCGATCTGCACCAGGGCATCGTCTGGGGCACGCATACCGAGCAGACGCGCCGCCACACGCAGCTGATCAACCGTTTCGACTACGACGGCGATTATGGCACGGTGCTGAACCGCTTCCTCATCCAGGCGGCGATCGGCTATCCGCTGACGGTGCACGGCACCGGCGGCCAGACCCGCGCCTTCATCCATATCCAGGATTCGGTGCGCTGCATCGAGCTGGCGCTGAAAAATCCGCCGGCTCGCGGCGCCCGCGTCGAGATCTTCAACCAGATGACGGAAACCCACCGGGTGCGCGACCTTGCCGAGATGATCGCGGGGATAAGCGGCGCCAAAATTGCCTGGCTGCCCAACCCGCGCAAGGAAGCCGCCGAGAACGAGCTGATCGTCCGGAACGAAAAATTCCGCGATCTCGGCCTCGACCCGATCACGCTGGAAGCAGGCCTGCTCGGCGAAATCGTCGACGTCGCCAAGAAATTCGCCTATCGCGTCGACCGCGCACGCGTGCCGGCCGTCTCCGCCTGGACCAAGGACATCGCCGCGACAATCAATCACGATCCGGAAGGCAAGCGGCTGAAGTCGGTTTCATGAGTGCGGCATTATGACGAGCGCCAGGCAGCCTGCGGCCAACCCACAAACTCACCCTCATTACGTCAGCTCAATCACGGGCGGGCACCTCATTCGAGCTCGCCAAAGCGGGAAGGTCGCGGCTTGCTCCCTCTTCTCCCCAGCGGGGGTCCGAAGGACGGGTCGAGACCCGTGGCTCGACCCCGGTCGGTGGCCCGAAGGGTCGGATGAGGGGGCCACACGGCACGCCATTCATTGCCCTTCGCTTACGCTCAGCGCATTCACTCCTAACGTCGCTCACCCCCTCAACCGCCTGCCGGCACCTTCTCCCCGCCGGGGAGAAGAGACGTGTAGCAACGCCTTGCCGTCTCTGCTTCGCCGGAGCAAGATATATCGGGGAAGCGGAACCCGATGAACCGCTCGTCCGCCTTCGCCTACGTCACCCTTGTCACCAATGCCGACTACGCCATGGGCGCGACCGCGCTAGCCCGCTCCCTGTGCCGAACCGGCACTGGGGCCGACATCGTTATTCTCCACACCGGCGGCGTCGATGCACGCGCCCTCGCGCCCCTGAAAGCGCTCGACTGCCGCCTGATCGAGGTCGAGCACCTGCCGCTCTCTGCCGCCTTCAACGAGCGTCACGCCCGCGGTCAGCTCCATTCGACAGCTCCTTTCACCAAGGGCCGCAAGCCGGATTTTCATTCGCCGCTCGACAATTTCTGCAAGCTCAGGCTCTGGCAACTCGTCGAATATCAGCGCTGCGTCTTCATCGACGCCGACGCTCTCGTATTGAAAAACGTCGACAGCCTCTTCCTCTATCCGGAATTTTCCGCCGCCCCCAATGTCTACGAAAGCCTCGCCGACTTCCGCCGCATGAATTCCGGCGTCTTCGTCGCCACGCCCTCGCATGACACATTCCGGCACATGCTCGAAAGGCTTGACAGGCTGGACGCCTTCTGGCGGCGAACCGATCAGACCTTTCTGGAGACGTTCTTCCCGCATTGGCACGGCCTGCCGGTTTATTTCAACATGCTGCAATATGTATGGTTCACCATGCCGGAGCTTTGGGACTGGAAGAGCATTTCGATCCTGCATTACCAGTACGAAAAACCGTGGGAAAAGGATCATCCCAAAGCAGCGCGGCTACAACCCTTGATCGATCTGTGGCATCGTTTCTACAATGGCGGCGATGTGCCTGAGGTGACGGCGCTGGACAATCCGGAAGGGGCAGCATGAAAGTACTGGTATCGGGTGGAACAGGTCTCGTCGGCCAGTATGTGGTCGAGGAACTGCTGGCCGCCGGATATCAGGTGATCGTCGGTGGGCGTCGCGCGCCGCTGCCCCGCCTCTTCTCCCGCCCGGTCGAGTTCGCAGCGCTTTCGCTCGATCCCGACAAAGATCAGATCGACGTCTTCGACGACGCCTATTTCTTCGTCCACGCCGCTTTCAGCCATGTCCCGGGCAAATATCGCGGCGGCGAGGGCAATGATCCGAAGACCTTCCATAGGTTGAACCTCGACGGCACCGTCCGGCTTTTCGAAGCCGCCAAACGCGCCGGCACGCGCCGCTGCGTCTTCCTGTCCAGCCGCGCCGCCTATGGCGAACACCCGCCAGGAACCGAACTGACGGAGACGATGCTGGCCAAGCCCGAAACACTCTACGGCCAGGTCAAGCTCGATGCCGAACGGGCGCTTGCCCATCTCTCGACGCCGGGTTTTGCCGGCGTGAGCCTGAGGCCGACCGGCGTCTATGGCGATCTCTCGCCGAACAAATGGGACGGCCTCATCGCCGACTACCTCGCCGGCCACACGGTTGTTGGCCGCGTGGGAACCGAGGTTCACGGCCGCGATCTCGGGCGGGCGGTACGGCTGATGTTGGAGACGGAAAGCACCCGCATCTCCGGCGAGGTCTTCAACGTCTCGGACATGTCGGTCGACACGCGCGATATCCTTTCACGCATCCGCCGAGAGACGGGCTGTCGGCACGCGCTGCCGGCCGCTGCCGATAGTGCCGCGCTCAACCCCATGAACACTACGAAAATCCGCGCGCTCGGCTGGGCGCCCGGCGGAGTGCCTCTGTTCGAGGAGACGATGCAGCGGCTGGCCGCTGCGCTTCCCGAATCCCCAAGACACAGTTCCACGCAAGTCTGACGTTGCAGAATGCGCCCGAATTGCAATCGGGGGCCCGAATTAAAGATCGGGGAATTGTCCATGCAGATCGCAACCACGTCTGCCTCCATCATCTTGCGCGGCACGTCTTCGGCGGCAGCCATTTCAGCCGCCGGAACCGAGACCGATCAAGGCGTGCTGAAGCTGCAGCGCGCCACCCAGGCGCTGCAGCAGATGCGCCAGACCTTGGCGAACTCGGGAGACGAGGCCAAGACGAAAGCGCAACGCAAGCTCGAAGAGGCAAAGCAGCAATTGGAGATACTGCGCAGCTCCAACATGGCTCCGGAGGTGGTCGCCCGGCTGGCCGCCGAACTGGCACGCAAGGTCGGCACCGCCGCCTCCGAATTCGCATCATCAGTCGCGACCGGCAGCCCGGCAACGGCTGTTCCACTGGATGCAACCACGGATGCGACGGCAATCGCAACCAGCGGGGCCGCCGCTGCGCTGACGGATACTTCCGGAGAAACTGCCGCCGGCGAGACCGGCTCCCAGGAACCGGACGCCGCCACCAACGCCCGTAACGCCTATGCCAGCGTCGCCAAGGATGCCCCGAAATTCTCGGGCATCTCGGCCGATGATCGCGAAACGATGGACGAATTCAAGGCGGTGGTGCGCGAACTCAAGCAAGTGCTCGAAAAGGCGATGCGCGAGTTGCGGCTGCAAGACCGGCAGGCCGGAGCCAATGCCGTTCCTGATATGGCAGGCTTCTCCATCGCCGCGGCGACAATACCGACAAGCATCATCGTCTGACGATCGCTGCCGTCGGCGGCCGAGGCATGAAACGCGCGTGATACCGTCGCATCCGGCATTTGCATCGGACATCCCGCCGTCTATGCTCGGGTAAATCTCTCAGAACCGGCAGATCCAATGACCGCGAAAGAATTGAAAGCGCAGTTGCGCAACGAGCGGCTGTCCGCCCGCGACGCTATCCCCGCCGAGAAACGCGCCTCCAAAAGCCTCGCAATGGCCGAACATGCCGGCGAGGCCGTCGGTTTTGCACTGGGTACGATCATCTCCGGCTTTCTGCCGATCCGTTCGGAGGCCGATCTCAGGCCGCTGATGGCGCGCTTTGCCGTGCGCGGTGCGCGGCTCTGCGTGCCGGCGATCCTCGATCGGCAGACCATCGTCTTTCGCGAGCTGGCCGAAGGTGCACCCCTCATCGATACTGGCTTCGGCACGGTCGGCCCCGGCACAGATGCCGCCATTCTTGATCCCGAGATCATGCTGGTGCCGCTTTCGGCCTTCGATATCAGAGGCCACCGCATTGGCTACGGCGCCGGCCACTACGACCGCGCCATCAGCCGGCTAAGGCAAAAAGGCCTGCATCCGAAGCTGATCGGCATTGCATTCGACTGCCAGGAAGTGGCACATGTGCCCGCTGAGCCGCACGACATAAGCCTGGATGCCATCCTGACAGAAAGCGGCCTTCGCTTTTTTGCCTCTTGGATTGGATAGGGAATGCGGCTGCTTTTTCTGGGTGACATGGTCGGCAAGACGGGACGCACGGCGGTCTGGGACCGTCTTCCCGGCCTGGTTTCCGACCTCAAACTCGATTTCGTCATCGTCAACGGCGAGAACGCCGCTGGCGGCTTCGGTATCACCGAGGACATCTTTCTGGAAACGATCAATGCCGGTGCCGATGTGGTAACGACAGGCAATCACGTCTGGGACCAGAAGGAAGCCGTCGCTTTTGCCGGCCGGCACGATCAGTTCCTGCGTCCTGCCAACTATCCGCAAGGCACGCCTGGCCGCGGCTCCGGCCTTTTCTACGCCAGGAACGGCGCGCGGGTGCTTGTCGCCAACGTCATGGGCCGGGTCTTCATGCATCCGGAACTCGACGACCCTTTCAAATCGGCGGAAGTCATCCTCGACGCCTGCCCGCTGAAGGAACAGGCCGACGCGATCATCTTCGATTTCCATGCCGAGGCGACAAGCGAGAAGCAGTGCTTCGGCCATTTCGTCGACGGCCGCGCCAGTTTCGTCGTCGGCACCCACACACATGTACCGACCGCCGACGCACAGATCCTGAACGGCGGCACCGCCTATATGTCGGATGCCGGCATGTGCGGCGACTACGACTCCTCCCTCGGCATGGACAAGGAGGAGCCGCTCAACCGCTTCATCTCCAAAATGCCGAAGGGCCGCATGGAGGCCGCGAACGGCCCCGCGACGATCTGCGGCGTCGGCGTGGAGATCTCGGATACGACGGGACTTGCCGAAAAGATCGCGCCGCTCCGGCTCGGACCGCGGCTGGCGGAGACGGTGCCTGAGTTCTGGCGGTAGCAGGCTGCGGGCGCCATCCAACACGCAATTGTGAGCACCCTCCGTCTGGACCCCTGCGGCCTCATGCCGCATCCTCCCGCCATTCGCGCATAACCCCGAAAATCGGAATCGATTTTCGGGGTTATGCGCCGATCAAAGGGTGATAGAGCGCCGGAGGTGTGGCATGAAGCCGCGATATCTTGTCCTCGCTATCGCATGCCTTGCGGCCTTCGCCGCGCCGAATCTTGCCGGGGCACAAGAGCAGCGGCCACCGGCCAGCCAGTGCCAGGCGATCGCGCAAACCATCCCCGAGGTGACCTTCGCAAGCTTTTCCGGCGCTCCGCTGCTGATGCCTGCCGTCTCCGAGGGCGAGGACGTCAAACTCACCTTCCTCGGCCACTCCACCTTCGAGATCGAAACGCCCGCAGGCATCGTCATCGCGACAGATTATAATGGCTGGTACAGGCCGCCGACGATGCCCGACGTCGTGACCATGAACAAGGCCCATTCGACCCACTTCACCTTGACGCCCGATCCCGGCATCAAGCATGTGCTGCATGGGTGGAGCGATATTCCGGGCGAAAAGGCGAATATTAATCTCGTCGTCGGCGATGCTTATATCCGCAACGTCACGACGGATATCCGCTTCAGCTATGGCTTCGGCGGTGCGCACGAGAACGGCAACTCCGTCTTCATTTTCGAAATCGCCGGCCTCTGCATCGGTCATCTCGGCCACCTGCACTACGAACTGACGGATGCCCATTATACCGAGATCGGCCGCCTCGACGTCGTCATGGTCCCCGTCGACGGTGGCCTGACCATGGGCGCTGACAGCATGAGCCGCGTCATCAAGCGGCTACGCTCGTCGCTGATCCTGCCGATGCACCGCCGCGGCCCGCCGGTCGAAGCCTTCGTCTCGATGTTCGGCAAGGATTTCGACGTCGTCAATGCGCCCGATGACAGTATCACCGTCTCGATGCGCACGTTGCCGAAAAAACCGCTGATCTATGTGCTGAAGGGTGTGCAGTAAAAGGCCCGGCGGTTTTCCTTCTACAGCGCCGCGCGTCTTTTTAGACGCGCAAAGGACGCTGTAGCACCTTGAATTGCTGCATAATTCTATCCCCAAATCGATTCCGAATTAAGGAATTATCCAGGAGCCTCGCACATCAGGCGAACTGCAGATGGCGCTTGATGCCGACATCCGGCATCTTGTCGTCGTCGAGATTGGCTTTGGCGATCTCCCAGCCGAATTTCAGCGTGTTGCCTGTGGAAACCCAGATCTCGGCATCGTCGACATGGAGGGACAGCATGGTAAGCTTGGGGTCCTTCTTGCCGCCGTCATACCAGGCCGCGACGATCGAACTCCAGTATTCCTCGATCTTGGAAGGGTCAGGGCGCACGTCGATCACGCCGGCAAGGCAGGCGTGATAGTCGTGATCCTTGCCGATGACGCAGAAATGCGCGCGGCTGCCGGGCTTGATGGCGCGTACGATGTCGGCATCGGTCTTGGTGTAGAACCAGATGGTGTTGGTGGTAGGATCGGCATGCGGTGCCATCGGCTGCATGTGCATGTCCAGTCCGGAAATTCCGAGCATGCCGGCATGAACATCGTTGACCTGATCCCAGAGCTGACGTGCTGGATGTTCCTGCGCCTCGCTGAGACTTGCCATGACCGTTCCTTTCCGTTGTATGGAGTTCGGTTTGAAACGTCATCCCATCGCCTTTGTTCCGTTCGGCAGCAGCGGACGGTGCCCTCTTTTCCGCGCAGGGGAATATGCGATAGTGCGCCTGACCGGGAGGCGATCACAATGGGAACAGGACATTCGATTCTGGCTTTGATCTTTTGCGCAGCCTTTGCGCCCACAGGCCTTGCGGCGGAAAGGACGTTCAAGCCCGACGGGAACGGTCAGGTTGTCTTCGTCACGCCCACAAGAAATATCGGCTGTGTCTATACGCCAAACGGCGGCGTCGAAATGTATGTTCCCGAAGACGGCGGTCCGGAGCTTGCCTGCGATCGCA
Organism: Rhizobium sp. SRDI969; assembly: GCF_025152725.1. NCBI lineage: Bacteria > Pseudomonadati > Pseudomonadota > Alphaproteobacteria > Hyphomicrobiales > Rhizobiaceae > Rhizobium > Rhizobium sp. SRDI969. The sequence continues at coordinate 3,577,028 of NZ_CP104035.1, forward strand.
TCGAGCCGCTCTACGTCCGCCTCATCCTGCCGGCGAGCGGCAAGGCCTATATCTTCAAGATGGTCGGCGACGCCGCCTGCTGCAGCGAAGAGCATGTGCTCGACTATGGCGAGAGCTGGAGGGGCGGGTCCTATTCCTGCACCTCCAGCACGGAAGGGTTGCGCTGCCGACGCCGGGACGGACATGGTTTCTTCGCTAGCCGCAAGCGGCTGACGGTTGACTGAGACAGGCGACAGACCCGTGCATCATGCGGCAAATCTACCGCTTTTTCCTTGAACGGGTGCCGTTTCGCTCTTATAAGGCGGCCCATTCCGAACAATGAGACGTGAACAGGGGTGCCATGGCTGGCCATTCACAGTTTAAAAACATCATGCACCGCAAAGGCCGTCAGGATGCCGTGCGGTCGAAAATGTTCTCCAAGCTTGCGCGCGAAATCACCGTTGCCGCCAAGGCCGGCCTGCCCGACCCGACGATGAACGCCCGCCTTCGGCTGGCGATCCAGAACGCCAAGGCCCAGTCCATGCCGAAGGACAATATCGACCGCGCCATCAAGAAGGCAGCCGGCGCCGACGGCGAGAATTACGATGAAGTCCGCTATGAGGGCTACGGCCCCGGCGGCACGGCGATCATCGTCGAGGCCCTGACCGACAACCGCAACCGTACCGCCTCCAACGTGCGCTCGAGCTTCACCAAGGCTGGCGGCGCTCTTGGCGAAACCGGCTCGGTTTCCTTCTCCTTCGACCATGTCGGCGAAATCACCTACAAGCTTTCCGTCGGCGATGGCGACAAGGTGATGGAAGCCGCGATCGAAGCCGGCGCCGACGACGTCGAAACCGACGAAGACGGCCACTACATCACCTGCGCCTTCGAAGCCCTCGGCGAAGTGGCGAAAGCGCTGGAATCGAGCCTCGGCGAAGCCGAAACCGTCAAGGCCGTCTGGCGTGCCCAGAACAACGTCCCGGTAGACGAGGAAAAAGCCCAGTCGCTGCTGAAACTCATCGACAGCCTGGAAGACGATGACGACGTGCAGAACGTCTATTCCAACTTCGAAGTCTCGGAGGAAGTCCTGGCGAAGCTCTCGGCCTGATCTCCCCAGGCAGGTGTCAAATAAAACCCGGATGCAACGCCGGGTTTCCTCTTGCCGTAAAGGATTCAGATTTTAGGCCGACCGGCCTAAAATCATCCTGTTCTAAGCGGCGGCTCGCATGAAATTTCCCAGCCCGGCGAATAGTTCCACCGATGTCAGCCGCGCCTCGATGTCGTGGATCGGCATCGAGATGATCACCTCGTCGGCCTGCGTTTCCTGTAGGAACTCCGTCAGTTTCGCCTCCGCCGTCTTCTGCGAGCCGACCACGGCATAACGCAGGGTGTGTTCGACATTCATCTTTTCCATCGGCGACCAGAAGTCCCCCATATCGGCCACCGGACGCGGGAACGGGCCGCGGACGTTGCGGCGCAGATTGACGAATTGCTGCTGGGCGGAGGTGAAATGATAGCGTGCCTCCTCGTCCGTCGCCGCCACCGCACCCATCACGCCGACCATCACATGGGGCTTGTCGAGCGTCGCCGAAGGCTGGAAGCGGTCGCGATAGATCGCAATCGCATCGAGCAGCATGTCGGGCGCGAAATGCGAGGCGAAGGCATAGGGAAGCCCCAGCATGCCGGCGAGCTGGGCGCTGTAGAGACTGGAGCCGAGCAGCCAGATCGGGATATGTGAGCCATTGCCGGGAACTGCGAGGATCGCCTGGTTCTCGACCGGCGTATCGAGGAGTTGCTGCAGCTCCACCACGTCGTTGGGGAAACTGTTTGCACCGGCCTCCAGGTTGCGCCGCAGCGCTTGTGCCGTGCGCATATCCGTTCCCGGTGCACGCCCGAGGCCGAGATCGATGCGGCCGGGGAAGAGCGCCTCCAGCGTGCCGAACTGCTCGGCGATGACGAGCGGCGAATGATTGGGCAGCATGATGCCGCCGGAGCCGATGCGGATGCGCTTTGTCGCAGCCCCGACATGGCCGATGACGACTGATGTGGCAGCGCTGGCGATCCCCGGCATGCCGTGATGTTCGGCGAGCCAGAAGCGCTTGTAACCGAACTCCTCGGCCTTCACAGCCATCCGCGCCGAGCCATCGAGGGACTGGCGCACGGTGCTGCCTTCGGCAACGGGGGAAAGGTCGAGTATGGAGAAGGGAACCATGGGAAACCTGCCGGGCGGTTGGACGATGCCGTCTATGTAGGTTCGCGCCCACACCATTCCAAACCATGCGCGCAACAAAAAAGGCCGCGCGAGCGCGGCCCCTATGCAATATTGAAAGCGCTGAGTCACCGGTGCCGGCGCAGCACGTGCACCTCGGCGCTCGGTTGATGGTGGCCGGGCGGCAGCGTGAAATTGCCGAGCTGGCGGTCCATTTCAAGGGCTTCCGTCGCCAGCCGGTGGATCGCCGCCGTCGTCTCCTCGACCATCGAGGCATTCTGCTGCGTCATCGCGTCGAGTTCGGCGACGGCGCTATTGATCTCGCGCAGCGTATTCGCTTCCTCGCGGGTCGCACCCATGATGTCGTTGATCTGCCCGTTGATCGCCTCGACATGGGCGCCGATGCCCGTCAACGCAACGCCCGCTTTTTCCACAAGCGCAACGCCGCTTTCGACCTCATGCGTCGATTTCTGCAGCAGGCTGGAGATCTCCTTGGCCGCGCTCGACGAGCGCTGGGCGAGTTCGCGCACTTCCATGGCGACGACCGCGAAGCCCTTGCCGGATTCACCGGCGCGCGCTGCCTCGACACCGGCATTGAGCGCCAGGAGGTTGGTCTGGAAGGCAATGTCGTCGATGACGGAGATGATCGTGTTGATCTGGCGCGACGAGGCCTGGATTGCCTCCATCGCCGCGATCGTCTCGCGCATGATCTGGCCTGAGCCGGTCGTCTCCTTCTTGGCGTCGCGGGCGATGCGCTCGGCCTGTTCGGCCCGCTCGATCTGCCGGCGGACCGACTGGGTGATGGCACTGATCGCATTCGCCGTCTCGGTGATCGAGCCGGCCTGGCGCTCGGTGCGCCCGGCAAGTTCGTCGGCGCCGGTGCGCATCTCCTCTGAGCCGGCGCGCACCGCCATCGAATTACCGCCGATTGCCGTCATGGTTTCGCTGAGCGTCGCCAGCGCCTCGTTGAAATTGACGCGTAGGCTTTCGAGCTCGTTCGGGAAGCGGGTATCGATCTGATAGGCGAGATCGCCGTTCGCCAGATGATGCAGGCCCTCGTCAATCGCCTCGACCACCTGCTGCAGCGTCTTCGCCTCGGCGTCGCGCTCGGCCAGATTCTGCTGGCGGTCTTGCTCCGCCTGCAGGCGCGTCTCTTCGCTAGCGGCTTCGAGCTCGCGGCTTTCGATCAGCGAGTGGCGGAAACGGTCGAGCGCGTTGGCCATCGTGCCGATCTCGTCCTTGCGGTTCAGGCTGCCGATCTCGCTGTCGAGCTTGCCGTCGGCGACATCGCGGGTGACGCCGGCAAGCCGCGCAAGCGGCGAAAACAGCAAATTGGTGACGAGCCCGGTCGCAATCGCCATGACGACGAGTACGCCGATGCCGATCATCGTCAGCAGCGTGGCGATCTCGATCGAGCCAGCATTGAGCTCGCTCAAAAGGACGCTTTCGACCACGAGGAAGCGATCGCCGCGATAGTCGATACCGCGGACATAGGCGCGAGCCGCACCATCCGCTCGGCTGAAATCGGCAACGGTCATCGCCGAACTGGCAAGCGCGCTCTTGATGAAGGTGAAGGGCGTCGCTTCAAGCGTCGCAAGCTTGCCGCTTCCGTCGAGCCCAACGGCGGAGCCATCTCCGGAGACGATCGCCGCCCGCGCCGTGCTGCCCTGGACGATGCCCTTAGCGAGGATGCCGGTGACGATCTCATCCCGCACCTTGAAGAGGATGATGCCCTTGGCCGCCCCAAGCTTGACGATCGGCACGGCATAGAAGATCGCCGACTTGCCGCTGCCGGCATCGACGCGAAGACCGGAGAAGCCGGTCGGCGCGGCGTCATCGGTCGCCTTGGCGGTATTCTCGATCGCCTTGGCGAAAGCAATGCCGGCGCCGGTCGCCTTCCAGGCGTCCGACTTCAGATTTTCGGCGAAATCGTCTTGCTTCTTATAGGAATAGAGCACGGTACCCTCGAGGTCGACGATCAGCAGATCGCTGAAGGCGGTATCCTCGAGATCGCGGGCGACTTCGCCCTGCGTCTTCTCGTGGCTCGAATAGTAAAAGCCGCTTGGCCCCTCCGGTTTGATCAGCTTCTCCCGCTGGTCGGCGGGATTGGGGTTGCCTGCTATGAAAACTTTCTTCAGCTCGGCCCGGGCATCGCCCGCGGTCTTCTCGATGGTCTTCCAGCCGCTCTTCAGATTGGTGATCGACATCTGCAGCGCCTCGATGCGCGCGATGGAATTGGCCTGGTTTTCAAGCTGCGTCAGTTGGTCCTGCAGCATGTCGCCGCGAAAGATCAGCACGCTTTCCTTGGCCTTCAGCGCCTGCTCGTCGGAAATGCGGCTGCTGGCGAAATAGGCAAGCACATCGATGACCGCGATCGACAGCACGGTCAGCAGAATGAATGTGACGATGACCTTGAAGGACAGGGATTGAAATCTCCGAGCCATGTACGACGAACCCCTTCTGAACGCACCTGCCAAGCGCGGGCACGCTGCGCATGCCTGATCAACTGACCTATAAACAGAACATCGGGGGCTTAAATCTTCGCGAAGAGAAGCCCCTCTCGTATTCGATGACTAGAATTCAGGCATCTGTTTTAATTCGCGGTAAATGACAGGGCCGAAATCCGGGAATGTTTTTGTTTTGTTCACATATCGATGGCAGTTATTTCGCAATCGCTATAGGTTGAACCATGCAAAACACGATTCGCATCGTCGGCATCGATCCTGGGCTTCGACGCACCGGCTGGGGAATCATCGAGACATCAGGCAATTCCCTGCGGTTTGTGGCGTCCGGAACCGTGACCTCCGATGGCGACATGGACCTTGCCTCCCGCCTTTGCCAATTGCACGACGGCCTGGCGGAGATCGTCCACAGTTACAAGCCGGACGAGGCCGCCGTCGAACAGACCTTCGTCAACAAGGATGCGGTGGCGACCCTGAAGCTTGGTCAGGCCCGCGGCATTGCCATGCTGGTACCGGCGCGCGCCGGGCTGCCGGTCTCCGAATATGCCCCGAACGCCGTGAAGAAGGCCGTCATCGGCGTCGGCCATGGCGAAAAGCAGCAGATCCACATGATGTTGAAGATCCTGATGCCGAAGGTCGAATTCAAGGGCAACGACGCCGCCGACGCCCTGGCGATCGCCATCTGCCACGCGCATAATCGTAGCAGCAACCGAATGCGGCAGGCATTGGCCGGATAGCTTGTTCTTGACTTGTTCCATTGGTAAGGATAATTCTTACTATGAAGGAGCAACAAGATGCGAGTTACGTCCAAAGGGCAGGTCACCATTCCTCGTGATCTCAGGGAACTTGTCGGCATCGAGGCCAATAGCGAGGTCATTTTCTCGATAGAGGGCGGCAAGCTCGTTCTCTCGCCAAAGAACGGCAAGCAGGAGATCGAGGATCGGGGTCGCCTGGATCGTTTCATACAGACGATCCGTCGCCTCGAGGGCACTGGCGATCAGGAGATCGATGCCGAAGACCTTATGTCGATGACCCGTGATCGCTGATGGCCACACTGATCGATACGAATATACTTGTCGATCTGGCCGTGGTCGGTTCGGACTGGCACGGTTGGTCGCGTCGAAGGATGCTTGACGTCTTCAAAGACGGTCCTGTCCTCATAAACCCGATCGTCTATTCCGAATTTTCCGTTCGGTACGACGACGTGGACGAAGTCGATCGACTGCTGCCGCAGGATGAATTCCGCCGCGAGAATCTGCCTTGGCCGGCTGCATTCGCCGCTGCTGCGGCCTTCCGGCTTTACCGTCGCGCCGGCGGTGGGCGCGAACGGATCTTGCCCGATTTCTTCATCGGCGCGCATGCGGCAATAAGGGGCTACAGAATTTTGACCCGCGATCCCAGCGGATACCGCTCCTATTTCCCCTCCGTTGACCTTATAACCCCCGAAACGCATCCTTGAGAGACCGCGACCCATGATCGGCAAGCTGAAAGGCACCATAGACGAGATCGGCGAAGACTATGTGCTCGTCGACGTGCACGGCGTTTGCTACGTCGCCCATTGCTCGGCCCGCACCCTGTCCAAGCTCGGCTCGGCCGGCGAGGCCTGCGTGCTCTTCATCGAGACCTATGTGCGCGAGGACCAGTTGAAGCTCTTCGGTTTCATGACGGCGCTGGAGCGGGAATGGTTCAACCTGCTCCAGAGCGTCCAGGGCGTCGGCGCCAAGGTGGCGCTCGCCGTGCTCTCGACGCTGACGCCAGGCGAACTTGCCAATGCAATCGCCCTGCAGGACCGCGCCGCGGTCTCGCGTGCGCCGGGCGTCGGCCCGAAAGTGGCGATGCGCCTCGTCACCGAGCTCAAGAATCGGGCGCCGGCCTTTGCCGGCGAAGCGATCAATATCGCCCTCAAGCAGGAACTCGGCGAAGGGGTCGCGGCCGCGCCTGTCGCCGACGCGGTTTCCGCGCTGACCAACCTCGGCTACAGCAGAGACCAGGCGGCGAATGCGATTGCCGCAGCAATGAAGACTGCAGGCGACGGCGCCGACAGCGCCAAGCTGATCAGGCTGGGATTGAAGGAGTTGGCGCGTTGATCTCCTTGAATATATCGCAATTCCTTACTAAACTCGAATGGTAAGGAGATGCGCATGAATATCTACTACGGTACGATGACATCGAAGGGCCAGACTACAATTCCGGCTGAAGTTCGTGAATTGCTGAATCTGAAGTCCGGCGACAGGATCCGCTACATCAACCGCGATGGCGAAATCATCATGAAAGCCAAGAACAAACGCGCCATCGACCTGGCAGGCAAGTTTCACGATCCGAACCGACCGACGATTACTTTGACGCAAATGGACGAGGCGGTTGGGGAAGCCATCGCCGATCACGTGACCAGTGCAAGATGATTGGCCTCGACACCAATATTATGCTGCGCTTCCTCCTGAAGGACGATGTCGTCCAGACGGAGAAGGTCACAACCCTCTTCGCGAGCCTGTCCGATACGGCACCCGGCTATATCAGTTGCATCACGCTGATGGAATGCGCGTGGTTCTTGAGACAACGGATCAAGCTGAAGAGAGAACAGATCATGGAGGCGATTTCGGACTTGTTGGACTCGGCCGACCTGATCCTTGAAGATGAAAGAGTAGTCGAGGAGACGCTCGCAATCATGGTGCGGACGAATGCAGAATTCGCAGATGTCTTCATCGCCCTTCGTAATCGTGATGCGGGTTGCGTGACAACCAGGACATTCGATGCCCAAGCCGCAAAAACCATACCTGGAATGGAACTTTTGACATGAGCGAATCCGCCCGCCTGATTTCGCCCGAAAAGCGGGGCGAAGACCTTGATATCACGTTGCGCCCGCAATCGCTGGACGAGTTCACCGGCCAGGCGGAGGCGCGCGCCAATCTCAAGGTCTTCATCGAGGCGGCGAAAAACCGCGGCGAAGCGCTGGACCATGTGCTCTTCGTCGGCCCGCCCGGCCTCGGCAAGACCACGCTGGCGCAGATCATGGCCAAAGAACTCGGCGTCAACTTTCGCTCGACCTCCGGCCCTGTTATCGCCAAGGCCGGCGATCTCGCTGCCCTGCTCACCAATCTCGAGGAGCGTGATGTGCTCTTCATCGACGAGATCCATCGCCTCAACCCCGCCGTCGAGGAAATCCTCTATCCGGCCATGGAAGATTTCCAGCTCGACCTGATCATCGGGGAAGGCCCTGCCGCTCGCTCGGTGAAGATCGACCTGTCGAAATTCACGCTGGTGGCGGCCACCACCCGCCTCGGCCTGTTGACGACGCCGTTGCGCGACCGTTTCGGCATTCCGGTGCGCCTGAGCTTCTACACCGTCGAGGAGCTGGAACTGATCGTGCGCCGTGGCGCGCGGCTGATGAACCTGCCGATCACCGAGGAGGGCGCCCGCGAGATTGCAAGACGCGCCCGCGGCACTCCGCGCATCGCCGGCCGGCTTCTGCGGCGCGTGCGCGACTTTGCCGAGGTGGCAAGGGCAGAAGCCGTCACCCGCGAGATCGCCGACGAAGCGCTGACCCGCCTGCTGGTCGACAATGTCGGCTTCGACCAGCTCGACAAACGTTACCTCAACATGATCGCCGTCAATTTCGGCGGTGGCCCGGTCGGCATCGAAACCATCGCCGCCGGCCTTTCCGAGCCGCGCGACGCGATCGAGGACATCATCGAGCCCTATATGATCCAACAGGGTTTTATTCAGCGCACGCCACGCGGCCGTGTTCTGACCGCAATCGCGTGGAAACATCTGGGAATGCAACCGCCCAAGGATATGGAGGCTGCGCAGTTCCGGCTGTTCCAGGAGGACAACTGAGTGATCACCCGCCGCGGATTTTTCAAGGTTCTGGGCGGCGGTATCGCAGGCGTCATGTCGCTCGGTGGTTATGCCTTCGCCTATGAACCGCTCGCGCGGCTCGCCATCACCCGCTACCGGCTGACGCCGCCCGGATGGACGCCCGGGCTCAAGCTGCGCGTCGTTGCGCTCGCCGATCTCCATGCCTGCGAACCCTGGATGTCGGCAAGCCGCATTGCCGCGATCTGCCACAGGGCGAATGAACTCGAAGGCGACGTCACCGTCCTGCTTGGCGATTACGCCGCCGGCATGAACATGGTGACGCAGTACGTGCATTCGAGCCAATGGTCGAAGGCGCTCGCCACCTTGCAGGCCCCTCTCGGCGTCCACGCGATTATGGGCAACCACGATTGGTGGGAGGACAGGACCGCCCAGAAGAACGGCGGGATGGAAACATTCGGACACCGGGCTCTCGCGGACGTCGGCATCCCGGTCTATGGCAACCGCGCCGTTCGGCTCGAAAAGGATGGCCGCCGCTTTTGGCTCGCAGGCCTCGAAGATCAGCTGGCGCTGCTGCCGGGCCGGAAGTGGGGCCGCACGCAGATGCTCGGCCTCGACGATCTCGAGGGAACGATGGCGCAGATTACGGACGATGCGCCCGTCATCCTGCTCGCTCATGAGCCCGATATCTTTCCGCGCGTGCCCGAGCGCGTCTCGCTGACGCTATCGGGCCACACCCATGGCGGACAGATCCGTTTCCTCGGCCGTTCGCAGATCGTGCCCTCGCGCTACGGCAATCGCTACGCCTATGGCCATATCGTTGAAGAGGAGCGTAATATCATCGTTTCCGGCGGCCTTGGCTGCTCCATTGCACCGGTGCGCTTCGGCGTGCCGCCGGAAATTGTCGTGATCGATTTTGGATAAGAATGGCATGACCAAGCGCATTCACATCCGCCTGAATGCAGGCGGTCGGCGTTTCAACTATCGCATCGCCGGCCTCGGTTTTCGCGATGGCCATGTGCTCGTTCATCGCGCCGTACACGAGCCCTTCTGGACTTTTCCGGGCGGTCGGGTGGAGATCGGCGAAACGTCGGAAGAGACACTGAAGCGCGAGATGGTGGAGGAACTGGGCGTCGAGGTGACCGTCCGTCGCCTGCTGTGGATCGTCGAGAATTTCTTCCGCTACGAACAGCGCGATTGGCACGAACTCGGCTTCTATTATCTGATGGACATCCCGCCGAAATTCCCCTTCCGGCCGGGCGAGATCATCCATCGGGTCGAGGACGACGACAACCATCTCGAATTCAAATGGGTGCCGGCAACGCGCCATGCCCTGATCGCACTCGACATCCCGCCGTATTTCATCGCCGATGAAATCGAAACCCTTCCCGTTTCGCCACGTCATCTCGTCTGGCGGGACGGCGATCTCGACGGCAAAGACTGACGCAAGCAATGCAAGGCGTTACAGCGCCCGTTGCGCGCCTCAAAAGGCGCCCGGAGCTGTAGCCAAAAGCGCTTAAAGAGGAGATGCGCCGATGCCGACCTTCGATCCTGTCAGGCCATTCCGCAAACTTGCCTATAACAACACCCTTGCCAACCGCCGGCTGCTTCGGACCTGCGCGACATTGAAGCTTGGCGAATTCGAAGCGCCACGCACAAGCTTCTTTCCCTCGATCAAGGAAACCTTGAACCATATCATCACGGTCGACTGGTTCTATGTCGACGGCTTGGAAGGCGGCACGCTCGGGCTCAAGGCCTTTGTGATCGACGAACCATTCGATGACGTCTTCCCGCTGGCAGAAGCCCAGGCGAAGGTCGATCAGCGCCTGGTGACACTTTGCGAGGCCCTGACGCCGGAGAGGCTCACCTCGACCATCGGCCTCCATCGCGGCGACCGCATTCAAGAAGAGCGGATGGACGACGTGCTCGGCCACCTCTTCCAGCATCAGACCCATCATCGCGGACAGGTGCATGCGATGCTCTCCGGCACCAGCGTCGCTCCGCCGCAACTCGATGAATTCATCGTTGCCGACGATGCCAGGTTCCGCGGCAGCGAACTCGCAGCGCTCGGCTGGAGCGAAGAAACACTGATGCGTTAGCGCGTCCTGCAGGACGCGTGGCACGCTTTAAGTCTTTATCTGATGCCTGTCGTGGTCCGAAACCGCTGTACGGTGTTCGGATCATGCTCTAATCCTGCAGCCGTCTCTTCAGCCCGTCGATGATCGTCTTGGTGAGAAGGTCGTAATTCTCGTCGAAATGATGGTCGCCGGGCAGCTCGATCACCTCGGCGCCGCTGTCCTTCAGCGCCGGACAGGCGACATCGTCATCGTCGTCCTTGCCGTAGATGCATTGCACGAGCTTCGGATCGATGTTCTTCAGATCGCCGACGGGATCGCCTCCCGCCCCTTCCGTCTTCTGGCCGAGCCAGCCGAGAACAGAGATGACGTAGTCAACTTGGTGCGAAAGCGACAGCAGCGACAATTGCGCCACCGTCGACTTTTCGGCTGGCTTGAGGAGCTGGTAGGTGGCGGGTACGACATCAGCACCGAAGGAATAACCGACGAGCAGCACATGCTTCACCTTCCATTGCTTGCGGTAGAAATCGATGATCTTCGAAAGATCGGCGGCGGTCTCCTCCGGCTTGCGCTCCGACCAGAAATAGTGGAGCGAATCGACGCCGACGACCGGAATGCCTTCCTTCTGCAGCGTGCCACCGACCTCCTTGTCGATGTCGCGCCAGCCGCCGTCGCCGGAATAGATCACAGCCATCGTATCGAAGGCCGGCGTTGCCTCGAGCACCGCCAGCGGCAGGCCGAGCGGGTTGCCGAAGGCGCCGGAGGCGGTGACGAGATCGTCGAGCGTATCGGCAAACGCCGTCTGCGCATCGTCGGCGGAATCGCGGATCTCGATCGCGGCATGGGCCTTCTTCAGCGCCTCGGCGTGCGCCCGGCCATCCTTGTTGGCATCAGGCGTGAAGACAGTAATGATCGGGTCCGGCAAGATCCCGTCGCTGAGGCCATAGACTGTGCGTTCGCCAACGACCTGCTTGGACGCCGGCGTGCAAAGCTCCTTGGCAAGCGGAATGCCGGCGACCGGATTAACGGCAAGTGTCTGGCCGATCGTCGCATCCGGCGTTTGCGCGGCGATCGCCAGCGCTAAGGCCCCGCCCTCGCCGATGCCGGCGACGATCGGCAGGTGATAGGCGTTGTTGCCGGTCGCGCGCTGCACCTGCTGGCTCAGCGATTCGATGTCCGAGACCATGTAGACGCAGCCATCGTTGAGGCTGACGTCGTACCGGCTAAGCGCCTGGATATAGGATGGAAAATCGATGCCGATGACGACGGCGCCTTCGGCGACCAACCTGTCGGCTTCGGCCTTCTCATAGTCGCCCCAGCCGGCGGCATCCGAGATCAGCGTCACCGTGCCCTTCACCTCCCCTTCCGGCAGGAAGATGTGCGGCGACGGGATAAGCCCGGTTTCGAAGGTCTGCGTGGTCTCCTCGGCGGCATCAGCCGGTGCGGCCGCGAGCATGCAGGCGCATGCCGTGGCAAGAAGGATTGTCCTGATCATTTTCTCACTACCCCTTTCAATCCGCCCCCAATCAGCAATGTCGCGTCCATCAACGCGATCATCGGATTGCCCCCTCCGGAGACCGCAAGATAGCGCGGTTGCCAGTGCGGATGAAACTTGGATTTGAATGCCCGAAGGCCTTTGAAGTTATAGAAGCGCTCGCCGTGTTCGAAGACGGTGCTGCCGATGCGGTCCCAGACGGGCGCAGCCTCGCGTTTCGACATGCCGGAAAGAGGCGCCATGCCGAGATTGAAATGGGCAAAACCCTCGCCGCGCAGATATTCCATGATCTGCACGAAAAGAAAATCCATCGATCCCTTCGGCGCGGCCGGCGAGAAGCGCATGAGATCGATCGTGCCCTCCTCTTTGGATTCGGTGATGAGGATGTTGGCGAAGGCGACGATCTTGCCGTCCTTCTTCAGAATGCCGACGGGCTGCGAGGAGACGTAATCGGGATCGAAGGAGCCCAGCGAGAAGCTCTTTTCCTTGGCATTGTGGTCTTCCAGCCAAGCCGTGGAGACGGCGGCGAGATCGTCGATGATATCAGGCACGTCCTCTGGTTGGACCACGGCGAATTCCAGCCCGTCGCGCTGGGCGCGGCTTGCGGTCTGGCGAAGGTTCGCCCATTTGCCGCCCTTCATCTCGAAAGTCCGGAGATCGGCCACCGCTAGTTCGCCGAGCTTGAAGGCGCGAAGGCCGGCATCGGCGCAATGGGATAGCAGCGCCGGCGAGATCTGGTAGAACACGGCACGGCAGCCGGCGGCACGCGCCGCTTCGACGAATCGCCAGACGAGTTCCTGCACGGCGCGATGGTTGCCGACCGGATCGAACAGCGCGATCCAGGAGCGGCCCTGCCGACCATACATGATGAAGGCGTCGCCCTTTTCCGAGAACATGATGCTCTTGTCGCCCATCCGCACCAGATTGGCGTCGGCATTGCCCTGCTTCATGACGATCTCGACGGCGCGCGCCAGCGCCTCGTCCGTCGCCGGTTCCGGCCGGAAGGTCGCCGGTCGGAGCAGGCTGAAGACGGCGATCGCCGACGAGATGATGGTAATGCCGAGCACGGCGCGCAAGCCCCGCGGCGCTTCGGCGGTGAACTCGAACTGCCACCAGAGCTGGTTGCTGTATTCGACGTCGCGATAGACGAAAAGCAGGATGACGACGGCGCCGACGACGATGACGGCGATCGCCATCAGCCAGGACGCCGTCAGCGCTTGGTTGAGCAGCGAGGCCTGTCGGCTAAAGAGCCGGCGGCTGACGAAAAGCCCGAAGATGAGGAAGGCGAGAAAAGCGGCTTCGACCAGCGCGATCGCCTTCAGCAGCGACAAAGTCAACGCGGCAAGCGCCGAGAACACGGCCACCCACCAGGCGCCGTCGAGCCGCTGGCCGAGGCCGCGCGCGGCGACGACGAGTGCCAGCCCCAGCAGGCTGGAGAGGAAATGCGCGCCTTCGACCATCGGCAGCGGCAGATAGTTGGAGAGGAATTCGAGATTTTGGTCAGGCGTCGGCGTGACGCTCGAAAATACCAGCATGACGCCGAGCAGCAGCGCGAGAGCCGACAGCAGCTGCGGCATCAGCCGTCCGCCGATGCGCCGCATGCTGGAGGCGGCCGGATGGTCGACGAAACGACGCAGCTCCGCCGCCGAGACCGCGAGCACCGCGATCAGCAGCGGCAGCACATGATAGATCAGCCGGTAGAGCACCAGCGATCCGAGCACGGCATCGATGTTCACAGCACTGCCGAGCGAGGCGATGATCACGGTCTCGAACACGCCGAGCCCGGCCGGCACATGGCTGAGCACGCCGAGACCAACGGCGATCGCATAGACGGCGAGGAAGACCGGCCAGCCGATCGCCGTCTGCGGCAGCAGCACGTAGAGTACGGACGCCGAGGCGGCGATATCGAAGGCGGTGACGAGGAACTGGCGCGACCAGGTGCGCGAATCCGGCAGGCGGATTGCCACAGGCCCGAGATCGAGCACACGCCCCTCGCGGCCGATGATCATCACCGCGGCCAGAATGGCGACGATCGAACCGGCGATTATCCGCAGAAGGAATGGGCTGACGCTAACGAGCGGGCCGATCTCGTCGGCGATGACGATGAGGGCGATTGCCGCGACGCCCGCAAGCCCCAATCCGAAGGACAGGGTGACGAAGGCGATGATGCGGCCGATATCCTCCGGCGAGAGCCCGAGGCGCGTATAGGCACGGTAGCGGATCGCGCCGCCCGAAAGCGCGCCGAAACCGGCGGTGTTGCCGACGGCATAGGCGCTGAACGCTGTCAGCGCCACATGCGGAAAGGGCAGCTTCTTGCCGATGTACTCGATGGCGTTGAGATCGTAGAAGATCAGCGAGATGAAACTGAGCGCCGTAAAGAACAGAGCAAGCAGGATCGCGCTCGGCCTGGTCGCCGCCAGCGCACCGACGACGTCGTCATAGCGCACCTCGTTGGTGAGCTGCACGATCGCGTAACCGACGAGGCAGAAAGCCACCAGTGACGCGGCTGCCAGCAAAGGCGTTCTGTAACGCCTGAAAAGCCCGCCAAAAGAAAAACCGTCCGCTTCTTCCATCTCTTCCAAATTGCCGTGCCCCGACATTCTCGTACCCTGCTGCAACTGCCAGCTTGGCGGGAATCATTTCAGATGATGTAACATGAGAGGCATATAAGCTCTATGAAGCCATGCCGCCGCTACCCCAGCCCCGCCGCCTGCGCCTCAATCATCCTCAATTGGGGCGAATTTGCGCAGGCGGGGGTCTCCGCACATTGCATTTTCGTAAGCTTCGGCAGAGCCTTGCCCTCGACGGAGATGTGAGAGGCGGGAGAACGGTTCGATATGCAGGATGGTTCGGCCTTTGTGATGCTTGCCCTCGGACGTCTGCTGCTGGGCGGCCTCTATGTCGCTGGCGGCATTCATCATTTTTTCGTTATCGTGCCGCTGACCGACGCGATCGAAGCCCGCGGCATTCCTTTTGCGAAAGGAGTGCTAGTCATGGGCAGCCTGTTCCAGATCGTCGCCAGCATCCTGCTGATGCTCGGCCTTTTCGTCACGGCAGCGGCATTCGGTCTCATCGTCTTCACGCTGGCGGCCACCATCATGCTGCTGAATTTCTGGGACATGCAGGGAACGGCGCGCGACAGCGCGATCAATACCTGGAAAACCAACATGGCGATCATTGGCGGCCTGCTGATCGCAGCCGCCGGCGCCATGTGAGGCGGTTCATGCCGCCGGCTCGCCGCCCGCTCGCGCATGCGCGGCGTAGCGCGCGACGGCAGCATCCACCTCCGCGTCGCGGTCGCCCGCCACCTGCACCGTCGGCACGGCAAATTCGATACCGTTTTCCTGGAAGGCATTGCGGATCATCGCCAGCGCATTGCGGCGGATGACGAATTGCTCGCCTGGCTTCGTCATCATCGACAGCCGGATTTCGATGGCGAATTCGCCGAACTGCTCGACACCCTTCATCTTCAGGGTCTCGATGATATGAGGACCGAATTCCGGATTTTCGAGCAGCGTCTGGCCGATCTGCTTGATCACCTTCTTCGCCTTGACGAGATCTGTGTCGTATTTGACGTTGAGGCTGATCTTGTCGATCGTCCAGTCGCGATTGAGGTTTTTCACTGCGCCGAGTTCACCGAACGGCACCGTCGTCAGCGGCCCGCGATGATGTCTGAGCTTCACCGAGCGCAGGCTGAAGGCCTCGACTACGCCCTTATGGCTGCCGCTTTCGATATATTCGCCAATGCGGAAGGCATCGTCCCAGAGATAGAACATGCCGCTGATGACGTCCTTGACGATCGTCTGAGCGCCGAAGCCGACCGCGACGCCGACGACACCGGCGCCGGCGATCAGCGGCCCGATCTCGATACCGAGGCCGGAGAGCACCATCAGAGCAGCAATGACGGCGATCACGACGGCGAGAATATTGCGGAAGATCGGCAACAGCGTCTGTATCCGCGCGCGTTTGGCCTTCTCTTCATCCGTTGCTCCGCCATCCACGGATGAATCGAGCAGCTTGCCCTCGATATAGGCCTTGATGACATGCCAGAGCAGATCGGCGGCAAGCAGGATGACGATGCCGCCGATCACGCCGCGCGCGATCTTGTCGATCATCGTTTCGCCGGCGGCCATCGTATCGGCACCGACGCCGAGCATATGCCCAAGCCAGACGGCGGCGACGGCAATGATCAGCGCCCGCACACCCCGGTCAAGCAGCACGGCTGCAATGCGGCGCGTAGCAAGGAAGCTCGCTTCGGTCTGCTGCAGCGATTTTACCGCAATCGTCGAGACGGCGAGCACGCGCGGCAGCAACAGCACATAGACGCCGAGCCAAAGCAGCCAGTTGAAGCCTGCGACCCAGAGGCTCCAGAGCACCAGGAAATAGACGGTAAGCGCCCAGGAGGTCCCGTGGCCGCGCCTCTCGTCCTTGTGCGGCCGCGACCAGACCGCCGCGATCGCGATCAGCAGCAGGCCGATGCCCAGGATATAGCCGACGAGGAGCCGCACGCTCGAGGAATAGCCGAGCGGCTCCATCGACTGGATCACCGCCCAGCCGAAAATGAAATAGATGACGAAAGTCGCACAGCGTCGATACCAGAAGAATGCAACCGCGCGCGCCGGCATGATCGCAGCGGTGACACCCTGCCGTTCCTCCTCCATCCGCGCCAACCCGATGAGATCAACCAGGACGCCTCCGAGGCAAATCGTGAAGCGCTGGACCACGAGCGCGACAACGCAAACGATCGCGATGCTCTGGCTGACCGGCGGCCAGCTGACGCTGAGAAGAGCAAGCGCCGTCGCCACGGCAAAGATCAGCGCCGGGATGACGCGCGGGGCAAGATGCATGCCCGCCATCTGCGCCGCCTGGCGGCGGCGGCGAAAGGCATAGCGGGCGATGCGCTCGACGATGGTGCCGAGCAGGAAGATCGCCAGAAACTGCGCCGCCATGCGCGGCCAACCGGCGGCGGCGATTTCACCGAAGAACAGCGAAGAAGCATTGCCGACCTGTGAGGGCAGCATCATCGCCGCATCGGAGACCATCGAGACGTGCCGGCGAGCATGCTGAAGCAGACCCGACAAGACCGACATCTGGTCGCCGGCCGCCGAATCGCTCGCGGGCGCCGCCGTCATCTGCGTCGACATCCATTGGTTGACCTGAGGCGTCTGCATCAGTTCCATCATCTGACGCACCTCGGCCGGCGGACCTGCCGTAACAGGAGCCGCAGGTGAGATCTGCGCAGCACCCGGCAAGTCTGCCGAAAAAAGCGCCGACAGCGCCACTATGCAGAATATGGCGATCCTGGAGATCCCTGCCATGCCACGCTTCATTGCCGTCCTCCGATGGGCCGCCGACCGCCGATGCAGGCCAACGTCTTTCGATAGCATCGATAGCCTCGACCGATGCTGCCAGCAAGGAGGGTGGAGGCGAAGATCATCGGGAAGGCAGGCGGTGGAGCAGCGGGACCTTCGATCTCAAATTCAGAGCCCAAATTCAGTCCCTGAATTCAGGGCCTGAATTTGGGGACGGCGGCCTCAGCTATGACGGCGGGTGCGCTACTGCGCCACGCGTCTTTTTAGACGCATGGCGCAGTAGCGCTTTTTATTGTTTTAGGATTTCGCGACCGGTTTTTCCACGTGGCCACCAAAGCCCGCGCGCATCGCCGACAGTACCTTGTTGGCGAATTCGTCGTTATCGCGCGAGGAGAAGCGGCCGTAGAGCGCAGCGCTCAGCACCGGCGTCGGCACGCTTTCGTCGATCGCCGCCATGATCGTCCAGCGGCCTTCGCCGCTGTCCGAGACGCGGCCGGCATATTTCGAAAGTGCGGGATCGGCATGCAGCGCATCGGCCGTGAGATCGAGCAGCCAGGAGGTAATGACGCTGCCGCGGCGCCAGACTTCGGCGACATCCTGCAGGTTGAAATCATATTGGAAATGTTCCGGATGAGCGAGCGGCGCGGTCTCCGCATCGGCCTCGTGCGAGGCGGCGCCGATATTGGCATGTTTCAGAATATTGATACCTTCGGCGTAGGCGGCCATCAGGCCGTATTCGATGCCGTTATGCACCATCTTGACGAAATGACCGGCGCCATGCGGGCCGCAATGCAGATAGCCTTGTTCCGCCGTGCTGGCTGCAGCCGCTTCAGCGCTCCGGTTCGGCGAGGCCTCCGTCTTGCCGACGCCGGGCGCCAACGTCGCGAAGATTGGGGAAAGATGCTCGACAATACCCTTCTCGCCGCCGATCATCAGGCAATAGCCGCGCTCGAGGCCGAAGACGCCGCCGCTGGTGCCGACATCGACATAATGGATACCTTTGGTGATGAGTTCGGCGCCGCGGCGGATATCGTCGTGGTAGTAGGAGTTGCCGCCGTCGATGACGATATCGCCATTCTCAAGCAGCGGCATCAGGCTCGCCAGCACCTTGTCGACGATCGCTGCCGGCAGCATTAGCCAGATCGCGCGCGGATGGCTGAGCTTCGAGACGAACTCCTGGAGCGAAGCACTGCCGATCGCGCCGAGGCCGGCGAGCTCGGCAACGCTTTCCGGCCTGGCGTCGTAAACGACGCATTCGTGACCGCCCCGCATCAAGCGCTGGACCATATAATTGCCCATGCGGCCCAAACCAACCATGCCAAGCTGCATAATGAATCTCCTGGAAACCGAAATGAAGTATCGACTCCGGAAATTAGCACCCGCAGTGTGACAGGCAAGCAAAGTCTCGGTGATATCGGCGAATGCGACGATTGCACCGCCGACCTCGCTGAGATCGACGTATCGTCAAATGTCCGGCGCGCTGGCCGGCTCACCCTTCATTTCGCTGAGGAACATGCCCTCGCGCAGATTGATGCCATATTCAACGAAAGCCTTCATGCAGCAGAGCATCTGCGTCCAGCCTTCGCAATTGAGATAGGTGCCGCGCCGGCCGGCATCGTCTTCGCGCCAGCCGGTCTCGGCGATCGTCACCAGCGTCCCGCCATCCTCCAGCGGCTTGAAGGTCATCTCCACCAGCGTCTTGTATCTTGCCTCGTCCCCGCCAGTGCCGCCATCCCAGCGCAGCACGATGCGGCTTTCCGGCACGAGTTCGACGACCTCGACTGGCGCATCCTTCCACCAGGTCACCGTCGTGCCCGTCACGAGCGGCGCGCTCGCCCCACCGATCGTGGTGAAATAGCTGCTGAGCTTCTTCGGATTGACGACGGCATCGAACACCTCTGCGACGGGACGGCCGATGCGGCCGGAAACGCGGATTCCGAGAGACATGATACTTCTCCTCTTCTCCATTGTGCCTGGCATCATTATGTTATAAAAATATAACATGTCAAGCGAATCAACCGACGACCCGGTTTTCAAGGCGCTGGCGCATCATCGCCGCCGCGACATCCTCGATCTGCTCAAGGATGGCCCCCGAACCACTGGGAACCTTTGCGAGATGTTTCCGGAGATGGACCGCTGCACGGTGATGCAGCATCTGAAGGTGCTGGAGGAGGCCGACCTGGTCATCGCCAGGAAGGAAGGTCGCGAGCGCTGGAACCACCTGAACAGCCTGCCGATCAAGCACATCTATGACCGCTGGATCAGCACCTATGCCGGCCATGCGCTCTCTATCCTCGACCGGCTGAAAGGCGACCTGGAAGGTCAGCCCGAATAATGACCCGGCTGTCAAACCATCTTGCCGCCCGATCCGTCGAAGCCTTATGCTGCCAAAACGGCACGGGATCAGACAGATGACGATATCGGGAGCCGGCATACGCCGCATGCGCCTGCTGCGCAGCATGAAACAGGGACATCTCGCCGAACTCCTCGGCGTCAACCAGGCGACCGTCTCGCGCTGGGAGCGCGATCAGCTCAGCCTGTCGCCCGAACAGGCCGTCAAGCTGGAACGGATTTTCGCCTCGCCCCGACATGCAGCAGTCGATGCAGCGCTGAAGCGACTGATCGAGGATTCCGTCCGGCCGGTGCATCTGATCTGCGACCGCACCCACCGGCTGCTATCCGCCTCTCGCCCGCGGCAAGCGGAGTGGCGGGCGCCACTCGGCGCCTTTCTCGGCCGTTCTCTGTTCTCCTACGCCTCCGCCGAGATCGCCGCCGCCGAGCAGTCGCTGGAGGAGCGCGGCTGGCATGCGGGCAGGCTCTCGTCGCTGACCCTCGATACCGGCGCCAACGGCAATGCGCTGCTGCCGATCGCCGCCGGCCGCGTGACCTGGGAACGGATCATGCTTTCCGACGGCAGCACCGGCCGCCTTGTCACGACCATCGGCTGAGCCTCAAGCTTTCCTGCATCCCCATGCATAATTTATGCGTTGTCTGGAAACCTCAGTCTTTATAGCGTCCGCCGCCGAAGGGTCAGGAGACGATGTGATGACGATACTGGTGACGGGAAGTGCCGGCCATCTCGGCGAGGCGCTGATGCGGACCTTGAGGGCGGAAAGCCGCTGGGTGCGCGGCATCGATATCAAGCCCTCGGCTTTCACCGACATGGTCGGCTCGATCAATGATCGCGCCTTCATCAGGCAGGCGATGTCAGGCATCAGCCACGTCATCCATGCCGCGACGCTGCACAAGCCGCATGTGGCGACCCACGGCAATTACGATTTCCTCGAGACCAATATCGCCGGCACACTCAACCTGCTTGAGGAAGCGGTCGCTGCGGAGGTCGCAAGCTTCGTCTTCACCAGCACCACCAGCACCTTCGGTGCGGCATTGACGCCGGCTGCCGGCGAACCGGCGGCATGGGTGACCGAGGACGTGCTTCCCGTCGCGAAAAACATCTACGGCATAACGAAACTCGCCGCCGAAGGCTTGTGCGAACTCTTCGCCCGCAAGTCCGGCCTGCCGGTGGTCATTCTCAGGACGTTGCGTTTCTTTCCCGAAAACGACGACGATCCTGACATTCGCAACGGCTATTCGGCAGAGAATGCCCAGGCCAACGAGCTTCTTCACCGCCGCGTCGATATCAGCGACGTGGTCGCCGCCCATCTGCTGGCGCTCGAAAAGGCGCCGGCAATCGGCTTTGGCCGCTACATCGTCTCGGCCACGACGCCGTTTTCGGCAAGTGATCTCGCCGAGATCAGACGCGACGCGCCTCACGTCGTCGAACGACTGTTCCCGGATGCAGGCGCCCTCTACGCATCACGCGGCTGGAAGATGTTTCCGGCGCTCGACCGCGTCTATGTCAACGAACGCACAAGACGGGAACTCGGCTGGCAGCCGCGATATGACTTCCGTTTCGTGCTCGACTGCCTGCGCGACAACAGGGAGTGGCGAAGCCCCTTGGCACTCGACGTCGGCTCTAAAGGCTACCACGACGAGGTCTTTGCCGAAGGGCCTTATCCGGTCGGATAGAGCGCGAGCTGGAATGCGGCCATGCGAAAGCCCGACATCCTCTCGGCATGGCCTTTTCGCTGAAAAGCGTCATCCAGATATCATGATCCCGTCATAGACCGTCTGCCGGGGATATGGGGCGAAGAATTCCAGGGCGTGTTGTGCCATCGGGAAATCGAATCCAAGGCGGGGGTGTCATTTGAAGCGGTGTCCAGCCTGCGGGCGGGAAGCCGTTTCGAGAGCGCTTTTGACCGAGAGGGTATTTCCATGAAGAATGTCAGACCATACGCATTGCGGCTCTTCGCCGCGGTTCTACCCGCATCCGCCGCCTTGCCAGTCGTCGCAATGGCCGAGAATTCCGCCACCGTCGGTGGCCTCATCTTCGTCAACAAGGGCCTCGTCGGCATTGGCCGCATTGCGGCCAACCAGCGTGACAAATTCGGCGAGACCTTTGGTTCCGGCTCGGGCATGGCGGTCGATCCCGCCGCCTGGAGCCGCGACGGCGCCGGCTACAAGGGCACGCTCTACCTGCTGCCCGATCGCGGTTACAACGCCGTCGGCACCGCCGATTACCGGCCGCGCCTGAACACCATCTCGATCGGCTTGAAGCCGACCGCTCCGGGTGCGACACCCGGGGCCGGCAAGGAACAGTCTGGCGTCGACGCAAAGCTCGTCGATTCCATGCTCTTCGTCGACGACAAGGGTGGCGACATGACTGGTCTCGACCCGGAATCCGGCGTCCGCCCCGCTGCCGGTGATTTTCCGCCGCTGCCGCAAGCGGTAAACGGCAAGATCGCACTCGACAATGAAGCCATCATCCGCATGGCTGACGGCACCATGTTCGTCAGCGACGAATATGGTCCTTACATCTACCACTTTTCGGCCGACGGCCACCTGCTGTCGGCCACGCAGCCGCCGAAGGCACTTTTGCCGATGCGCAAGGGCGCGCTGAGCTTTGCCTCCAACAATCCCGGCCCCGGCGCATCCGCTCCGGACCCGAAGGATCCGGAGACTGGCCGCCAGAACAACCAGGGTCTCGAAGGTATGTCGATGACGCCTGATGGTAAGTTCATCATATCAGTGCTGCAATCGGCCGCCCGCCAGGACGGCGGCGATTCCAGCTCGACCCGCCAGAATACCCGCGCCATGATCTATGACGCCACCGATCCCGATCACCTGAAACTGGTGCACGAATATGTCGTGTCGCTGCCGGTCTTCAAGGACGCCAAGGACAAGACGACGATCGCCGCCGAGAGCGAAATCGTCGCCCTGTCCGACAAGACCTTCCTGATGCTCGCCCGCGACAGCGGCAACGGCCAGGGTTTGAAAGGCGACACCTCGCTCTACCGCAAGGTCGGTATCGTCGACGTTTCCGCCGCGACCGACATCGCCGGCAGCGATTTCGACGCCGGCAAGCCGATCGCGCCGAAAGGCGTCGTCGATCCCTCGCTGACGCCGGCAACGCCGACGCCCTTCATCGACCTCAACGACAAGGTCGAGCTTGCCCGCTTCGGCCTGCACAACGGCGCACCGAACGACAAGAACAATCTATCGGAAAAATGGGAAGCCATGGGTCTGGCGAGCGTTCTCGACCCGAACCTGCCGGACGACTACTTCCTGTTCGTCGCCAATGACAACGACTTCTTGACGCAGGATGGTTTCCAGGTGGGCGCCGCCTACAAGGCGGATGGCGGTGCCGACGTCGACACCATGTTCCAGGTCTTCCAGGTCACCTTTCCAGGCCTGAAGAAGTAACGGACGCGCAAAAAGGTGGACGCGCAAGCTGCATAATTCGTTAAATCGATACCGATTTAAGGACAAAATTATGCAGCCATTCAAAGTGTTACAGCGTCCTTTGCGCGTCTGAAAAGACGCGCGGCGCTGTAGACGCGTTCGCCCGCCAAATCCGGGTTTCCTGCCGACGATAAAAAGGAAAAGGTGCGATCCACGACCACCGATGGATGTTTACGATCCTGGGTGCCTACAAACGTAGGTGGGCGCCGTGTGTCCAGGCCCACGGGCCTGGCCAGGGACAGCTCCCTTTGGATCGAGTATGGCCCCAGGGATTGTGGTTCCTGTCGAGAGGCGCAGACCGCATGGCGATATATAAGGTCGTTTGCGCCGACGCGCCAGTGGCGACGGAAGCCCGCCCCTATTTAATTGAGATCAATTGAGTTCGGGAGCAGACCGGCCATTCAACTTGTCGGTGATGCCGCGGATTCGGCTCGACACCTCGCTCAGCGCTGCCGCAAGATTTTCTTCGGTTCGGGCGGTCGCTGCAAGCACCGTATCGCGGTTGCCGCGCAGCGACTCGAGCTCGGATTCCAGCCCGGCGACGCGGCGCGTCAGCTCGGCAATCTCGTCCATGACCATGATGCCGGCCATTACAGTGATCCTGAGATCGCCGATTTCCCCGAACTGGCCCTTGAGATGGCCGACATAGCTGTCGAAACGAGTGGCGAGATCGCTCAGGTGATCCTCCTGCCCTTCCTCGCAGGCCATGCGATAGGCCTTGCCGTCGATCGTTACCGTCACCTGCGCCATGCCAAACTCTTTCTATCAGCGATCCAGAACCGCGCGGATCGTTTCCATCGCCGTCACCAGCCGCCGCGATACCTCGCGATTGACCTCTTCCAGCCGGTTGGCGCGGAATTCGGCCTGGTCGAGCTCCTGCGCCAGCCGGGAACGGTCGGCGTGCACGCGCCGCACCTCGCCTTCGATCTCGCCCTGCTCGCGCTGCCGCTCGACGCGCATGTCGACGGCGTTTTCGAGGCTCGAAATCGCCTGTCTCAACTCGTTGAGCGCTGCTTCCATGGTTTTGCCTGTGGGCATCATGCCTTTCCGATTCCCGCGCAGGATCCGCGAATCGGCACTCCGCGCCGACCCTGCGATTTCAAAAGGATATGCAGCTCGCCGACGGCCCGTCAATAAATCCCGTCACCTGTCCGCCGGCCTATCCTGTGGATGAGCGTTTTACATAGGCTCGTCACATCAGATTCGTCATTTGTACAATCGCGCGATCAAATGTCAAAAATCGCCGTTGCCCGCCCGGATTTGACCTGCCATTTATTGACTTGCCCGTCCCAACTGCTATGTCTCTGCCGCTTTCACTCGATGGTCTTGGAGGCTCGAGGCCATCCCCCGACACCCGGAGCTTGCGGAAAAGCCATGACCTCTCCCGAACAACACGACCGGATGGCGAATGCGATCCGTTTTCTCGCCATGGACGCCGTTGAAAAGGCGAACTCCGGCCACCCGGGCATGCCGATGGGCATGGCTGACGTCGCGACGGTCCTGTTCACCAAATATCTGAAGTTCGATCCGAAGAAGCCGCACTGGCCGAACCGCGATCGCTTCGTGCTGTCGGCCGGCCATGGTTCGATGCTGCTCTATTCGGTGCTGTATCTGACCGGCTATCCGGACATGACGATCGAAGATCTGAAGCAGTTCCGCCAGCTCGGCTCAAAGACCGCCGGCCATCCGGAATACGGTCATGCCAGCGGCATCGAAACGACGACTGGACCGCTCGGCCAGGGTATTGCCAATTCCGTCGGCATGGCGATTGCCGAACGCAAGCTGCGCGAGGAGTTCGGCTCCGATCTCCAGGATCACTATACCTATGCGATCTGCGGCGACGGCTGCCTGATGGAGGGCATCAGCCATGAAGCCATCGCGCTCGCCGGCCACCTGAAGCTGAACAAGCTCATCCTGTTCTGGGACAACAACTCGATCACCATCGACGGCGCCGTCTCGCTGTCGGATTCCACCGACCAGATCGCCCGCTTCAAGGCAGTACACTGGAACACCATCGAGATCGACGGTCACGATCAGGCCGCTATCGCCGACGCGATCGAAGCTGCCCATGAGTCCGACCGCCCGACCTTCATCGCCTGCAAGACGACCATCGGCTTCGGCGCCCCGAACAAGCAGGGCACCCACAAGGTCCACGGCAACCCGCTCGGCGCCGAGGAAATCGCGGCCACCCGCAAGGCGCTGAACTGGGAAGCCGAACCCTTCGTCATCCCGTCGGACGTCCTTGACAACTGGCGTGCGGCCGGCGCCCGCTCGGTGGACCTCGTCGGGTCCTGGGAAGATGGCCTCGCCAAGGCTCCGGCCAGGGCCGAGTTCATCCGCCGCATGGCAGGCGATTTGCCGGAAGGCTTCGACGCCGCAATCAGCGCATACAAGAAGAAGCTCGCCGAGACCAAGCCGACGGTTGCGACCCGCAAGGCTTCGGAAGACGCGCTCGAGGTCATCAACGGCTTCCTGCCGGAAACACTCGGCGGCTCCGCCGACCTGACGCCGTCGAACAACACCAAGACCAGCCAGATGCATTCGATCACCCCGACGGATTTCGCCGGTCGTTACATGCATTGGGGCATCCGCGAGCATGGCATGGCGTCTGCCATGAACGGCATTGCGCTGCATGGCGGCCTCATCCCCTACAGCGGCGGCTTCCTGATCTTCTCGGATTATTGCCGCCCGCCGATCCGCCTTGCTTCGCTGATGGGCATCCGCGTCATTCACGTCCTGACGCACGACTCGATCGGCGTCGGCGAAGATGGCCCGACGCACCAGCCCGTCGAACAGCTCGCCGGTTTGCGTGCCATCCCGAACCTGATGGTCTTCCGTCCGGCCGACGCCACGGAAACGGCGGAATGCTGGCAGATCGCCATCAAGACGCATAACCGTCCCTCGGGCCTCGCTCTGACGCGTCAGAACCTGCTCGCAGCCCGCACCGAATACAGCGAAAAGAACCTGTGCGAACAGGGTGCCTATGTCCTCGCCGGCAATGCCGACGCCAAGGTGACGATCTTTGCCTCCGGCTCCGAAGTCGAAATCGCTGTTGCGGCTCGTACGGCACTCGAAGCCAAGGGCGTCACCGTCCGCGTCGTATCGGTTCCCTGCACGGAACTGTTCTTCGAGCAGCCGGAAGCCTATCGCAAGGAAATCCTCGGCAACTCGCCGGTCAAGATCGCCGTCGAAGCCGCTGTTCGCGAAGGCTGGGATGCGTTCATCGGACCGGAAGGCACCTTTATCGGCATGAAGAGCTTCGGCGCTTCCGGCCCGGTCAAGGAAGTTTACAAGCATTTCGGCATCACCGCCGACGCCGTCGTTGCGGCCGCGGAAGCAAAGCTTTAATGAGGGCGCCTTGAGGCGCTCTCCATCTCCTCAATTCCAGGCCCTCGCTATCGGGCCCTACTCTATCGGGAGTGAATGAACATGACAGTCAAGGTTGCCATCAACGGTTTCGGCCGCATCGGCCGCAACGTCCTTCGCGCCATCGTCGAATCCGGCCGTACCGACATCGAAGTCGTCGCCATCAACGATCTCGGCCCGGTTGAAACCAACGCCCACCTGCTGCGCTACGACTCGATCCACGGCCGCTTCCCGGCGACGGTGAAGGTCGAGGGTGACACGATCATCGTCGGCAACGGCAAGCCGATCAAGGTCACGGCGATCAAGGATCCGGCAACGCTTCCGCACCGCGAACTCGGCGTCGACATCGCCATGGAATGCACCGGCATCTTCACCGCCCGCGACAAGGCTGCCGCTCACCTGACAGCCGGCGCCAAGCGCGTCATCGTCTCGGCGCCTGCCGATGGTGCCGACCTGACGGTCGTCTTCGGCGTCAATCATGACCAGCTCACCAAGGAGCACTTGGTCATCTCCAACGCGTCCTGCACCACCAACTGCCTGGTGCCGGTCGTGAAGGTTCTCGACGACGCCGTCGGCATCGACCACGGCTTCATGACCACCATCCACTCCTACACCGGCGACCAGCCGACGCTCGACACGATGCACAAGGACCTGTATCGCGCCCGCGCGGCCGCCCTTTCCATGATCCCGACCTCGACGGGTGCAGCCAAGGCAGTCGGCCTCGTTCTGCCGCATCTGAAAGGCAAGCTCGACGGTACCTCGATCCGCGTTCCGACACCGAACGTTTCGGTCGTCGACTTCAAGTTCGTCTCCAAGAAGGCGACCAGCGTTGGTGAAATCAACGAAGCCATCATGGCCGCTGCCAACGGCAAGCTGAAGGGTATCCTCGGCTACACCGACGAGCCGCTCGTCTCCCGTGACTTCAACCACGACAGCCACTCCTCGATCCTCGCAACCGATCAGACCAAGGTCATGGAAGGCAACTTCGTGCGCGTGCTGTCCTGGTACGATAACGAGTGGGGCTTCTCCAGCCGCATGTCCGACACGGCAGTCGCTTTCGCCAAGCTCATCTGAGCGCTCTTGAGGCATCGACATACAAGCGGCCCGGGAAACCGGGCCGCTTTTTGTTGCCGTGCCTCCGAACGAAACCGCCCCCGCATTGGTATCTTTTCATCCATTGCCCGGATGAGATCTGCTAGAATACGTCACCCTGGACATTCCAAAATGCCCAGTTTCCTCACGCCGCATCGGCCACCGGCCAGGTGCGGAATGCCAATACCGTGCGGCAACACTGTCGCCCGGATGAAAATGAGAGAGATGGATGGATTACTTTACCGTTGAAATCGCCGGCCGTGCCGTTGCCAGTTTTCGTTCGGAAAATCACGAGGAAGCGACGCATTTCTTCGAGGCGGAAGACTTTCGCGACGATCTGACCGTCCTGGAATCCGAAGGCAGGCCTCTTTGGGACCGCAAAGCGGCCCTGAGCCTGCGCAAGGCGACCACCGAGGAAGCAAGCGAAGTCGAGCACGCCTATGAATTCGACGATGATCCTGAACGGACCATCGAGGACGAGTTCGTCGTGTTCCTCGTCCCGGTCGCGGATCTGACCGCTGGCGAAGACGATACCGTCGAAGACTGATCGACGATCCGCATCTTTTTCCGGTTTCGAAGTCATATCGAAGCGGCGGGTTCGATATGACGCCGCCGTTCGCAGGACAGGATGGCGGTGCTGACGCTACTCGGGTTCGAATTCGATAGGCGTCTCTACACGAAACCATCGTCGACGAATTCCTTGGCCGCAAGGATGATCACGGGTTGGCAATCCGCTGGCCAAGCGTGCTAGATTGAGGAAATGCACAGCGCTGCACAATGGCTAGTGAGCCAAGGGAGGTGATAAATGGCAGAGGCACAAAAGCGCTTGTCCCACACCACTCTCAAGCGGCGGCAGCGGTTTCACCCCAAGCGGGACGTCAGACCTGCCGTGTTGGCAAGGGCCAATCGCCTGGTCATCTGGGTCGCCGCGTTCATTGGCCTCTCGTTTCTCGCGATCGTCATACTTCAGGCGGTGTTGGGATAGCAGAGCAAGGGTCGGCCGCTTCTGGCGCAAAACTATAGCCGGCTGCTCTCGCTGGGCGGCCGGCACTTCCACCCGATATCGAAATATCTCAGCCTTCATTTTCCCCGCTCTCCGCACCCGCCCATGCAATCCATTCTTCCCGGACAGGGCAAGCGGGCCGCGTGAAAAGAGGAGCGTGTTTTATGTTCTTGCCATTCGCAGATACCGGCAGGAAAAATCCGTGCCTGTCTCTTTTGCCCTGCTCTCGCCTGATTTTCCTATACATTCTTTATAGAGACTTTCTCCCGTAGCATTCCATGTCGGTTGGCCGTCCGGCGGCCGTTCAGCAGCATGATGCAGCATCGCGACGAGGTTAAGCCGCAAGGCCTACCCTTCTCTGACGTTTTGCCGTTTACTGATGGATCGCCGCGCGTGACGGAGGGGTTGAATAAAGGCGGATCGGCCGGGTGCGGCTGTGTTCGCGAAGCAGTCGATGGAAAGGGGTGGGCATGGAAGCGTTCTATATCGTGGTGCTGGTTTCGACGGCACTCGTGCTTCTTGCCGCTTTTTCGAGCCTGCTCGCCTTCCGTTTCGGCGCTCCCCTGCTGCTGCTCTTCCTGATGATCGGCCTTGCTGCCGGCGTCGATGGCCTCGGCATCGAGTTCAGCAACAATTATCTCGCCTATATTCTCGGCTCCATCGCGCTGGCCGTGATCCTCTTCGATTCCGGCTTCGGCACGCCGATGCAGGCCTTCCGGCTGGCCGCCGTGCCCTCTCTGGCGCTCGCCTCGGTCGGTGTGCTGATCACCGCCTCGCTCTTTGCCTTGGCCGCCATGTGGCTTTTGAATTTCACTTGGCTTGAAGGCCTGTTGCTCGGCTCGATCGTCGCATCGACGGATGCCGCCGCCGTCTTTTTCCTGCTGCGCATCGGCGGCATCAATATCCGCGATAAGGTGCGCTCGACGCTGGAAGTCGAATCCGGCACCAACGACCCGATGGCGATCTTCCTCACCATCGCCCTCGTCGAGGTGCTGGCAAGCGGCGAGCGTTATGCCGGCATCAATATCGGCATGCTCGCCATGTTCGTGCAGCAGATGGGCCTCGGCGTCATCCTCGGCCTGCTCGGAGGCATGATGATCGTGCTGATCGTCAGCAAGCTCGATACCGATCGCGGCCTGACGCCGATCTTCGTGCTGGCGCTCGCCCTTCTCGTCTTCTCCTTCACCGGCGCAGTCGGCGGCAGCGGCTTCCTCGCCGTCTATGTCGCCGGCATCTACGCCGGAAACCGCAAGATGCAGGCGATCGGCACCATCAAACGCTTCCAGGACGGCATGACATGGCTGGCGCAGATCATCATGTTCCTGGTGCTCGGCCTGCTCGCCACGCCGTCGCAATTCCCTGTCATCATCGTGCCGGCCATCCTGCTCGCCCTCTTCCTGATCTTCGTCGCCCGGCCGTTGGCGGTCTGGCTGTCGCTGCTTCCCTTCGATTACACGCAGCAGGAGATCGGCTTCGTCGCCTGGGTCGGCCTGCGCGGCGCCGTTTCCATCCTGCTTGCCATCATGCCGATCCTCGGTGGGCTTGAGAACGGACAGATCTATTTCAACACCGCCTTCATCATCGTGCTGGTCTCGCTGCTCGTCCAGGGCTGGACGATCAAGCCCGTCGCCAAGAAGCTCGGGCTGATCATTCCGCCGCGCATCGGCGCTGTCGACAAGGTTGAGGTCGACCTGCCGGGCGCAGCCCACCACGAATTGCTCTCCTATCGCGTCATCAAGGATAGCCCGGTGCTGCGCGGCGAGCGCATTCCGCGCTGGGCGACGCCCTCGCTCGTCATCCGCGACGGCAAGTCGATGCGTTATCAATATGCCGGCCGGCTGCGCGAGAACGATCTCGTCTACCTCTTCATCGTGCCGAGCTACTCCCGGCTGCTCGACCGGCTTTTCGCTAGCCGTGCGCCTGTCGATGATGACGATGCCGAATTCTTCGGCGCCTTCGCGCTCTCTCCCGCCCGCCCCGCCGCCGATCTCGACGCCGCCTATGGCCCCGGCCTGCTCAACGAATCCGAAAAAGGCCTGACGATCGCCGAATTGATGCGGCAGCGCCTCGGCGGCAAGGCCGATTATGCCGACCGCGTCCGCCTCGGCTCGATTATCCTCATCGTCCGCGATCTCGACGAGCACGACCACATCACCTCCGTCGGCATGTCGCTCGAAGCGGTCGAACCAGCAATTACGCTGCCGATCTTCATCAATCTCAAGGACATCATCCAGCGCATCCGCGACCGGCTGAACGGACGCCGGAACCGGGAAACCGCAGCCTCCGAAAGCACGCCGAAAGCGCCAGCCGGACGCGACGAAGGCACACGCGAAAACGGCCGTTGAACGCCTTGCGTCTCGAATGATCCTTGCTATGTTCGGCGCAACTTTCGCCAACCACGACAGGATCCTCCCCATGCCTTCTTTCAAGACCCTCGACGATCTTTCCGACCTCAGCGGCAAGCGCGTTCTCGTCCGCGTCGATCTCAACGTCCCGGTGAAAGACGGCAAGGTTACCGATACGACGCGCATCGAGCGTGTGGCGCCGACGATCCTCGAACTGTCCGAAAAGGGTGCCAAGGTGATCCTGCTGGCCCATTTCGGCCGGCCGAAGGATGGCCCTTCGCCGGAGCTGTCGCTGTCGCTGATCGCCCCTTCCGTCGAGGAAGTGCTTGATCATGCCGTGCTGACGGCTTCCGACTGCATCGGCGAGGCCGCCGCCGCCGCCGTTGCCGCAATGAATGACGGCGATATCCTGCTTCTGGAAAACACCCGCTTCCACAAGGGCGAGGAAAAGAACGACCCCGACTTCACCAAGGCACTTGCCGCCAACGGCGACATCTATGTCAACGATGCCTTCTCGGCCGCCCACCGCGCCCATGCCTCGACCGAGGGGCTTGCCCACCACCTGCCGGCCTATGCCGGCCGCACCATGCAGGCCGAGCTGGAGGCGCTGGAAAAGGGCCTCGGCGATCCGGCTCGCCCTGTCGTTGCGATCGTCGGCGGCGCCAAGGTCTCCACCAAGATCGACCTGCTGATGAACCTCGTGAAGAAGGTCGATGCGCTCGTCATCGGCGGCGGCATGGCCAATACCTTCATCGCCGCCCGCGGCACCAACGTCGGCAAGTCGCTCTGCGAACATGATCTCGCCGAAACCGCCAAGCAGATCATGATCGAGGCCGCCACTGCCGGCTGCGCCATCATCCTGCCGGAGGATGGCGTGATCGCCCGCGAGTTCAAGGCGGGCGCCGCCAACGAGACGGTCGATATCAACGCCATTCCCGCCGATGCCATGGTGCTCGATGTCGGCCCGAAGTCCGTCGAGGCCATCAACGCCTGGATCGAGCGCGCCGCAACCCTGGTCTGGAACGGTCCGCTCGGTGCCTTCGAGATCGAACCCTTCGATGCTGCAACCGTCGCTGCTGCGAAATATGCCGCTGGGCGCACGGTAGCCGGCAAGCTCACCTCCGTTGCCGGCGGCGGCGATACCGTCTCCGCGCTCAACCATGCCGGCGTTGCCGACGGTTTCACCTATGTCTCGACCGCCGGCGGCGCCTTCCTTGAGTGGATGGAAGGCAAAGAGCTTCCCGGCGTCGCCGTCCTCAACGCTGCTAAATAGGCACCAAGACTGATTGCGCAGATTTTACATGTGGATAGACCGCGGAAGAAAAGAAGCTTCCGCGGTCTTTTGCTCAGAGGACGAAAAAAATCCCAACTTTCAAACGATTGAATTGAATTCAATCGTTTCAATGACTTAGCCTTGCATTTTCCTCCCTATAAACTTCTGTTATCCGCATTCTATATTCCTGAAGTGCCGATGTTTATTGTTGTGGAGAGAACGAAATGAGCGAACGACTGGAAGACATTGCAGTGCAGATGGTTACGGGCGGCCGGGGACTGCTCGCCGCCGATGAATCGACCTCCACCATCAAGAAGCGTTTCGACGCGATCAATCTCGAATCGACCGAAACGAGCCGGCGCGACTACCGCGAAATGCTCTTCCGCTCCGACGAAGCGATGAAGAAATATATCTCCGGCGTCATCCTCTTCGAAGAGACGCTGTTCCAGAAGGCTGCGGACGGCACGCCCTTCGTCGATATCATCCGCGCCGCCGGCGCCATTCCCGGCATCAAGGTCGATACCGGCGCCAAGCCGATGGCTAAATATCCCGATGAAACCATCACCGAAGGCCTCGACGGTCTCGGCGAACGCCTTGCCAGATATTATGAAGCAGGCGCCCGCTTCGCCAAGTGGCGCGGCGTCATCGCCATCTCGCCGACCTTGCCGACCCGCGGTTCCGTCCGCGCCAACGCTCAGGCGCTTGCTCGTTATGCCGCACTCTGCCAGGAGGCCGGGATCGTTCCGATCGTCGAGCCGGAATGCCTGATGGACGGCAAGCCGGGTGACCACAATATCGACCGCTGCGCCGAAGTGACCGAGTTCACGCTGCGCATCGTTTTCGAGGAACTCGCCGACGCCCGCGTCAATCTCGAAGGTATGATCCTCAAGCCGAACATGGTGATCGACGGCAAGAACGCTCGCAAGGCCTCGGTCGCGGAAGTTGCCGAACGCACCGTCAAGGTGCTGAAGGCGACCGTTCCGCCTGCCGTTCCCGGTATCGCCTTCCTCTCCGGCGGCCAGACGACCGAAGAAGCGACAGCCCACCTTTCGGCGATCAATGCCATCGGCCACCTGCCCTGGTTCGTCACCTTCTCCTACGGTCGCGCCCTGCAGGACAGCGCGCTCAAGGCCTGGAACGGCAAGCAGGAAAATGTCGCCGCCGGCCAGCGCGAATTCACCCACCGCGCCGAGATGAACAGCCTCGCCGCCAAGGGCAACTGGAAGAAGGACCTGGAAAAGGCCGCGTGACTTTTCACGTTCGAGATAGGCAGGGAGCGGCAAACGCAGCTTCCTGCCCTCAGCCCTTTCCTTTCCCCTCATTGTCACGGCGACAAGAAACTGCTTCGTTCCGCGAAAAACCGTGATTACTCATAGCGCCCTGTCACAACAGGAGCCGCCATGAACACCCTCTCCTATGTCACCGTCGATGTCTTCACCTCCACCCGCTTCGAGGGCAATCCGCTTGCCGTCATTTCCGATGCGCGCGGTCTGAGCGACGCGGCGATGCAAAAGATCGCCACCGAGTTCAACTATTCCGAAGTCACATTCGTCCTGCCGCCGGAAGACGCTCAGAATTCCGCCCGCGTGCGCATCTTCACCCCGACGATGGAAATACCTTTCGCCGGCCACCCGAACGTCGGCACGGCCTATGTGCTCGGCCAGCAGGCGGAGATCTTCGGCAAGCCGGTCGGCGATACGCTGCGCTTCGAGGAAAAGGCCGGCATTGTCGAGGTCAACCTGAAACGCAGCGGCGGAAAGGTTACTGCTGCCTCCATCCGCGCGCCGCAGCCGCTGACGATCGGCGATACCATCGCCGAGGAAACCGTCGCCGGCTGCGTCTCACTCGACCCCGGCGTCATCGTCAGCACCACCCATGCCCCGGTCTTTGCCTCGGTCGGCCTGAACTTCGCCGTCGCGGAACTGAACGGGCTCGAAGCGCTGGCCGCTACCCGCCCGAACCTTGCCGGGTTTCAGGCAGCTGCCGGCCGCCAGACGACCAGCGGCCACGACTTCTCGCTCTTCCTTTATGTGCGAACAGCCGAAAATCCATGGAAGATTCGCGCCCGCATGTTCGCGCCCCTCGACAACGTGCCCGAAGATCCGGCAACCGGCAGCGCGTCAGCTGCGCTTGGCGCCTATCTCGTCTCGCTTGCGCCCGAGGTCGATATCAACGTCCGCATCGCCATTGAACAGGGCGTCGAAATGGGCCGCCGCAGCGTCATCACTCTTGATGTCGTGAAATCCGACGGCATCGTCACCGATGTGGTCATCTCGGGAGGCTGCGTTTCCGTCATGCGCGGAGAAATTAGCTTGCAAGACTGACGATCCCGGATCGGGTCGTCGCCCCTGGGTTATATGTAATCCAGGGGCTACATCAGGAAATCGCGCGAAAGCAGAGCCACTGCCCAGACGGCGAAAGCGATCAGCGCGAGCTTCCAGAAATCCATCCGCCGCCTGAGGCCGGGAAGGCCGAGCGGTTTGATCACCTGTATCGCCATGGCAAGGATGAGCAGCAAGGCTATCAGCTTTGTCATGCTTTATTTTTTCCGTTTTTCGGAATGTCACAGGACGGACATTTTTCCGCGCGAACAAGAGGATCTCGACACGCCGTAAAGACATTCCGGGGCACAATCAATCATCTTGAGGCTGGGCTGAAGCAGGTCCTGCCTTATCTCATTGCAAATCGCTAAGACCGAGTCTGGGGAAATGAAGAGAAATCTGCTGTCCGTCGCCGCGCTGCTCTTTGGCACGCTCTTCCTTTTCATGGGCAACGGCCTGCAGGGCATCCTGCTTCCTGTGCGCGGCAATCTCGAAGGCTACGCAACGACGACGCTCGGCCTGCTCGGCACCTCATGGGCCGGTGGCTTCGTCATCGGCTGCCTGGTTGCGCCGAAGATCGTGCGCCGCGTCGGCCATGTGCGTGCCTTTTCAGGCTTCATCTCGATCATCGCCATCATCGCGCTGGTCAGCGGCATCATCATTCATCCGGTCTGGTGGGTGGTTCTGCGCGCCGTCACCGGCTTCTCCACCGCCGGCACGTCGATGATCATCGAAAGCTGGCTGAACGAGCGCGCCAGCAACGAGAGCCGCGGCGCGATCTTCTCGCTCTATATCGGCATCACACTGCTCGGCGTCGTCGGCGGCCAGATGATGATCCCGCTCGAGGATGTGCGCACGCCGGTGCTGTTCATGATCTGCGGCATCTTCTATTGCATCGCCATGCTGCCGACGACGCTGTCGACCGCCGCTTCGCCGCAGCCGCTGAAGGCAGTGCGCCTCGACCTGCCGGCGCTCTATCGCAACTCGCCGGTCTCCTGCCTCGGCATCCTGCTCGTCGGTATCGCTAACGGTGCCTACGGCACGCTCGGCGCCGTTTTCGGTGCCGGCGCCGGCCTTTCCGACACCAGTATCGCCGTCATGATGAGCTCCACCATCTTCGCCGGCGCAGTGATGCAGCTGCCCGCCGGCCGGCTTTCCGATCGCATCGACCGGCGCTACGTGCTCGCCGCCATGTCGGGGATCGCCGCCCTTGCCGGCCTGCTGATCTTTCTGCTTCACCCCACGTCCCCCGCCTTTCTGATCGGGCTCGTTGTCCTTTACGGCGCAGTGGCGAATACGCTCTATCCGATCGCCGTCGCCCACGCGAACGACTTCGCGGCGTCGGAGGACTTCGTCAAGGTCTCCGGCGGCCTGCTGCTGCTCTACGGCATCGGCACGGTGATCGGCCCGACGATCAGCGGTCCCGTCATGTCGGCGATCACCCCGCATGCGCTTTTCCTCGTCACCGCCATCGCCCATGTGCTGATCACCGTTTACGCCATCATCCGAAGCCGCATCCGCGCTGCGATCCCCGCCAGCGACCGCGACGCCTACACGACGATCCCGACCGGCACCTCGCCGATGCTGACACCGCAAAGCATGTCGCTTGCCGACCGCGGCACCAGCAAACCTCCGGAAACCGGAAAGTCTCCCGAAAGCGACGATCCTGCTGTAAAGTTCGGCTAGAAAAGGATGATTTAGGCCGGGTCGGCCTAAAATCTGGATCCTGTTCTACATTATGTAGTGAGAGCGTGATGTCGTCCGAAAGCCGATCACACTTTTCGGCATCATGCTCCGGAGCAATTCCAGCAAAACTGCGAAGCGATTTTGCCGGGAGTTGCGTAACAAGCTATATGCAGCCAACGGAGGACGAACCCATGAGCTTCATCGATGACGACCGGCCGCAGAAGAAGGTCGCCCATGAGATCGGCGCCGATCTCTCTATGCTTTCGGTCGACGAATTGAAGGCGCGGGTGGAATTGCTGAAGACGGAGATCGCCCGTCTCGAGGCTGAGGCCACTCGCAAGGCCTCCGGGCGGCGCGCGGCGGAAAGCTTCTTCCGCTCGTAACCCGCCAAAACTCCGAAAACAAGGTTATAGGTGGATAAAACGGACCGCCTCAAGTCTTAATTCAGCACAATGTTAATAAAATATTAAGCTTTATAAGGTATTACTATATTCATCCGGATTTTCTCTGGATCTCAGACAGTTTTCCAAGCGGTGAATTGGTCTGATTTTTCTCCCTGTTTTACCTTGAGAGCCGCGTCTGCGGCTCTTCTTTTTCCTATGGCCGGCGCACTTCCACGAAACTGTGGAGATTAACCCTTTCTTAAGAAACGGCTTGCGCATTTGAGCTAATGATACCATCTTAAAGTCATAAAGACGGGGCCCGGAAACTTTTCCGTCGGTGCCGGCGTTACCTGAATATATGTAGCTGCGTGCAAACAGGGACTATTGCGATGTCGGAAGTTGGATTGAACACGATCAGTTTTGCAGGCCGCGCCGCTGCATCCTCGCAGTTCAAAGCACTTTACGCGGAAGGCATGTCGCTGGTCGAAGAGACTGCCGCCTACCTCGACGGCCAGGGCCGCGCCGCCTCCAAGGTTCTGCCGCGGATGGCCTCGGTCCTTTACGCCGCGGAATCGATGCGTCTCACCACCCGCCTCATGCAGATGGCCTCCTGGCTGCTGCTGCAGCGCGCCGTCAACAATGGCGAAATGTCCCGCGACCAGGTACTGGCCGAAAAGAACAAGGTCCGTCTCGACGGCTTCAACGTCGACCGCGCTGCGCCCGGCTGGGGCGACCTGCCGGAATCCTTCCGCGACCTCGTCGAGCGCTCACTGCGTCTGCAGAACCGCATTGCCCTGCTCGACCGCGAGATCTACCGCCCGTCCGAAGCCGTGATCGTTCATGATAATCAGAACAGCGTCCAGGCTCAGCTTTCCCTGCTGCAGACCGCCTTCGGCAACAACTGACCGGATCTGCAGACTTCTTCGAAACAGACCGGCTGCGTCTTATACGCGGCCGGTTTTTTGTTTGCCTCTGAACACCGGCATCCCTGGAGCGTCCTTTGCGCGTCTGAAAAGACGCGTGGCGCAGTAGGGCATTGCGAACGCAAAAAGCCCGGCGTAACCGGGCTCTCTTCGAATTCCGTCGAGCAGAAGCGATTAGAGGCCGAGGCCGCCGAAACGCTTGTTGAACTTGGAGACGCGGCCACCGCGGTCCATGAGCTGCTGGTTGCCGCCGGTCCAGGCCGGATGCGACTTGGAATCGATTTCAAGGTTCATGACAGCGCCCTCCGAACCCCAGGTCGAGCGGGTTTCGTATTCGGTGCCATCGGTCATGACCACCTTGATCATGTGATATTCGGGATGGATGCCTGCCTTCATAACAATCTTCCTGCGATACCGGAGTTCAAATTGCCGCATGCAGTTGCAGCCACCGAACCGATTGAATAAATGAAGCCGCAGTCGTGATGGCTACGGCTTCCCATTAGGATGCGGTGCCTATACATGAAGGACGCCTAGATAACAAGAGCCTACAGGCCGCATTGCGCGGGTCCTGCGGGCGATCGGAGACGATTTGGCAGAGCAGGCACGGGCTGAGGAAAACAAAAGACGATCGCTGCGGCCGCTCGGCAGGCTGACGCCCTACGTCATGCGTTATCGCGCCATGGTGGCCGGTGCGCTGATGTCGCTGGCGCTTGCCGCCGTCACTTCGTTGGCGCTGCCGCTCGCCGTGCGTCGCATGATCGATCACGGCTTCACCCAGTCGGATGGTCGCTTCATCAACAGTTACTTCGCCATGCTGATGGTCATGGCCATCGTGCTCGCGGTCGCCAGCGCGCTGCGCTATTATTTCGTCATCACCATTGGCGAGCGCATCGTCGCCGATCTTCGCCGCGATGTCTTTTCCCATGTGACGAGGCTGTCGCCCTCCTTCTTCGATGTCAACCAGTCCGGCGAGATCGTCTCGCGGCTGACCGCCGATACCACGCAGATCAAGTCCGCCGTCGGCGCCACTGCCTCTGTAGCGCTCAGGAACCTCATCCTCTGTATCGGCGCCATGGGCATGATGATCGTCACCTCGCCGAAGCTTTCGAGCCTCGTCATCGGAGCGATCCCGCTGATTGTCTTCCCGCTCGTCGCCTTCGGCCGCTCGGTGCGCAAACGTTCGCGCGCCGCCCAGGATACGCTCGCCGATGCCTCCGCCTTCGCCAACGAGACGATCGCCGCGACCCGCACGGTTCAGGCCTTCAACGGCGAAGATGCCGCAGCGACGCGTTACGGCACTGCCGTCGAATCCGCCTACGAGGCCGCCCGCGCCGCCATCCGCTCGCGCGCGTTGCTGACGGGGATCGCCATCACGCTGATCTTCGGCAGCGTCGTCGCCGTGCTCTGGGTCGGCGCCCACAGCGTGCTCGCCGGCACGCTGTCGGCCGGCACGCTCGGCCAGTTCCTGCTTTATGCCGTCATCTCCGCCGGTTCGCTGGGCGCGCTGTCGGAGGTCTGGGGCGAACTTTCGCAGGCAGCCGGTGCCGCAGACCGGCTGACCGAGCTTCTCGACGAGGTCTCGCCGATCACAGCCCCCGCCAGCCCTGAGCCGCTTCCTTCGCCCAGCCGCGGCCGCGTCGAATTTTCAGGCGTGCACTTCGCCTATCCCTCGCGCCCCGGCAAATCGGCGCTACATGGCTTAAGCTTCGCCGTCGCGCCAGGCGAGACGGTCGCCATTGTCGGCCCTTCCGGTGCCGGCAAGAGCACCGTCTTTTCGCTGCTGCTGCGCTTTTACGATCCGCAGCAGGGCAGCGTGAGGATCGACGGTGTCGATGCGCAGCTGACGACGCCCGACGAGCTGCGCCAGCGCATCGCCATCGTGCCGCAGGATGTCACCATCTTTGCCGCCTCGATCCATGACAACATCGCCTTCGGCCGTCCCGGCGCCTCGCGTGACGAGGTCCGCGCTGCAGCCCTTGCCGCGCAGGCCGACGAATTCATCGCTCGGCTGGACAGGGGCTACGAGACCGAGGTTGGCGAACGCGGCATCATGCTCTCCGGCGGCCAGCGCCAGCGCATCGCCATTGCCCGTGCCATCCTGAAGAACGCGCCGGTGCTGCTGCTCGACGAGGCAACCTCCGCGCTTGACGCGGAAAGCGAGACGCTGGTGCAGAAGGCGCTCGACGGCCTGGTGGACGGCCGCACGACGCTCGTCATCGCCCATCGCCTGGCGACCGTGCTGAAGGCCGACCGCATCCTCGTCATGGATCAGGGCCGCGTCGTCGAGGAGGGCACGCATCAGAGCCTGATCCGCCATGGCGGCCTCTATGCGCGGCTGGCGCGGCTGCAATTCGACGCCGCCAATGAGGATGTGCTCGCCGCGGCGAAATAGCCGGCGCTACTTCTCCGGCCGACAGCGACTAAAGTCTGAACCCGCCGCACATCTCCGCGGTTGTCTTTCGCGCGTCCCGCCCTAACCTCTTCATTCCCCGGGGGTGGGGATATTGCGGCTGAAATCCTTGGGAGGAGATAGGAATGGCGCTTTCCGATATAACGCGACGTACGGGCCTTGCGCTCGGTTTCGCTGTGCTTGCGGCCTTTGCCG
The DNA here is from genome assembly GCF_025152725.1 of Rhizobium sp. SRDI969. Classification (NCBI taxonomy): domain Bacteria; kingdom Pseudomonadati; phylum Pseudomonadota; class Alphaproteobacteria; order Hyphomicrobiales; family Rhizobiaceae; genus Rhizobium; species Rhizobium sp. SRDI969. Next base: position 3,617,172 of record NZ_CP104035.1, read on the forward strand.
TCGGCGCGTCTGCCGCTGCTGCGGATTTTCCCGATCGCACGATCACCATGGTCGTACCCTTCGCGGCCGGCGGCTCAACCGATGTCCTCGCTCGCATCGTTGCGCAGAAGATGTCGGAGGATCTTGGCCAGCAAGTGATCGTCCAGAACGTCGCCGGCGCCGGCGGCAATCTCGGCGCCGGTAACGTCGCCCGCGCCGAACCGGACGGCTACACCATCCTGATGGGCACGGTCGCGACCCACGCCCTCAATCCGCTCATCCTGAAATCGACGCCCTATGACGCCGAAAAGGATTTTGCGCCGGTCTCGCTGCTCGTCGTCGTGCCGAACGTGCTGGTCGTCAATCCGGAACTGCCGGCAAAGACCGTGCAGGAGCTGATCGCCCTGCTGAAGGCCGAGCCCGACAAATACAGCTACGCCTCATCGGGCAACGGCACGCCGTTGCATCTTTCCGGAGAACTCTTCAAATCCATGGCCGGTGTCAGCATGCAGCACATACCCTATAAGGGCGCCGGTCCGGCATTGAACGACGTCATCGGCAACCAGGTGCCAATCATGTTCGACAATTTGCCCTCCTCGTCGAGCCACATCAAGGCTGGCACCCTGCGGGCGCTGGCGGTGACCACGGCCGAGCGTGCACCCTCCTTCCCCGACGTGCCGACTGTCGCCGAGTCGGGCATTCCAGGTTACGAGACCTATACTTGGAATGCGCTTTTCGCGCCGGCCAAGACACCGAATGAGGTGGTAACGCGTCTCAACGCCTCGGCTAAGAAGGCGCTTGCCGACCCTGCCGTCGCTGAACGCATGAAAGAATTCAGCGCCACCATCGTCGGCTCGACGCCGGACGAACTGGCTGCCCATGTAAAGGCCGAACTCGCCAAATGGGGGCCGGTCGTCAAAGGCGCGAATATCCAGATGGAGTAATGTGAAAGAGCATGTACCGGCATCCCTCCTTCACTTGCGTGCAATGGAAACGGTGGCAATTGGACGCTTGGCAACCCAATTCTTATTAAGGCAGTGGAAAAGCTCGCCATTTTGATCTAGCCTCCGCTAAGCTGATGGTTGCAATTCAGCGATTTGGGATTTCGGGAGACATCTATGTATAAATTCGAAGTCTATAAGGATAAGGCCGGCGAGTTCCGGTTCCGCTTCAAGGCATCGAACGGGGAGGCCATGTTCTCGTCCGAGGGCTACAAGGCGAAGGCGTCCGCCATGAGTGCCATCGAATCCATCAAGAAGAACACGCCAAGCGCCGAGGTAGTCGACCAGACGAAGGCCGAGTCCTGAGCAGACCGGCAGCGGCGGCCTGAACTGCCGCCCTGCCCTTTCGCGCCCTTGAGCAGCGCCGGCGCCCTTGAGCCCGGACGCTTGCTTCCGACTTTCTGCGCCATTTCTCTTTTTGCATATTTTTTATGAGGCCATGTCGAAACGACGGGTGGCCGCGTCTCATTGTCACGGAACGGATATCCCGAAAGCCGGGCCGCTCCGCCGGGCAGGAGGTTTCGGATGGAGAATCCGGCCGGCATGCCTGGATCAACGCAACAACGAGATCAGGAGTTCTCCATGCAATATGCTCTCATCATTCGCGAAGCCGCCGAAGATTTCGCCCGCCGCGGCGATCCCGTCTATCGCGACGGCTGGGTCGCCTACAGCAAGGCGCTTGTGCAGGCGGGGATCATGACCGGTGGCGCCGGGCTGACTGGCCCGGAGACCGGCACGATCGTGCGCCGCAAAGGCGAGGAACACGATGTTCAGGACGGGCCTTATCCGGAAGGCAAGGAACAGCTCGGCGGCTTCTATCTGATCGATGTTCCCGATATCGATACCGCGCTCGAATGGGCGACCCGCGTCCCGATCTCTGACAAGGGTTCGGTCGAGGTGCGCCCGCGCCTGCAGATGTGAGGCGGCAATGCCGCCCGATGCCGGACGCGTTGCCGAAAAGGTGGCGCGTCAGTCCTACGGCAAGCTGATCGCCTTCCTCGCCGCCCGGTCGCGCGACGTGCCGGCGGCAGAGGATGCGTTGTCGGAAGCGCTGGCTTCGGCGCTTCGCGTCTGGCCGGAGCGCGGTGTTCCCGGCAATCCGGAAGCCTGGCTGCTGGTGGCCGCCCGCCGCAACCTCATGCAGGCGGCCCGCCACCGCACCGTCGAGGCCAATGCGCAAACGACGATATCGGTCGCCTTCGAGGAAGCGGAGGAACGCATGAACGAAGCCGGCAACGCCGTCTTTCCCGATGAGCGGCTGAAGCTGCTCTTCGCCTGCACCCATCCCGCCATCGACAGCTCCGTGCATACGGCGTTGATGTTGCAGACCGTTCTCGGCATCGAGGCAAAGACCATCGCGCGGTCCTTCGTCGTCGCACCAGAGGCAATGAGCCAGCGGCTGGTGCGCGCAAAGGCAAAGATCCGCGACGCCGGCATTCCCTTCGCCGTCCCCCCTCGCCCCGACTTGCCCGGGCGGCTCGCCGCCGTGCTTTCGGCGATCTACGCCGCCTACGGTCTCGGATGGGACGGGCTCGACGGGGAGAACGAACGCCATTCGCTGGCCGGCGAGGCGATCTGGCTCGGCCGTGCGCTCCTGGCGGTGCTGCCGGACGAACCGGAGGCGATAGGCCTCCTCTCGCTGATGCTTCACTGCCAAGCCCGCCGCAGCACCCGGCGCGACAGCAACGGCCAATATGTGCCGCTGGACGAGCAGGATACGGCCGCGTGGAACGCGATCATGATTGCAGAGGCGGATGCGCTGCTGCGCAAAGCCGGAAACTTCGACCGTTTCGGCCCCTTCCAGTGCCAGGCTGCAATCCAGTCCGTGCATGCGGCGCGCCGGTTGTCAGGAACGACTGACTGGCAGGCGTTGACGACGCTCTACGCGGCGCTGGTGATGATGAAGCCGACGCTGGGTGCACGCGTCAGCCAGGCTGCTGTAATCGGCAGGGCCTCGAGCGCCGCTGCCGGGCTGGAGCAGCTCGACAAGCTCGATCGGCGCGACGTCGCAGCCTATCAGCCTTACTGGGCAGTGCGTGCCTATCTTCAGGCGCAAGCCGGCGACAAGGCCGCCGCGGCCGACGCCTATATGACGGCGATCGGCCTCAGCGACAGCCCCGCCGTACGCAACTTTCTCGCCGGCCGGTTAAAGACCGTCCAGCGGTAATGGCAGCCCACTGCATAATTCCTTAAATCGGAATCGATTTGAGGAATTATGCAGTCTTTCAAAGTGTTATAGCGTCGTTTGCGCGTCTTCAAAGACGCACGGCGCTGTAATCACTTCTCGGTCAGCTTCAGCTCGATGCGGCGGTTGGTAGAGCGCGCATCCGGCGTATCGCCCGGCGCGATTGGCTGGAACTCGCCGAAGCCGGCGGCAACCAGCCGATCGGCCGGCACGCCCTGTGCGATCAGGAACTTGACGACCGAAATCGCGCGCGCCGAGGAGAGCTCCCAATTGTCGCGATAGCGGCCCGTTCCGGCAAGCGGCACATTGTCGGTATGCCCGTCGACGCGCAGCACCCAGTTGATCTCCGGCGGGATTTCCTTGGCGAGATCGAGAAGGGCGGCGGCAAGCTTGGCCATCTCGGTCTGCCCCTGCGGGTTGAGATCGGCACCACCCGAGGGAAACAGCACTTCCGACTGGAAGACGAACCGGTCGCCGACGATGCGGATATTCTCGCGATCCGAGAGGATCTCGCGCAGACGGCCGAAGAAGTCGGAACGGTAGCGGTTCAACTCCTGCACCCGTGCGGCGAGCGCTACGTTGAGGCGGCTGCCAAGATCGGCGATCTTGGTCTGCGAGACCCGGTCTTTCTCCTCCGACGCCTGAAGGGCTGCTTCGACGGCGGCAATCTGGCTGCGAAGCGCTGAGATCTGCTGGTTCAGCAGTTCGACCTGACTGAGCGCCCGTTCGCTCACCTGCTTCTGCTCGTCAAGCTCCTGCGTCATCGAGCCGATCCGCTTCTGCGCCGCATCCTGGCCGCCCGAACCGGCATTCAGCAGCGCCTGCAGCCGCGAACGGTCGCCTTCGGCACTGGCAAGCGACGCCTGCAGGTTGGCGACCGAGTCCTGGAGATCCTGGTTGCTGCCCTTTTCGAGCGCGAGAAGCTGCGTCAGCTCGTTGATCTGGCTGTTGAGGCGATTGAGCACCTCATCGCGTCCGGTGATCTCGCGGCTGAGGATGAACTGCCCGACGACGAAGACCGTCAGCAGGAACATGATCGAGATGAGCAGCGTCGACAGCGCGTCGACGAAACCCGGCCAGTAATCCACCGTGCGTTCGCGGCGCCGGTTGCGGGCAAGAGCCATGGCCTACTTGCCCTCGCTCTTTTCCGCATGGCTGGCGGCGCGGTCGCGCATGCGCTCCCCCCTCTCCCCTCCGCGCTCCTGGACGCCGATGCGTTCGGCAAGCCGATCGAGCGTGCGACGCATCGCCTTCGCCTCGTCCTGCTGTGCCTCGATCCAGTCGCGCAGCATCTGCTGCTCGTTGCGCATGTTCTTGACGAGGCCCTGAATACCTTCGGCAAGGCTCGCCATAGCGGCGACGGAACGTTGGCTGCCGGCGCCCCCCTCTTCGGCGACCTTGCGCAAATAATCGGAGAGCGCGCGCATGTCGTCCGAGGAAGCACCGGAAACGGCGTCGAGAGCCGGGGCAAGATCGGAGCCGACATCCGTGACCGAGGACAGCCAGTTTTCCAGCTCCATGTAGAAGCGGTTTTGCGCGCGGCCTGCCTGCAGGTCGAGGAAGCCGAGAATGAGCGAACCTGAAAGGCCGAGCAGCGAGGAGGAGAAGGCCTGGCCCATGCCCGAAAGCGGCGTGGAAAGACCTTCCTTCAGCGCCGAGAGCACGTCCCCCGTGCCGTTCGAGCCGGCATCGAGCGACTGGATGACGACGCTGATCGAACCGATCGTGCCAATGAGGCCCCAGAAGGTGCCGAGCAGGCCGAGAAAGACCAAGAGGCCGATCAGGTAGCGTGAAACATCGCGCGATTCGTCGAGGCGGGTGGCAATGGAATCGAGGATCGAGCGCAGCGCCGTCGTCGACAGCGCCAATGAGGACTTGCGGCTGCCAAGCAGTGCCCGCATTGGCGCAAGCAGCCGCGGATTGCGGTTGACCTTGTCGGCACTGCCCGCGGCGCGGAACGAATTGAACCAGCGCACCTCGGGGCGAAGTGCCAGTACATGATTGAAAACAAGGATGATTCCGACCGCGAGAACGCCGACGATCAACCCGTTGAGGCCCGGATTGTGCATGAAGGCGGTCTGCGTTTGCCGGAAGAGGATGGCGGCGATAAACCCGACGATGACGAGGAAAAGCAGCATCGTCCAGAGGAAGGGCATTGGGCTCGAAAGCCTGTAGGCATAAGTGCCCGCCGTCTTTTCGGTGGAGCCGATCTCCGCCACATTCACATTTTCCATAGGGTCGCTGCCTCCGGAGTCACTGCTGGCGGAGACTAGAGCAACATTGTGCCGAATTGAAGTATGCCGGGGCGAAAACCGTGACTTTACAACAGCCAGATTTTCGTTCGGTCACTTGGCGGGAACCGGCCGCTTGACGACTTCGATCAGCGCCTTGTGGATGATCTCGTTGCCGGCGACGATCGTGCCACTCTCCAGCATCGTTGCGCCACCGTCCCAGTCGGTGGCGAAACCGCCGGCTTCGCGGATGAGCAGGATGCCGGCTGCCATGTCCCACGGCGCAAGCTCCGCTTCCCAGAAGCCGTCGAATCGCCCGGCAGCAACATAGGCAAGATCGAGCGTCGGCGAACCCAGGCGGCGGATGCCCGCCACTTCGCCCATCACGTGGCGAAGCTCGACCAGGAACTTGCCGTGATTGCGCTTGCCGAGCGCCGGCACGCCGCAGCCGATGACGCAATCCGACAGCGCCCGGCGCGCGGCAACGCGAAGGCGCCGATCGTTGAGGAAGGCGCCGCCGCCGCGCTCGGCGGTATAGAGCTCGTCGGTCGCCGGATTGAAGATGACGGCGGCAACGATCTCCCCGTTGCGTTCGAGCGCGATCGAGACAGCGAAGGCCGGGATGCCATGCAAGAAGTTCGTCGTGCCGTCGAGCGGGTCGACGATCCAGCGATGCGCTCCGTCCGTGCCCTTGATCTCTTCGCTTTCCTCGCCGAGGAAGCCATAGGTCGGACGCGCCTTGAGCAGCTCTTCCCTGACGATCTTTTCGGCCTTGCGGTCGGCGGTGGAAACGAAGTCGCCCGGTCCCTTCACGGAAACCTGCAGGTTCTGCACTTCGCCGAAATCACGCCCCAGCGACTTTCCTGCCTTGAGGGCAGCCTGAACCATGACATTGAGAAGAGCTGAACGAGCCATCGGGCATTTTCCTTGGGACTGATACGAGGTGCGCGCTGCCAGGGGCGGGAAGTGTCCCTGAACATGCAAGACATGCAGCGCTGCATTGATTGGCGGCCTCAAGACCACAAAATCGCGGAAATTTCAAGGGGAGCCACGCATGGCTGCCCTGCGGTGCCGGAAACCGGCGGCTATGCTCCGTTTCGTCGAAATCGATCTCAGAACTTCTGCTGTGTCATCAGCACTTCGCGAGCGATCTGATCGAGCGGCAGGATTCGGTCGACACCGCCCTTGGCGATCGCCTCCTTCGGCATGCCGAAAACAACGGAACTCGCCTCGTCCTGCGCCACCGTGTAGGCGCCGGCCTGATGCATTTCCAGCATGCCGCGCGCGCCGTCATCGCCCATGCCGGTCATGATGATCCCCATGGCGTTCGAGCCGGCCGAGCGCGCCGCCGAGCGGAAGAGCACGTCGACCGAAGGCCGGTGGCGCGACACCAGCGGCCCGGTCTTCACACTCACATAGTAGCGCGCACCCTGGCGCTCGAGCAGCATATGTTTGTCACCGGGCGCGATCAGCACATGACCGCGCAGCACCGGATCGCCATCGCCGGCTTCCTTGACCTCTACCTCACAGAGCCCGTTCAGCCGCTTGGCGAAGGCGGCGGTGAATTTCTCCGGCATATGCTGGACGATCACCATGCCAGGCGCATTGGCCGGCAGTTCCTCCAGGAACTCGCGCAGTGCTTCGGTGCCGCCGGTGGAGGCGCCGACGCAGACGACCATCTCCGTCGTCTTCGCCATGGCCCGCCCCGTCGGTGGCGGCAGCATCACATCCGCCGTCAGTTTTTTGGCCGGCCCCTCCGCCGAAGCGGAGCGGATAGTTCCGGCGGCGCGGCGGACGTTGGAAAGCCGTGCATGCGAGGCGCTCTTGACGACTTCGCGAATGCGCATCGCGTCGTCGGAAAGGCTGTCGGCGGCGCCGATCTTCGATTTCAGGATGACGTCGACGGCGCCTGCCTCCAGTGCCTGGAGCAGCGTTTCCGATCCCGCCTCCGTCAGTGACGAGCACATCACGACGGGGATCGGCCGCTGCGCCATCAGCTTGCGCAGGAAGGTGATGCCATCCATGCGCGGCATCTCCACATCGAGCGTAATGACATCCGGGATCTCTTCCTGCAGCTTCCGCGCCGCCATGAAGGGATCGGATGCGACCGCCATGATCTCGATATCGGGATCCTGCTCCAGCACATGGGTCAGCGTCTGGCGGATGCTCGCGGAATCGTCGATGATAAGGACGCGGATTTTCTTAGCCATGAATGCCCCTGATGCATGCCGTCCAGAAGTGCGCAGCGGTTTTGGGATGACGCGATGCGCTTTAGATACGCTGAAACACCGTATTCGAGACCTGTTTCAACGGCAGATCGAAGCCGGTGATCGATTCGGAATGGCCGATGAACATGTAGCCGCCCGTCGCCAGGCAGGCACAGAGGCGGTTGAGCACGCCGGCCTGAGTCTGCTTGTCGAAGTAGATTAGCACGTTGCGGCAGAAGATGACGTTCATCAACTCGCCGATCGGGTATTTCTCGTCCATCAGGTTCATGCGGGCAAAGCCGACTTTGCTGCGCAGTTTCGGCGTGATGCGCACCTCCCGCCGACCCGGCTGCTTGGCCGTCAGCACATATTTGCGCTGCAGGTTGCACGGCACCGGCGCGATAAGATCTTCCGGATAGATGCCCCGGCGCGCCGTCTGCAGCACATCGGTGGAAAGGTCGGTGGCCAGCACGCTGTAGGAGACGTTATTGCGGCTTTCAGCGAATTCCGCCAACACCATCGCCATCGTATAGGGCTCGGCTCCCGTCGAGCAGGCCGAACTCCAGGTGCGGATGGTCCGAACGCCACTATTGGCGATCGTTGGCAGCGCGACCGTCTGCAGATAGTCGAAATGTTTGGCTTCGCGGAAGAAGTCGGTCTTGTTCGTCGTCACCACGTCGATCAGGTAGACGGTTTCCTGGTCGAGGCCGTCATGATTGAAGAGGAAGTCGCAATAATCGTCGAAGGTCGCATGGTTGGTTGCGCGAAGGCGGCGCCTCAGCCGCCCTTCAAGCATCGTCAGCTTGGTCGACGGCATCTTGATGCCGCTATAATCGTAGATGAACCGGGCAAGCTTATCGAAATTGCGCTTGCTGATCCGGTCGCCCGGCAATTGGGTTTCCACCGCTGCCATGCTCATAGAACGCAATACTCCGAGTTGATGCGGTCAGGCCGCTGATTGCAGTGCCGAGGCGTCCTCGCGCGACAGCAACCGTGCGAGATCGATGACGACGACGAAGCCGTTTTCACGACGAACGACGCCGGCGATATAGTCCGAGCGCCAACGCACGCCGATATCAGGCGCAGCCTCGATCTGCTCGCGCCGGAATGGCGTGACCTCGAAGACGCGGTCGGCAACGAGGCCAAGGGTCAGGAGCCGGCTTTCCATTGGCACGTCGAGGACGAGCACCCGCGTGTGCGGCGTCGGCACGGTCTTCGTCATGCCGAGCTTCAATCGAAGATCGATTGTCGGCACGCCCTGCCCGCGCACGTCGCGCAGGCCGAGCAGATAGTCGGGACCATTCGGAATCTTGAAAGCTTCCGCATAGTCGAGGATTTCCCGCACCACCTCAACCGGTACGGCGAAAATCTCCTCGCCGAGGCTGAAGGTCACGAACTGCGCTTCCAGAGATGTCGTGGCCATGATCATGCGCTTTCCTTGAATTCGGCGTCCCCGTCATCGGGACCGCCCATGGAGAGATCGAGAGCGAAGCCTTTCGCCCGCGCCTGCTGGCCGGCGACGCTATTGGCAGCCGGCTTCTTGGAGATAGGCTTGCGGCCGGCGGGAGCCGCGCTGCGGACCGTGACCTTGGCGGCCGGCACGCGATGCTGGCGATGGCCTGCCGTATCGACCTTGAAGAAGGCAATCGACGTCTGCAGCTCTTCGGCCTGGGAGGCGAGTTCCTCGGAGGTTGCCGACATCTGCTCGGAAGCACCGGCATTCTGCTGTGTCACCTTGTCGAGCTGCTGGATCGCCTCGTTGATCTGCGAGGCGCCGATATCCTGTTCGCGGCAGGCCGCACTGATCTCGGAGACCAGTTCCGCCGTCTTGCGAATGTCGGGCACCAGCCGGCCGAGCATGTCGCCGGCATCGGCGGCAGCTTTGACCGTGTCGCTCGACATCGCGCTGATTTCGGCAGCGGCCGACTGACTGCGTTCGGCAAGCTTGCGTACCTCGGAGGCGACCACCGCAAAACCCTTGCCGTGTTCGCCGGCACGCGCGGCTTCGACGGCGGCGTTCAAGGCCAGCAGATCCGTCTGGCGGGCAATCTCCTGGACGATGCCGATCTTCTGGGCGATCGTCCGCATGGCGTCGACAGCGCGGGTCACCGCTTCACCGCTCATCTCCGCGTCCTTGGCCGACTGGCGGGCGATCTTTTCGGTCTGGGCCGCATTATCGGCGTTCTGCTTGATGTTGGCGGCCATCTGCTCCATCGAGGCAGAAGCCTCCTCGGCCGAAGCGGCCTGTTCGGTTGCGCCCTGTGATACCTGTTCCGAACTCGCCGAAAGTTCCTGGCTGCCGGATGAGACATTGTCGGCGGCCGACAGTGCGTCGGCGACGACGCCGCGCAAGCGTTCGATCATCGTGTTCACGTTACTGAGAAGCTCGCCGATTTCGTCGCGGCTGGTGATGTCGGCCATTTTCGTCAGATCGCCTTCCGACACTTCGCGAACCACGGTGTTGGCCCGGCTGAGGCCTTTGCTGATCGTGCTGGCGATCCAGAAAGCGGTAATGGCGGCGACCAGCAGAGCGACAGCGGCGACGGCAACCATCATTGTGCGCGTCGTCGTGTACTGTGCCTCGGCGCCGTCGTCGGCAGCCTTCATGCGCTGCTTTTCAAGTGCCAGGATTTCGCCAAGCGTCGAGTCGATATCGTTGGCAGCGGCCCGCGCAGCCGTCACGGAAATCGTATTTGCGCCTTCGGCATTGCCGGCCTTCACATAGTCGCGGATCTGATCGTCAGCCGCATTGAAGGTCTTGGAAAGTTCGGCGATGCGCGCCCAGCGCGCCTTGCCTTCGTCCGTTGCCAGCGCCAGCACCTGGCCGAAGGCATCGGTAAAGTCCTTGCGGGCCTGATTGCCCTTGGCGATCGCAGCCGCGGTTTCGTCGGCAGTGCGGGCGGTGAGCAGGTTCTTCTGCTGGCGGATGGCCTCGAGCTGGGCAATGTTGATTTGCTGGGCGAGGTCGAGGCGGGCTGCCGGACCGGCGAGGAGATTGCCAATCGTGTCGTTCAGCGATCCAAGGCTGACGATTCCGTAGGCAGCGGTGCCCATGAGCATGAGGATGATGAAGGTGAACGCGGTCACCAATTTTGTCTTGATTGTCAATCGCATCGGTCTAACTCCAATTTGAACTCAGCCGACATCAGCTGGCGGCTCCGGCCGCATTGTGCCTCGATGAAAAAATCGCCTGCAAATTAGGGAGAATGATGAATTCTCCGCCCCTCTTCACCAGGCAGTTGATGTAGTCGGCGCGCCAGCGCATGCCGATGCTCGGCGGCGCCTCGCTCGCGGACTTTGCAAGTGTCGTCACCTCGTTCACCTTGTCGGTTCTGAGGCCGACGAGCGTCTGCTCGCCCTGCAGATCGATCTCGATGACGATGATGCGGCTGTCGATCGTCGCCTCCGCTGCTTCCATCCCGAAGGCGAGACGCAGATCGGCGAGCGGAATGACCTTGCCGCGAAAGTTGATGACGCTGGCGACAAAGGGCTGGCTGCCCGGCACGGCGGTCTCGGGAAGCAGGTCCAGGATTTCCTGGACGATGACGGCTTCCAGCGCAAAGGTTTCGCCGTTGAGATCGAAGGTCAGGACCTCGACTTCCTCGGCATAGCTCCAGTGATTGTCGAATCGTTCGGCTGCTGCTCTTGCACTCATCCTGCTACACGCAACTGCGCCTCCTGTTGCTGACCCGCGGCAACCAGGTGCCCGACGTCGAGAATAAGCGCGACGCTGCCGTCGCCGAGAATGGTCGCGCCCGAGAAGGTCGCAACGTTGTTGTGCAGTTTCGACATCGACTTGATGACCGTCTGGTGGTCGCCGATGATCTGGTCGACGACGAGACCGACGCGCTCCGTGCCTGTGGATATGACGACGACCTTCTGGTGCACGTCGGGCTTGGTGCCGGTGCGGAAGAGATCGCGCAGGCGCAGGAACGGCACCAGGCTGTCGCGCAGCGAGATGAAGCTGCGGCCGCGCGAGCGGAGATCTTCCTCGAGCGACAGTTCGAGGCATTCCTCGACCGCCGAGAGCGGGATGACGTAGCGGCCGGAACCGACGCGCACCAGCAGCCCGTCGATGATGGCGAGCGTCAGCGGAATGCGCAGCGACACTTCCGAACCCTGTCCCGGCACGCTGACAATGTCGATCGCGCCGCGGAGCGCTTCGACCGTCTTCTTCACCACGTCCATGCCGACCCCGCGGCCGGACAGATTGGTGATCGCGGCAGCCGTCGAGAAGCCAGGGGCGAAGATCAGCTGCAGCAGCTCGGAGTCGGAAAGCGGCTGGCCGGGCTGGATGAGGCCGGAGGATTCCGCCTTGGCGCGAACCCGTTCACGATTGATGCCGCGGCCGTCGTCCTTGATCGAGATGATCACTTCGCCGCCGGCCTGGCGGGCCGAAAGCGTCACCATACCGGCTTCGATCTTGCCGGAGGCAAGCCGATCGGCGGGCGTTTCGAGCCCGTGATCGATCGAGTTGCGTACCAGATGCACCAGCGGATCGGCCAGACGCTCGATGACTGTTTTGTCGACTTCTGTGCTCTCGCCCTCCGTCACCAGTTCGATCACCTTGCCGGTTTCGCGGGCGAGATCATGGACGAGGCGGCGGAAACGGGAGAACAGTGTGGCGACCGGCACCATGCGCAACACCATCATCGTGTCGCGCAATTCGCCGGAGAGACGTTCGATTTCTTCCGAAACGGAGCGTAGCGCGATATCGGTGCTGGCGCTGGCGAGCTGGCTGAGGCGCGATTGCGCGATGACGAGCTCGCCGACGCGATCCATCAGCTCGTCGAGACGTTCGGCCGGAACGCGGACATTCTCGGCCGCCTTCGCCTGGCTGACGGCGGCGGGCGCCTCGCGCTTGGCCGGAACCGCCTCGACGGGACGGAATTCCGGGACGGCCGCCGGCGGAACGGGCGCCGCCGATGCCACGGCGACAGGCGCAGGGGCTGCCTTTTCATCGGCCGGAGCAACGACTGCCGCTGTCGGCCCGTCGATCTCCTCGACACTGAGTTCCATGTCATCGAGCACGAAGATGAAGACGTCGTCGATCGCCGAACGGTCCTGCTCGCTGGTCAGCGTCACGTCCCAGGAAATATGGAGATCCGTCGGAGTGAGCTCGTCGAGGGCCGGAATGGCCGAGGTATTGGCGCGCACGGTGCATTCGCCGAGATCGCGCAGCTCGTCCAGCAGACCGAGCGGGTTGGTGCCGTTGGCCATCGAATTGGCGGGCAGGCTAAAGCGGATGCGCCAGCTGTTCTCCTTCGCCGGTGCCTCGCGCACGGCTGCGGGTACTGGAACAGCGGCCGGCGCCGCTTCTTTGCCGCCGACGGCGGCCTGCAACTGCGCCAGCAGCTTATGCCCAATATTGCCATGATCGGCGTCCGGCTGGTCGACGAGGGCGCGCATATGGTCCTGAGCGGCAAGGACGGCGGCGACGAGTTCGCTGGTCGCCGAAACCTCACCCTTGCGGACGCGATCGAAGGCTGTTTCGCAATGATGGGTGAAGGCGGCGAGCGCCTCGAAGCCAAACATCGCGCCGGAGCCCTTGAGCGTGTGGAGCCCGCGGAACACGGCGTCGACGACATCCTTGTTGTCGAGCTGGTGAGTCAGGTCGAGAAGACCGGCCTCGATCGCTTCGAGGCATTCGGCAGCCTCCGTGCGGAATACGGCGACGGGATCGAGCGTACTCATCGTCCGAGAACCTTCTTCACGATCTTCACCAGGCTTTCCGGGTCGAACGGCTTGGTCAGCCAGCCGGTTGCGCCGGCGGCCTTGGCGCGCGCCTTGAGATCGGCGTCCGATTCCGTCGTCAGGAAGATGATCGGAACGCCGGCTTGCGCCGGCAGCTTGCGCAGTTCCTCGATCATCGTCAGCCCGTCCATGACAGGCATGTTGAGATCGGTCACGATCAGATCGAAGCTGCTGCCCTTGGCCGTCGCGAGGCCCTCCGCCCCGTTGACCGCCTCGGTGACGCTATAGCCGGCATTGGTCAGCGTGACCTTGGTGGTCAGACGAATGCTGGCGGAATCGTCGACAGTCAGGATATTTGCACTCATAAAGTCACCTCTTTATGCAACCAGAAATTTGCGTCTTCGTGATCGAAAGATTCGATGAAACCTGCGCGTTCAAGTACCTTCAGAACGGAGCCACTGGCCGGCGAAGAAAGTTTGAACGTCTTTCCCTTGGCCTTTGCTTGGCGGCGCGACGATTCGATGAGTTGAATGAAACTCAGATCCGCTTCCGCGCCGTCGGGAATGCCGATGATGATTGTATCACGGTTATGAAATACGTCGTTAAGCTTGGAATATAGTTCGGGCACGTTACGAATGCTGAGTACGTCCGGCAAATTTATAGATTCGTAATATTGCTTTTGAGTATCCAATGCAGCCTCCCGGGCCAGAGAAATACTTGATAACCCTAAAAGGACTCTCACGGCAGCGTTAATGCGGGGTAAACAGCGGTTGTAGGAAACTGCCGTATAGCGAGCTCGGGGACTCCCAATTCTCATCCGGGATAAGTTGTATTTTTCTCTCAAAATTTAGAAATAAATAAAATAAAAACAATATGTTGAATCATCAAGACGAGCGTTGGGCTTTCACCGACACGCCATCAACATCTTTCGTTAATCACAACGCTAGCGAGTCCGGCGCATTTACCGGACGTTTCCATCCTACCCGTAAAAATAGAGTGGAATTGCCTGAATTTTAACAAAAGGTATAAAAGTGGCACACGCTCTGGTATCGCCGAACGCTGCAGCCTACACATCAGGACGGGACATCAGCCAGGCCCTGGAATCCGCCCGCGGCCAGGTCGAGGAACGTTTCCTCGAAGGCGGCACCGTGCTGCTGTCGGTTATGGATGTTCTCAACCGCTTGCTGAGCTCGCTCGAGAGCGTCACCACGGCGCTCGACAATAAAGAGGCGAGCGACACCGGTGCCGATCTTCGGGCCACGGTGGCGAGCCTGACGGCGCTGCCGATCAGCGAGGAAGGCCGCCAGCAGGCGCTCGTCTCGCTGGCGCATACCGGCAGGGAGCTGCGCAAGCATGTCGCTGACATGCAGGAGACGATGCGTTATCTCAGAACCTTCGCAGTGACCGTGAAGATCACCGGCGCCGGCATTGCCGAATTCGCCGGCTTCGCCCAGGAGATTCTGGAGCGTATCTATTCCGGCACCGATGAGGTCAACCGTTTCGCCACACACCTCGACAGTCTCGATAAGGAGGTCAAGCTCGCCGCCTCCTTTGGCGCCAGCGTTTCCAAGGGTTATGCCGATACCGTTCCGGCCGTCGCCGGGGCCTTGCGTGATGATGCCGCCAAGATCGCCGAACACCGCAAGGATCTCGGCGTCATTGCGCGCGAGGTCGGCGCGATTGCCCGCGCCGTGCAGAGCAAGGTCGCCTCGACGCTGTCTGCCCTGCAGATCGGCGATATCACCCGGCAGCGTATCGAGCATGTACAGGCCACTTTTTCGCTGCTTGAAGATTTCTTTGCTGGCGAGGATGGGGCAAAGCTCGACGCCGGCGCGCGCCGGCGCCTCCAGAACGTCATTCACCATCTGACCGCCGCGCAGATGAGCGACATGTGTGCAAATTTCCAGCGGGATTCTGAGAACGTCGTCAAGACGATCGCGAGTTTCGACCACGACATGCGGGAGATCCTCAAGCTGCGCGATCAGATGAGCGGTGAGAGCGGCGAGGCCGGCGGTAACTTCATGCGCGCGCTGGAATCCAGCGTTTCGGCCGCCCATGAAATCGTCAGGCAGGTCGACGCGGCAAGCCGCCAGGCCGACCAGGTCAGCCAGTCGACGATCGGCACGGCCGCCAAGCTCTCCGAAGCGATCGGCAACATCCGCGCCGTCAAGACCGATATTCACTATATGGCTTTGAATACCAACCTGCGTTGCAGCCGCCTCGGTGAAGAAGGCAGGTCGATCAACGTCGTCACCGCCGAGCTGCGCATTTTCGCCGGCAAGCTCGACGATTCCGCCGACGCCATCGTCAATGGCCTGCCGGCGCTCGAAGCCGCGGCCGGGCGCGTCGCCCCCGCCGCCGATGCCGGAGCCGGCAACCTGGGAGAGAGCCTGACATCGGCCGTCGGCAACATCCGCTCTGCAGCCAACCTGATGGAAAACGAGCTGAAGGTGCTCGCCGAGAACGGTCGCGAGGTCGCCACCAAGATCAGCCTGCTGATCGGCAAGCTCGATTTCCAGCATGACCTCGGCGAAGTCCTTGCCGGCTGCGCCGATCTGCTCGAAGGCGTCGCCGGCACCGATGTCGCCGATATTTCCGATCTCGCCGAGATGATCGCGCCGCTCGACCGCAAGATCTTCAAGCACTATACGATGGTCCAGGAGCGCAACATTCATCGCGACATCATCCCGGCAAGCGAGGACAGCCCCCCTGCTCTCGCCGAGATCGCCAAAGCCGAAAACGACGAGGATCTTTTCGCCGACGCGCTTTTCTAAAGCACGTCGCGCAACAGTGTGTAGCGCGCTTTGGGGCAACTCCAGTAAACCGCGCGGCCGCTAACGCCGCCGGAATTTGTTGGCAGCCTCGATCGCCGCCTTCTGCTGATCCTCTTCGATGCCGAGATAGAAATCCTCGAGCGCCGGATCGGCGAGCCCGGCCCGGCGTGACAGCACGTACCACTTCGCCGCCTCGATCGGATTGGGCGGCGTGCCGATGGCATTGATATAGAGATGGGCGAGCTTGTTCTGCGCGGCGACATTGCCGCCATTGGCGGCAAGTTTCAGCCATTCGAAGCCCTTGACGTAATCCTTCGGCCCGCCGACGCCGTTGACCAGCCAGATGCCGAGATCGAGCTGGGCCGTGTCGAAGCCGGCGCGCGCCGCGCGTACCATCCACTCGCGGGCGAGCTTCTTCTTTTCCTCCGGCAGGTCTTTCAGCGTCGCATAGATCTGCGCCACGGCATATTGCGAATCGGCAATGCCCTGCTCGGCTGATTTCTCATAGAACGGCAGTGCGAGCTTCAGTCCCTTGTCGCCGGGATTGTCGGCGATGAGAAGCTGCGCCCAGTTGAATTCCGCTGAAGGATTGCCGGCCTCGGCCGCCTTGCGCATGTAGTCGTCGGCCTTGACCTTGTCACGCGGGACGCCCTCGCCTTCCATCAGGATCAGTGCATATTTGAACATTGCCGCCGGATCGGCACCTTCTGCCGCCTTGCCGTACCAGAAGGCAGCATTCTTCACGTCTTTCTTGACGCCGAGGCCTTGCGACAGGATTTCGCCGATCAGTGTCTGCGCCGCCGGATCACCGAGTTGGGCGCGCGGTAGCGCCTTGTCCATTGCCGTCAGGTAATAACCGCGCTGGAAGGCACCGTAAGCCTCGTCGATCGGCCCCTTGTAATCCTTCTCCGGCGGCAGATCGGGCAGCTTCGCGCCCATGCGGTCGAACACGCCGACGCCATCGGAGGGCCCCGCGCCCGAGGCGGAAGGCCGGTCGGTGCGGAAGGTCGAAGCCGGCGCCGTGCCCGGCTGGCTGACGACGCTGTCCGGCGCCTGCGCCAAGACGACATCCGGTCCGGCCGCAACGAGGACGGCCATGCTGGCAAGGATATATTTCAGGAAGCGGACGGGTGGGATCGGCATGAGCGCGATTTCAATCCTCAAACCGTGGCGCTTTTTCGTCAAGCAACGCATTGATCTCGGCGACGACAGACGGTGCCCGGGCGGGCTCGGCGAAGACCGCCAGCCGCAGCGCCACGAACTCCGCTCCGGTCTCGGCGACGGCGAGCGCCGAGGCCGGATCGGCGCCACCCATGACGATGCAGGGGATCTCGATCATCGAGGCCCACCATTCGCCGAGCGCAAGGTTCTTCGGATGCGCCTCCGGCTTGATGTCGCCATCGAGCTTGCCGAAGAAGATATAGTCCGGCCTGGCTTCGCCGATCTCCAACGCATGGTGCCGGTCGGCCGCGTTGCCGCCGCCGATGATCAGCTTCGGCGCGTGTTTGTCGATCGCTTCCGAAAGCGCCGCTACATTGCCGGAAATGTGCAAGCCGTCGGCTTTCGCGCGGCCTGCGACACGGCTGTCGCCTGCAATGAGCGCGGCTGCTCCAGCATCCTGAATCAATGGCACCAGCTTTTCGGCATGTTTCTGGAAGCTGCCGTCGTCAAGCCCATATTGCGGCACGATCACCGAAGCGACATCGCCGCCCTTCAGCGCGTCGGCGACGACCTTTGCCTGTTCATCGGCATCAGCGATATCAGGTACGATGAGCACAAGGCGGCAGCGGTTTTCCGGTTCGGTCATGAGGTCTTTCCGTTTCCTGCGAATTCCCCTTCGAAATGAGGGATCCGCACTCGTTTTGTGTGAGTAGTTCCGTTAGACGAGGCTTGCAAGAGGAGGACGTCGAAAGCATGCCGCAGGATTTGTCATTCTACTACGCCGCCGTGCCCGCCGTTCTGCTGGTAGGCCTCGCAAAAGGCGGCATGGGCGACGCTTTGTCGCTGATCGGCTTGCCCTTCCTTGCCCTCGTCGTCTCGCCGGTTGAGGCGGCCGCCATCCTGCTGCCGATTCTGGTCTTCATGGACATGATCTCGCTCGTCATCTGGCGCAAGCATGGCGACTGGGCGACGCTGAAGATCATGCTGCCGGGCGCCGTCTTCGGCATTGCGCTGGGCTGGGCGACCTCGGCGCTGGTTCCGGGCAACATGCTGCGCATCGTCATCGGCGCGGTGACCATCCTGTTCTGCCTGCGCTATTTCTGGAACAATTTCGGCCCGGGCGCCGACAAGGTGATCCCGCCGCGCGGCCAGCGACCGGTGGCCGCCAGCCTCTGGGGGACATTTTCCGGTTACGGCAGCTTCGTTGCTCATGCGGGCGGTGCGCCCTTCCAGATCTATGCCCTGCCGCTCAAATTGCAGCCACGCGAATATACCGGCACCAGCGTGCGCTTCTTCGCGATCCTCAACGCCATCAAGCTGATCCCCTATTTTGCGCTCGGCCAACTCGACAACCAGAATCTTGCGACCTCCGCGACGCTTCTACCCTTTGCCCCGCTCGCCACCATTGCCGGCGCCTGGTGCGTGCGCCGCATGAAGCCACAGATCTTCTATCCCTTCATGTATGCGATGGCGCTGATCGCCGCCTTCCTGATCGTGCGCGAGGGCCTTGGCTGGTAGAAACCGCTAAAGCATGTCGCGCAAGTGTGCGGCGGTTTTACGCTAACGACATGCGTAAAAACAAAGACCTAAAGCGCGGCACGCTGCAATGCACAATTTCCTTGCTGGCGCGGCCGGTTTGACGTAGCGTTCCCGCCATGTCGAACACGGACCCTTTCTCTGCAATTGCCGATCCGAACCGGCGGTTTCTGCTGGAGGAATTGCGTCGCGCGCCACGGACGGTCAACGAGCTCGCCGAAGGCCTGCCGATCAGCCGTCCAGCTGTTTCACAGCACCTGAAGGCGCTTCTCGACAGCAATCTGGTCTCCGTGACCTCGGAAGGCACCAAACGCATCTATACGGTCAACAACCGCGGCTTCGACAAGCTCAATTTATGGCTGGATCAGTTCTGGGCCTGATGCAGGTTCCCATAAGATCTGGGATACGATGTGAATCATAAGAATGCGATGCGAGACGTGGCGGACCCAAAAGCGCCAGCCACGATGCCGGATGCATCGGACTGGCGCAAATATGGTGTCAAATCACCGGTTCTTGCTAATTCTTGGCGGAATGGATGGATTTACCTTCTTGCGCAAGATGATCGCCCGGCGACCCTTGGGAAGATTAGTGGACGGATGATTTAAGACGCTGAATCTCGTCCTTGATGCGCAGCTTGCGGCGCTTGCATTCGGCAAGTTCCGTATCGGAAATAGAGGGAGATGTTCTGAGCGCGTGCAACTCCTCCTCGAGAGCGACATGCTTTTTCTGGAGTGACTCAAGATGAGCTTGAACAGTCATATGACCCTTCCTTCCTCTTACCCTCCCCGGCCAACATCGTCGGGGATCAAGGTGTCAACGGCCGGACTGTGACATATTTTTGAAGGCTTGTCGAAGGCCAAAAGATGAAGACTGGATGGCAATTTCATGATCAAGACTAACTAGCCGTTACCCGTATTTGGTGATAGGAGCTTGCGGAAATCATCGCCAGATCGGACAAGGTCCAGGGACGGTAACGGGGAATGCATATGGCCGATCAGGAACAGGCGGAAATCAGGCTCACGGTGGCGCGCCTGCGTCAGGAGCATGAGGATTTCGATGCCGCGATCAACGCCATGATCCAGACCGGATGCGATGCTCTGCGAATCCAGCGAATGAAAAAGAAAAAACTTGTCATCAAGGACAGGCTCTCCAAGCTGGAAGATCAGATCATCCCTGACATTATCGCCTGAGAGGGAATAGCAGCATCGATGACAGACAGACCACCCGTCGCCATCATCATGGGCAGCCAGTCCGACTGGGAGACCATGAAAAACGCCGCCGACACGCTGGAGGCGCTGGAAATTCCCTATGACGCGCGCATTATTTCGGCGCACCGCACAGTGGACCGGCTGGTCAATTTCGCCAAGGGCGCACGCGCGGAGGGCTTCAAGGTCATCATCGCCGGCGCCGGCGGCGCCGCCCACCTGCCGGGCATGACCGCCGCGATGACACCGCTGCCGGTTTTCGGCGTGCCGGTCCAGTCGAAAGCCCTGTCCGGCCAGGACAGTCTTCTTTCCATCGTGCAGATGCCGGCCGGTATTCCCGTGGGCACGCTTGCCATCGGCAAGGCCGGCGCGGTCAACGCCGCGCTTCTCGCCGCTGCCGTACTTGCCCTTTCCGACGAAGAAATCGCCGACCGGCTCGACGAATGGCGCGAGCGCCAGAGTGCTGCCGTCGCCGAATACCCGATGGACAACCTATGACGGCAAGAACGATCGGCATTATCGGCGGCGGCCAGCTCGGCCGCATGCTGGCCATTGCCGCCGCCCGGTTGAATTTTCGTACGGTCATTCTCGAGCCGCAGGCGGACTGCCCGGCCGCCCAGCTCGCCAACCGGCAGATTACCGCCGCCTACGACGATCCGGCGGCACTGGCCGAACTTGCTGATATTTGCGATGTCGTCACTTACGAATTCGAGAACGTGCCCGTTGCAGCCGCCGAAAGGCTCTCAGCAAACGTATCCGTCTTTCCGCCACCGAAGGCGCTGGAAGCTGCCCAGGACCGCCTCCTCGAAAAGCTCTTTCTCAATGACTGCGGCATATCAACCGCCCGCTTCCACGCGATCGATAGCCAGGCCGATCTTGAGACGGCACTTGAGGATTTCGGCGGCCAGGGCGTGCTGAAGACCCGCCGCCTCGGTTATGACGGCAAGGGCCAGAAGGTTTTCCGCTCGGCGGCCGACAGCCCGGATGGCGCCTATGCCGCACTCGGCGGCGTACCGCTCATCCTCGAAAGCTTCATCGCGTTCGAGCGCGAGGTCTCGATCATCGCCGCGCGCGCCACCGACGGGACAGTCGTCTGCTTCGATCCCGCCGAGAATGTGCACCGCGACGGTATCCTTCACACGTCGACGGTTCCAGCCGCGATCTCTGCATCGACGGCGGACGCCGCGCGCCAATCGGCCGAAAAGATCCTTGCCGCGTTGAACTATGTCGGCGTCATCGGTATCGAATTCTTCATGCTTGCCGATGGTGGCCTGATCGCCAACGAGATGGCGCCGCGTGTCCACAACTCAGGTCACTGGACGGAAGCGGCCTGCGTCGTCAGCCAGTTCGAGCAGCATATCCGCGCCGTCGCCGGCCTGCCGCTTGGCAGTTCTGAACGCCATTCCGACTGTATCATGCAGAACCTGATCGGCGATGATATCCTTGCCGTTCCCGACTGGCTGAGGCGCCCCGATACGCTGGTTCATCTCTATGGCAAGATCGAGTGGCGCCCCGGCCGCAAGATGGGTCACGTCACCACCTTGACTCCGAAATCGCCGGTTTTGGCCTGAGAAAACACCCCTGCGCCTTCGGAAAAACACCTTCATGTGGTTGACACGGAAAAGGTGGCGGGGTATCTGCTCCCCCACCTAAACAGCGCGCCCGATGGCGCGCTTTTGATTGTTAAAGATACGGGCGAATGTGAATTCCCCCATAGAGATCGCGGATCAGAAAAATGAAGATCAAGAATTCGCTCAAGTCGCTTAAGGCTCGTCACCGTGACAACCGTCTGGTTCGCCGCAAGGGCCGCATCTACATCATCAACAAGCTGAACCCGCGCTTCAAGGCTCGTCAGGGCTGATTTCGCGCGTCCGGATCGCCCTGCCGCGTGAGCTTGCGCCGGCAGATATATCCGGTGGGTCGCTGCGGTGATCACGTCAAATTTGTTTGATCTTCGGCGCTGGCGGGCTAATATGTCCGCCATGCGTTTTTTTGCTTTGACATCAGCGGCGCTGCCGCTCGCCCTCATTCTCCTCACCGCCTCCTTTCCGGCCGCCGCCGCGGAAAAGCCCGCTGCCGCCGCGAAAAAGGACGTTATCGTCGAGCAGGCGGATACCGACAGTTCGCCAAAGCAGCACCTCGACCAGCTCTTCGGCCAGCTGAAGCGTGAACGCGATCCCGAAAAGGCCAGCGGCATCGCCAATGAAATCCGCATGGAATGGAACGATTCCGGCAGCGCCACCGTCAATCTGCTGATGCAGTGGGCCGACAAGGCGATCGAGGAAAAGCGCAATCCCGCGGCCCTCGATTTCCTCGATGAGGCGATCGCGCTGAAGCCCGATTATGCCGAAAGCTGGAACCGCCGCGCCACGCTGAATTTCGTCATGGGCAATTATCGCAAGTCGATGTCCGACATCGAACGTGTGCTCGATCTCGAGCCACGCCATTTCGGCGCGCTCTCCGGCATGGCGGCGATCCTCAGTAATTCCGGCAACGATCAGCTGACCTTGAAGGCTTGGGAGCGTTTCCTCGACGTCTATCCCGCCGAGCGCACTGCACAGGAACAGGCCAACACGCTTGCGGAAAAACTCGCCGGCAACCGCACCTGATTCCTGGACTGATATCTTGACGTCGGATCTCGCCGCGCAATTTTAGCATATGGAGGGAACGACATGGCGGTTGTCCGCCAGCAGGTCGTTCCGCAATTATCGCTCGTTGAGATCATGCTTGCAGAAGTTTCCGCTCTTCTCGCCCCGCTCGCCGCCGCCATCGGTTACTCCACTTATAAGGCGCGGCAATTCGAACACGCCTATCCGAATATCGGCGAACTGACGGATGTCGGCGGCTACCGCATGAATGCCGTCCACATCGAGCGTCCCGAAAATGCGGATCTGCCCGCCCTGGTTTTCATTCACGGCGCCAGCGGCAATTTGCTCGACCAGGTCGTTGCCTTCCGCGCCGCACTCGAAGGCCGGGCGGAAATGCTGTTCGTCGACCGCCCCGGTCATGGCTATTCCGAGCGCGGCGGCCCTGAGAACGCCGTCCCCTCCGGCCAGGCCGATGCGATCGCCAGACTGATGGAGAAGCGCGGCATCGAAAAGGCTGTTATCGTCGGCCATTCCTTCGGCGGCGCGATCACCGCCGCCTTCGGCCTGCGTCATCCTGATAAGACCGCGGGCTTGCTCTTCCTCGCGCCCGCCACCCATCCATGGCCGGGTGGCATCGACTGGTACTATCATGTGGCAACCGTGCCGATCGTCGGATGGCTCTTCAACCACGCGATCGTCGTGCCTCTCGGTCTGAGCCGGCTGGAGCGCGGCACGCTGAATGTCTTCCGTCCCAATCCGCGCCCGGCCGACTACATCGAAAAAACCGGGCCGTCGCTGGTGCTGCGACCCAACGCTTTCCATAACAACGCCGCCGATTTCAAAAGGCTGCTCGCCTATGTGAAGGAGCAGTCGCTGCTCTATTCGCAGATCACCGCACCGACCGTCATCATAACAGGTGACAGCGACGAGATCGTCTGGGAACACTTGCACTCGCGCGGCCTTGCCCGCGATATATCAGGCTCCGAACTCATCACCGTCAGCGGCGTCGGCCACAAGCCGGATTATCTCGCAACCGATGTCGCCATCGCCGCCATGGAGAAGCTATCAGGCAAGCCGCGCGACCTGCAAGCGATCGCCCGCAGGGCCGAAGAGAGGCTTGCCGCCTCCTCACGCGATCGGACGGCCGCGGCCGTACAGTCGTTGGGGTCGACCGGGCCGCGCGTTTTTTCAGACGCGCAGAGGACGCTGTAGCACTTTGAATTGCTGCATAATTTTGTCCTCAGCATTGCAGGAAACCTGCCTCAGGCGCCGAGACGCATGCCGCCGTCGCAGGTGACGACGTGGCCGCTCATGAAGCCGTTTCCGATCAGGAAGGCAATCACCTGCGCGATATCCTCCGGCCTGCCGACACGGCCGACCGGCGTGCGGCCGGCGAAATCCGCAAAGACGCTGCCGCGCTGCTCGGGCGGCAGGAAACTCCACCACGGCGTATCGACGACCCCGGGGGAAACGCCGTTGACGCGCAGCGGCTTCAATTCGGCGGCAAGCACCGGCACCATCGCCTCGATGCCGGCATTGACGGCCGCAAGCCCAGCCGTGCCAGGCATCGCAGCCTGCGCGCTGACCGCCGAAACGAAGGTGATGCTGCCGCCCGGCTGCAGCAGCGGCAGTGCCGCCTGGGCTGCCGCTGCATGCGGAACGAGCTTGGTCTGGAAACCGGCAAGCAGGTCCGTCATGTCGAGCGTCGCAAAAGGTCCGGCGCCGTGACCGCTGCCCATCGCGAGCACGAGATGACCGAATGCGCCGATCCCGGCAAAAGCTTCCCCGAGTGTGGAAAGCTCCGCCGCATCAAGCACGAGGCTGCGCAGATCGCCATCGAGCGATGCCTTCGCGGCGGCAAGCTTTTCACCGTCGCGGCCTGCAATGGTGACCGTATATCTCTGTTTCAAAAGTAATTTCGCCGTGGCGAGGCCGATGCCGGAAGAACCGCCGATGACGACCACATGCTGCAAAGACATGATGCTGCTCCTTGAATTGATCGATCCGCAGGCGTTTGAATCACCCGCGGCGCCGGCATCATGCGCGGCCTGGAAACGGCAAACAGTTCCAGTTTTATCCTGGTATCGATACTGATATGATTACCGCCATGGACCAGAGAGCCGACACATTCGAAGCCCGCCGCCGTGAATTCGCAGCCTTTCTGCGCTCTCGCCGCGAGCGGCTGACGCCGTCCGAGGTGGGCTTGCCCGAGGGATTTCGGCGGCGCACGCCAGGTCTCCGGCGCGAGGAGCTCGCCATGCTCGCCGGCGTCGGCACCACCTGGTACACCTGGCTGGAACAGGGCCGCGACATCAGGCCCTCCGCACAGGTGCTGAACGCCCTTGCCGATGCACTGCGCCTCGACGAGGCCGAACGCCGGCATCTCTTCACCCTCAACAATCGCCATGCGCCGCAGGCTGTATCCTCCGCACCCGAATGCGTCGACGAGCCGCTGCAACGCATGCTCGCCAACCTGACCCACCAACCGGCCTATGTGCTCGGCCGCCGGTGGGACGTGCTCGCCTGGAACCGCGCCGCCGACATGCTGTTCGGTGGTTACGACACGCTCGACCGCGACGAGCGCAACATCATGCATCGTCTCTTCGCCGACCCGGCGCATCGCCGGCTGCTCGTCGATTGGGAATCGGTTGCCCGCATCTCGCTGGCAATGTTCCGCGCCGACAGCGCGCGTTATGCCGGCGATCCGGATTTCGAACGGCTGATCGCGCTGCTGAAGCAGGCAAGCGACGAATTTCGCCACTGGTGGCAGCGCCACGAGGTCATCAGCCCGCTGTCCGGCATCAAGCGGATCGACCATCCCATCAAGGGCCGCATGTCCTTCGAACATACCGGCCTGACGCTGACAAACCGGCCGGAGATGAAGCTCATCGTCTACACGCCGCTCGATGACGACGATACCAACCGGAAACTCGCCGAACTTCTCGCATAAGGCAAATACTTTGCATTGCCTCGGGCTGCCGCAGTCCCATATGTTTTTCCATCATTGTCCATAGGAGGGGAAATCATGGGCCGCCTGCATATCGGGACGATCTCCATCATCGCAGCATTGTCGCTGAGCCTGACCGCGGCTTTCGCCGCCTCGCCTGCACCCGTTGAAGCCGAGCACGGCATGGTCGTCACCGCCCAGCATCTGGCGACCGATGTCGGCGTCGAGGTGCTGAAAGGCGGCGGCAATGCCGTCGATGCAGCGGTCGCCGTCGGTTATGCGCTGGCGGTCGTCTATCCCACGGCCGGCAACCTCGGCGGCGGCGGCTTCATGACCATTCGCCTGAAGGACGGCACCAAGACCTTTCTCGATTTTCGCGAACGCGCGCCGCTTGCCGCGACAAAGACCATGTATCTCGATGCCAAGGGCGATGTCGTGCCACGCGCCAGCCTCGACGGCTATCTCGCCGTCGGCGTGCCGGGCTCCGTGATGGGCTTCGAGACGGCACGCGAGAAATACGGCACCAAACCGCGCGAGGAGCTGATCGCACCGGCGCTCCGCTTCGCCAAGGAGGGCTTCACGCTGGAACAGGGCGATGCCGCAAGCTTTGCCGGCAGCGCCAAGCGCCTCGCCAGGGATGAGGCGGCAGCGAAAATCTTCCTGAAACCGGATGGCAAACCCTATGCATCGGGCGAAAAACTCCAGCAGCCGGATCTTGCCGTAGTCCTGACAGCCATCTCCGAAAAAGGTCCCGACGCCTTCTACAAAGCCGCCCCCGCCGAGGCGATCGTCAAGGCGAGCCAAGCCATGGGCGGCATCCTTGCAAAGGAGGATTTCGAGCAATATGCCGTGCGCGAGTTGAAGCCGATCGAGTGCAATTATCGCGGCTACGACATCATCTCCTCCCCGCCGCCGTCTTCCGGCGGCGTCATCATCTGCGAGATCCTCAACGTTCTCGAAGGTTATCCGCTCTCCTATCTCGGCTATAACTCGGCCGAAACCGTGCACATCATGGTCGAGGCGATGCGCTATGCTTATGTCGACCGCAATGCAGCACTCGGCGATCCCGATTTCGTCGAGAACCCGGTCGAGAAACTGCTCGATAAGAAATATGCCTCGGAAATTGCCGCCAAGATCGACCCCTACAAGGCCGGCACCTCGGCGAATCTGAAACCGCTCGGCGGCAAGGAAAGCACCGAGACGACGCATTATTCGATCATAGACGACGCGGGCAATGCGGTCGCCGTCACCTATACGCTGAACGGCTCCTTCGGCGCCGGCGTGGTGGCACCCGGCACCGGTGTCCTGCTCAACAACGAGATGGACGATTTCACCTCCAAGCCCGGCGTGCCGAACCTCTACGGGCTGGTGCAGGGCGAGGCCAATGCCATTGTCCCGAAGAAGACGCCGCTCTCCTCGATGAGCCCGACGATCGTCACCCGGGACGGCAAGCCCTTCATGGTGATCGGCAGCCCCGGCGGCTCGCGCATCATCACCATCACGCTGGAAGCAATCCTCAATGTCGTCGATTTCGGCATGGACATCAGTCAGGCGGTCAACGCCCCGCGTCTCCACCACCAATGGCAGCCCGACAAGGTCTTTCTCGAGCCTTATGCACTTTCGCCGGATACGGAAAAGACCCTCGCCGCGATGGGCTACAGCTTCGATGGCGGCAATGACGCGCCGCAATGGGGCCAGGCCGCCGGCATCCTCGTCGGCGGCAAAAGCCTTGCTGCCATCAAAAAAGGCGGTGGCGCCCGCTACAACGGCGCCATGGACAGCCGCGCAGCGGAAGGTTCGGCAAGCGGCTACTGACGCCTCGGGATCGCCTGATCAAACAGTCGGCAGAAGCGCAGCACGGCTGAAGAAGCAGCGGTGGTACCATTCATGTCACCGTGACAAAGTCGCCGTTCACAATTGGCTTGCCTCGCCCTATGCATGGGCGAACCCACAAGCAGAAAGATTCCCGAATGGCCAGCATTGAAATGATTGTCGCAGCCCGCGCCCGTCTGCGCGGTCATATCAGGCGTACGCCGCTTCTCTCCTCCCCTTTCCTCAATGAGATCGCCGGCCGGCGCCTGTTCGTGAAGGCGGAATGTCTGCAGCATTCCGGCTCGTTCAAGTTTCGCGGCGGCTGGTCGGCCGTCTCCGGCCTCGATCCGGCCGTGCGCTCGAAAGGCGTTATCGCCTTCTCCTCCGGCAACCACGCCCAGGGTGTTGCGCTTGCGGCCAAGCTGCACAATGTCCCCTCTGTCATCATCATGCCGAGCGATGCGCCGAAGCTGAAGATCGCCAACACCCGCGCCTTCGGCGCCGAAGTGGTGCTTTACGACCGCGTCACCGAGGATCGCGACGAGATCGGCGCGAGACTTTCGGCCGAGCGTGGGCTGACGCTGATCAAGCCCTTTGACGAACCGCTTGTCATTGCCGGTCAGGGCACGACTGGTCTTGAAATCTCCGAGCAGGCGGAAGAGGAAGGCGTGACATCAGCCGAAGTCCTGGTTCCCTGCGGCGGCGGCGGATTGACCTCCGGCATCGCGCTCGCCCTTGAAGCCAGTTCTCCCGGCTTTCGCGTCCGTCCCTGCGAGCCCAGGGATTTCGACGACACCACCCGCTCGTTGGCCTCCGGCAAGATCGAACGCAACGAGGCGGTATCGGGCTCGATCTGCGATGCGATCGTTACGCCGCAGCCGGGCAACATCACCTTCCCGATCCTCAAGCGCCTCGCCGGCGCCGGCATTGTTGTTACCGACGAGGAGGCGCTGCGCGCCATGGCACTCGCCTTCTCGCGGTTGAAGATCGTCGTCGAGCCCGGCGGCGCGGTGGCACTTGCCGCCGCCCTCTTCCATGGCGATGCTCTGGAAAGCGACACGGTCATCGCCGTCACCTCCGGCGGCAATGTCGATGCCGATATCTTCGCCATGGCTCTGGAACGGTTCGGCTGAGACGTCACGCCGGCGCGTCTTCGTGAGGCATCCGGCTCATCGAGCCGGATGCCAGATCAGCGATCAGATAGAGTGATCGTGAAGCGCCCGGCGGATTGCGATCTCGACCGGCGAATAGGCGCCGTCCTGCCGTTCAAGCCGAAGAGGTTCGGAAGGCACAAGGCCGGGCTGCGCCATAAAACGAGGCTCCTGGCCGCGATGCATCTGCGCCGCATGGATGAGGAATGGATGGCATAGATAGACTGTGCCCGCCTGCCCTGTTGCCAACGCCAGCGGCCGCTCTTCCCCGACATGCTCCAGCCAGAGATGCGCCATTCCCGCTTCGCCCGCCGGCGCCAGAAGGCGAGCGATATCCTTGTGCGAACCGACACGGATACGGGTCGGCGCATCTTCCTCCCCGACATCCGAGAACAGGAAGAGCATGAGCAACGCCCGCCCGCGCGAGTTGATATTCACCCGCCAGGCGGAAAAGTCCCGCTGCTCATCCGGATCGGAATCCTCGCCGGGAAAGCTCAGATCGACATGCCAACCGGCATCGCCGGGATCATCGGGATGGGGAAAGCGGACAGGAAACTGCCAAGTCCATTGCGCGGCTCCCAGCGCCCTTTGCCGACGAGCTGGTCGAAGACCGAATGCAATACCGGCGTGTTGACGGCTTTCTCGAACGGCCCGCCGCCATAGCCGGCAAGCCGCACGACCGGCTCCGTCCACGTGCTTGGATCATCGGCAGCGAAGGGAATGTCGCGCCACATGATGGCACGGGCTTCCCTGGCCAATTCGCGGGGAAAAGCGTCGTCGATCCTGACGAAACCATTCTCGATGAATCGCTCGATCTGCGCAGCACGCAGCGCTGCCGGATAAACATCTGATGTCATGATATATCACTCTCTATCGCCAATCCTGCCGGCTCTGTCTTTGGCCAGACGCAGGGTCATTACGGTCCACGGCAACGGGCCAGCCGCAAAGGCTGGTTAGCGACCGCATCCTCTGATGCCCGAAGGCGGAGCCTTAGAGGCTCAAGAAGAAGGCCATAGCGATATTGAGAGTGATCATCTTCATAGCGGCCGAAAGCTACAGCCACGCGTCCGAACGGTCAATGCTGAGATCTCGGGCCACCACCCCATGCAACGCGCCATGCACCGACTGAAGCACGAGTTCGGCAAGCCGCGCCGCAGCCGGTTGCTGTTCGGCTTCCGCCCGATGCAGGACCAGGCCGAGCTTCGGCAAATCAGGCAGGCCGATTGCTCCCGGCGCCAGCGGCCGGACCTTCGCCGGCAGGCCGATCGGCGTGCGGATGGTAAGGCCGAGGCCCGCCGCCGTCGCGGCCCAGAGACCGCCGAGACTGGGACTGACGAAGGCGAGCCGCCAGGAGATCCCCGCCTCATCAAGCGCCTTGGTCGCCGCGCTCCGCAACAGACACGGCGCCTCTAACGAAGCGAGCGGCATCGGCTCGCCGCTTGCCGCTTGCCAGCCCGGCTGCCCCTCGGCAGGTCCGATCCAGCGCATCGGCACTTCGCCGATCCGCTCGCAATGCGCCGTCAGCGTGCCATCGCTCCAGGCAAGCGCCAGATCGAGCTTGCCCGATGTGACGCGCTCAAGCAGCTCGGCATTGCGCACCACCCGCGCTTCGATTCGGACCTTCGGGTGCGCGCGCGCAAAGCGGCCGAGCACATCCGGCAGCAGGGTCTCGCCGAAGTCCTCCTGCAGGCCGAGCCGCACCCAGCCTTCCAGCTCGACGCTGTTGACGGCGGCAGCCGCCTCGTCGTTGAGTTCCAGCAGCCGCCTGGCATAACCGAGCATCGTCTCGCCGGCATCGGTCAGCGCCAGCCCGCGACCCACCTTGCGGAAGATCGGCGTGCCCGCCTGTTCCTCCAGCTTCTTCAGCTGCGCACTCACTGCCGAGGTCGAACGCCCGAGCCGCTCGGCCGCCTTGGCGAAATTGCCAAGCTCCATGCCGGTCGAAAAGGTTCGAAGCACATCGAGATCGAAGATCGTCCGTCGCATTAGATAATCCCATTTTTCAGGATCATTAATCCATAAAATTCTGATTTTCAGCATCATGGTGCCGTGCGATGCTTCTGCTGTCAAGGCCGACGGACGGCCTGAACCATGGAGATCCCGATGCCCTTCGTTCGCATTTCCCTTCGCAAAGGCAAGTCGGCGGACTACCTCGCGGCGCTGGCCGACAACATCCAGCGCGCCCTGGTCGAGACCTTCGACGTGCCCGAAAACGACCGCTTCCAGACCATTCACCAGCACGACGACAACGAGCTGATCTTCGACCGCAGCTATCTCGCCGGCCCGCGCTCCGACGATTTCGTCTATATCTCGGTCACCATCGGCAGGCCTCGCACCGGCGAGATGAAGGCAGCACTCTATCGGCGGCTCGCCGAACTCCTTGCGCAATCGCCGGGCCTTCGGCCCGAGAACGTGATGATCGTCATCAGCACCAGCGCACCGGAAGACTGGTCCTTCGGTAATGGTATTGCCCAGATGACCGACCCAGACTGGCGGCTTCGTCTGGCTGGAGCCCGGCGATGAGTGCCTCGAACCCGAAGACCATGACCATCAGGCGCCCCGGCAGGGCAGTCCGCTCGCCTGAGGGCGTCGCAACTTCGCCTTTCTGGGTCGAGATGCTGCTCGAAGGCAGCGCCGATGGCGAGAACACCGCAATGCGCGCCATGCTCGATCCCGGCACCATCACCCGCTGGCACACGCATCCCAGAGGCCAGCTACTTTATGTACTTTCGGGCTATGGGCTGGCGCAGAACGAGCGCGGCCCGGTTGAAACATTGCGTCCCGGCGATGCCGCTTGGTTTGCGCCCGGCGAGCGTCACTGGCATGGAGCGGCCGATGACAGCACCTTCAGCTATATCAGCGTCCAGCCGACCGAAAACGGCAGCATCGTCGAATGGCTGCAACCGGTGGAGGCACAGTCATGATCACCATGCAATACAGCTTCACCCTGCCTGCCGATTACGACATGTCGATCATCGACCGCCGCATCCGCGACAAGGGTCCACTGCTCGACGGCTTTCCCAATCTCGGCGTCAAAGCCTATCTCAGCGCCCGCAAGGGAGAGTTCGGCAGCCACGACAATCTCTATGCGCCCTTCTATCTCTGGCAGACGCCGCAAGGGGCAAGCGACTTCCTCTGCGGTCCGGGGTTTGAGACGCTCACCCGCGCCTTCGGCTGGCCGCAGGTGAGGAGCTGGATCGTCTGGCGGTCGGAAGTCTCATCCGACATCGCCGCAGCCAGGTTCGCCACACGCGATGTCCTGCAGACGGAGCCTTATGCGCCGCTCTCCGACATTCGCCGCGCCGAAAGCGCGGCGGCCGAAGCAGACCTGGCGGCAGGCGGCGCACTCGCCTCCATTTCCGGCTTCGAACCGACGAGCTGGACGCGGGTACGCTTCAGGCTATGGCGAGAGATTCCCGAGATCGGCGAGCACACCCAGGCCTATCGCGTCGGCCACCTATCCCTGCCCTGAGCTCAGACGGTTGCCCGGCGATAGAAGGCCAGCGAGCCGGCAAGCGCCAGCAGCGCGCCACCGCAGGCTCGCTCCAGCCACATGGCGCCTGAGGTTTTCAGGAAACGCACCGCCTGCGAGCCGAAGAAGGCGTATCCGAACATGATGAGGAAATCGAGCGCGGCAAAGACAAGGGCGAGCAGCATATATTGCATCGCCTGCGGCAGGATCGGGTCGATGAACTGGGGCAGGAAAGCCGAGAAGAAGAGATAACCCTTCGGATTGGTCGCCGCGACCATGAAGCTCTTCAGTCCGATCGAGAGGGGCGATGTCGCGCCCGCAGGCGCTCCGGACTTCAACGCCGCATCGATCGTGCCCTTCGAACGCAGCAGCATGATACCGAGAAAAGCGAGATAGGCGGCACCCGCCCATTTCAGCATCGAGAACCAGAATTCCGATGCGGCGAGCAGCGCACCGAGCCCGATCGCCACGGCGCCGATCAGCACGAAATCGGACAGCACCGCGCCGATCATGCCGGCAACCGCCCGGCGCAGGCCGTGCCGCGAACCGTTAGTCAGCGCCAGCAGCACTGTCGGCCCCGGTGTCGCGATACCAACGAAGGAAACCGCTGCAAAAGCCAGAAGCGTGACGAAATCCATGACGATCCTCCCCATCCAGAGATCGAAACTTGCATGCGCCATTGCCATTGGCAATGCCGGCCCATCAACGAAAAAAGCCCGCCGCCTTCTCAGGCAGCGGGCTTTCGGATGCATGCGATCGGATCAGATGCCGCTCTGGCCGTCGGAACCGATATAGGCGATGCGGATCATGTTGGTGGCGCCGGGCGTGCCGAGCGGTACGCCGGCCGAGATGATGATGCGGTCGCCCGGCTTGCCGAAACCTTCGTCCGCGACGATACGGCAGGCGCGGTTGACCATGTCGTCGAGATCGGTCGCGTCATGGGTGACGACGCAGTGCAGGCCCCAGACGACGGCAAGACGGCGCGCCGTCTTGATGATCGGCGACAGCGCCAGGATCGGCACTTGCGGACGCTCGCGCGAGGCGCGAAGGCCCGTCGTGCCCGACGAAGTGTAACAGACGATCGCCGACAGCTTCAGCGTTTCGGCGATCTGACGGGCGGCCAGCGAGATCGCATCGGCACCGGTCGCTTCCGGCTGGGCACGCTGGGCATAGATGATACCGGGATAATGCGGCTCGCGCTCGATGGCGGTGGCAATTGACGCCATCGTCGTGACAGCTTCGACTGGATAGTCACCCGAGGCCGATTCGGCCGAAAGCATGACGGCATCCGCACCTTCGAAAACGGCGGTCGCGACGTCGGAAACTTCGGCGCGTGTCGGCACCGGCGCGGAGATCATCGATTCCAGCATCTGCGTGGCAACGACCACCGGCTTGCCCGAACGGCGGCAGGCGCGGATCAGCTGCTTCTGGATGCCGGGAACCGATTCGAGCGGCATTTCGACGCCGAGATCGCCGCGGGCGACCATCAATGCGTCCGACAGTTCGATGATTTCCTCGATGCGCTCGAGAGCCTGCGGCTTCTCGATCTTCGACATCAGGCCGACGCGGCCGCGGGCGATCTTGCGCACTTCGGCGAGGTCGTCGGGACGCTGGACGAAGGAAAGCGCCACCCAGTCGACATCGTCGGTGGCAAGCACTGCGTCGAGATCGGCGCGGTCCTTGTCCGTCAGCGCGCCGACGCCGAGCAGCGTGTCGGGAAGGCTGACGCCCTTGCGGTCGGAGATGCGCGTGCCCGAAATAACAGTCGTGACGATGCTCTTGCCGTCGCATTTTTCTGCGCGCAGGGCGAGCTTGCCGTCATCGATCAGCAGGCGGTGGCCAGGCTGCACCGATTCCAGGATCTCGGGGTGCGGCAGGTAGACGCGGCTCTGGTCGCCGAGCGCTTCGTTGTTGTCGAGCGTGAACGTTTGGCCGGGCTTCAGGTCCACCTTGCCGTCGACGAACTTGCCGACACGCAGTTTCGGTCCCTGCAGGTCGGCGAGAATGCCGATCGGCCGGCCGGAGCGCGCTTCGACCGAGCGGATGCGCTGGATCAGCGTACGCATCATGTCGTGGCTCGCATGGCTCATATTGATGCGGAAGACATCGGCACCGGCCTGGTGCAGCTTCTCGATCATCGATTCCTCGGAGGAGGCTGGCCCGAGGGTGGCGAGGATTTTAATTTTGCGATTACGCTTCATCAATTCTGGCTTTCTTGCGTCCCTGGGGTGTCGGAGAGTTGAACCATCCAGCTACCCTGGCGGCCCGTATCATATTCCTTGAATCCCATCTTCTGGTAACCGCGGGCATAACAATCCTGCACACCCGTGATCTTGAATTCGTTTTCCGCCACGCACATCTGCACGTCACCCGTCCATCGGCCTCCCCGGGCGGCGTCCTCTGCGTAGAGGTAATAATAACGCGACTGCAACTCTCCCTCGATCAACACGGCGCAGGTCGTTGCCGGCACCTGCCACCAGCCCTCCGTCACCCAGCCATCCTTGGCCCGGTATCCGATCGCGACGCCGACGAGGTTCTGCGTTCCGTTGCAGACGCGAAAATCGGCGCGTGCAGCATCTGCGATGAAAAACGGCATGGCGGCTGCAAGGGCGAATAGAGCGAGACGGACCAGCGGCCCGGACCGCGTGAGGAAACTTGGCGCGGCTTGGATCAACACGGCTCCCAAATAGCTCCACGGTTATTCGTATCCGTGTCTTCTTGCGCCGCCGTCAAGCGAAAGTCAACGCAATGCTAATCGATTATATTTCCTTTCATAACCACCCGTCGAGGGTCCGGCTCAACCTCTCGCCGCCTGTCGCGCTTGAACCCGCCGTAGCCGCATGCGATCACTGCGCCCGATGGCGCAATGACGAACGGCAATTCCTTGATGGACGACTTCCAATCCTTCGAAATCCTATCCGGCAAACATGACAAAGGCATGGTGATCCTCGCAGATCACGCGATGAACCGCCTTCCCGCGCGATATGGCCGGCTCGGACTTCCCGACGCGGCCTTCGCCCGACATATCGCCTATGACATCGGCATCGAGGGCCTGACGCGGCAGCTTTCGGCAAGGCTCAGCGTTCCCGCCGTGCTTGGCGGCTTTTCGCGCCTGCTGATCGACCCCAATCGCGGCGAAGACGATCCGACGCTGATCATGAAGATCTCCGACGGCGCCGTCATATCAGGCAATCATCCGATCACGCCGCAGGAATGGGACTACCGCATCGAAACCTTCCATCGCCCCTATCACCATGCCGTGGCCACAACGATCGACAGCGTGGCAAATGCCACCGGCAGGGCACCGCTGGTGCTGTCGCTGCACTCCTTCACGCCGGCCTGGAAAGGTATTCCCCGTCCCTGGCACGCTGCCGTCCTCTGGGACAGCGACCATCGCGCCGTCGGTCCGCTGCTTGACATGCTGCGCACCGATCCGGATCTCGCCGTTGGCGACAACGAACCCTATGACGGCGCGCTGAAGGGCGATACCATGTACCGCCATTGCATGATCACAGGCATTCCGCATGCGCTGCTCGAAGTGCGCCAGGATCTGATCGGAGACGAGACCGGCATATCGGCCTGGGCCGAACGCCTGGCGCCGATCTTCGCGGCGATGAATGCCGATCCCGCCTTGCACGAATATGACGTTCACCCGTCGCGTACCGGCCCCTATTGAACGAAGGCCCCACTTTAACGAAAGGAAGCGAGATGACCGCGCTCAGCAAGGAACAACAGATCGAATTCGAAGCTGCCGCCTTTCGCCGCCTCGTTGCACATCTTCGCGAACGCAGCGACGTTCAGAACATTGACCTGATGAATCTGGCCGGCTTCTGCCGCAACTGCCTGTCGAACTGGTATCGCGAAGCCGCCGAGGCCGAGGGTGTCCCGGTGACCAGGGAAGAATCGCGCGAGATGGTCTATGGCATGCCCTATGAGGACTGGAAGAATCTTCACCAGAACGAGGCCTCGCCTGTGCAAAAGGCTGCTTTTGAACTGAACAATCCACACAAATAGCTTGGCTGGCCGCGAACAGGCTTGACCGTGACGCCGCTTCGCGGCAGTCACTGGCATCCAAAATCGATCACCGAAAAACCAGGAGAACACGATGTCTGATGCTCACGGCGTCGCCCGCGATCAGCTTCGCGCTTTCATCGAGCGCATTGAACGGCTGGAAGAAGAAAAGAAGACCATCGCCGACGATATCAAGGACGTCTATGGCGAAGCCAAGGGAACGGGCTTCGATACCAAGATCCTGAAGAAGGTCGTGGCGCTGCGCAAGAAGGACGAGCAGGAGCGCATGGAAGAGGAAGCAATCCTCGACACCTACCTGCTTGCGCTCGGCATGATCGAATCGCCGCCGGAAGGCTGATCCGTCCACACCGCCCGATATCGACAAGCCGCCGGGCCGCTCCGGCGGCTTTTCTTTTGCGGAGAACGTGCCGGGTTAAACAGCGGCCTTACCTGTCGAAGCGGCCAAAGAAAAACCGCCGGATCGCTCCGGCGGTTTTCGATATTACGTGATCGGCAGGCTCAGTTCGTGTTGAACTTGCGCACTTCCATGAAGTTCACAGCCGTGCCGCTGAAGCGGGCCGGGTCGACCGAAGCGGTCTTGACGTTGAAGCCCTCGGCATAGACGGCGGTCGGCTGGGCGCGCATCGTCTGGCTGACGAACCGCGGCGCCTTGACCTGCCTGGAGGCCATTTCCAGGCGGGCATTGGTGAGCGCCCATTGCGAGATCATCTTTTCCGTCAGCTTCGGCTCGGTGCGCACCGTCGTGCGGCTGGCATCCGCTGCGGCGGCTTCCTTCTGCGTCGGGCGACCACCCTTGGCAGGAAGGCCCTGCGCCACGGCGCTTTCGGCGGCCGGTTCGTCGAAACTATCGCCAAAGCTTGCCGATTTGGTCATCGGTGCCAATGCCGCGAGTTCGAGCGGCGGCTTTGCGGCAGGCGCCTTTTGCGTCATCGCGGCGTTGATCGCCTGCTCAACCGTCTGCGGCGGAGCCTTCGACGCGATCTGGCTTTCCCCATCGTTCCGCTGCTGGTCGAGTGCGTCGGCCACGGCAGGAGACAGCGCGTCCTGATCGGCTTCGTCGGCTTCTGCCTCCGGATCGGCCTCGGCCGCAGCAAGAAGGTTCTCGGCAACGGCAGGGCGTTCGATCGGCGTCGGAACCGGCAGCCCATTTGCGCCCGTCAGCATGGGATCGGTCGACGCGACCTCGGCGTCACCAGGCGCACGGCGCTGGCCGAGAAGCGAGGGAACCGGAATGCTGTAGGCGCTGAGGTCGGCGAACTGCTGCGGCTGGGCCTGATCGACCGGAAGGGCCGTAAGAGCCTGCTGTGCGGCATTACCCGAAGGCGGCGCTACGAGCGCGCTCGCGACTTCGCTGCCGGCGGGCTGGTTGCTGAACGCCGGGCGAACCTGCGGCACCGGCGCGTTCAGATCGGCGACTTCGGTCTGCTGCGGCTCGACAGGAGCAGGCTCGGCCTTCGGCGGCGTCGCCTTGGCAACGGCAACAGGGGTGGAATCGTCGGTCTCGTCTTCCTGCTCGTCGGCCCCGCCGCCAAAGAGCGCGGCAAACAGCGTCTTGTGCTTCGGCGCCGATTCGGAAGCGCTGGCGATCTGGATCTGCGTGCCGCTGACGCGGCGCTTATAATCGGCCATCGCCTGCTGGTAGCCCGGCAACGGCTTGCCGTCGGCCGGAATATGGATGGTATTGCCGTTCGGGAAGAGCCGAACCAGCTCGTCGCGGCTCATGCGCGGCCAGGCGCGAACGCCGCCGACATCCATGTGCACGAAGGGCGAGCCCGACTTCGGATAGAAGCCGACGCCGCCGACCTGCATCTTCATGCCGATGCCGCGCAGCGTCGCCAGCTTGACGTCGGGAATGAAGAAGTCCATCGCCTTGCCGAGCATATGCTGGCTCTTTTCGGCGACGCCGGAATTGCGCGAGCGGCCACGCAGCATCTCGTTGGTTCCCGGCGAACGGAAACCGCAGACGACATTGATGTAGTCCCTCGAACCGCTCTGGCGATAGACTTCCCAGATCAGGTCGAACAGCCGCGGGTCCATTTTCGTCGGCTGGTTCTTGCGCCAGTCGCGCAGGAAGCGATTCAGCTGCTCCAGACCCTTCGGGTCGAACTTGCCATTGCGCTTGTAGGTGATGACGGCTTTTTCGCCGGTATGAATGAAGTAGAGCTTGAGGCTGCGGGTGTCGCCCGCTGCCTGCGAAGGCGTACTAACGAATACCGGTGAGGAAACCGCGAGTGCAAGAAGGGCGGCCGCTACCGTCCTTATTGCCTTTCCGCAGATGTCGGCGCACAACAAGCGCCAGCTCAAGCGCGAAGGCTTGGAATTCCCATTCAGATTCGGCAACTCGATCCCCGTCAGACAGACAATGTCCCGTACTGCCTCAGATGACTGTCAAATGCGGTCACACGATGGCAAAAATGCCACACATGATCAACCTTTTCTTTACATAGTGAACGCGCCACTAACAAGTGGTTTATGACTAGTAACAAAACGTGGTTGCCTTAATCTTAACGAAAAGCGCTTAAGCCGCATCTTTCTGGGGATTGTCAGGGTCTATGCCGTAATCCTTGAGCTTGCGATAAAGTGTGGACCGGCCGATACCGAGCTTGCGCGCGACTTGACTCATCTGTCCGCGATAGAATTTGAGCGCGAATCGGATGAGCTCCTCCTCGACATCGGCAAGCCTGCGCACGTCTCCGGCAGGATTGACGCTGGCAATCGCGTTTTCCGGGGCCTCGGACAGGCGGTGGTGCACCTCTCCCGACATCGACGCCCTGAAATCCTCGCCATAGCCATCGTCGGGATCGAGGCCGGTATTGTCGGCAACGAGCGCCAGGTGATCCACCACATCGTATTCAGGAAGCTGGGCGGCGATCTGCGGGAAATCCGCCTCGGTCAGCTCCGGCCCTTCGGCCAGAACGACCGCACGGAAGATGGCGTTTTCAAGCTGGCGGATATTGCCCGGCCAGTCATAGGCGGTCAGCAACGCCAGCGCGCCGGCATTCACCGTCATGCGGCGACCACTCTTCTGCTCGCTGGAGAAGCGCTCGGCAAAGACGCGCACCAGATTGGGAATGTCTTCTTTGCGTTTGCGCAGCGCCGGAATGGTGATCGGGAAGACGTTGAGGCGATAATAGAGATCCTCGCGGAAATGGCCGTTCTTGACCTCCTCGATCAGATCCTTGTTGGTCGCCGAAATCAGTCGGACATTGACCTTGTGTGCGGTACGTGCACCGACGGTCTCGATCTCGCCCTGCTGCACGGCACGCAAGAGCTTCACTTGCACCTCGAGCGGCAGGTCGCCGATCTCGTCGAGGAAGATGGTGCCGCCATCGGCTTCCATGAATTTGCCGATATGGCGCTCGGTCGCGCCGGTAAACGCGCCCTTCTCGTGACCGAAGAGAATGCTCTCGACCAGATTATGCGGGATCGCCCCGCAATTGACGGTGACGAAGGGCTTGTTCGAGCGGTCGCCGCCGGATTGGATGGCGCGCGCCACCAGCTCCTTGCCGACGCCGGATTCGCCTTCGAGCACGACGGGAATGTTGGACTGAGCCGCCCGCTGGGCGAGATCGATGACGCGGAGCATCGCCGGGCTTGCCGAGACGATATCGTCGAAGCCGACCGACCCTGAGCGCGACCGCCGTCCGGCTCGCGCCTTGACTTCGCGCTGGTCGAGCTTCATCGCGTTCGAGATCGAAGTGGCGATGCGTTCGGGCGAGACCGGCTTGACGACGAAATCGAAGGCGCCGGCGCGCATTGCCTGCACCACCGTTTCAATCCCGCCCTGCCCCGTCTGCACAATGACCGGGATCTGCGTGCCGAATTCGTGAAGCGCATCGAGGAATTCGAGGCCGGTCATCTCCGGCATCATCAGGTCGAGGACGATGACGTTGAAAAGGCCGCTGTCGCGTTTGACCATTTCCAGGCCGATGCGGCCGTTTTCCGCCTGGTGCACGACATGGCCGTGACGCTCGATTGCGTTCTTGAGCAGGCGGCGCTGCACGGGGTCATCTTCGACCACGAGGATTTGCCCTGCTCCCTTGAGCTCATTGTAACCGGTCATTGTCGCCTCACTTCATGCGAAACCATAAAGCGCACTCTGACAGGAAGGCTTGAACATCCAGTTTTGAGAAACAATTGCATTTTAACGATTGGAACGGGTCATTTTCGTGCCGAAGCGACGCCTTTCATGCGCCGAAAAACCTTGATGCGAGGCCTTCGCACGCTTACAGCGCCGCGCGTCTTTTCAGGCGCGCAAAGGACGCTGTAACACTTTCAATCCTCGCATCGTGCTTTCCGAAAATCGATTCCGATTTTCGGGCCGATGCGCTAGACAATCAGACCTGTTATGAAAGTGGAGAGGAATTGCGCTCATGAAAATCAAGCTCCCGCACGTCGGTCTTCTTTTATCTCCAGCAGTGCCAGCTGGGGCCGCCGACCCGGCGCTCGGCGATCTGCCGGTCTGGAAGCTGCAGGATCTTTATCCCTCCGCAACCTCCACCGCCTTTGTCGCCGACATGGAAAAAGCCGGCAAGGCCGCAATCGCCTTTGAAGAAAAGTGGAAGGGCAAACTCACGGAGGCGGCAGCGAAGACGGGCCCTGAGGGCATCGGCGCGGCGCTGAAGGAATATGAGGCGTTGGACGACGTCGTCGGCCGCCTCGGCTCCTTTGCCGGCCTCACCTATTTCTCCGACACCACCAACCCGACAAACGGCAAGCTCTACGGCGACGTGCAGGCTAAGATCACCGAATTTTCCGGCCATCTCCTGTTCTTTGCGCTGGAACTGAATCGCATCGACGACACGGTGATCGACGCCTGCATGGTGAATGATCCCCCCGCCGGGCACTATCGCCCTTGGCTGCTCGACCTCAGGAAGGACAAGCCCTACCAGCTCGACGACAGACTGGAACAGCTCTTCCTCGAGAAGTCGATGACATCGGCCGCTGCCTTCAACCGCCTCTTCGACGAAACCATGGCGGAACTTCGCTACGACATCGATGGCGAGAAAGTGCCGCTCGAAGTGGCGCTGAACAGGCTGCAGGAAAAAGATCCTGAAGTGCGCCGCAAGGCAGCCATGGCGCTCGCTGAAACCTTCAAGGCAAATATCCGCACCTTCACGCTGATCACCAACACCCTTGCCAAGGACAAGGAGATCGCCGACCGTTGGCGCGGCTTCGAGGACATCGCCGACAGCCGCCACCTGGCAAACCGTGTCGAGCGCGAGGTCGTCGACGCGCTGGCCGCGGCCGTTCGCGAAGCCTATCCCCGCCTTTCGCATCGCTATTACAAGATGAAGGCGAAATGGCTCGGCATGGAGCAGATGAATTTCTGGGACCGCAACGCGCCCCTTCCGGAAACCTCCAGCGCCATCATCTCCTGGCCGGAGGCGAAGGATACGGTGCTGTCGGCCTATGGCAATTTTGCCCCTGAGATGGCGGATATCGCCAGGCGCTTCTTCGACGAACAATGGATCGATGCCCCGGTTCGTCCCGGCAAGGCGCCGGGCGCCTTCGCCCATCCGACGGTTCCTTCGGCCCATCCCTATGTGCTCGTCAATTATATGGGCAAGCCGCGCGATGTGATGACGCTTGCCCATGAACTCGGCCACGGCGTGCATCAGGTTCTCGCCGGTGCGCAAGGGGCGCTGATGTGCCAGACGCCGCTGACGCTTGCCGAAACCGCGTCCGTCTTCGGCGAGATGCTGACCTTCCGCGCGCTGCTGGAAAAGACCACCGACAAACGCGAGCGCAAGGCGATGCTCGCCCAGAAGGTCGAGGACATGATCAACACGGTCGTGCGCCAGATCGCCTTTTACGAATTCGAGCGCAAGCTGCACACCGCCCGCAAATCAGGAGAACTGACAGCTGACGACATTGGCGAACTCTGGCTCTCCGTCCAGTCGGAAAGCCTCGGGCCGGCGATCAGCATTTCGGAAGGATACGAGACCTACTGGGCCTATATCCCCCACTTCATCCACTCGCCCTTCTATGTCTACGCCTATGCCTTCGGCGATTGCCTGGTGAATTCGCTTTATGCCGTCTATCAGAAAGCCGAGAAAGGCTTCCAGGAGAAGTATTTCGAGCTGCTGAGGGCGGGCGGCACCAAGCATCACTCGGAACTGCTGAAGCCTTTCGGCCTCGACGCCACCGATCCGTCGTTCTGGAGCCAGGGCCTGTCGATGATCGAAGGGCTGATCGACGAGTTGGAAGCGTTGGATAGGGGCTGAGAGCCTCTCCTCCAAAGGCGGACGGGCCGCAACGGGTCACTTCTCCCCTCGGGGAGAAGCGGGAAAATGCTTCACGCTCCCAATCAGATTTTGAGCAATGAGGAACAGAACAAACCGAAAGCGTGGCGTGGCTGACCAACCCTACATCCTCTTCCGCGACGACACGACCGGACAGGTGATGCTTTTCGCCGAGCCGGCAGAGATCATCGTTGCCAGGACGCGCGCCGAGTTCTTTGCAGGCCTTGCCCGGATGGAAGAAGCCAAGGCCGCAGGCAAATGGCTTGCCGGCTACATGGCCTATGAGGCCGGATACCTCTTCGAGGAAAAACTCGCTCCCTTCGCCGGGGAACATCGCGACACGCCGCTCATCTGTTTCGGCGTCTTCGACGCTCCGCAGGCCGATACGCATCCGCTTGCCCAGCCAAAACAGCGTCTCGAAAACGAGGAATTCCTCACCGCTCCGAAAGCCGCCTGGGATTTCCGAATATATAAAGAGCGCTTCGATCGCCTCCACCAGCACCTGCGGCTCGGCGACGCCTATCAGGCGAACCTCACCATGCCGATCGAAGCCCGCTGGAACGGCGATCCCAGTGCCGCCTTCTGGTCGCTGATCGAACGCCAGCCGGTCAAATACGGCGCGCTGGTCGATCTTGGCGGCCCGGTCATCCTTTCGCGGTCGCCCGAACTTTTCTTCCGCACCGATGAACAGGGCTGGATCGAGACCCATCCGATGAAGGGCACGGCAAGACGCGGCGCCACTGCCGCCGAGGATGCCGAGATCATCGAGGCGATGCGCAGCGATATCAAGACGCAGGCGGAAAACCGCATGATCGTCGATCTCCTGCGTAACGATATCTCCCGCATCACCGAAGTCGGCACGCTCGACGTCC
The DNA here is from genome assembly GCF_025152725.1 of Rhizobium sp. SRDI969. NCBI lineage: Bacteria > Pseudomonadati > Pseudomonadota > Alphaproteobacteria > Hyphomicrobiales > Rhizobiaceae > Rhizobium > Rhizobium sp. SRDI969. The sequence continues at coordinate 3,660,264 of NZ_CP104035.1, forward strand.
CGAAGCTCTTCGACGTCGAGACCTATCCGACCGTCCACCAGATGGTGAGCCATGTCCAGGCGAGGCTCCGCCCCGATATTTCGGTCCGCGACATCTTCTCCGCGCTCTTCCCCTGCGGTTCGATCACCGGCGCGCCGAAGATACGGGCAATGGAAATCCTCCATGCGCTCGAGGATGTCCCGCGCGACGCCTATTGCGGCGCGATCGGCATGATCTCGCCGACCGGCGCCATGCGTTTTTCCGTCGCCATCCGCACGATTACTCTTTTTGAGGGCGGCAGGGCCGTCTTCAACGTCGGCGGCGGCATCGTCTTTGATTCCACAGCCGAGGCCGAATATGAGGAATGCCTGCTCAAGGCCCGCTTCGCCGTCGGCGACCAATGGATTGCGCGATGATCGATTTTTCGCTGATCGAGACGCTGCGCTGGCAGCCCGGCGAGGGCTTCATCCGGCTGCGGCTGCATCTCGCCCGGCTTTCCCGCTCCGCCCGTCGCCTTGGCTTCCCGCAACCGATCGCGGCGGCGGCCAAACTCGACGAAGCCGTTGCAGGCGCTGCCGGTCCGCTGCGCATCCGCCTCACCCTCGATGCGCAAGGCCGTATAGAGGTGACGAGCGCCGCTTTCGTGCCCCTGACACCCGACACTACCTGGACTGTCCGTCTCGCCGAAACCCGTCTGAATTCCGCCGACAAGCTGCTGCGCGTCAAAACCACGCGCCGTGCCGCCTACGAGGCCGCACGGGCCGAATACAGGCCTGATCAGGCCGATGAAGTCATCCTTTTGAACGAACGCGATGAAGTCTGCGAGGGCACCATCACCTCGATCTTTCTGGACGATGGAACCGGCATTCTGCGCACCCCGCCGATCTCCTGCGGCCTGCTCGCCGGCGTGCTGCGCACCGAGCTCATCTGCCGGCGCCAAGCCCGTGTCGGCCGCATCACGCTTGCCGATCTCGATGCCGGCACGTTTTATATCGGCAACTCGCTGCGCGGCCTGATCCGCGCAAACCTCATCAGGAACTGACGATGTTCATCCTCTCCCTCACCTATGTGAAACCCAACGACGAAGCCGACAGGCACATGGAGCCGCACATGGCATGGGTGAAGGAGGGTTATGCCAAGGGCTGGTTTCTGGCGTCCGGCCGCAAGGTGCCGCGCACCGGCGGCGTCATCTTCGCGATCGGCGATCGCACCGCGATTGAGGCCTATGTCGCCGCCGATCCCTTCACCCTCAATGGCGTTGCTGAATACAAAATCACCGAGCTTGCCGTCACGACGGCGGTCGAAGGACTGGAAATCCTGAAGGGCTGATTTTAGAGGAGCCGATCATGGATGATCTCGCAGCCCATCTGAAAGAGCTCGAATCCAGGCGGGCTGCCGATCCCCAGGACAGCTTCGCCGGCCTCTATTGCCGCTCGATATCTGGCCTTTCCCCGTCAACGCTCTTTATTGTGACGCCGTTTTATGATTAGAGCCGGTCACCTCGCACTTTCTGCGGCAATTTCAAATTAATTCTTCGGGCTGAACGCCTTCGTCGCCTTCCACAGGAGAAAAGAATGACGGAACAACACTATCCGGTATATGCCGAAATTACCGGTCCGATCGTGATGATCGGCTTTGGCTCCATCGGTCGCGGCACCCTGCCCCTGATCGAGCGCCATTTCAAATTCGACAAGAGCCGGATGGTCGTCATCGATCCGCGGGATGAGCCCTCCGACATGGAGATCCTGAAGAAGCACGGCGTTCGCCACATCCGGGAATATGTCACCAAAGACAACTACAAGGAACTGCTGAAGCCGCTGCTGACGGAAGGCGAAGGCCAGGGCTTCTGCGTCAACCTCTCGGTCGACACCTCCTCGCTCGACATCATCAAGCTCTGCCGCAAACTCGACGTTCCCTATATCGACACCGTCGTCGAACCCTGGCTCGGCTTCTATTTCGACAAGAGCATGAGCAATGCCGACCGCACCAACTATGCGCTACGCGAAACCATGCGCAAGGAAAAGGCGAAGAACCCCGGCGGCGCTACCGCCGTCTCCACTTGCGGCGCCAATCCGGGCATGGTCTCCTGGTTGGTCAAGCAGGCGCTCGTCAACCTCGCCAACGATACCGGCCTTAAATTCGAGGAACCGGGCCAGCACGATCGCGAAGGCTGGGCAAAGCTCATGAAGAAGCTCGGCGTCAAGGGCGTCCACATTGCCGAGCGCGACACCCAGCGCACCAAGCATCCGAAGCCGCTCAACGTCTTCTGGAACACCTGGTCCGTCGAAGGCTTCATCTCCGAAGGCCTGCAGCCGGCCGAACTCGGCTGGGGCACGCATGAAGAATGGATGCCGAAGAACGCCAAGAAACACAAGAAGGGCAACAAGGCGGCGATCTACCTGGAACAGCCGGGCGCCAACACCCGTGTGCGCACCTGGTGCCCGACGCCCGGCCCGCAATATGGCTTCCTCGTCACCCACAACGAGTCGATCTCGATCGCCGATTTCTTCACCGTTCGCGACAAGGACGGCGAAGTGACCTTCCGCCCGACCTGCCACTATGCCTACCATCCGGCCAACGACGCCGTGCTCTCTCTGCATGAAATGTTCGGCAATGGCGGCACCTCGCAACCAGTCCATCACGTTCTCGACGAGGACGAGCTGGAGGACGGCATCGACGAACTCGGCGTCCTGCTCTACGGCCACGAGAAGAATGCCTATTGGTATGGCTCGCGCCTGTCGCTGGAAGAAACCCGCCGTATCGCGCCCTATCAGAACGCCACGGGCCTGCAGGTCACATCAGCCGTCCTCGCCGGCATGGTCTGGGCGCTGGAAAACCCGAATGCCGGCATCGTCGAAGCCGACGAGATCGATTACAAGCGCTGCCTCGAAGTGCAGATGCCCTATCTCGGCCCGGTCGAGGGCCACTACACCGACTGGACCCCGCTCGACGGCCGTCCGGGCCTCTTCCCCGAGGATATCGACACCAAGGATCCGTGGCAGTTCAGGAACGTTCTGGTTCGCTGAGGACGCCTGCACGGCTTTGACAATGCCCGCCGCAAGGCGGGCATTTTTGTAACGCCGGCTGTCTAAATGCCGCACGCCACCCCACCAAGGCTTGCCTTCATGCCGGGCGCGCGGCATGTTTTGCCCGAACTTGGCGGCTGTCCGCCGCGCCGATTCGCCGGGAGAAGCCTTATGAAAATCAGAACTGGTCTCGTTCTTGTCGGTGCAGCGGCCGCTCTAGCCGCCTGCGTTTCATCTGAGCCGCGTCGCCTGCCGATTGCGACCGCGCCCGCCGCCACTGGTGTCGAAGGCAACTGGAGCGATCCGAATGGCATCGTTTCGACCTTCCAGGGCGGTACTTTCACCACCCGCACGACCGACAGCAACCAACTTCTTGCCTCGGGCACCTATATCAACACCTCACCGACCCTGGTGGAGATCAACATGACCTCACTGGTGCGCAAGACGCAGTCCAAGGTCAATTGCGCCCTCGTCAACCCGAGCCAGCTCAATTGCACCTCCGATTCCGGCGCACAGTTCACGCTCTCCCGCCGCGGCTGAAGATGAGGCGGTAGGCTAAGCACAGCATACGGGCCTCGCCTCATACCTCGTCCTGCTGCTCGCCATGCCGCTTGCCGCATTTGCGGTCGTTTCGCCGGCCAACGAATATCGTGCCCAGGGCATCGCCGCTCCCGATTGCGACGGGTCGGCCGGCGCTTTCATCGCCTCGTCTCCCTTCTCTGCTTGACCATCGCGCTCGCCACGGTCCCGAATATTGCAGAGGCCGTGCACGAACTCTACCGAAACGCCGCGAATGCCGGGGATAAGCAACCCGGCTTTTTTGCCCTGCCCCCTTGGAAAGCGCCTCGCCTGGCCCAGCTTTCTCTTGCGGTCGTGCATCGTCTGATGGAACATCCGCAGGCCGGGAAACCGCCCCGGCGCACGATGAAAGGGATCAGCGAGGGATCAGGGGGATCTTTCGCCTCAATCAGGAGAATAGCGATGACGAAGTCTTTCAGCTTCGGTCTTTTGACCGCGTCCATGCTGGCGCTGAGCACGGGCGCCGCCTTTGCGGATTACGAACTCAATATTCTTCATATCAACGATTTCCACTCGCGCATCGAATCGATCAACAAGTTCGACTCCACCTGCTCGGCCGAAGAGGAAGGCAAGAAGGAATGCTTCGGGGGTGCTGGCCGCCTGAAGACCGCGATCGATCAGCGCCGCCAGGCGCTATCCGGCAAGAACGTCCTCCTCTTGAATGCCGGCGACAATTTCCAGGGCTCGCTCTTCTACACGACCTACAAGGGAGCAGCCGAAGCCGAGTTCCTGAACCTGATGAAGTTCGACGCCATGACCGTCGGCAATCATGAATTCGACGACAGCGAGGACGGGCTTGCGACCTTCCTCGACAAGGTGCAGTTCCCTGTCGTGACGGCAAATGTCAAGGCGACAGCCGCCTCCAAGCTCGGCGACCGCATCAAGCCCTCGCTGGTGCTCGATGTCGCCGGCCAGAAGATCGGTATCGTCGGCGCCGTCACAAATGACACGCCAGAGCTTTCCTCCCCCGGCCCGAACGTCACGATCGCCGATGACGTCCAGAGCATTACCGCGGCCGTTCAGGATCTGAAGGGCCAGGGCGTCAACAAGATCATCGCGTTGACCCACGTCGGTTACCCCCGGGATCTCGCCCTGATCGCCAAGATCCCGGATGTCGACGTCGTCGTCGGCGGCCATTCCCATAGCCTGCTCTCCAACACTGACCCCAAGGCCGAAGGCCCCTATCCGACCATGGTCGACAATCCCGGCGGCTATAAAGTGCCGGTCGTCCAGGCTGCCTCCTACAGCAAGTATCTCGGCGATCTCGTCGTCAATTTCGACGATAGTGGTGTCGTCAAAGATGCCAAGGGCGATCCGATCCTGATCGATTCCACCTTTACGCCCGATCCTGCCCTCATTGCCCGCATTGCCGAACTGGCAAAACCGATCGAAGAACTGCGCAAGAAGGTGATCGGCTCCTCCGAAAGCCCGATCGAAGGCGACCGCAAGGTCTGCCGCGTCAAGGAATGCTCCATGGGCAATCTGGTGGCCGACGCCATGCTCGATCGCACCAGGAACCAGGGCGTCACCATCGCCGTCCAGAACGGCGGCGGCCTGCGTGCTTCGATCGACGGCGGCGAGGTCACCCAGGGCGAGGTCATCACCGTCCTGCCTTTCCAGAACACGCTCGCCACGTTTGAGGCGACCGGCGCAGATGTCGTTAAAGCGCTCGAAAATGGTGTCAGCCAGATCGACCAGGGCGCCGGGCGCTTCCCGCAGGTCGCCGGCCTGAAGTTCTCCTTCGACCAGTCGAAGCCTGTCGGCAGCCGCGTCGTCGAGGTCCAGGTGAAGGAGGGCGACAATTTCGCTCCAATCGATCCCGCCAAGACCTACAAAGTCGTCACCAACAACTTCATGCGATCAGGCGGCGACGGCTATTCGATCTTCAAGGACGGCAAGAACGCCTATGATTACGGTCCGGACCTTGCCGACGTGACCGCCGAATATGTCGCCGCGCATTCGCCCTACAAGCCCTACACGGATGGCCGCGTCACCGAACTGGCGCAGGCAGCGCCTGCTCCCTCCGCTTCCGAGCCGGCGCCTGCCGCACCGGCTGCTCCGGCCCCCTCTGCCGAACCCAGCCCCGCGCCCGCTGCTCCTGCTCCATCCACCGAGCCGGCTCCTGCACCCACTGCACCGGCACCCGCTGCACCGGCACCTGCTGCCCCGGCACCCACTACTGAACCAGCGCCGGCACCGGCAGCCTCCGCACCTGCCGCAGCGACGCCGTCCACCCACGTCATCGCCGCGGGCGACACCTTCTGGGATCTCGCCGTGACGTTCTATGGCGACGGCACGATGTGGCGGAAGCTTTCGGATGCCAATGGCAAGCCGAACCCGCGTCGCTTGTCGGTTGGCAAGGAGATCGAGGTCCCCGCCAAGTAAGACGATTTGTCCCGATGCCACTGGCCGGTCCGGGGTTTCCCGGGCCGGTTTTTCTTTCTATAGGGTGAACCACGATCTCGAGGCTGCGTATGAGCCGACGGGACCAAAGAGTGTTGGGGCCAGAATGACAGCAGATATTTCACTCCGCCCGACGGACCATCCGGCCGTCAAGTCAGGCAAGATCGGTGTCCTGCTAGTCAATCTCGGCACGCCTGATGGCACCGACTATACCTCGATGCGCCGCTATCTCAGGGAATTCCTGACCGATCGCCGCGTCATCGAATGGTCGCCCTGGAAGTGGTATCCGATCCTGTTCGGCATCGTGCTCAACACCCGCCCGCAGAAGGTCGGCAAGGCCTATCAGCTGATCTGGAACAAGGAGAGGAACGAAAGTTATCTGCGAACCTATACCCGCAACCAGTCGCAGCTGATGGCCGAGCGCTTGAAGGATCTTGATAACGTCAAGGTCGACTGGGCCATGCGTTATGGCACGCCGTCGATCGCCTCGCGCATCGACGCGCTGAAAGAAGAGGGCTGCGACCGGATCGTGCTCTTCCCGCTCTATCCGCAATATGCGGCGGCGACGACCGCCACTGTCAACGACAAGGCCTTCCAGAAACTGCTCTCGATGCGCTGGCAGCCGGCGCTGCGCACCGTTCCCGCCTATCATGACGACGAGACCTATATCGAGGCGCTCGCCGCGTCAGTCGAAAGGCATCTTTCGACCCTCGACTGGAAGCCCGAGATGCTGCTTGCCTCCTTCCACGGCATACCGATGTCCTATTTCAAGCAAGGCGACCCCTACTACTGCCAATGCCAGAAGACCGGCCGGCTGCTGCGCGAGCGGCTCGGGTTGAACGCGGAAAACTTCATGGTCACCTTCCAGTCCCGCTTCGGGCCGGAGGAATGGCTGCAGCCCTACACCGACAAGACGGTGGAGAAGCTCGCCAGGGGCGGCGTCAAGCGCATCGCCGTCATCAATCCCGGATTCGTCTCCGACTGTCTGGAAACGCTGGAGGAGATTGCCGAACAGGCCGCCCACTCCTTCCACGAGAATGGCGGCGAGAAGTTCGCGCATATTCCCTGCCTCAACGACGGCGAGGACGGAATGAACGTGCTGGAAAAGGTCGTCCGCCGCGAATTGCAGGGCTGGGTCTGAGGGCCTCCCTCAGAAAGCGGCATCCGACGAGGAGCTAAAGCATGTCGCGCAAAAGTGTGAGGCGGTTTTGCGATAACGACATGCGTATAAACAAAGACTTAAAGCGCGGGAGCGAATCTGAAAGATCGCGACGCGCTTTAGCGACAGCCCAATGACTTAGACGAAACGGAACCTCCTTTTCGCTTGGAGGTCAGCCGGTTGTGCCATCATTTCTTCTTCGCAAAGAACGTGCTAACTCACCACATGAGTTGGGCAGGCGCGCATGCGCCGATAGGAGGAATTTTCATGCTGTTCGGCGGCTTCGACATCGTCGTGATCGTGCTGGTCATCTTCGTCATCCTGGTGCTCTTTGCCGGGATCAAGACCGTGCCGCAGGGCTACCGCTATACGATCGAGCGCTTCGGGCGTTATACCCGCACGCTGGAGCCAGGCCTCAACCTCATCACCCCCTTCATCGAGCGCGTCGGCGCCAAATTGAACGTGATGGAGCAGGTGCTGAACGTGCCGACCCAGGAGGTGATCACCAAGGACAACGCCTCGGTTTCGGCCGATGCCGTCTCCTTCTATCAGGTGCTGAACGCCGCCCAAGCTGCCTATCAGGTCTCCAACCTCGAAAACGCCATCCTCAATCTGACCATGACCAACATCCGCTCGGTCATGGGTTCGATGGATCTCGACGAACTGCTCTCCAACCGCGATGCGATCAACGACCGGCTGCTGCGCGTCGTCGACGAGGCCGTGCATCCCTGGGGCATCAAGGTCACCCGCGTCGAGATCAAAGACATCCAACCCCCGCGCGACCTCGTCGATGCGATGGCCCGCCAGATGAAGGCCGAGCGCGAAAAGCGCGCCCAGGTGCTGGAGGCCGAAGGCTCGCGCAATGCGCAGATCCTCAGGGCCGAAGGCGCCAAGCAATCCGCCATCCTGCAGGCCGAAGGCCAGCGCGAAGCCGCCTTCCGCAACGCTGAAGCCCGCGAACGTCTGGCCGAGGCCGAAGCCAAGGCGACGAAGATGGTCTCCGAGGCGATCGCCGCCGGCGACATTCAGGCGATCAATTATTTCGTCGCCCAGAAATATACCGAGGCGCTCACCTCGATCGGTTCGGCGCCCAATTCCAAGATCGTGATGATGCCGATGGAAGCCTCTTCCATCCTGAGCTCGCTCGGTGGCATCGGCGCCATTGCCCGCGAAGTCTTCGGCGATGCCGGCAACAGCCCGTCAACGCCGCTGCCGGTACCGCCGCGTCCGCGTCCCGCACCGGCGCGCTCGGCGCCGCCGATCAATCCGTCGACCCCCAATCCTTTCAACCCCGAGCAGGAGCGATAAGCCATGCTGGCGAAGATCGTCGCCGAACTCGGTCCGTGGAGCTGGTGGGTCGCAGGCCTCGTGCTGCTCGCCGCGGAATTGATCGTTCCCGGCTTCTTCCTGGTCTGGATCGGACTTGCTGCCTTGATCGTCGGTGCACTGTCGCTGCTCTTCTGGGACAGCGCCTTCTGGGTCTGGGAGTTGCAGGCGATCCTTTTTGCGCTTCTCGCCGTTGCCACGACCTTCGCCGGCCGCCGGCTGACGCTGCGCAATGCGACGACCGACGAGCCCTTCCTCAATCAGCGCGGTGCGAGCCTCGTCGGCCGCACGGCGACGCTGCACGAACCGATCCGCGAAGGCCGCGGCCGCATTCGTCTCGACGATACGCTATGGCAGGTGATGGGACCCGACTTGCCCGCCGGAACGCAAGTGAAGGTGGTTTCGAGCAACGGCCGCGACCTGACGGTCGAGCCCGTCTGATCAAACGAGCCTGATCAGGCGACGCCGATCCGCAGCAGGTCGTGGAAATGCACCAGCCCGACCGGCCGGCAGTCGTCGTCGATGACGATCAGCGCGCCGATGTGATGCTGGTTAAGCAGCGCCAGGGCTGTGGTCGCCAGCACCGTCTGCTTCACCGTCTTCGGCGTCTTCGTCATGATGTCATCGACGGCAAGCTCTGAAAGATTGCGTGTCAGATTGCGCGCCATGTCGCCTTCGGTGACGATGCCGCAGAGCCGCCCATCCTCGTCCAGCACGCCGACGCAGCCGAAATGTTTGCGCGACAGCACCGTGATCGCCTCCGGCATCGGTGTGCCCTTGGCAACGAGCGGCAGCCGCTCGCCGGTATGCATGATGTCGGCGACATGCATCAGGCTCGCGCCCAGCTTGCCGCCGGGATGGAAGACGTGGAAATCCGTGGCGGTAAAGCCGCGCGCCTCCAGGAGCGCCACCGCCAACGCGTCGCCGATGGCAAGCTGCATCAGCGTCGAGGTGGTCGGCGCCAGCCCATTGGGGCAGGCCTCCTGCTCGTTCGGCATCAGAAGGACGATATCGGCGGCGGCCGCGAGCGAGGACCCTTCGCTGCAGGTGATCGCGATAAGCGGAATGGAGAAGCGCCGCGTGAAGGAAATGATGCTCTTGAGTTCGGCGCTCTCACCACCCTTGGAAATCGCCAGCACGACGTCGTCGCGCGCGATCATGCCGAGATCCCCGTGATTGGCCTCCGCCGCATGCACGAAAAAGGCAGGCGTTCCGGTCGAAGCGAATGTCGCCGCGAGCTTGGCGCCGATATGCCCGCTCTTGCCGACGCCGGTGACGATCACCCGTCCGGAGATGTCGCCGATGACTTCGACGGCCCGTGTGAAAGGACCGGCCAATCCCTTGTCAAAGGCCTGTTCGAGCGCTTCAAGACCGCGTCTTTCGGACTCTATCGTGCGTTTTGCCGATTCGAGCACGCTGTTTTCAACGAGGTTTATCGCTCTACTGTTCATGAAGTTGCGTTAGACCTTTTCACTTTCCAAGTCCACCCCGCACTCTTTCCGACCCGCACTCTTTCCGACCCGCACTCTTTCCGACCCGCACTCTTTCCGAACTGTGAACAGTACCCGCCGACAGCAACGAATGATTAACCACGAGGCTTTACCTTTGGGTAAGAACCGAAAGCATGTCAGGCGCGAATTGCATGGCCCAGCCAAACCAGACGAGCAGTGTGACGCCGCTCCGCGCCATGAGCCGTGCCGTCTCTTTTGTTGCGTTCGGCTGCTTGCTTCTCAGTCAGACGGCAGCCTTCGCGCAATCCGCCTCGGCGCAACCGGCAAGCAGCCGCTCCGCCGCCTCCCAGGACAATCGCACCACGTACAGCGCCGCATCCGTCGCCGGTTTCGATGACGCGACCGACGATACCGCCGCTCCCGCGGCAAACGGCACGACCGCAAACGCGGACGATACCCAGCAGCGGCCCGCCATACCCGATGCACAAGCGGGCGACGACATTACCGGTTCCATCCTCGACGAGGACATACGCCGGCTGAACACCCGTGAAGCGCCGCTCGACGAGACACTGCCACGCCGCAGGGCTGCCGAAAGCGCCTCGAAAGAGGAAACGCCGGGAATCCCGATCGGCACGTTCGTGCTCCGCCCGAGCGTCACCCAGAGCATCAACACTGAAACCACCAAGGACGGCAATACCACGCAACGGCGCGCCTTTCTTGAAACGGACGCAGCAGCGACCCTGACCTCGGACTGGGGCCGGCATCAGTTGACCGTGACCTCGGAAGGCGCCTGGCAGAAGAATGTCAGCGGCGAGGGTGAGGAACAGCCCTCCTTCAAGATCAACAGCGATCTCAGGCTCGATCTTCCCGACGACACCACGGCGCACCTCATCGCCGGCTATAATTTCTACCGCGAGGACACCGATGATCCCGACGCGATCACCAACGCCGCGCAGCAGTCGGACGTCCAGGAATTTTCGGCCGGCGCCTCCGTCCAGCGCGATTTCGGGATCCTGCGCGGCACGACTGCACTTGCGCTGACACGCTCGATCTATTCGGACGCTAAACTTTCGAACGGCACGACCGTCTCCCTCAGCGACCGCAATCAGACGACGGGCACGTTGCGTGGCCGTGTCGGCTACGAGCTGTCGCCCGCGCTCATCCCCTTCATCGAGGCCAACATCGGCCGCACGGTCTATGACGAAACGCAAGATTCCGCCGGCTACGAGCGTTCCGGCCATAGCTATGGCGCCAAGGCAGGCGTCGAGGTCGATCTCGGTGAAAAGCTGAAAGGTGAAGTCGGCGTCGGCTACGAGATGGCGGATTTCGAAGACAGCCGCCTGTCCTCGATCGATACCGCCACGCTCGATGCGAGCCTGCTCTGGTCGCCGATCCGCGGCACCGATGTCGATCTCGACCTGCAGACCAGCATCCAGCCCTCGACCACGGCAGGCGAAAGCGGCTACGTCTCGCACGCGCTGACGACGACGGTCACCCACCAGCTGCGCGACAATCTGGTGGGGACGATGATCGGCGGGGTGATATGGCGCGATTATCCCACCGACAGCACCATCAACGACGAGCTCGTCTATACCGCCGCAACCGGCCTGACCTGGAATATCAACCGCTATCTCGATCTAACCAGCACGCTCGGCTACGAGCTGACGACGCGCGAGGAAGGCACCAATTCGCAGCAATGGCGTGCCGGCGTCGGTCTCAAGCTGAAACGCTAGAGCGTGTCGCGCAAAAGTATGCCGCGGTTTTGCGACAACGACATGCGGAAAAACAAAGAGCTAAATCGCGAGGAGCGAATCTGAAAGATCGCGACGCGTTTTAGAGCAACTCCAGCAAAAGTGCGGGAACGGTTTGCATCGGGAAAATGGAAGCGCCGCGCGTCCGATAGGAAGCGCGGCGCTCTATCACTTTGAATCTGCGCTGAGCAGCAACCTTACTTCAGGCCAGCCAGCAGTTCCCTGAAGCCGCCTTCGACGGAGGGGCGGATATCGGCGCGTTCGAGAGCGAAGGCGACGTTTGCCAGGATGAAGCCGTCCTTGGCGCCGCAGTCATAGGTCGCGCCGCGGAAGTGGTAGCCGGCGAAATCCTGTTCCTTCAGCAGCTTCAGCATGCCGTCGGTGAGCTGGATCTCGTTGCCGGCGCCGCGCTCCTGGGTTTCGAGGATCTTGAAGATCTCCGGCTGCAGGATATAGCGGCCGTTGATGAAGAAGTTGGAAGGCGCTGTGCCCTTGGCAGGCTTTTCCACCATGCCGGTGATGCGGAAGCCGTCGCCGATCGCCTCGCCGACGCCGACGATGCCGTATTTATGCGCCTGGTCCGGCGCGCATTCCTCGACGGCGATGATATTGCCGCCGCTCTGGGCATAGAGGTCGATCATGCCCTTCATGCAGCCCTTGTCGCCCTTCATGATCATATCGGGCAGCAGCAGTGCGAAGGGCTCGTCGCCGACGATCTCGCGGGCGCACCACACGGCGTGGCCGAGGCCGAGAGGCTCTTGCTGGCGAGTGAAGCTCACCGTCCCGGCCTTCGGCAATTGCTGGGCGAGAAGGGTAATTTCCGCCTTCTTGGCGCGCTCGCGCAGCGTCTGTTCCAGCTCGAAATGAATGTCGAAATAATCTTCGATGACGTGCTTGTTGCGTCCGGTGACGAAGACCAGATGTTCGATCCCGGCCTCGATCGCCTCATCGACGACATATTGAATGATTGGCTTGTCGACGACGGTCAACATTTCCTTCGGAACAGCCTTTGTCGCCGGAAGGAATCGCGTTCCCAACCCGGCAACCGGAAATACTGCTTTACGAACTTTGTTGTGTTGAGCCACACCCGGCCTCCTGCTTCGATCATATCGCTTTGGAAATGGAGTTTTTTAGCTTTAACTAGTATAGAATTGCTACTGTTTTGCAAATGGTGACCGCAGCGGGTCGCCATGGTAAAGAATTTGTTGACTCCGTTCCTGTAGTCTCGGGTCTGGGCGGACATGATGCCCCGCTGCACCGGAAACTGAAGATGACGGATACGACTGTCGATGACCCAGAATCACAAAAACTCCCTTCGTGGTCTTGCTCTCGCCCTCGTTGTCGCCGCCCAGGTGGCACTGGTCCCCGACAACGCGAAAGCTGATTCCCGCTTCCAGAAATGGATCGCGGATTTTTACCAGACTGCCGCTCAGAGTGGCATCAGTAAGGCAACCTATCAAAAGGCCTTTTCCGGGGTGAGCGAGCCCGATCCGACCGTGCTCGAAAAGGCGGCCTACCAGCCGGAATTCACCTCGAAGATCTGGGACTATATCGATTCCCGCGTCAATCCCTATACGGTCAAGATCGGCCGCGAAATGGCCGTCAAGCACGCAAGAACGCTCGCTGCGATCGAGCAGCGGTTCGGCGTCGACAAGACCATATTGCTGGCCATCTGGTCGATGGAATCGAATTACGGCGCGGTCCTCGACAAGGACGACCGGCTGCATTACGTGCCGCGCGCCCTGGCAACACTTGCCTATGCCGATCCGAGCCGGGCCAAATTCGCCAAGAAGCAGCTGGTCGCCGCGCTGAAGATCCTGCAGAACGGCGATGTGCCGGCACGCGAGATGACCGGCTCCTGGGCCGGCGCCATGGGCCACACCCAGTTCATTCCGACAAGCTACCTGCTTTATGCCGTCGATGCCGACGGCAACGGCCATCGCGACATCTGGAACTCGATCCCCGACGCGCTGGCGACCTCGGCCAACCTCCTGATGAAAAACGGCTGGGACGCAGGCAAGACCTGGGGCTACGAGGTCGTCGTTCCCGCCGCAGTCGCCCAGCAGGCCGGCAAGACCCATACGCTGGCCCAATGGGCAGCACTCGGCCTGATCCGCCCGAACGGCAAGGCCTTCCGCGAGAGCGCCGCCAAGGCCGTGCTGAAGATGCCGGCCGGGCCCAGTGGCCCGGGCTTCCTGATGACCGCCAACTTCTTCACCATCAAAAACTACAATGCCTCGGACAGCTACGCGCTTGCCGTCGGTCTGCTGGCCGACCAGATCGCCGGCTACGGCGGCATGCAGCAGCGCTGGCCGCGCCCGGACGGTGCCCTCGATATCACCGAGAAATTTGAGCTGCAGACCCGCCTGAAGACACTCGGCTACTACAATGGCGAGGTCGACGGCAATTTCGGCTCGGGTTCGAAGGCGGCGATATCGGCCGTGCAGTCGCGCATCGGCATGCAGCCGGACGGCGAGCCCTCCTTGCCGCTTCTGAACGCATTGCGCCGCTAGATCGGGATGATCCGGCCGAATTGGCCGGAAATCTCAATCCGCATTTGAATCAAGGAAATAGGGCATGATACCGCCCGAAAACCCCACACACTTTTCGGCATGATGCTCTACAACAGGCAGAACCGTGACCTAGATAAGAGCGGGGGTGGACGCTGGCCTACCCACGTGCAAGATGCCGGCAGATGCGGAACTGCCCATGACTGAGAAAACTGATCGGACCCGTAAAATCCGTTGGCTCGTGCTCGCCTTGACGGCGGCTTCGCTATGCCTTGGCGCCCTTGCGCCGGTGCATGTCGCCGAAGCCCAGGAGCAGCGCTATCAACGCCGATCGATCCTCGATTTCTTTCTCGGCCGGCGCTATCTCGATGACGGGCCGCAAGCCCCTGACGTCCAGCAGCCGAGACGCCAGCAGCGCAAACGCCTGCCGGCGCCGAAGGCCATCATCAGTACCCGCACCGCGCCGCCGGTCCGCGCTCCCATACAGGAGGAGCCGGCGGTGCAAAAGCTCGGCGACGCCCGGACGATCCTGATCGTCGGCGATTTCCTGGCCAGCGGCCTCGGCGACGGCCTCACCGCCGCCTTCGAGACCTCACCGGGTGTGGTCGTCGAAGCCCGCGGCAACGTCTCCTCGGGTCTTGTCCGCGACGATTATTACGACTGGCCGGAACAGCTGCCGAAGATGATCGACGAGCTGAAGCCGGCAATGGTCGTCGTCATGATCGGCGCCAACGACCGCCAGCAGATGGTGACCGACACCGCCAAGGAAAAATTCCGTACCGACGGCTGGTTCAGTGAATACCGCCGTCGTGTCCTTTCCTTCGGCAAGGAAGTCACCGGCCGCAAGATCCCGCTGCTCTGGGTCGGCCTCCCCGCCTTCGAATCCGATTCGATGACGGCCGATGCCGTCCAGATGAATCAGCTTTACCGCAACCAGGTCGAAAGCATCGGCGGCGAATTCGTCGATATCTGGGATGGTTTCGTCGATGAAAACGGCAATTTCATCGTCACCGGTTCGGATGTGAACGGTCAGCAGGTGCGCCTGCGCACCTCCGATGGCATCAACCTGACCCAGGCCGGCCGGCGCAAACTTGCCTTCTATGTGGAAAAACCGGCGCGGCGTCTTCTCGGTACGCAGGCAAGCCCCGACCTGGTCCGGCTCGACTCCAGCAATCTGCCCGGTCTCGGCCTTCCAGCCAATCCGGTCGAACATACCGTGCCGATCAGTCTCTCCGATCCCAATCTCGACGGCGGCGCCGAGCTTCTCGGCGCCAGGCCGCCGCCGCCGACTTTGACGCGATCGCCGCGCGATCTCCTGGTCGAGCAGGGCGAAATGACGCCAGCACCTCCCGGCCGCGTCGATGATTACCGCCTGCCTGTGGCAAAAGCGCCGGCCGAAGTCTCGGTCAAGTGAAAAGCGCCGTCTGAGGTCCAAACGTGCTCGCAGCGGGACTTTGCGGGCGGCATCCTTGCAAAGAACGTCTGCGTAAGACATTTTATGCCTCGATCGTCTCAGGACATCCACTTTCGTGACGTCGCC
This sequence comes from Rhizobium sp. SRDI969, assembly GCF_025152725.1. NCBI lineage: Bacteria > Pseudomonadati > Pseudomonadota > Alphaproteobacteria > Hyphomicrobiales > Rhizobiaceae > Rhizobium > Rhizobium sp. SRDI969. Next base: position 3,675,988 of record NZ_CP104035.1, read on the forward strand.
GAAATTCAATCAAGCATTGGCAGGCATTGGGTTGATGGGCTCTTTCGTGATCAGACGTGCGTGCCAATCGGATGCGGGAGCCTTGTCCAAATTCGCCGCAAGGCTATTCCGTGCAACCTACAGCAGCAACACGGCAGCCGCCGATCTTGACGCCTATATCTATTAGAATTTCAACAGGGAACGTCAGGAAGCGGAGATTGTCGATCTCTCAGCCGCTGTTTTCCTGGCGACGACCGATGATCTCATCATCGGATTTGCACAAGTCGTTGTGGGGTCAACCGAAAGTCGCTCGGCTCTTCTCAACCGGATTTACATAGATGCCGAATGGAGAGGAAGCGGATTGGCGAACGATCTTCTCGATACGGTTGTGAGTGAGTCGGCACAGCGCGGCGTTACGCGACTTGAACTAACCGTGTTCGAGCGAAACGCGCGAGCAATAGCGTTCTATAAGCGGGCCGGATTTGCGGCAACCGGGAGCACCACGTTTGCGGTCGGCGACGACTTGCAGACCGACGTCGTGATGGAAATGGACTTGGAGGCGCGGTTTAAGCGCAGACCAACCTAGCCCATTTCGCATGTTCTGGCTTTCGCGCCAAAATCAAAAAACTCCGCCGGAAAGGCGGAGTTCGTGTCTTCGGGAAGTGTGCGCAGCCGATGGTCAGTTCGGCAGTACGGTCGAGCCCATCAATTCCTCGTCGATGGCGCGCGCTGCCTGGCGGCCTTCACGGATCGCCCAAACCACCAGCGATTGGCCGCGGCGCACGTCGCCCGCCGTCCAGAACTTGTCGACCGAAGTCTTGTAGTCGCGGTCGTTGGCGACGACGTTGGTCGAGCCGCGCTTGTCGGTGTTGAGCGTCAGCTTGCCGTCGAGCTCCTTCAGCACGCTTGTTGTGAACGGGCCGCGGAAACCGATGGCGATGAAGGCGAGATCGGCGCGGATGACGAATTCCGTGCCTGGAACCGGCCGCCGGCGCTCATCGACCTCGCAGCATTTGACACCGGTCAGCACTCCGTCTTCGCCGACGAATTCAAGAGTGGCCACCTGGAATTCACGCACCGCACCCTCGGCCTGCGAGGAGGAGGTGCGCATCTTCGTCGCCCAGAAAGGCCAGACGGCAAGCTTGTCTTCTTTCTCCGGCGGCTGCGGCCGGATGTCGAGCTGGGTAACCTTGACGGCTCCCTGGCGGAAGGCCGTGCCGACGCAGTCCGAAGCCGTATCGCCGCCGCCGACAACGACGATATGTTTGGCGCCGGCAAGGATCGGGTCCGACGGCCAGCCGACGCTGTCGATGTTCTCGCGCCCGACGCGGCGGTTCTGCTGCACGAGATAGGGCATCGCATCATGCACGCCCGCAAGGTCGGTGCCTGGGATACCCGCCTCGCGCGGCGTCTCGGAGCCGCCGCAGTAGAGGACGGCGTCGTGATCGGCGAGCAACTGCTCGACCTTGACGTCGACGCCGACATTGACGCCGCAATGGAAGGTGACACCCTCGCCCTTCATCTGCTCGACGCGGCGGTCGATGAAGTTCTTCTCCATCTTGAAATCCGGAATACCGTAACGCAGCAGTCCGCCCGGCTTCGTCTCGCGCTCGTAGAGATGCACCTCGTGGCCGGCGCGGCCGAGCTGCTGGGCGGCCGCCATACCCGCCGGGCCGGAGCCGATCACGACGACCTTCTTGCCGGTATGGACCGTGGCCGGCTGAGGCCGGATGAAGCCGAGCTCATAGGCCTTGTCGGCGATCGCCTGTTCGATCGTCTTGATGGCGACCGGCGCATCCTCGAGGTTCAACGTGCAGGCTTCCTCGCAGGGCGCCGGGCAGACGCGACCGGTGAACTCTGGAAAGTTGTTGGTCGAATGCAGGTTCTGGATCGCCGCTTCCCAGTTGTTGTTGTAGACGAGGTCGTTCCAATCGGGAATCTGGTTGTGAACAGGGCAGCCGGTCGGGCCGTGGCAATAGGGGATGCCACAGTCCATGCAGCGCGCGGCCTGTTTCTGCACTTCCGGGTCCGACATCGGGATCGTGAACTCGCGGAAATGACGGATACGATCCGACGCGGGCTGGTACTTCGCCACCTGCCGGTCGATTTCCAGAAACCCTGTTACCTTACCCATGTTTTCGTCCCTTACCCTCATGACTGCCTCACCGCAGCCAATCTGTCTATCGTCAGTCCCGGTACCCGGGGCAAGTTGCTTGTCTTGACCGTCATTGGATCATATCCCCTGCAAGACATCCGTGCGATCTGAACAGCCTTCGTCGTCGGCGTGATCGTCACGGGTCATTGAGATATTGTCGTCATCCGTCACCTGCAGTCAGCAGGTGACGGATGTCCCGGTGCCATTCATTCCGCGGCGATGCCCATCCGGCTGCGCTCCATTTCCTCGAGCGCACGACGATATTCGACCGGCATGACCTTGCGGAACTTCGGACGGTAGTCGGCCCAGTTGTCGAGTATCTCAGTGGCGCGGGCCGAGCCGGTATAGTGCAGATGGTTGGAGATCAGCTGGTAGAGGCGCTCCTCGTCATGGCGCGTCATGTCGCCAGAGACGTCGACGCGTCCCTTGTGCATGAGGTCGCCGCCGTGGTGGTGCAGCTTCTCCAGCATGTCGTCCTCCTCGGGCACCGGCTCGAGCTCGACCATCGCCATGTTGCAGCGGCTGGCGAAATCGCCGGCTTCATCGAGCACGTAGGCAACACCGCCGGACATGCCGGCTGCGAAGTTACGGCCCGTGGCGCCGAGCACGACGACGACGCCACCGGTCATGTATTCGCAGCCATGGTCGCCGACACCTTCGACGATGGCGATCGCGCCTGAATTGCGCACGGCGAAACGTTCGCCCGCCACGCCGCGGAAATAGCATTCGCCCTCAGTCGCACCATAGAGCACGGTGTTGCCGACGATGATCGAGTCCTCGGCCACGATCCTCGAATTCTCCGGCGGCCGGATGATGATCTTGCCGCCCGAAAGGCCCTTGCCGACATAGTCGTTGCCGTCGCCGATCAGGTTGAAAGTGACGCCGCGCGCCAGGAAGGCGCCGAAGCTCTGCCCCGCCGTGCCGCGAAGCGTCACGTTGATCGTGTCTTCCTTCAGACCGCGATGGCGATAACGCTTGGCGACCTCGCCGGAAAGCATCGCGCCCACCGACCGGTCGACGTTCTTGATGCCGACTTCGAAGGCGACGGGCGTCTTGGCCGTCAGTGCCGGCTGCGCCTGCTCGATCAGCACGCGGTCGAGAATATCGTCGATCGGGTGCTTCTGCCGGCTCGTCCAGAAGGTCTCTTCCTTGGGAGCGTCGACCTTGTGGAAGATACGGCTGAAATCGAGGCCCTTTGCCTTCCAGTGGTTCAGCATCTCGTCCTTCTCCAGAAGCTCCGAGGCGCCGATGATCTCGTCGAGCCGGGTGAAGCCCAGCGAGGCGAGGATTTCACGCACTTCGTTGGCGACGAAGAAGAAATAGTTGATGACGTGCTCCGGCGCGCCCTTGAAGCGCTTGCGCAGCACCGGATCCTGGGTCGCCACACCCACCGGACAGGTGTTGAGATGGCACTTGCGCATCATGATGCAGCCGGCGGCAATCAGCGGCGCGGTGGCAAAGCCGAATTCGTCGGCTCCGAGCAGCGCGCCGATAATGACGTCGCGGCCGGTCTTCAGCCCACCGTCCACCTGCAGGGCGACACGCGAGCGCAGCCCGTTCAGCACCAGCGTCTGCTGGGTCTCGGCAAGGCCGATTTCCCAGGGGCTGCCGGCATGTTTCAGCGACGTCAGCGGCGACGCACCCGTGCCGCCGTCGAAGCCGGCGACCGTAATATGGTCGGCGCGTGCCTTGGCGACACCGGCGGCAACCGTGCCGACGCCGACTTCCGAGACGAGCTTGACCGAAACATCGGCGGTCGAGTTGACGTTCTTCAGATCGTAGATCAGCTGCGCCAGATCTTCGATCGAATAGATGTCGTGGTGCGGCGGCGGCGAGATCAGGCCGACACCCGGTGTCGAGTGGCGGGTCTTGGCAACAGTCGCATCGACCTTGTGACCGGGCAGCTGGCCGCCTTCGCCGGGCTTGGCGCCCTGCGCCACCTTGATCTGCAGCATGTCGGCATTGACAAGATATTCGGTGGTGACGCCGAAGCGGCCGGAGGCGATCTGCTTGATCGCCGAACGTTCCGGGTTCATCGAACCATCGGCCAGCGGCATGTAGCGGTCGGATTCCTCACCACCTTCGCCGGTGTTCGACTTGCCGCCGATCCGGTTCATGGCGATCGCCAGCGTCGTATGCGCCTCTCTGGAGATCGAGCCGAAGGACATTGCGCCCGTCGAGAACCGCTTGACGATATCGGCCGCCGGTTCGACCTCGTCGACCGATACCGGCTTGCGGCCGAGCGCTTCGGCGCTCTTGATCTTGAACAGCCCGCGGATCGTGTTCATCCGCAGCGCCGAGTTGTTCACCATCTCCGCGAATTCCTGGTAACGGTCCTCGGCATTGCCGCGCACGGCATGCTGAAGGGCCGCGACCGCATCCGGCGTCCAGGCATGGCTTTCGCCGCGCATGCGGTAGGCATATTCGCCGCCGATGTCGAGCGTCGTGGCAAGAAGCGGATCGGTGCCGAAGGCCGCGTTATGGCGGGCGACGGTTTCTGAGGCGATCGCCTCGAGGCCGACGCCTTCGATCATCGTCGCGGTTCCGAAGAAATACTTGTCGATCAGTTCCGACTGCAGGCCGATCGCATCGAAGATCTGCGCGCCGCAATAGGACTGGTAGGTCGAGATGCCCATCTTCGACATGACCTTGAGGATGCCTTTGCCGACTGCCTTGATGTAGCGGTAGACGACTTCGGAAGCATCCACTTCCTTCGGGAATTCGTCTTTGGCATGCATGTCGAGCAACGTGTCGAAGGCAAGATAAGGGTTGATCGCCTCGGCGCCGTAGCCGGCGAGCAGGCAGAAATGGTGGACCTCGCGCGGCTCTCCGGTCTCGACGACGAGACCGACCGAGGTGCGCAGCCCCTTGCGGATCAGATGGTGATGCACGGCAGCGGTGGCGAGCAACGCGGGAATCGCGATCCGGTCCGGCCCGATCTGGCGGTCGGAGAGCACGATGATGTTGTAGCCGCCCTTGACGGCCGCCTCTGCGCGCTCGCAGAGCCGGTCGAGCATCTCGGGCATGCCTTCGGCACCACGCTCGATGTCATAGGTGAAATCGAGCGTCTTGGTGTCGAAACGATCTTCCGTGTGGCCGATCGAGCGGATCTTTTCGAGATCGCCATTGGTCAGGATCGGCTGACGAACCTCGAGCCGCTTGGCGTTCGCCGCCCCCTCGTGGTCGAGAATGTTCGGCCGCGGGCCGATGAAGGAAACCAGGCTCATAACCAGTTCCTCGCGGATCGGGTCGATCGGCGGGTTGGTCACCTGCGCGAAGTTCTGCTTGAAATAGGTGTAGAGCAACTTCGGCTTTTCCGACATCGCCGAGATCGGCGTATCCGTGCCCATCGAGCCGATCGCCTCCTGGCCCGTCGTCGCCATCGGCGACATCAGGATGCGTGTATCCTCGAGCGTATAGCCGAAGGCCTGCTGGCGGTCGAGCAGCGACACGTCGCGGCGCAGCGCCCGCGGCTCCACCGGCTTCAGGTCTTCGAGGATCAGCTGGGTGCGGTTGAGCCAGCTGCGATAGGGATGCGCCGTCGCCAGCTGCGACTTCACCTCATCGTCGGAGATGATGCGGCCTTCTTCCATATCGATCAGCAGCATCTTGCCCGGCTGCAGGCGCCACTTCTGGATGATCTTCTCCTCCGGAACCGGCAGCACGCCGGCTTCGGACGCCATGATGACGCGGTCGTCATCGGTGACCAGGTAGCGCGCCGGCCGCAGGCCGTTGCGGTCGAGCGTCGCGCCGATCTGCTTGCCGTCGGTGAAGGCGACGGCAGCCGGCCCGTCCCAGGGCTCCATCAGCGCCGCATGATATTCGTAGAACGCCTTGCGTTCGGCCGTCATCGACTGGTTGCCGGCCCAGGCTTCCGGGATCAGCATCATCACGGCATGCGCCAGCGAATAACCGCCGCGCACTAGGAATTCGAGCGCATTGTCGAAGCAGGCCGTGTCCGACTGCCCCTCGTAAGAGATCGGCCAGAGCTTGGAAATGTCCTCGCCGAACAGCGGCGAGGAGACCGACGCCTGGCGCGCCGCCATCCAGTTGACGTTGCCGCGCAGCGTGTTGATCTCGCCGTTATGGGCGACCATACGGTAGGGATGCGCGAGCTTCCACGACGGGAAGGTGTTGGTCGAGAAGCGTTGATGCACCAGGGCGACCGCGCTTTCGAAGCGCGGATCCGACAGGTCCTTGTAGTAGACGCCGACCTGATAGGCCAGGAACATGCCCTTGTAGACCACAGTCGCCGACGACAGCGATACCGGATAGAAATTGCTCTCCTCGCCGTCGAACTCGTCATAGATGCGGTTGGAGATCACCTTGCGCAGCGTGAACAGCCGGCGCTCGAACTCGTCGTTGTTTTCGGCGTCCTCGCCGGCGCCGATGAAGACCTGCACATGATGCGGCTCGGTTGCGGCAATGGCCGGCGCCTTGGAGAGCGAGGAATTGTCGACCGGCACGTCACGGAAGCCGATGAAGACCTGACCTTCCTCGGTGATGACGTCCTTGATCACCTTCTTGAAATGCTCGATCTGCTTTTCATCGCGCGGCATGAAGATATGGCCGACACCATATTCGCCGACCGGCGGCAGGGTGATGCCCTGCTCGGCCATCTCCTCGCGGAAGAAACGGTCGGGGATCTGCACCAGGATGCCGGCGCCGTCACCCATCAGCGGATCGGCGCCGACGGCGCCGCGATGCGTCAGGTTCTCGAGGATGAAAAGGCCATCCTTGACGATCTGGTGCGACTTCTCACCCTTCATATGGGCGACGAAGCCGACGCCGCAGGCATCATGTTCGTTGCGCGGATCGTAGAGGCCCTGCTTCTTCGGCAGGCCGGAGGCGGATTTGGACATATTGGCCGTCGCGCGCAGCTCAGCAGCAGCAAACCGGTCAACTTCCATGGATGGCGTCTTCGTCATCATCTTTCCTCCTGTCGAAGCCCGCGCGGTCGCGGGCGGCTTTTCGTCCCGCGCCGCAACCCGAAGATAGGTTCGGCGCATGACAGCGCTGTTGCATTGTGAAGATCGGCCGCAGACATCTGCTTTAAAGGAAAGCAAACCGTCGCGTTCCGCGCCTGCCATTCGCCTCCGCGCGCCACCCCTTAAGGCTTGACGCTCGGAAGAACTATAGCGTGAAAGCCGGTCTGTTCCAGGGCTTTCGGCGCCTCTTCGGTCATAAAGGCCAGAATAGGACAGCAACACTGTCCTAATTCATCAGTTCTATGCCAGAAAGCATTCGGCTCTGCAAGAGCGCTCCGTCAAAAAACGTCAATTTGCGACGGAAGATTGCCTATGTAGCGGCGATGACGAAAGAAAATTACGTTGTAACGTATTATTTTGTTTATTGATTGCGTAGTTCAATTTCCGTGATGTGTCGCCGGCGACAACCTTGATCCTGCGAAGCTTTGGCGTAATGTCCGCTGCGGACTTGCCAACCCCTTCCTTTCCAACGGTTTCCCCACATGTTCTTTGCTTCCGATAACTGGGCCGGCGCCCACAAATCCATTGCCGAACGTCTGCTGACGGAATCGACCGGCTTTGCCGCCGCCTATGGCGCCGGCGATCTCGACAGAAAGGTCGAAGCTCGTTTTTCCGAGATCTTCGAGCGTGAGGTTTCGATCTTCTTCGTCGCCACCGGCACAGCCGCCAACTCGCTGTCGCTCGCAAGCGTCCAGCGCCCCGGCGGCATCACCTTCTGCCATTCGGAAGCCCATGTGATCGAGGATGAATGCGGTGCGCCGGAATTTTTCTCCGGCGCCGCCCGTCTCGTTGCCGTTGACGGCGAAGCCGGCAAGATCGATCCGGCGAAGCTTTCTGAAAAGATCGCAACCTTTCCCGAGGACGCCGTCCATCACGGCCGCGCCAGCGCCGTGACCATCACCCAGGCGACCGAGATCGGCACCGTCTATTCCTTGCCGGAGATCGGCGAGATCGCCGCCATCGCCAGAAAGCGCAGCCTGCCGCTCCACATGGATGGTGCCCGCTTTGCCAACGCCCTGGTCGCACTTGGCGCCACCCCGGCCGAGATGACCTGGAAGCGCGGCGTCGACATGCTCTCCTTCGGCGGCACCAAGAACGGCTGCTGGTGCGCCGAGGCGATCGTCTTCTTCAATCCGGATCAGGCGCGGGAAATGCCCTTCATCCGCAAGCGCGCCGCCCAGCTCTTCTCCAAGTCGCGTTTCATCGCCGCCCAGTTCGACGCCTATTTCGAAAACGGCCTCTGGCTCGATCTTGCCCGTCATTCGAACGGCATGGCCGACCGGCTGCGCGCCGGCATCGGCACGAGCAATTCCGCCCGCCTCGCCTGGCCGACCGCATCCAACGAAGTCTTTGCCGTCGTCAGCAAAAGTGCCGTAAAAACCGCGGAGGAAAAGGGCGCGAAATTTTACGAATGGCCGGTCCCGGCGGCAACGCCCGAACTCGTTTCCGAAAGCGAAACCCTGATCCGCCTCGTCACCAGCTTCGCGACGACCGAAGCGGATGTCGATGGTTTCCTGAAATGCCTGGCCGCTTGATCGCCGGCGCGAAAGGCTTGCCGGCCCGGCGGGCCTTTCGCTGCCGGCAAGGACTCACGCCGACCTCAGCCCCCTCACCTTCTGCAGAATATCCTCCGACAGGGCCGAGACCAGCGCCTGGTTCGCGCCCTTGCGCGGAACCAGCACGAATTCCACATCCTCCAGCACCGGAAGTCTTCCCGCAGTGATTTCCTTCAGCCCTGAGGGCGCCATGCTGCGCGGCTGCACCAGCACCCCCATCCCGGCCCGGGCCGCTGCCGTCAGCCCGCTCAAGCTGCCGCAGGTACAGACGATCCTCCACGGCACCCCGTTTCGACCGAGCGCTTCGAGCGCGATCACTCGCGTGACGCTCGGCGGCGGAAAGGCGATCAGTGGCAGAGGGCCGGAGGCGAGCACACGCTCTGGATCACGCGCCAGCCAGACGAGCGGCTCGCGATAGACGAGCTTTCCGCGCGCATCGCCGAGCCGGCGCTTGGCGAGCACCAGATCGATCTCGCCATTGTCCTGCATCTCGTAGAGAACGCCGGAAAGCGCCACAGTCAGCTCAAGGTCGACGGAGGGGTGCGAACGAACGAAATCCTCGAGCACCGCCGGCAACTGACTGGTGACGAAATCTTCCGACACGCCGAGCCGCAGGCTGCCGCGCAGGCTGTTGTTCTTAAACAGCGACTGTATCTGCCCCTCGATCGAAAGCATGGCGCGCGCATGCAACAGCAGCGCCTCGCCATCGCCGGTCAGCATCACCTTATGCGTGTCGCGCGCCAGCAGCTTGCGCCCGAGTGCCGTCTCCAGCCGCTGGATGTGCTGGCTGACGGTCGACTGACCGAGGCCGAGCCTCTCTGCCGCGAGCGTGAAACTGCCCATCTGTTCGACAGCAACGAAACTGCGCAATTGCGAAAGGTCTAGCATGATCCAGTTTCTCGATAACTGTTATTCCTTGCATCCTGGATCATAATGGACGACAGAACAATGATTGTTTTATCACGCCGCGAGATCGCCATGCGCCGCTTTCTGCCCGATACATTCACCATCCTGCTTGTCTGCACCGTCATCCTCGCCTCGCTGCTGCCGGCGCGCGGCACATTCGCGCATTATTTCGGTATCGCCACCGACCTTGCCATCGCGCTGCTGTTTTTCCTGCACGGCGCCCGCCTGTCGCGCGACGTCGTCATATCAGGCCTGCTGCACTGGCGCCTGCATCTCGTCATTCTGCTGACGACCTTCGGCATCTTCCCGCTGCTTGGCATGGCGCTCGGACTGATCCCCGACACGATCCTGCCGCAGCCGCTTTATCTCGGCATCCTCTTCCTCTGCGTGCTGCCCTCGACGGTGCAGTCGTCGATCGCCTTCACCTCGATGGCGGGCGGCAACGTGTCGGCCGCCATCTGCTCGGCCTCGGCATCCAACATCTTCGGCATGTTCCTGACACCGCTGCTCGTCGGCCTGTTGTTTTCCGTCGGCGGCCACGGCGGCTTCTCCTTCGACGCATTAGAGCAGATCCTGCTGCAGTTGCTCGCCCCGTTCATCGTCGGCCAGATTCTGCAGCCCTGGATCGGCGACTGGATTCGCGCCAAGAAGAAGATCCTGATGCCTGTCGACCGCGGCTCGATCCTGATGGTCGTCTATCTCGCCTTCAGCACGGCTGTGGTCGAAGGTCTGTGGCACACCTTCTCGATCGCCGATATCGCCGTCGTCATCGTCGCCGACATGGTTCTGCTGGCAATTGTCCTGGTACTGACGATGTTCGGCAGCCGTTGGCTGGGCTTCAACAAGGCCGACGAGATCACCATCACCTTCTGCGGCTCGAAGAAGAGCCTTGCAAGCGGCGTGCCGATGGCGAACGTCATCTTCGCAGGCCAGTCGATCGGCGCGATCGTGCTTCCGCTGATGCTGTTCCACCAGATCCAGTTGATGGTCTGCGCCGTCATCGCCCAGAAATACGCCGCCGCCGCGGCCCGCCGCGCAACGGACGAGGAAATCGACGAAGCCGCCAGCCCGGCATGAAGCATGTCGCGCCAAGCGGCAATAAAAAACGGCGCCCCCGATGGAGCGCCGTCCGTTTCATCCTACAAGGATCTGATTAGCCGTTGATGATCTGCGCTTCGATGGCCTTCGGAGCCTCGACCGGTTCTGCAGCAATCGTAATCTTGCGGGGCTTCATGGCCTCGGGAATATTGCGCAGAAGGTCGATGTGCAGCAGGCCGTTCTTCAGCGAAGCAGCGGTCACCTCGACATGGTCGGCAAGCTGGAAGCGGCGCTCGAAGGCACGCTTGGCAATACCGCGGTAGAGGAATTCGCCGCTTTCGGCAGGTTCCTCGTGCTTTTCACCCTTCACGGACAGGACATGGGCATGGGCTTCGATCGAAAGTTCGGTCTCGTCGAAACCGGCAACGGCCATGGTGATGCGATAGGTGTTTTCACCGGTGCGCTCGATATTATAGGGCGGATAGGTCTGCGCCTGCTCCGGCTGGGCAAGACTGTCGAGCATGGTGAAGAGCCGGTCGAAACCGACGGTCGAACGATAAAGGGGAGAGAAGTCTACGTGACGCATGATGTCCTCCTGTGGAAGCGACGTGTTGCGATGAAATGCCCCTGAAACCCCATCTTTGGCGGCCTCGGGGCGGTTGCGCAGGCCCTTTCCGGCACCCGCAGAAAGGAGATGGTGATGGGATTTGACGAGTTCAAGACCTTTCCGGAATCGCCTTGATCGGCCCGTGAACCCCGCATGAACGACCGGTTCGGAGCGCGTTCAGGCGCATTCGCCTAGAAATTTCGGCGTCGGGTGAATCTGGTCCCGATGGCTGAAGTGCATCGTCCCTTCTTCTTCAGTCTCAACTTCGGCCGGCCGCGAGCACCCTCATGCTCCTGCCGGCCCTTTTCCCCCACCGCTTTCCAAGCCGGGTGCCATGCGCTATCCCTGAAGGTGGAAGCAGTCAGCAGTGGCGCATTGGCAAAGTCATGGATCAGGTTCTCTATTCGACGCCCGACAATCCCGCTCCGGAAAACCGCACGGAGGGGTTCTTCGAAACCCATGACGGCCACCAACTGCGTTACGCCGTCTTCCGCTCTAGCGGACAGGTTGCCAAGGGCACCGTCGTCATCCTGCACGGCCGAAACGAATATATCGAGAAATATTTTGAGACGATCCGCGACCTGACGGCTAGGGGCCTCTGGGTCGCGACCTTCGACATGCGCGGCCAGGGCGGCTCGCAGCGGCTCCTCAAACGCCGCAACCACGGCCACATCCGCCGCTTCGTCGATTACGAGCGCGATCTCGACACCTTCCTCGAAAAGGTGGTGCTGCCGGATACCCGCCTGCCCTTCTACTTGCTCGCGCATTCCACAGGCGGCCTGATCGCGCTCTCGGCCGCCCCCTATCTCACCACTCGTATCGATCGCATGGTGCTGTCGGCGCCCTTCATCGGCCTTACCGGCCAGGCGGCTTCGCCCCGCGTCATTCGCACCCTTGCCGGCACGCTGAACGCCGTCGGCCTCGGCTTCCTGCCGCTGACCTCGAAACTGAAGGAGCCGGATTTCCGCGACAATCCGCTGACCTCGGACGAGCACCGCTTCGAGCGCAATGTGGCGATGATGAAGGCCCATCCGGAGCTGACACTGGGGCCACCGACAGCCCGCTGGCTGACCGAGGCCTTTCGCACGATGGACCGGGTCACCTCGCCCTACCATCTCTTCTCGATCACCATCCCGACCATCGTCATCGCCCCAACGCGTGACGGTGTCGTGCCCTATACGGCGCAGGAGCGCCTTTCGCGTTATTTCCGCGCCGGCCAGCTGGTGCCGATCAACGGCGCCCGGCACGAGATATTCCAGGAACGGGATATCTATCGCGCCGCCGCCCTTGCGGCCTTCCACGCCTTCATTCCCGGCAGCGATGCCGAAGAAAACCAGGACATTGCTGCCCTAGGTACGTGAGCCGGATCGGCTTTGCCGACCGGGGGATCAGCGCTGCTGACTGGGGGATCAGCGCTGCAGGATGGCGACCGCCGCTTCGTAGACCGCCTGGCTGCCGGCGGCGATGATCGAGCCGCCGTTTTCCGGCCGTCCACCGTCCCAGGTGGTGATGATGCCGCCCGCCCCCTCGATGACGGGAATGATGCCGCCGACATCATAAGGCTTCAGGCTGTTTTCGACAACGAGATCAATATGGCCGGCGGCGAGCAGCGCATAGGCATAGCAGTCGCAGCCGTAGCGGAAGAGCCGTACCTGGCTCTCAATCTCGCGGTATTTCTCCATCTCCTCGCCGGCAAAGAGATGCGGCGAGGTGGTGAACAGGATGGCGTTCGACAGCGCGTCGCACTGGCGCGTCGCCAGCCGCCGTTCGCCCTCCGGCCCGGTATAGATCGAACCGTTCTGGTCGGCGAAATAACGCTCGCCGGTAAAGGGCTGCTCAATCATGCCCATGATCGCCCTGCCATCCTTCTGCAGGCCGATCAGCGTTCCCCACACCGGCACACCGGATATAAAGGCGCGCGTGCCGTCGATCGGATCGATCACCCAGACATATTCACGGTCGAGCCCGACATCGCCATGTTCCTCGCCGAGAATGCCGTGGCCGGGGAAATTCTCCTCGATCAGCGCCCGGATGGCGAGTTCGGCCGCCCGGTCGCCCTCCGTTACCGGATCGAAACCGGAGGAAAGCTTGTTCGTGACATCGAGGCCGGAGCGGAAGCGCGGCAGCGTCTCGGCCCGGGCGGCTTCCGCCAGGCGGTTGAAGAACGAACGGTCAGGAAACATGATGGATCCGTTTGGCTGGCGGGAATGGCGCTTTTCATAGCGAAAAGCAACGGGAATGCAATCGCATCAGGCAATTTGGGTTTAACTGCCCAAAGATGTCGCAGCGCAATAAATTGCTTGACATTTGTGCAATGCAATAGTAGCGTCTTCATACAGTCTTCTGACTGTAAATACCCTCCTTGGGTGTTTCCTCCCTAGACTTAGCCGCGCTCACAAGCGCGGTTTTTTTTGGCCGGGAGGCCAGATATCAGCGAAATCGAAAATGGATTCATTCGGCGGCCAGCGCCCGATCGCCGGCGAATTTCTCGACGTAGTCCGCCATCTGCTCCATGAAGTCCGTGACGGCATTGGCCACCGCGGCGAAATCCTCGTGCTTCTCCAGCGTCAGCTCGTCGACATAGATCGCCCGATTCACCTCAATCTGCAGCGCGTGCAGGCCGCGCGAAGGCCTGCCGTAATGTTCGGTGATGAAGCCGCCGGCATAAGGCTTGTTGCGGATAGCCGCAAAACCCATTTCCTCGAGGATGGCGATGGCCGCGCGCGAAAGCTCGGCCGAAGCGCTGGTGCCGTAGCGATCACCAATGATGAAATCAGGTCGCGAAGTGCTGCCGGCGACCCGCACATTGCCGGGCATCGAATGGCAGTCGATCAGCACGCCGAAGCCGAACTGCACATGCGTTCGCGCAATCAACCGGCGCAGCGCCGCATGATAGGGCTTGTAGACGGCTTCGACGCGGTCGAGCCCCTCCTGCACCGGCAGGCGCCGCGCATAGATCTCCATGTTCTCGGCGACGATGCGCGGAATGGTGCCGAGCCCGCCGGCGACCCTGAGCGAATTGACGTTGGCATAGGGCGGCAGCAGCCCGTCGAACATCCGCGGATCGAGCTCGTAGGGCTCGCGATTGACGTCGAGATAGGCGCGCGGGAAGTTGGCCGCCAGGAGTGGCGCGCCGAGTGCGACGGCCGAGCCGAAGAGCTCGTCGACATAGTGATCCTCGGAACGGCGGATGGCGATTCCCTCCAGCCTGGACTGGGCAATAAATTCCGGTGGATAAATACGGCCGCTATGGGGGGAGTTGTAGACGAAGGGAATGGTCTGCGACACGGGCTCATGGACCTCAAAAAGCTCGTATTCGCGTATTTCCGGCACTTTCGGCCCTCTTTACCATGTCATGAACTGACTGCTTTGCCCATGTTGCCAGTTGCCCGGCCGCAAGTCCATACTATGTAGAAGGGATGGCGGTCAGGCACAGGCAATTCACCGGTTGTTTACCGGGTAAAGACTAGTGTAAACGGCTGGTAGCCCACCAAAAACTTATGGATCGCGGTCTGGATTGATGACTCAGAAGATACTTCTCGCCGAAGACGATAACGACATGCGCCGCTTCCTGGTGAAAGCGCTCGAAAAGGCCGGCTACAAGGTCCTTTCCTACGACAATGGCGCCAGCGCCTATGACCGGCTGCGCGAGGAGCCGTTTTCCCTGCTGCTGACCGATATCGTCATGCCCGAGATGGATGGCATCGAGCTGGCGCGCCGCGCCACCGAACTCGACCCCGACCTGAAGGTAATGTTCATCACCGGTTTTGCCGCCGTGGCGCTGAACCCTGATTCGAAGGCGCCGAAGGATGCCAAGGTCCTTTCCAAGCCTTTCCACCTGCGCGACCTCGTCGATGAGGTCAACAAAATGCTTGCCGCATAAGGCGTGACGAGCAGCGCGTCACAAAACTGAAAAAGCCTATTGACGGCTCCGAAGGTTTTGTGATCTATGCGCCGCCATCGGATGGGCGTGTAGCTCAGCGGGAGAGCACTACGTTGACATCGTAGGGGTCACAGGTTCAATCCCTGTCACGCCCACCATCCGATCTCCTGCCCCGCAGGGGGATTAGAAAAGTAGCTGATTGCTGTTTTTCCGTTCTTCATAGCCTCGCCCAATTAACGCCCACGAAACCGCGGCTTTGCAGCGGATAGGTGCTCAGGATGGTGATGCCCATAGACGCTGCGGATGATCTTCTAGGAGGCTCCGGAGAAGCCGGTAACTTCCCAGATCGGAACCCTGCCCTCTATCATCCACGTGATGCAAGTATGCTTGAGGATTGCCTCATACCTGGTGTCCGAATAGAGGCTGATCAGGATAAGTCTGGCGACGTGGCAGGAGGGGCGAAAGAGCCTGCCCCAATCGCCGATTTTCGCGTTTCGATATCGAAGGTTCGTTGCCGTGATGCCGAGCACGCCGGTAAACAAACCGGGGCCCTCCGAGCGTGTAAGCCAACGCTCACGCGCCGCTGATTTTTGCGGAAGAAAGACTGGTACCGATAACCAGCTTCTTTTCCTTGAGAGCGAAACTGAGGGCGGCACCAAGTGTTTCCAGCTCCCGCCCCGCCGTTCCTGTCTTGACGACTCGTCTATCGATCTTCCCGGCAAGCCGCACCGCGAGCCGGCGGCCAGGAACGCCGCGGACGTGCCATTCCCTGATCCCGAACCAATGCGGAAGCCGGCTGATCCGGTATACGACGAGGCGCTGCTTAAGTAGATAGAGACCATCGCCACACGATACGGCTTGGGCCTGGCAAGAAACAACTCAGGCTGAAAGCCTACCTCCCCTGCCCCCTTTGCGCAGCAAAAAACGCTCCAACTATCGCAACGAAGGCCAGAGCATGAGTGACACGATTACGGATTTCAACCGTTCGCTCAAAGCGACGGCTGGGGCGCGCTTCAAAGCGGCAAAGCGCCTCGAGCATATATCGATAAGCGCATGACCGCTCACGTCGTTCTCTTCCGCATACCTGATATTGCTGTCTGTCGGACCATCGCTCATGGGAGCCTCGGCGGCTTCGCAGCCGATCACAAACCTGTTTTCGACGGCTCTGTCGGTGCTACTCTTGGCGTCATCGGTGCTATCTTACGCAAGCGGTCACGCGGTTCACTGGAGATTCAGGAGATCCGCCGCGAACTTCGTTTTGCCGGTGACAATGTTACACAGGAGTTATTTTCAACTCTTTCACATCGCTACGACGCGGTGCTGCAGAAGTATTCCATCAATCACGACGACGTCGATTTTTACCGCTATCAGCTCCAATACCCAAAAGAGTACATAATGAATCGCTTCGACCGATTTGAAAAATCGGCAAAAGTGTTCATGGCCTATAGCTATCCGGCGATGATTTTGCTGCTGCTTACAGGCGCCGTTTTCCTTTTCACATTATTCTTGATCGTTTGGGGTGGCGACGCCGGTCGTTTCCTGGAATGGGCAGCCTTGCGCTTTTCCTAGGTCAGCGCAGATCTTCCGAACCACCCGCAAAAGGCAGTCGCGACTATCGCGCCCCCCGCCCCCTTTGCGCCAGCAGATGCCGCCGGAACTATCCGGCGGGAACGGGCGAAGCTTGCCTCGTTGCCGTCGTCGATGGGGATCTATTGACTATCAACAGCCTTCACCCAGAGAATCACTTCCGACAAATCTTGTGATGGACTTTTGCCGAAACGCGCCGTCGCGATTCTAAGTCGCGCCCACTAAATGCGGCCGCCGACAAGTGCAAACTGTGGATTATATGGAAAGCAGCAGGTCAACGGCCGGTTTTCGCAAGTCTTTTCATGGCCTTAGTGTTTCAGGGAGAAGGCCATGTTTTTAAACAGCTTTTAATTGTGGATGGGGAAAAACCCATTTGGTGCAGATGCTTATCGCATGCACCCGTTCCACAGGAGTTAATTTTCAACCCCTTGACGGAATCAGCGGTTTCAAACTTTACTTTCGTCACTGATCGCCAATCGGGCGAGCAGGGCGCGAAAAAGGCCGGGGGTGCAACCCCGGCCTCGTGTCGAATAAACCGAATGCCTCGATCGGCAAAGCGGCTCACCCCTTAACAATCCCAAGGATACTTGGGGAGGATGACCTGTCAAGCTGATCGAGGTTTCTTAACCAGTAGGAAACCCGAAAATGAAGCATACACACCACAGTCTCACCCTCGACGACGCCGTACAGGTATGGCTGCACAGCTGGAACGGCGAGTATCAGCATGAGATCGCCTTCCGCTTCGGCGTCAATCAGGGACGCGTCAACGAAGTGCTGAAGGGTAAGCGCCATCCTGGTAGCGAGCGGATCGCTCGGGAAAAGCGCGATCTTCACTAGGCCGGGTGATTTACCAAATCCCCTTGCTTAAACACCGCCCCGCCGAAACAAAAAAGTCTCGGCGGGATCGGCCCATGACCCTGTCGAGAAAGAGCCGTCACAGTGCTGTTGAAAATTCTCAGCTCACCGTTTGCACAGACAGCGATAATAACAATCGTGACCATTGTGTTGACGCAGTTCGCGCTGGCGAAAGGACGTTTGAGGTGGGCTAACAGGCATCAACATTCGTTCCTGCTTCCGAATGCAGGTCCGAATGGGACGCAGCTTTTGATTAATACACTGGAGATCTGGGTGATCAACACCGGCCGCGCCGCAGTCGAGGAGATCGAAATTGTATTCAATTGGGAGCCGCAGCATTTTGAAATTTGGAACCCGCGTGAATATTCGGAGGCTCATCTTCCCAATGGAAGGTTTTCGCTGAAGGTGCCGACGCTTGCGGGCAAGGAGTTTTTCTCCGTGGCCCTTTTGTCAACTGGGCCCTTGCCAGAGATAATCAATGTTCGAAGCAAGAACAGTATCGCCAAACCATTTATGATGCTGCCGACGCGGCAGTTTCCCATGTGGTTCAATGTGATCGGTCTAGCGCTGCTGATCCTTGGCATGGCGACTGTAATCTACGGTCTGTTGGCCCTGGTGTCTTTGTTGGGGGCAGGGAGCCCGCTTCCACCGCCGCCGAAACCCTGAAAAGGAAGAACATTTCGGTCTTCTGTCATCTGGAAAGGCATGACGCAACGGACGCGGACACGTAAAGCAATATCCATAATCCTCGGCCTCACCCTGGTTGGGGCTGGCTTCTTCGGTTTCGGTTATATGCTGTTTCATGTCGTCGAACCCATTAGCATCAAGCTTTGGCTGATACCGATCACCATTTTCGCGGCCGGGGCAGCAATCCTCTGGGACGATTTCAAAAATCCCGAGTGAGACGATTGCTCTCCCCGTTCGACGCCTGAGCGGCCGCCGGCAAGCTGGTGAAAAAGGCGAATAGAGCAATTCCAGCAAAAGTGCGTGCCAGATCTTCTTCGCTTCTCGCCGAGGCGACATTCGTCGATCACGGCCAGTGAGAACCCGTGGCACGAAATCCACATGTCCTGGCAAACCATGGCGGTTGTCGGCTCTTTGCCGATTCGTGCAATTGCAGTGACGGCGCGTTCGCACATGAGGACATGCTCACGCGATCATCAATTGTATACCGCCACCGAAGTTCAGCCCCTCGTTGCTCACGCATCCTGAGGCGCGGTTTTGTGACGGATAGATGACGAGTTTATGACAAAATGCGTGTGATTTCAGCAACATAGCTGTGCCAGCCTGCTGTCACGATCGACAATGTCGTTGCAGTGCAACATCCCCTATGTAACTTCCGCGGCGAGGCAGGCACCGAGCCAAAAAGGTGCCGCTTCGGTCACACGGGGTGAAGACATGTAGGGACTGCCGATGGCAACGGTCTTCATCCTTCTGCATCTGAACTGGAGGTTATTCCATGAACATCAAGAGCCTTCTTCTCGGCTCCGCTGCTGCGCTTGCAGCAGTATCCGGCGCTCAGGCTGCTGACGCTATCGTTGCTGCCGAGCCGGAACCGGTTGAATATGTTCGCGTCTGCGACGCTTACGGCACCGGCTACTTCTATATCCCGGGCACCGAAACCTGCCTCAAGATCAACGGTTACATCCGTTTCCAGGTTGACGTTGCTCCGCACGCCAGCTCGATCGGCGCTGCCGGCGGTGGTTCTGTCCCCAACGACTCGGACTGGGATGCCCGCACGCGTGGCCAGGTCCAGTTCACGGCCAAGAGCGACACCGAATATGGTCCGCTGACCGGCGTTATCGTCATGCAGTTCAATGCTGACAACGCTACGGCCCAGAAGGCCCAGCTGGACTCCGCATACCTCGACATCGCCGGTTTCCGCGCCGGTCTGTTCTACAGCTGGTGGGACGATGGCCTCTCCGGCGAAACGGACGATATCGGTTCGCCGGTAACGCTGCATAACTCGATCCGTT
Organism: Rhizobium sp. SRDI969; assembly: GCF_025152725.1. Classification (NCBI taxonomy): domain Bacteria; kingdom Pseudomonadati; phylum Pseudomonadota; class Alphaproteobacteria; order Hyphomicrobiales; family Rhizobiaceae; genus Rhizobium; species Rhizobium sp. SRDI969. Next base: position 3,695,518 of record NZ_CP104035.1, read on the forward strand.
ATCAGTACGAAACCAGCGACTTCTATGCTGGCATCAGCGTCGACGAACTGGAAGACAGCCCGTTCTATCATGGCGAAACCGCTAACAACTTCGGCGTTGCAGTTGGTCTCGGCGGCAAGGCTGGTGCCTTCAGCTACCAGATCACTGCCGGTTACGACACCGACAACGAAGAAGGTGCCGTCCGCGCAATGGGTACGGTTGCTGTTGGTCCGGGCACGCTCGGCCTCGCAGTTGTCTACGCGACCAACCCGAACGCCTACTACAACAAGGCTGAATGGGCGGTCGCTGCTGAATACGCCATCAAGGCGACTGACAAGCTGAAGATTACCCCTGGTGTTCAGTACTACGGCGACTACGGCGTCACTGCCGGCGAGTTCAACGACGGCGATGCCTGGAAGGCCGGCGTGACGATCGACTACCAGATCGTCGAGAACCTCTCCACGAAGATTTCGATTCAGTACCTCGATCCGGAAGATGCTGACGACGTCACCTCGGGCTTCTTCCGCCTGCAGCGCGCGTTCTGATAAAGGGCTGCCGGCTGGAATAGGATGATTTTAGGCCGGGTCGGCCTAAAATCTGAATCCTGTTCTAATTATCCGGCAGCTACAAATTCCTGATCTGACTGACCTCCGATCGGGAACGAATGGGCCTGGACTTCCCTGCCTGGGCCCATTCCCCTTGACCAGAAGTGCGTCCACGACGGCACGCTCGATCAGTTCCTTGCCACTGTCGTGTCACATCGGTTCGTTGCCGATGTCCTGCAGCCTATGCCATTGCCGGATCTTGCAACCGGCAAGCTCAACCAACTTTTCACTCATCTGCCGCCGATCGCCGAGCCAGCCTGGTGGCCGGTGAAATTTTTGTGCTTCAGGAATAGCGGAGCCAAATTCGGACACAGAACCATGCCATGGCGGACCGAGGGTGAGGTTGTGATTCGCCTCGCCACGACATGGGGTTTGAGATCGAAATGAAGTTATCCGTGCTTGCCGCTGCCGCAATTTTTTCCATTGCCCTCGCCTTGCCGGCCTCTGCCGCGCCGGCCGCACCTGCCGAGACCTTTCCCGGTGCTCCCGGCGTCATTACGCTTTCCGGCAAATGCGCCAAGCTGGTCGTCGCCAAATTCGACGCCACCAAGGGCTGCAAGAACGAGCTTGCCAGCGTCACGCTGGCCAATGGCTTGGTGACCTTCATCTTCACTTCAGACGGCAAGGCGCTCGGCTTCCAGGGCGACGGCAGCGGCATCAAGCCCGCCTCCAACGGCAATGCCCGCCTGCCGCTCAGCCTCGTCACCACCGGTGTCGGCAACAAGATGACCGGAGAGGTCAAGGTCGCCGGCTTCTGCACCTTCGGCAATCCCTATGCCGGCCAGCCGATCGCGATCGAATGCACCGCCGAAAGCAAGGATTCTTCCTTCACTGGCAGCTTCCGCACCGGCGGCAAGCTGGTGAAGAAGGGTAAGTAGCCGCTCTCAGGCGCACCAGGCGCTGCCGACAGCCCCTGGCTTGCGTGCCAGTCCCTCATTGATCAGCTGCGCGCCGAAAGAGCGCCCGTCGCGCGAGACGACGCGCGGCGCGCCAGAGGGCTCGCTCTTGCCCGCGGCATTCATGGTGAAGGGCCCGGCGTTCAGAAGCGCCAGCAGCCGCGACTTGGCGGCGAAGGCCACCCGGCGCTCGCCGTCACAGCGCGCCTGATCGACTACGGGGCTTGCCATGTCGGCAATCACGATCTTCTCGCCCTTGTACCAGAAGACACCACCGTCGCCGACGCAATTGATATGCGCGCCCTGCCCGCAATAGCCGAAGGCGACCGCCCCGGTTTCCGAAACGGCAGGCAAGGCCGGGGACGGCACTGTCTTTATCGGTTGGATCATCGGCGTCGGGATCGCGGCTGGCGGCAGCGGCTGCGACTGAGGCACCGACGCTGCGGTTTTGGGCATGGGGGCGGCAAGCGCCACCTGCTTCGGCGGCACGTCCTTCCTGACGACGGGCCTCGGCTCCGCCGTTTCCGGCGTGATCGACGGCGATTGCCTTGCAAGCATCGGCTGGATGCTCTTCCAATGGTCGTGGGCGACGATGCCGCCGAACGCGGCAATGCCGATCACCGCCCAGGGCAGCAATCCGCCACCGCTGCTGCGCGCTTTGCTCTTTCCTCTGGCTGGCGCCTTGCGGCGGCCGCGTGTCGCTGTCTTGGCCATCTGTCCGATTCCCGTGAGGCGGGATTATCGCTGCCCAATCCTTTCCGAAAGGTTGGCGCGGCGACAGGATGATGCATGGTTGGCCGATCTTCCCCTCCAATAACATGGAAGCGCCGAGGTGCATCGGTGGGGCCGGTGCGCCTGCTTAAACCCATGAGGGGAAAAGCTGAACAAATTCCACGCCCAGATTTTGGCCAGCGAAAAATTCCTCTGGGGAAAATCCATGGAACGTCTTCGGCGAGCTGATCGGCTTCGAGCGTGAGGCACGCGACTGCCCGGCATCATGCCGGGCGCTAACGTCGCTAACGCCAGCGTGACTGGTTGGTTATTCGGAGCGTGCGGCCGAAGGATCGTTTTTCCCAACCGATGCCGTGCCGGCAATGCACGAGAACGGCTTCTGGCGTTTGCCGATATTGACGCGCTCGTCCGCCGCCTCGCGGACAGCCTGCCATTCATTTTCGTGCCGGATGAAGATCTCGCGGGGCACAAAGTTGATCGTCATATGTTTCTCATCCTGTTTTAAATCTAGCGTCAGCGCGCCAAAGAGGCATCCGGAATAGCCGTTATTTCTTGGTCTCTGCATTGGCTTTCACGCCGGGGGCCTTAATGTCGGGTCCACCCTTGGAAAGATCGGCACCGCTAACATGGGCCGGCACGTGAATGTCGTGATAGACGCCGGGCGTCAGCGTCAGATCGACCTGATGCGGCGGCAGCACCTGCGCCTTCTGCATGCGGTTTGGCTTCGCCCGCTTCATGCGGTCGGACGCCTCCGTGCGTTTATCTGGAATATGGGTCGAAGTGTGCATCATCGGCCTCCTTTTTTAAGCTCAACAGTGCCTAACGGGTGGGCATCAGGATGGTTCCAAAAAAATTACCCAATCCCGGTGTGGCGACCAGCCTTGACTGGCCGGGGAAGCTCATTACCTAGAGCCTATCCCGCAGCCTTCCAGACATCGGCTGACGGGGGAACTTTGGTGCCGGGCCCCTCTGGCGAGAGTTTTTACGGCGCTCTCGTGATGTCGGTACCGCCTGCAGCTTAGCCGGCGGATTTTTCATCAATGAACAGACTCACCATGCCTGACCCGCATGCCCGTTGTGGCATGTCGCGTTTTTCCAATATTTCAGCCCGCTTCGATGCAATTTGCGGCCGCGAGGTGCGGCCATGAACCAGTCCGTGACCCATAAATCTTCGCTCAGCTATTTCCGCTGGGCTTTCATCGTTACTGCCCTCGGCCTCGTTCTCGGCGCCATGCTCGGCTGGCAGACGACCGGCACGATCGGCGGCATGGCGACCGTCTTCTTCATCTGCACAGTGCTTGCAGTGCTGGAGATATCGCTCTCCTTCGACAATGCCATCGTCAACGCCAACAAGCTGAAGGAGATGACGCCGGTCTGGCAGAAGCGCTTCCTCACCTGGGGCATCATCATAGCCGTCTTCGGCATGCGCATCGTCTTCCCGCTGGCAATCGTCGCGATCGCGGCCCAGATCGGTCCCTGGGATGCTCTGGTGCTTGCCGCACGCGAGCCGGCCGAATATGCCCGCATCATGAACGACGCACATCTGCCGATCGCAGCCTTCGGCGGCACCTTCCTGATGATGGTCGGCCTCAACTACTTCTTCAATCACGAGAAGCAGGTGCACTGGATCGGCGGTCTTGAGAAGATGATGGCGCGTTCGGCCACCATCAAGGGCATCGAGATCGCCTTCGTGCTGGCGCTGATGCTGGTTTTTTCCTGGCTGATCGGTGGCGAGGAAGCCACTGTCTTCGTCCATTGCGCCATCTATGGCCTGCTCACCTTCCTCGCGGTCGAGGTGGTCGGCGGGCTGCTCGATGCCTCGCAGCAGACGATGAGTGCTGCCGCCAAGGGCGGCCTCGGCGCCTTCATCTATCTGGAGGTGCTGGATGCCAGCTTCTCCTTCGACGGCGTCATCGGCGCCTTTGCGCTGACGCAGAACCTCTTCGTCATCGCAATCGGCCTCGGCATCGGCGCCATGTATGTGCGCTCGATGACGATCATGCTGGTGGAGAAGGGAACGCTTGCCGAATATCGCTATCTCGAACATGGCGCCTTCTACGCCATCCTGATCCTCTCGGTGATCATGTATGCGCAGACCCTGGTACACATCCCCGAGGTTATCACCGGGCTCGGCGGCGCGGCCTTGATCGGCCTGTCCCTTTGGTCGTCCATCCGCCACAACAGGCGCGAAAAGGTGGAGGATCACGACACCCAGCGGAAAGAGCTTCAAGCCTGACGTCGGGTGTCACAGGGCGTCGCGCTGTTGCACCCGGTGGGATAAAAATGAAGCCCGCGACCATCCGGTTGCGGGCTAATTCATTCATGCATGACTTGAAGGTCTTAGCGGGTGACGTGCTCGAAGGAGGTCGGGTCGATGCCGAGTTTCGTGAGGTCGTTGGGGCGCGGGCGGCGACCTGCTTCGACAGCAGCGCTGACGGCGTTTGCAGCGCCAAGGACGGCGAATGCACGGCCAAAGAAGCCAGTACGGACTGAATTGCGGAGTGCGGACATTGTCCTTTTCCTCTTGCTCGTTGATTGCCTACTCGCAGATGGCATCGCGCATACACATCAACAATGCTCGGAAAATCACCGCAGCCATGCAAAAACAGGAGGCCGGCGCATGTCTCCATGGCCGGCCTCAAGGCGGGGGTGGGTGGTCTTTTTCTTGCTCTAACACTTTGAAATCTGCGCCTCGCGCTTTCCGAAAATCGATTCCGATTTTCGGGCCGATGCGCTAGTCTTCGTTTGCCGCCAGTTGCGAGAGCACCTGTCCCCTGCCGCGCAGCCGCAGGATCAACGGGATGAGGAAGGCGGCGGCTGCAACAATGAGCAGGCCCGCCGCGATCGGCGACATCACCAGCGTCGTGACGTCGCCCTGACTGATCGCCAGCGCCCGGCGCAGCTGCTGCTCGGCAAGCGGGCCGAGGATCAGGCCGACGACGGCTGGCGCGATTGGATAGCCGAAGAGCCGCATCACATAACCGAGCAGACCGAAGGCGAGCAGCATGCCGAGCTCGAACACCGACGGATTGGCGCCGATCGTCCCGAGCGTCGCAAACAGCAGGATGCCCGCATAGAGCCATGGCTTCGGAATGGTCAGCAGCTTTACCCAGAGCCCGATCATCGGCAGGTTCAACACCAAGAGCATCGCATTGGCGATGAGCAGGCTGGCGATCAGCCCCCAGACGAGCTGCGGATTGGTGGCAAACAGCAGCGGTCCCGGCTGCAAGCCGTATTGCTGAAAGCCGGCAAGCATGATCGCCGCCGTTGCCGTCGTCGGCAGGCCGAGCGTCAGAAGCGGCACTAACGTGCCGGCGGCCGATGCGTTGTTTGCGGCCTCGGGGCCGGCCACACCTTCGATCGCGCCATGGCCGAACTCTTCCGGGTTTTTCGCCAGCCGCTTTTCGGTCGCATAGGAGAGGAAAGTGCCGATTTCGGCGCCGCCCGCCGGCATCGCGCCGATCGGGAAACCGATCAGCGTGCCGCGTAGCCAGGGCTTCCACGAACGCGCCCAGTCCTCAGCGGTCATCCAGAGCGAACCCTTGACCGCCTCGACCTTCTCCGCGATCCGGTCGCCCTGCGCGGCGATATAAAGCGTCTCGCCGATCGCAAACATCGCCACAGCAAGCGTCGTCACCTCGACACCATCGAGCAGGTCGGGGATGCCGAAGGAAAGCCTGGCCTGCCCTGTCTGCTGGTCGATGCCGACCATGGCGAGCGCGAAACCGATGAACAGCGAGGTCAGGCCCCGCAAGGCGGAGTCGCCGAACGCCGAGGAGACGGTGACGAAGGCAAGCACCATCAGCGCGAAATATTCGCGCGGCCCGAAGACCAGCGCCAGCTTGACGATGTAAGGCGCGATGAAGGCGAGCCCGAGCGTGGCGATCAGCCCGGCGACGAAGGAGCCGATTGCCGCTGTCGCCAGCGCCGGTCCGCCGCGCCCGGCGCGCGCCATCTTGTTACCCTCGAGCGCGGTGACGATCGAGGCGCTTTCGCCCGGCGTATTGAGCAGGATCGAGGTCGTCGAGCCGCCATACATGCCGCCGTAATAGATGCCAGCGAACATGATCAGCGAGCCGCCGGGATCGAGCTTGTAGGTGACGGGCAGCAGCAGCGCCACGGTAAGTGCCGGGCCGATGCCGGGAAGCACGCCGACGGCGGTGCCGAGCGTCACGCCGACCAGCGCATAAACCAGGTTCATCGGCTGCATCGCAACCAGGATACCCTGCCATAGGAATTCGAATGTGTTCATCTTGGTGTCCCAAGCGGCGTTCCCGACCATCCGATTTCGGGGTCAGGCGCCGCGCAAAATCAAAACAGCTGACAGCGCGTCGGCGCGGTCAGAAGAACAGATGTTCGAGCGGGCCGGCCGGCAGCGTCAGTTGCAGCAGCTGCGAGAAGATCGCCCAGACGACGAAGCTGATGACGATGCCAAGCGGCAGCGAGATCCAGAGCTTACGCTTGCCGAAGCCGCGTGCCGTCAGCGCGAAGAGAATGCCGGTCGCGATCGAGAAACCGGCGACGCGCAAAAGCAGCATCTGGCCGGCAAGACCGGCGACGATCCAGATGACGGGTGCGACTTCCTGCCGGTCACGTTCGGGAAAATCGCCGCGCCAGGCTTCGAAGGCGGTCCAGATCCCGAGACAGAAGAGGCCGAACGCCACCACTTGAGGCACTGTCGCAGGACCGATGCGGTCGTACTGCGCGATCGTTTTCAGATGCAAGGCATCCCAGGCCATCACGCCGGCGACGACGAAGAGGAAAACGGCAATGATGAACGCCGCCCAATCAGGGCGGCGTATTGTTGCCGAGGAGGTGTTATCCTCGCTCATTGAACAAGTCCGATGTCTTTGAGTATGCTTTCAGTGGCCGAGACATCCTTCTCGAGCTGCGCCTTGAAGGCATCGCCGGACAGATAGGTGTCGGCCCAGCCCTTGGTCTTCAGGGTTTCCTGCCAGGTGGCGGAGGTATGCAGCTTCTCGAAATCGGCGGTGATGGCTGCGACCTGCTCTGCCGTGAGGCCTGCGGCAGCGGCGACCATTCGCCAGTTCTGGATGGTGACGTCGGTGCCGGCTTCCTTCAGTGTTGGGGCATCGACGCCGTCGATGCGCTTATCGCTGGAGACTGCGAGAAGACGAAGCGTGCCTGACTTCACCTGCGATTCGAACTCGCTATAGCTCGAGACGCCGGCCGTGACCTGGCCGCCGAGAATGGCGGCGAGCGCTTCACCGCCGCCGGAGAAGGCGACATAGTTGATCTTGGTCGGATCGACGCCGGAAGCCTTGGCGATCAGGCCGACGGTGATATGGTCGGTGCCGCCGGCCGAACCGCCACCCCAGGAAACCGAACCCGGATCCTTCTTCAGCGCCGCAACGAGATCAGCCATGGTCTTGATCTCGGATGCAGCAGGAACGACGACGGCCTCATATTCGCCGGTCAGACGGGCGATCGGCGTGACATCCTTGAGCGTCACCGGCGACTTGTTGGTGAGGATCGCGCCGACCATGACATAGCCGCCGACGATCAGCGAGTTCGGGTTGCCGGCAGCCTGGCTGCTGAACTGCGCAAGGCCGATGGTGCCGCCGGCGCCGGGGACGTTCTGGACCTGCACGTTGCCGGAGATCTTCTCCTGCTGCAGCGCGGTCTGCAGCGAACGGGCCGTCTGGTCCCAGCCGCCGCCTGGCGCGGCCGGCGCGATGATGGTGTAGTCGGCCGCATAGGCCGGCAGCGCGATGGTCGCTGCAAAAAGGGTTGCGATGAACGTATGCTTCACGATGTGTCCTCCGTCGGCGGCTGAGCAGACCGCCTGTTATTCTCAAGGGAATCGGGAGGAATGGCCGGCCAGCGGACGCAAGAGTCCTGAATGACGAGCGGAATACCTCCCAAGGCTTCAGCTCTCCGCCTCCACGGAGAAGAAGTAGCCAAAGCGACCATAACAACCTGTCATCTAGCTGACATCGGCGAGATATCCAGAAGCAGCGGACACTTTTTTGCCGTAATTGGCAGGTGCCGGTCCAAATCCCGCCTTCACTGCATCCGCAGAACCTCGTTCCAGTGCGCGATCAGCCGCGCCCGCTTCACCTGGTCGAGATAGACCATCAACCCGGGGCTGACAGGCACCGGCCGCAGTTGGGCACCGAGCAGTTCTTGCAGCGTATTGGCGGTATTTTCCCCTGCCACCTCGGGGCTCACGGCCGGGATCTGCAGCTCGCGCGCCATGATCGTCTGCCCTTCCCTCGACATGAAGAAGGTCAGGTAACGCCGCCCGAGCTCCGGCTCGGCGGCGGCCTGCGGCACCAGGCCGATCCGCGACATCACCACCGTATAATCTTTCGGCAGCACGATGCCGACATCGGGATAGCGCGAGGCCCAGTCGGCAGCATAGGAGCCGAGAATATTGTAGCCGAGCACGAAGCGCCCGTCGGCAACACGTTCGAGGATCGCCGAACTCGTCGAATAAAGCTTGACGCCGGCAGCCCCCATCGCCCCGATCACCGACCAGATGTCGCCGAACTGCTCCTGGTCGCGCGCCATGAAAAGAAAGCCGACGCCGGAGCGCTCGATATCGTAGGTACCGATCCGCCCATGGACGTCGTTGCCCTTGCGCTTCAGATAATCGACGAATTCAGCCCGAGAGCTCGGCACCGGCTCATGCGCGAAGCTCGGCTTGTGATAGACGAACACCGCCGGCTCGAAGGTGAGCGCATAGGCGGTGTTACGCCAGTTCGCCCATTTCGGCCATGGCGCACTCATCGGCAGGTTGCTGACCTGCGCATAGCCGTCGTTGGAAAGCTTCACCTGCAGGTCCATCGCCGAGGAAAAGGCGAAGTCCGCCGTCTTCTTGCCGGCATCCGTCTCCCGGACGATCCGGTCGTAGATGTCGCCCGTCAGCATGTCCTCGTATTTGACCGCGACGTCGGGATTGGCCGCCTGAAAACCCCGGATCATCGGCCGCGCCAACGGTTCGTCGAGCGAGGAATAAACCGTCAGCACCGGCGCATCGGCATTGCCCGATTTTGCCGGATAGAAGGCCTGATCCGCCAGGGCAAAACCCGGCCAGAACGCCAGCAGCAAGATGAAAACTCTCCTCATGCAGCAACAATGCCTGAGCGCGCCGGGAGGAGCAAGGCGCGGCCGAGGCGGCACGCGGTGCGTGACGGGATCACAGTTCCCGCTCGAAGAAGAGCAGGATCTGCTGGAGCTCCGGCGGAACCGGATAATAAGCATCCCGCTCCCGGAAGCCGAGGCGGCGATAGAGCCCCTGCGCTGCCGTCTGAAAAATGCCGGTATCAAGCCGCATCGAGTGATAGCCGTCAGCTCTCGCCTGGGCGATCGATGCCTCGCAGAGCGCGACGGCAACACCACGACCGCGAGCGGCGGCCGAGACGAAAAGCCTTTTCATCTCGGCAATGTCAGGCGCCTGCGCGTGATGCATGACGCAGCCGACAGGCTCTCCATCGATCCGCGCCAGGAAGATCGCGCCCTTCGGCCTTGCGTGAATCTGCGGCAGGTCGACGAGCAGCGCCTCGAATTTTTGCGGGTTGTAATAGAGATCGATCACTGGCCGATGCTGGGGGTAATTGTCATAGAGCCATTGCCGGAATGATCGGCAGAGGCCCCGTACGGCGATCATCTCCGTCTCGCTGTCAGCGAGTTCGATCGTTAGTCCCGCCATCTGTCAAACCTCCCGATCCCTCGCCGCTTCTATCATGAACATTCTGCGCAGTGGAGATCGAAGGCCGGAACTAGGCGAGGATCCACTCCATCAACGCATTCTGCGCGTGCAGCAGAAAGGCCTTGGCGGCGCGACTTTGGCAAAGCGGATGCTCCATCGCCCCAGCCGTCACCTCCTGGCCGCGCGTAACCGGCGGGCACGGCAGGAAGATTGCATCCTCTCGCAAACGATCGAGCACGACGGTCCCAATCCGGTAGCCGGCGAGCGCCTCCCCCGCAACGTCACTCGGCCATGAATCGGTGATGACGACCTCGGCATCCGATAGCTCGCCCATGTCGGTGCTCGCGCGGAAGCGCCCATTGAGCCACGCGCTGTCTCGGACGTGCCAGCGTTCGGGATAGACTTGGACCACCTCGATCGGCAGCGCAATCGACGCTTCGACCCAGGAGCGGAAGATATTGGCGTCCGCCGCCACGCCGGCGACCTTCAACCCATCGATCGAGCCGCGCCGGCTCTTGATATAGGCAAGGTCGCCGAGCGTCTCGCAGGGGTGGTTGGAGCGTGTGCGCGCATTGATGACAGGCACCGGCGAGGCTGCAGCCACCGCCTTCAATGTCGCAAATTCCTTCGTGCGGATCACCACCATGTCGAACCAGTTGCCAAGATAACCCGAGAGATCGCCGGTGTCCTCCCTGGCATTGAAGCCGATCGGCACGTGCACGCAGATACCGCCCATCGCCTGGATGCCGAGATCGAAGGCGGTCGTATTGCGCCAGCCGCCATCATCGACAATCAGCGCGACGCGTTTGCCCGCAAGGCTCTGCGGCATCGTGCGCTCGTCCCAGGCTTTGGCAAGCTCACCGGCGCGACCCATGATCGACCGAAGCCCAGCCTCCGGAATATCACGAAACTCCAGAAAATTCCGGACCGGACCTGTCATTCCTACCCTCGTTGCGCTTGAAACCGTCGCCACAATAACCAGCCCCCACCTCACGGCAACAGTTGAGGCAAGCGCAAATCACCATTTCATCCGGTTTTTGATTCCCTCCCGATTCGTCTTTCAGGCTATGCCTCCAGCTCCGGTTCAAGCCTTAAATCGCTCGGCGATTGGTTTTATGATGCCGATTCAGAAACTGTCGACCAAAGCAGAACATTCCGTTTTTCTCCGATGTGAATTGTCCTTTCATCATAAAGGATTAGGGATCGGTTCCATCCTTCACCCTTTTAGAGTATTGATGAAGATCAACGGGGTTTATACGGTCCGCTGCCGCGTAAAGACGTCGAAACCGCCCGAATTTCTTTTTCGGGGGACGACTCTATGCGACAAAAACTCTATAAATAGCTAGGTTAATCTGGGAAGATCCATGGAGGGGTCATGGAACGACGACTGAGCGCTATTCTCGCTGCGGATGTCGTCGGCTACAGCCGACTGATGGGCATCGATGAATCCGGCACCCTGCAGGCGCTGAACCGCCATCGCTGCGAGCTGGTCGACATTCGCATTTCCGATTACAAGGGCCGGATCGTCAAACTCACCGGCGATGGCATCCTTGCCGAATTCCAGAGCGTGGTGAATGCGGTCGCCTGTGCCGCCGAAATCCAGCGCAGCATGGCGGCCCGCAACGAGAACGTGCCCAAGGACGAACGCGTTGAATTCCGCATCGGCATCAATCTCGGCGACGTCGTTGTCGAGAACGGCGACATATTCGGAGATGGGGTCAATCTCGCCGCCAGGCTCGAGCGCATCGCAACGCCGGGCGGCATCGCCGTGTCGGCCTCGGTGCGCGATCAGGTCGGCTCGCGCCTCAATCTCGGCTTCAATTCATCGGCGAACATATGCTGAAGAACATCCGGCAGCCCGTTCAGGTCTATACCGTCAGCTTGGCACCGCCTTCCTCCGCCAGATTGGTCGCGCAGAACCGCAACACCTGCTTCATCGCGGTGCTTCCCTTCACCAATATGAGCGGTGATGCCGACCAGGATTATTTCTCCGACGGCATCACCGAAGACATCATCACCGATCTCTCCAAGATCTCCAGCCTGCACGTCGTGCCGCGCAATACCATCTTCACCTACAAGGGCATATCGGTGAAGGTGAAGCGGCTGGCTCAGGAGCTTGGCGTGCGCTACGTGCTCGAGGGAAGTGTGCGCATCGTCGGCAATCGGGTGCGCATTTCCGGTCAGTTGATCGACACCGCCAATGGCGACCATCTCTGGGCCGAGCGTTACGACCGCGACATGACCGACATCTTCGCCATCCAGGACGAGATCACCCATGCGATCGTCGGCCAGCTGAAGGTGCGCCTGCTGCCGGAAGAGAAGAAGGCGATCGCCAATGAGCCAACCGCCAATGTCGAGGCCTATACCTACTATCTCAGGGGCCGCCAGCTCTCCCACACCTGGACCAAATCTTATCTGCAGCTCGCAAGGCGCATGTTCTGCAAGGCGGTCGAGCTCGATCCGGATTATGCGCGCGCCTATGCCGGCATCGCCGATTGCGACGCGGCGATCCGCGATTGGGCGCCTGATGACGTGCCGCTGAGGCGGATCCTCGACATGAGCGCCCGCGCCCTGGAGCTCGATCCTGACCTTCCCGAAGCCCACGCCTCCCATGGTCTCGCCCTGCACCAGAGCGGCTACGACGACAGGGCGGCGGCGGCCTTCGAGCGTGCCCTGGCGCTCGACCCGAATCTCTTCGAGGCGAATTTCCACTATGCCCGGTTCTTCTTCATGCGCGGCAACTTCGCCGAATCCGTGCAATATTTCACCCGCGCCGCCGCAATCCGCCCGGATGATTACGTCTCGCCGATCCATCTGATGTCCGCCTACCGCTCGCTCGGCCGGGTGCTGGATACGGAAAACTGGGCGCGCCTCGGCCTGCTCCGCGCCGAACGCGCCCTCAACCTCAATCCGGAAAATTCCGGCCCGGCCCATCGCGGCGCGCTGGCGCTTGCCCATCTCGGCGATGCGGCAAGGGCACGCGACTGGGCGGCTCGTGCGATCGCCATCGATCCCGACGACATCGTCGCGCAGTACAATCTCGCCTGCGTCTACTCCGTCCTCGGCGACCTCGACCAAGCGATTGATCTGCTGCAGAAGCTGCTGCCGAACAGCTCCGTCTACCATATCAAATGGTTCGATAATGATTCCGACCTCGACAACATCCGCGACGATCCCCGCTTCCAGAAACTCCTCGCCGCCGCGATGACGCAGCGCGAGCGGATCGAAAGAACCGGGAGCTGAGGTCGAGCCTTTCCCGGCCGTTCACTGGCGCATCGGCCAGAAAATCGCAATCGATTTTCGGAAAGCACGTTGCGTAGATTCAAAGTGTTACAGCGCCCTTTGCGCGGCTGATAAGGCGCGCGGCGCTGTAAGCTTCAAAATCGCTGTGACATCCCTCCTTCACCTCTGTAATCTCCTTTGAAAAACAGGGGAAACATCCGTGCGCATCCTGCTCACCGAAGACAATATCGCGCTGGCCGATGGCCTGTCGGTGATCTTGCGCGGCACGGGCCATGCTGTCGATGTCGTCCATGACGGGGCGTCTGCCGATGCGGTCATCGCCGCGGAAAGTTTCGATCTGGTGATCCTCGACCTCAACCTGCCCGAGATGGACGGGCTCGACGTGCTGCGCGCCATGCGCGCCCGGCAGAACCAGGCGGCCGTTCTCATCCTGACCGCGCGCGGCACGCCGGAAGAACGGGTGAAGGGCCTCGATCTCGGCGCCGACGACTATCTGATCAAGCCCTTCGACATCGCCGAATTCGAAGCCCGCGTGCGCGTATTGCTGCGCCGCCAGGCCGGGCTGCGCTCGGCGACCGTCAGCTTCGGCGGCATCTCCTTCGATCTCAATTCCCGCACCTTTTCATCGGGCGCCACGCCCCTCGATATTCCCGCCCGCGAGCTCGGCCTGCTCGAAATCCTCTTCATGCGGGCCGGCAAGGTCGTCGCCAAGGAGGCGATCATTCAATCGCTGACGGCCTTCGACGACGACATTTCCGCAAACGCCATCGAGCAATATGTCAGCCGCCTACGAAAGCGCCTGTCGCCGCACGGACTGACCGTGAAGACTGCTCGCGGGATCGGCTATTATCTCGACAAGCTGCCCGAGGCCTCATGAAAGCCGCCTATTCCCTCAGACGCCGGCTGCTCTTCTGGCTGCTGGTCTCGACAGCCGTCATCGGCGCGCTGGCACTCGCCGATACCTACCGCGAGGCGGTCCAGACTTCCAATATCGTCTCCGACCGCGTCCTCGCCGGTTCCGCGTTGGCAATCGCCGAGCGCGTCGTCGTCGCCGAGGATGGCACGCTGCAGGTCGATATCCCCTATGTCGCACTCGAGATGCTGACCTCGGCCGCGCAGGATCGCGTCTTCTACCGCGTCGACGGCCCGCCGGGCCGATTCATCACCGGCTACCAGTCCTTGCCGGTCCTGAAGAAGACGCCGGGCGATGCCGCCTCCTTCGCCGACAACACCTTCCGCGGCGAACCGATCCGCGTCGCCACACTTGAACGTTCGGCATCGACAGGAATCCGCTCCGTGCCCTTCGTCGTGACGGTGGCTGAAACCGCCATCGCCCGCCGGCAGTTGGCGCGGGCAATCCTTGTCCGCTCCGCACTCCGCCTCGCCTTCATGATCGCGGGCGCGGCCGTCATCGTCTGGATCTCGGTCACGGTGGCGCTCCGCCCGCTCTACAAGCTCGGCGACGCCATCGGCGAACGCAGCCCCGATGATCTGCATCCGATCAAGCAGACCGTACCGAGCGAGGTCGAGCCGCTGGTCGATACGGTGAATTCCTTCATGGTCCGCCTGCAATCGGCGCTGGATGCGCTCCGCCATTTCACCGGCAATGCCAGCCATCAGCTGCGCACGCCGCTGGCGATCATCCGCACTCAGCTCGCCCTTTCCGCCCGCGCCGGCTCGCTCGATGAGGCCCAGGCGGCAGCACTGAAGGGAGACCAGGCGGTCGCACATGCCGAACGCATCCTCGCCCAGCTTCTCCTGATGGCCAAGATCGACGCCGCCACCGCCAAGGAGGCGCTGACCGCCTCCGCCATCGATCTCGCCGCCATTGCCCAGGAGATCACCGGCGAACAGATCCCGACGGCCGCCGTCGCTGGCATCGATCTCGGCTTCGAGGGCGAGAGCCCGGCGATGGTCCGCGCCGAGCCGCTGCTGATCGGCGAAATGCTGCGCAACCTTGCCGGCAATGCCATCGCCTATGCCGGCAAGGGAGCTGAGGTCACCGTCCGGATCATCGCCGCCTCGGAGACAATCCGCCTCGAAGTCGAGGACAATGGCCCCGGCATTCCGCGCGAGAAGCTGGAAGCAGTGCGCCGGCGTTTTTCGCGCGGCAATGATTCCGGTGCGCCCGGTGCCGGCCTCGGCCTGCCGATCGTCGAAGAAATCGCCAATCTTTTCAATGCCGCGCTGACGCTGGAGCCGGGCACCGGCGGCAAGGGCCTGAAGGCGGCTGTCACCTTTGCCAAGGCGGCATAAAAGCTGCCTGCCTTTCCGCCTTGCTTTCTTTCGCTGCATTGCACACACTGATTTTCGGGAACAGCAAGCCGCACGACGATGCGAGCCGGATAAAAAGAGAAATATGTCGATCAAAGCCAGCATCTATCATCTGACGCATTACACCTATGACAAGCCGGTCCGCCTCGGCCCACAGATCATCCGGCTGAAACCTGCCTCGCATTCGAAGACACGGGTGCTCAGCCACTCGCTGAAGGTCACGCCCGCCAACCATTTCGTCAACCTGCAGCAGGACCCTTACGGCAACTACCTTGCCCGCTATGTCTTTCCGGACCCTGTGACCGAATTCAAGATCGAGGTCGATCTCGTCGCCGACATGACGGTCTACAATCCCTTCGACTTCTTCGTCGAGGAAGAGGCGACCAAGTGGCCCTTCGGATACCCTGAAACGATCCAGGAGGATCTGTCGATCTACATGACGCCGGAGCCGGCCGGTCCGCGCCTGAAGGCGCTGCTGCCGACGCTCGACTGGTCGCCCGACCAGCCGACGGTCGATATGATCGTCGGCCTGAATGCCCGCTTGCAGCGGCAGATCGGCTATGTCATCCGCATGGAAACCGGCGTGCAGACGCCGGAAGAAACGCTGGAAACTGCCAAGGGCTCCTGCCGCGACACCAGCTGGCTGCTCGTCCAGATCCTTCGCCATCTCGGCCTCGCCGCCCGCTTCGTCTCCGGTTACCTCATCCAGCTGACGCCGGACCTGAAGGCGCTCGACGGCCCCTCCGGTACCGAAGTCGATTTCACCGACCTGCATGCCTGGGCGGAGGTCTATCTGCCCGGCGCCGGCTGGGTCGGCCTCGATCCGACGTCCGGCCTGCTGACCGGCGAAAGCCACATCCCGCTTGCCGCCACGCCGCATTACCGCAACGCCGCGCCGATTTCCGGCGGTTATTTCGGCGAGGCCGAAACCGAGTTCGCCTTCGACATGAAGGTCTCGCGCGTCGCCGAGCACCCGCGCATCACCAAGCCCTTTTCCGATGAAAGCTGGGAGGAGCTCAACGAACTCGGCGAGAAGGTCGACCGCGTCCTCGAGGCCGAGGACGTGCATCTGACGATGGGCGGCGAACCGACCTTCGTTTCGATCGACGACTTCCAGTCCGAGGAGTGGAACACCGCCGCCGTCGGCCCGACCAAGCGCGAAAAGGCCGACATCCTGATCCGCAAACTGCACGAACGCTTCGCCCCCGGCGGTTTCCTGCATTATGGCCAGGGCAAATGGTATCCGGGCGAAAGCCTGCCGCGCTGGACCTTCTCGCTTTACTGGCGCCGCGACGGCAAGCCGGTCTGGCAGAATCTCGATCTGGTCGCCGCCGAAGGCAAGGATACCGGCGTCAAAGCCGAGGATGCTGAAAAGCTCTTGACGGCAATCGCAAAGGAGCTGGCGATCAAGCCCGACATGGTGCAGCCGGCCTATGAGGACCCCGCTGACTGGATCATCAAGGAAGGCAGCCTTCCCGAAAATGTCGATCCGTCGAATTCGAAGCTGAAGGATCCCGAAGAGCGCAGCCGTATCGCCCGCGTCTTCGCCCGCGGCCTCACGACCCCGACCGGTTACGTCCTTCCGGTTCAGGCATGGAACGCCAAGGCAGCCGAAACACGGGTCTGGGTGAGCGAGAAATGGCGCACCCGCCGCGGCAAGATCTTCCTCGTCCCAGGCGACAGTCCGATCGGATACCGCCTGCCGCTCGGCACGCTGCCCTATGTTCCCCCGGCGCGTTACCCCTATATACACCCCGCCGATCCAACGATCCCGCGCGGACCTCTGCCTGATGTCTTCGTGCCGGCCGGCCGCGCCATGCCGGAAGCCTCCTTCCATGCCGACGAGAGCAATCGCGGCCGGATCGAACAGACGCTCGGCGAGCTTCGCGGCGCCGTACGCACCGCCATGTCGGTCGAGCCGCGCGACGGCAGGCTCTGCATCTTCATGCCGCCGGTGGAGCGCATCGAGGATTATCTCGAGCTGATCGCCGCCGCCGAAAACGCCGCCGCCGAGCTCAAGCTTCCCGTCCATATCGAAGGTTATCCGCCGCCGCAGGACGAGCGCATCAACGTCATCCGCGTCGCCCCGGATCCCGGCGTCATCGAGGTCAACATCCATCCGGCCTCCAACTGGAAGGACTGCGTCGACATCACCACGGCGATCTACGAGGAGGCGCGCGCGACCCGGCTCGGCGCCGACAAGTTTATGATCGATGGTCGCCATACCGGCACCGGCGGCGGCAACCATGTCGTCGTCGGCAGCGCCAATCCGAACAACAGCCCCTTCCTGCGCCGTCCCGATCTCTTAAAGAGCGTCGTCCTCCACTGGCAGCGTCACCCCGCGCTCTCCTACCTCTTCTCCGGCATGTTCATCGGCCCGACCAGCCAGGCGCCGCGTATCGACGAGGCTCGTCACGACAGCCTCTACGAGCTGGAGATCGCCATGGCGCAGATCGGAGCCCCCGGCCGTGGCCAGCAACCGCTGCCTTGGCTCGTCGACCGCCTGTTCCGCAATCTTCTGACCGACGTCACCGGCAACACCCACCGCGCCGAGATCTGCATCGACAAGCTGTTCTCGCCTGACGGCCCGACAGGACGGCTCGGCCTCATCGAGTTCCGCGGTTTCGAGATGCCGCCGAACGCGCGCATGTCGCTTGCCCAGCAATTGCTGGTGCGCGCGCTGATCGCCCGTTTCTGGGTCAATCCGGTCGACGGCAAGTTCGTCCGCTGGGGCACGACCCTGCACGATCGTTTCATGCTGCCGCATTTCGTCTGGGCCGACTTCCTCGACGTGCTCGCCGATCTTCGCGAAAACGGCTTCGACGTCAGCCCGGAATGGTTCAAGGCCCAGCTCGAATTTCGCTTCCCCTTCTGCGGCGAGGTCGAATACGAGGGCTCGAAGCTGGAACTGCGCCAGGCGCTGGAGCCCTGGCATGTCATGGGCGAGGAAGGCGCGCCGGGCGGCACCGCCCGCTACGTCGACAGCTCCGTCGAACGCCTGCAGGTGCGGCTCGAAACCAACAACACCTCGCGTTATACCGTCACCTGCAATGGCCGCACCCTGCCGCTGGCGCCGACCGGCACATCGGGCGTGTCGGTCGCCGGCGTCCGCTACAAGGCGTGGCAGCCGGCGTCGGGCCTGCATCCCGTCCTGCCGATCAACACACCTTTGACTTTTGACATTTATGATACATGGTCGAAACGTTCGATCGGCGGCTGCATCTATCATGTTGCCCATCCGGGCGGCCGGACCTATGACACCTTCCCGGTCAACGGTAACGAGGCGGAAGCAAGACGGCTCACCCGGTTCGAACCGTGGGGGCATACGGCGGGCGGATACATTCCGCGCGTCGAGACGGGTTCGCCGGAATTTCCGCTGACGCTGGATCTGAGGCGGCCCGCCGGGGTTTGAGGCCGAGGGTTTGAGGCTTAGGTTTTGATGGGCAAGAAGCCGGCAGTGGAGCGCAGGGAAGAGGCAGAGGACCGCATCGCCAAGAATGCGGCCTTCGACTATGCGCCGCATCCCGATACGGCCGATGAGATGGTCGACAACGACGGCGCCGTCCGCCCCGTCTGGCAAAATTTCCTCTCGCATCTGAGCGCAATGCCGGAAAAGGATCTCGCCGAGCGTTTCGCCCGCGCCGATCGCTACCTCCGTGATGCCGGCGTCTTCTATCGCGCCTATGGCAGCAAGGGCACTGGAGAGCGAGCCTGGCCGATCTCGCATATCCCCGTGCTGATCGACGAGCGCGAATGGCAGACGCTTTCGGCAGGCCTCGTCCAGCGCGCCGACCTGCTGGAAGCGATCATCGCCGATATCTACGGCGACAACCGGCTGGTGGAGGAAGGTTTCCTGCCGCCGGCACTGATCGCCGCCAATCCCGAATTCCAGCGCCCGCTCGCCGGCATCAAGCCGGCATCCGGTCATTATCTGCATTTCTGCGCCTTCGAGATCGGCCGCGGTCCTGACGGCAACTGGTGGGTGCTCGCCGACAGGACGCAGGCTCCCTCAGGCGCTGGTTTCGCGCTGGAAAGCCGCGTCGCGACGACTCGCGCCTTCTCGGATATCTATGCCGAAACCCCGGTCCATCGCCTCGCCTCCTTCTTCGGCGCCTTCCGCGACGCGCTACAGGGTATGAAACATTCGGGCGACGACCGCATCGCCGTGCTGACACCCGGCCCCGCCAACGAGACCTACTACGAACACGCCTACATCGCCCGCTATCTCGGCTTCATGCTGCTCGAGGGCGAGGATCTGACCGTCGTCAAGGGCCGTGTCATGGTGCGCACCGTCGCCGGCTTGAAGCCGATCGGCGTGCTCTGGCGCCGTCTCGATTCGGCGTTTGCCGACCCGCTGGAGTTGAACCAAAATTCGCATATCGGCACGCCCGGCCTCGTGGAAGCGCTGCGCGCCGAAAGCCTCACCATCGTCAATGCGCTCGGCACCGGTATTCTTGAAACCCGGGCGCTTCTCGCCTTCATGCCGACCATCTGTCACCATCTGCTTGGCGAGGATCTGCATTTGCCCTCGATCGCTACCTGGTGGTGCGGTCAGGAGGAAGAGCGCGAGCACGTGGCAAAAAACATCGAAAAGATGGTCATCGGCCCTGCCTATTCCCGTGCCCCCTTCTTCGACGATAACGGCGAATCCGTGCTCGGCTCATCGCTGCGCGCGGCCGCCAAGGATTCGATCACCGACTGGCTGAGTTCGGACGGCCCGAAGCTCGTCGGCCAGGAGGTCGTCACGCTGTCGACCACACCCGCCTGGGTGGACGGCAAGCTCGTGCCGCGGCCGATGTCGCTGCGCGTCTTCGCCGCGCGTACCGCAAACGGCTGGCAGATCATGCCCGGCGGTTTTGCCCGCATCGGCTCCGGCGCCGATGTCGCGGCGATCGCCATGCAGTCCGGCGGTGCGGCCGCCGATGTCTGGATCGTCAGCGACAAGCCGGTCGAGCGCCACACGCTGCTGCCCGCCGAAGGCAGCTTCACCCGCAACATGCCGGGCAGCCTGCCAAGTCGGGCGGCCGACAACCTGTTCTGGCTCGGCCGCTACATCGAACGCGCCGAAGGGGCACTACGCATCCTGCGCGCCTGGCATGCGCGTTACGCCGAAGCTGCCGATCCGAACCAACCGCTGCTCGCCGACGTCTCCGATTATCTCTCAGCCGTCGATATCGATACTGCCGACGCCGTACCGGAAACGCTGATGCGCAACATCGACAGCGCCGTTTATTCGGCCAGCAACATCCGCGACCGTTTCTCGCCGGACGGCTGGCTGGCGCTCAACGATCTCGCCAAGACCGCCCGCCGCTTCCACGTCACCGTCGCCGCCGGCGACGATGCCAGCCACGCGATGACGATCCTCTTGCGGAAGCTTGCAGGCTTCGCCGGTCTCATGCATGAAAACATGTACCGCTTCACCGGCTGGCGGTTCCTTTCGCTCGGCCGTTATATCGAACGCGGCCTGCACATGACGCGCCTGCTCGGCCACATGTCGGGCCCGGAAGCGCCTGACGGCGCGCTCGACATGCTGCTGGAGATCGGCGACAGCGTCATGACCCATCGCCGCCGCTATAACGTCAACACCGCGCGGCTGACCGTCACCGACCTTTTGGCGCTCGACCCGCTCAACCCGCGTTCGGTTCTCTTCCAGGTGAACGAGATCCATCACGAGGTCGAACAATTGCCGAATGCCATGATCAACGGCCAGATGTCGCCTTTCTACCGCGAGGCGATGCGGCTCCATTCCGGCCTAGCGGTGATGACGCCGGAGGGCATGGGCGTCGAAGTCTATCAGCGGCTGGAACGCGAATTGGAACAGCTCTCCGATCTGCTCGCCCAGACCTATCTCGGGTGACGGCCGTGCTCTACGATCTCTCCCTCCACATGGGTTACAGCTACGACGCGCCGGCCTCCGGCGCCCGCCACATCATGCGCCTGATGCCCCTGTCGCTGACCAATCGGCAGCGGCTGATCGCCGGCTCGATCACCATATCGCCCTCGCCGGACGAGCAGTCGCATTTCGTCGATTTCTTCCATCACCCCACCACCTCCTTCCTGCTGCGCGCGCCGCACGAGACGCTCGACATTCGCATGCAGGCCCGGGTACAGGTGGAAAGCCAGCCGATCGCCGCCGATTTCTCGCCGCTGCTTGCCGACCTGCCGGAGGAGGTATCAGGCATGTGGTCGCTGGCGCCGGATTCGCCGCACCATTTCCTCGGTGACAGCCCGCGCCTCACCGAAGCGCGCGAGATCGCCGACTATGCGCGAAGCTGCGCCACGCCTGATCTGACGGCCATGCAGATCGCTCATGCGCTCTGCGCCCGCATCAACAAGGATTTCACCTACGACCCGGAGGCGACGACGGTGGACACCACGCCGCTCGAGGCGTTCAAGCTGAAGCGCGGCGTCTGCCAGGATTTCACCCATGTGATGATCCAGGCTCTCAGAAGCCTCGGCATTCCGGCCGGCTACGTCTCCGGCTTCCTGCGCACGATCCCGCCACCCGGCAAGGAACGGCTGGAAGGGGCAGACGCCATGCATGCCTGGGTGCGCATCTGGTGCGGCGAGACGATCGGCTGGATCGAACTGGACCCGACCAACAACATTCCCGCCGGCATGGACCACATCGTCGTCGCCTACGGCCGGGACTATTCCGATGTCGTCCCCGTCATCGGCGTCTTGAAGAGCTATGGCGGCCACCGCGCCGTCCAGGCGGTCGACGTCATTCCGCTGAAATAATCCCAAAACTGGAAAAATCCGACGATTCGTTAAAATTGTATTGACGCCGTAAGGACGGTGGAAAGGAGAGCGTGCCCAATATCACCTCGACAGGGCCTCCATACACGGGTGAACATGATGAGCACCTCCTTTTTGCATCCCTGCCTGCGTCGCATGCTTGGCGACCGTGGCGGTAATTTCGGTATAATGACGGCGATCGTACTGCCCGTCCTTTTTGGCGCCGCCGGCATGGCGATCCAGATGGGCGATATATTGCTTTCGAAACAGCAGTTGCAGGAAGCCGCCGATTCAGCCGCGCTGGCAACCGCGACCGCCCTGGCAAACGGCACGATCCAAACCTCGCAGGCCGAAGCCTTTGCGCGGGATTTCGTCGCCGGACAAATGGCGAATTACCTGCAGAGCAGCATCGATATCAAGAGCGCGACAGGCGTCGACGTCCGGACAACGACATCGGGAAAGTCGATATCGTACCAGGTGACGGTTTCACCAAGTTACGACCTAGCGGTCAACCCACTCATGCAGGCGGTCGGCTTCAGCACGCAGCATCTTTCGACATCAAGCACAACGATCGGCGGCCAATCGCAAACCCAGGGTTCCATCTCGATGTATCTCGCCCTCGATAAGTCGGGGTCGATGGGAGATCCTACCGCCACCGTCATGACGGAATCATACACCTACAAATGCAACCCTCACCTCAACAAAAACGGTAAGACAATCTACGATACCTGCACCGGCACGCGTACGCGTTATTACACAAAAATAGAAGCGCTGAAGCTCGCCGCTGGCAATCTTTTTGACCAACTCAATAGCGCCGATCCCAATGCCGAATATGTACGCACAGGCGCGGTATCCTACGATATCATTGAATACCCAGCCAGCAGTCTGGCTTGGGGAACTACCGCTGTCACGAACTATGTCAACGCGCTTCAGTCGGGCGGTGGCACGAATTCAAGCGGCGCAATGAACACGGCCTATTCGTCCCTGACGGCTAAGAACGCCGCGGGCAATGACGCCGAAGACGCCGCCCACCAGCAGAAAACCGGGCAAGTGCCGAAGAAGTACATCGTCTTCATGACCGACGGCGACAATAACGATGATAGCAGCGGCGGCCGTTCCTACGATACCGCGACGAAGAAGACATGCGACACAGCGAAGTCCAAGGGCATCGAAATCTATACGATCGCCTTCATGGCACCCGCGGGCGGACAGGCGCTGCTGCATTATTGCGCCTCCGATGACTCACATTATTTCCAGGCGGAAAAGATGGAAGACCTGCTTGCCGCCTTCAACGCGATCGGAGCGAAGGCCTCCGCGCAGCTGACGCGTCTGACGAACTGACGATCGGTCCCCTCGAAAAGCCGAACAATAAGCCGCTCCGGAACAATCGGGAGCGGCTTTTCGTTATCGCTATCCCACCCATCTGATCGGGAAAAGCGATTGAAATCAACCCCTCGACCCCCGTGAATATGAAGGTTTCGCAAATTTTTCGTTTGCCCAAATCCTTTGTTGCAAGTGCTTAGTAACGATGCATAAACTGTCGGCTGCACAAGCGACGAATTGATTGAATCAGGCATAACATCCTGAAACCAAATTAAAATTGGCGAGACCTGACGATGAACACTGTTTCCAAGCCGATCATCCCCTCCCCCGCCCCTCGCAGTTCAAGGCCGGAAATTCTCGCTGAAGAAATCATCGAACGTCTGACCTACCGCATCGGCAAGGATGCCAAGGTGGCAAAGCCGCATGACTGGCTGACGGCGACGATCCTGGTGGTGCGCGACCGCATCATCGACAGGTGGATGGCGTCCACCCGCGAGGTTTATGCGACCGGCGCCAAGCGCGTCTATTATCTTTCACTCGAATTCCTGATCGGCCGCCTGATGCGCGACGCCGTCTCCAACCTCGGCCTGATGGAGGAGGTGCGCGATGCGCTCGCCTCTCTCGGCGTCGACGTCAACGTCATTGCCGGCCTGGAGCCGGACGCCGCACTCGGCAACGGCGGCCTCGGCCGCCTGGCTGCCTGTTTCATGGAAAGCATGGCGACGGTCGACGTTCCGGCCTATGGCTACGGCATCCGCTATGTCCACGGCCTCTTCCGCCAGCAGCTGGCCGACGGCTGGCAGGTGGAACTGCCGGAAAACTGGCTCGCCCATGGCAATCCCTGGGAATTCGAGCGCCGCGAAAGCTCCTATGAAATCGGCTTCGGCGGCGCCGTCGAATTCATCACCACCCATGACGACCAGCCACGCTACGTCTGGAAACCAGCCGAGCGCGTCATTGCCGCCGCCTTCGACACGCCGGCCGTCGGCTGGCGCGGCAAGCGCGTCAACACGCTGCGCCTCTGGTCGGCGCAACCGATCGATCCGATCCTGCTCGATGCCTTCAACGCCGGCGACCACATCGGCGCGCTCCGCGAAAGCAACAAGGCCGAAAGCCTGACCCGGGTTCTCTATCCAGCCGACGCCACCCCGGCCGGCCAAGAGCTGCGCCTGCGCCAGGAATTCTTCTTCTCGTCGGCCTCGCTGCAGGACATCCTGCGCCGCCATCTGCAGCAATATGACGACTTCACCTCGCTGCCGGACAAGGTGGCGATCCAGCTGAACGACACTCACCCCGCCGTCTCGGTCGCCGAACTCGTGCGCCTGCTCTGTGACGTACACGGGATGGATTTCGACCAGGCCTGGGAAATCACCCGCCATACCTTTTCCTATACCAACCACACGCTTCTGCCCGAAGCGCTTGAAAGCTGGGCGGTGCCGCTGTTCGAGCGCCTGCTGCCGCGTCACATGCAGATCATCTATGCGATCAATGCCAAGATCCTGATCGACGCTCGCAAGGGCAAGAATTTCTCCGATGCGGAAATCCGCTCGATCTCGCTGATCGATGAAAGTGGCGATCGCCGCGTGCGCATGGGCAACCTCGCTTTTGTCGGCTCGCATTCGATCAACGGCGTCTCGGCGCTGCACACCGACCTGATGAAGGTCACGGTCTTCGCCGACCTGCACAAGCTCTATCCCAACCGCATCAACAACAAGACCAACGGCATCACGCCGCGCCGCTGGCTGCAGCAGTGCAATCCCGGTCTCACCGGCCTGATCCGCGAAGCGATCGGCGACGAATTCCTCGATGATGCCGAGAAGCTGCGTGCGCTCGACGCGCATTCCTCCGATCCGGCTTTCCAGCAGAAATTCGCGGCGGTAAAGCGCGCCAACAAGGTGGCGCTCTCCAACCTCGTCGCCAGCCGCATGGGCGTGAAGCTCGATCCGTCGGCAATGTTCGACATCCAGATCAAGCGCATCCACGAATACAAGCGCCAGCTGCTGAACATCATCGAGGCCGTCGCGCTCTACGACCAGATTCGCTCGCATCCCGAGCTCGACTGGGTGCCGCGCGTGAAACTCTTCGCCGGCAAGGCGGCGCCGAGTTACTACAATGCCAAGCTCATCATCAAGCTGATCAACGACGTCTCCCGCACGATCAACAACGACCCGTCGGTGCGCGGCCTGCTGAAGATCGTCTTCGTCCCGAACTACAATGTCTCGCTCGCCGAAGTCATGGTTCCGGCCGCCGACCTTTCCGAGCAGATCTCGACCGCCGGCATGGAAGCATCCGGCACCGGCAACATGAAGTTCGGCCTGAACGGTGCGCTGACGATCGGCACGCTCGATGGCGCCAATGTCGAGATGCGCGACAATGTCGGCGAGGACAACATCGTCATCTTCGGCCTCAAGGCCGACGAAGTTTCGAAGGTCCGCAGCGATGGCCACAATCCCCGCGCCATCATCGAAGGATCGCGCGAACTCGCTCAGGCGCTCGCCGCCATCAGCTCCGGCGTCTTCTCGCCCGATGACCGCAACCGTTACACGGCGCTGATCGACGGCATCTATTCGCACGATTGGTTCATGGTCGCCGCCGATTTCGACGCCTATGCCCAAGCCCAGCGCGAGGTCGACCAGATCTGGACCAACCAGTCCGCCTGGTACACCAAGACGATCAACAATACGGCGCGGATGGGCTGGTTCTCTTCCGACCGTACGATCAGGCAATATGCAGACGAAATCTGGAGAGCCGGATGAAAACGCCGAAAACCGTCCCTGAAGTAAAGCTTTCCTGGGAAATTTCGGCAGATGAAATCACGGCGATCCTTGCCGGCTCGCATTCAAATCCCTTTGCCGTCCTAGGTGTGCACCAGGCCGGCGACGTTTTCGTCGCCCGGTGCTTCATCCCGGGCGCGGAGGAGGTGACCGCCATGACGCTCGACGGCGGCGTCATCGGCGAACTGAAACAGCTCCATGCCGACGGCGTCTTCGCCGGCCCGGTTTCCCTTACCAAACTCCAGCCGGTGCGTTACCGCGCCCGGCGCGGCGATGCCGAATGGGCTGTCACCGATCCCTACAGTTTCGGTCCGGTGCTCGGACCGATGGATGATTATTTCGCCCGCGAAGGCTCGCATCTGCGGCTGTTCGACAAGATGGGCGCCCACCTTATCAAGCATGACGGCGCCCAAGGCATCCATTTCGCCGTCTGGGCGCCGAATGCGCAGCGCGTCTCCGTCGTCGGTGATTTCAATAATTGGGACGGCCGCCGCCACGTGATGCGCTTCCGCGCCGACAGCGGCATCTGGGAAATCTTTGCCCCTGATGTACCGATCGGCGTTGCCTACAAGTTCGAGATCCGCGGCAAGGACGGCGTATTGCTGCCGCTAAAGGCCGATCCCTTCGCGCGCCGCAGCGAGCTCCGGCCGAAGACAGCCTCTATCACCGCCGCCGAGCTGGAGCAGGAGTGGGAAGACGAAGCCCATCTGAAACACTGGCGCGAGACCGACAAGCGCCGGCAGCCGATCTCGATCTACGAGGTGCATGCCGCCTCCTGGCAGCGCCGGCAGGACGGCACGATGCTGTCCTGGGACGAGCTCGCCTCCAGCCTCATCCCCTATTGCGCCGACATGGGCTTCACCCATATCGAATTCCTGCCGATCACCGAGCATCCCTACGATCCCTCCTGGGGTTACCAGACGACCGGCCTTTACGCGCCGACCGCGCGCTTCGGCGAGCCCGAGGGTTTTGCCCGTTTTGTCAACGGCTGCCACAAGGTCGGCATCGGCGTCATCCTCGACTGGGTGCCGGCGCATTTCCCGACCGACGAGCACGGCCTCGGCTGGTTCGACGGCACGGCTCTCTACGAGCACGAGGACCCGCGCAAGGGCTTCCATCCCGACTGGAGCACGGCGATCTACAATTTCGGCCGCACCGAGGTCGTTTCCTATCTCGTCAACAACGCGCTCTACTGGGCCGAAAAATTCCATCTCGACGGTCTGCGTGTCGATGCCGTCGCCTCGATGCTCTACCTTGATTATTCCCGCAAGCACGGCGAGTGGATCCCGAACGAATACGGCGGCAACGAGAACCTCGAAGCGGTCCGTTTTCTGCAGGATCTCAACATCCGCATCTATGGCAAAAATTCCAACGTGATGACCATCGCCGAGGAATCGACCTCCTGGCCGAAAGTCTCGCAGCCCGTTCATGAAGGCGGCCTCGGTTTTGGCTTCAAGTGGAACATGGGCTTCATGCACGACACGCTGAGCTACATGAGCCGCGATCCTATCTATCGCGGGCACCATCACAACGAGCTCACCTTCGGCCTGCTCTACGCCTATTCGGAAAATTTCGTCCTGCCGCTCTCGCATGACGAGGTTGTCCATGGAAAAGGCTCTTTGATCGCCAAGATGCCGGGCGACGACTGGCAGAAGTTCGCCAATCTGCGCGCCTACTACGCTTATATGTGGGGCTATCCGGGCAAGAAGCTGCTGTTTATGGGCCAGGAATTCGCCCAATGGAGCGAGTGGAGCGAAGATAAGGCACTAGACTGGAACCTGCTTCAGTATCGCATGCACGAGGGCATGCGGCGCCTGGTCCGCGATCTTAATTTCACCTATCGCAGCAAGCCGGCGCTGCATGCGCGTGACTGCGAGGGCGAAGGTTTCGAATGGCTGGTCGCCGACGACCACCAGAATTCCGTCTTTGCCTGGCTGCGCAAGGCGCCAGGCCAGAAGCCGGTCGCCGTCATTACCAATTTCACCCCTGTCTACCGCGAGAACTACTCGATCCGCCTGCCGTCCGCAGGGCGCTGGCGGGAAATCCTGAACACCGATGCCGACATCTACGGCGGCAGCGGCAAGGGCAATGGCGGGCGCGTGCAGGCCGTCGATGCCGGCGGCAACATCACCTGCTCGATTACCTTGCCGCCCTTGGCGACAATCATGCTTGAACCTGAAAATTAGTGACTGGTGGGAGGAGAAAATGGTAGAAAAGCGCGTTCAGCCACTTGCCCGCGATGCAATGGCTTATGTTCTGGCGGGCGGCAGGGGAAGCCGTCTCAAGGAACTCACCGACCGGCGTGCCAAGCCGGCCGTTTATTTCGGCGGCAAGGCCCGCATCATCGATTTCGCCCTGTCGAATGCCCTGAATTCCGGCATCCGCCGCATTGGCGTTGCCACGCAATACAAGGCGCATTCGCTGATCCGCCACATGCAGCGCGGCTGGAACTTCTTCCGCCCCGAGCGCAACGAAAGCTTCGATATTCTGCCGGCCAGCCAGCGCGTCTCCGAGACGCAATGGTATGAAGGCACGGCCGACGCCGTCTATCAGAACATCGACATCATCCAGGATTACGGCGTCGAATACATGGTCATTCTTGCCGGCGACCACGTCTACAAGATGGACTATGAATGGATGCTGCAGCAGCACGTCGATTCCGGCGCCGACGTCACCATCGGCTGCCTGGAAGTGCCGCGCATGGAAGCGGTGGGCTTCGGCGTCATGCATGTCAACGACAAGGACGAGATCATCGCCTTCGTCGAGAAACCGGCCGATCCGCCGCCCATTCCCGACAAGCCGGATTTCGCCCTCGCCTCGATGGGCATCTACGTCTTCCACACCAAGTTCCTGCTCGATGCGCTGCGCCGCGACGCCGCCGACCCGACGTCGAGCCGCGACTTCGGCAAGGACATCATCCCCTATATCGTCAACAACGGTAAGGCGGTCGCCCACCGCTTCGCCAAGTCCTGCGTCCGTTCCGATTTCGAGCACGAGCCCTACTGGCGCGACGTCGGCACGATCGACGCCTATTGGCAGGCCAATATCGACCTGACGGCGATCGTTCCAGAGCTCGACATCTACGACAAGTCCTGGCCGATCTGGACCTATGCCGAGATCACCCCACCGGCAAAATTCGTCCATGACGACGAAGATCGCCGCGGCTCGGCCACCTCCTCCGTTGTGTCTGGCGACTGCATCATCTCGGGCGCCATGCTCAACAACAGCCTGCTCTTCACCGGTGTCAGGGCGAACTCCTTCTCCAAGATGGAAGGAGCGGTCATTCTGCCGAACGTGAAGATCGGACGGCGCGCGCAGCTCAAGAATGTGGTGATCGACCATGGTGTCATCATTCCGGAAGGCCTGGTTGTCGGCGAGGATGCCGAGCTCGATGCCAAGCGCTTCCGGCGGACGGAAAGCGGCATCTGCCTGATCACGCAACCGATGATCGACAAGCTGGATATCTGATTTATGAAAGTTCTTTCGGTTTCGTCCGAAGTCTTCCCTTTGATCAAGACAGGGGGTCTGGCCGATGTGTCCGGCGCCCTGCCGATTACTCTGAAAGCTTTCGGGGTCGAGACCAAGACCCTTTTGCCCGGCTATCCCGCCGTCATGAAGGTCATTCGCGACCCCGTCGTCAGGCTCGAATTCCCCGACCTGCTCGGTGAGCGGGCGACCGTGCTCGAGGTTGAGCACGAGGGCCTCGATCTGCTCATCCTCGATGCGCCGGCCTATTACGACAGGCCGGGCGGACCCTATCTCGATCCGCTCGGCAAGGACTATCCCGACAACTGGCGCCGTTTCGCCGCCCTGTCGCTTGCCGCCTCCGAGATCGCCGCCGGTCTGCTGCCCGGCTGGCGGCCGGATCTCGTCCACACCCACGACTGGCAGGCGGCGCTGACCTCGGTCTATATGCGTTACTACCCGACGCCGGAATTGCCGAGCGTTCTGACCATCCACAACATCGCCTTCCAGGGCCAGTTCGGTTCCGAGATCTTCCCCGGCCTGCGCCTGCCCGCCCATGCTTTCGCCACCGAAAGCATCGAATATTACGGCACCGTCGGCTTCCTCAAGGGCGGGCTGAAGACCGCCCATGCGATTACGACAGTCAGCCCCACCTATGCCGATGAGATCCTGACGTCGGAATTCGGCATGGGGCTCGAAGGCGTCATCGCCAGCCGCATCGACGACCTCCACGGCATCGTCAACGGCATCGACACCGATATCTGGAATCCGGCGACCGACCCTGTCGTTCACACCCATTACGGCCCGACGACGCTGAGGAACCGCGAGGAGAACCGTCGCTCGATTGCCGAATTCTTCGGTCTCGACAACGACGACGCCCCGATCTTCTGCGTCATCAGCCGTCTCACCTGGCAGAAGGGCATGGATATCGTCGCCAACGTCGCCGACGAGATCGTCGCCATGGGCGGCAAGCTCGTCGTGCTCGGCTCCGGCGAAGCCGCACTTGAAGGCGCGCTGCTCGCCTCCGCCAGCCGTCACCCCGGTCGCATCGGCGTCTCGATTGGCTATAACGAGCCGATGTCGCACCTGATGCAGGCCGGCTGCGATGCGATCATCATCCCCTCGCGTTTTGAGCCCTGCGGCCTCACCCAGCTTTACGGCCTGCGTTACGGCTGCGTGCCGATCGTCGCCCGCACCGGCGGGTTGAATGACACAGTGATCGACGCCAATCATGCCGCACTTGCGGCGAAAGTGGCAACCGGCATACAATTTGCCCCCGTGACAGAAACGGGCATGCTACAGGCAATCCGCCGTGCGATGCATTTTTACCAGGACCGAAAACTCTGGACCCAATTGCAAAAGCAGGGCATGAAATCGGATGTCTCCTGGGAGAAGAGCGCCGAACGCTACGCTGCCCTCTATTCAAGCCTCGTCTCGAAAGGCATGTGACCTAAAATGATCAAGTCCGTCCCCACCACGCCCTATCTGGACCAGAAACCCGGCACGTCGGGCCTGCGCAAGAAGGTTCCGGTCTTCCAGCAGCCGAACTATGCGGAGAACTTCATCCAGTCGATCTTCGATTCGCTGGAAGGCTATCAGGGCAAGTGCCTGGTCATCGGCGGCGACGGACGCTACTACAATCGCGAGGTCATCCA
Source organism: Rhizobium sp. SRDI969 (assembly GCF_025152725.1). Lineage (NCBI taxonomy): Bacteria > Pseudomonadati > Pseudomonadota > Alphaproteobacteria > Hyphomicrobiales > Rhizobiaceae > Rhizobium > Rhizobium sp. SRDI969. The sequence goes on from NZ_CP104035.1 coordinate 3,726,877, forward strand.
GAAGGCAGTCAAGATGGCCGCCGCCAATGGCTTCGGCAAGGTCATGGTCGGCAAGGGCGGTATCCTGTCGACGCCGGCCGCCTCCCACATCATTCGCAAATACAAGGCTTTCGGCGGCATCATCCTCTCGGCCAGCCACAATCCCGGCGGCCCGACCGAAGACTTCGGCATCAAATACAACATCAACAACGGCGGCCCGGCGCCGGAAAAGATCACCGACGCGATCTATGCGCGCTCCAAGACGATCGACAGCTACAAGATCGCCGATTTCGCCGACGTCAATCTCGACCGCATCGGCAAGGACGAGCTTCCCGGCGGCACGATCCTCTCGGTCATCGACCCGGTCGAGGACTACGCCGCGCTGATGGAAGAGCTGTTCGATTTCGGCGCTATCCGCAACCTGATCAGCCTCGGCTTCCGCATTGCTTTCGATGGGATGAGCGCCGTCACCGGTCCCTATGCCAAGGAAATCTTCGAAAATCGGCTTGGCGCTCCCTCGGGCTCGGTGCGCAACTTCATGCCGCTGCCGGATTTTGGCGGCCATCATCCGGACCCGAACCCGGTCCACTGCAAGGAACTCTTCGATGAGATGATGGGCGATGACGCGCCCGATTTCGGCGCCGCTTCCGACGGCGACGGCGACCGCAACCTGATCATCGGCCGCGGCATCTTCGTCACGCCTTCCGACAGCCTGGCGATCCTTGCCGCCAACGCCAATCTCGCCCCCGGCTATTCCGGCGGCCTTGCCGGCATCGCCCGCTCGATGCCGACATCGGGTGCGGCCGACCGCGTCGCCGAAAAGCGCGGCATCGGCATGTATGAAACGCCGACCGGCTGGAAGTTCTTCGGCAACCTGCTCGACGCCGGCATGGCGACGATCTGCGGCGAGGAAAGCTCCGGCACGGGTTCCAATCACGTCCGCGAAAAGGATGGCCTCTGGGCCGTGCTTCTATGGCTGAACATTCTTGCCGTGCGCGGCGAGAGCGTCGCCGATATCGTCACCCAGCACTGGCAGACCTATGGCCGCAATTATTATTCGCGACATGATTACGAAGGCCTCGACACCGATGCGGCGAACGGCCTGGTGGACAATCTTCGCAGCCAACTGTCCACCCTGCCCGGCAAGAGCTTCGGCAACCTGAAGGTCGAGAAGGCCGACGACTTCGCCTATCACGATCCGATCGACAAGTCGGTGAGCGAACATCAAGGTATCCGTGTGCTCTTCGAGGGCGGCTCCCGCGTCGTCTTCCGCCTGTCCGGCACCGGCACGTCTGGCGCAACCTTGCGTGTCTATATCGAGCGTTACGAGCCGGATTCGACTCGCCACAACATCGAAACGCAGGAAGCGCTCGCCGATTTGATCGCGGCCGCCGAAAGCATTGCCAGCATTCAGGAACGCACGGGACGCGATGCGCCAACCGTGATCACCTGATCCGGGGGAAACATGCGGGGAAGCAGTTCGGCGCGAGCCGGCGCGATCGTCTTCGAGACCGGCGTCGAATTTGCCGTGTGGTCGCATCATGCCGCACAGATCGAACTCTGCCTCTTCGAGGGTGACGGCAACAGGGAATTCGCGCGCCTGCCAATGGCGCGCGACAGTAACTACTTCCATCATCTGTTTGTCGACGGACTGAAGCACGGCGCGCGCTACGGCTATCGCGCCGATGGTATCTATGCGCCTGATAACGGCCTCTGGTACGATCCTTCCAAACTGCTGATCGATCCCTACGCCAAGGAGATCGATAGGCCGTTCCGCTACGATCCACGCCTCGGCATCTATGGCGAGGACAGCCAGGATCTGATGCCGAAGGCGATCGTCACCACCGATACCCCAGCCGCGATCAGCAAGCCGCTCTTCAAGCCGGGCGGTTTTATCTATGAGGTGGCGGTGCGGCCCTTCACCATTCTCCATCCCGACGTGCCGGAGGCCCAGCGCGGCACGGTCGCAGCGCTTGCCCATCCCTCCGTCGTCGCGCACCTGAAGCGGATCGGTGTCGATGCCGTTGAACTGATGCCGATCACTGCCTGGATCGACGAACGCCACCTGCCGCCACTCGGCCTCACCAACGGCTGGGGCTACAATCCCGTTGCCTTCATGGCGCTCGATCCGCGGCTCGCCCCCAGCGGCATGACGGAGTTGCGCGAGACAGTCGCGACCCTCCATGCCGAAGGTATCGCCGTCATCCTCGACCTCGTCTTCAACCATACCGGCGAGAGCGACCGTTACGGCGCGACGCTGTCGCTGCGCGGCCTCGACAACCTGCATTATTATCGCCACGCCCAGAATTGGCCGAGCGAACTCGTCAACGACACAGGCACCGGCAACACGATCGCCTGCGATCATCCCGAGGTCCGCCGTCTCGTCATCGACAGCCTGCGCCATTTTGTGCTCAATGCCGGGGTCGACGGTTTTCGCTTCGATCTGGCCCCAGTGCTCGGCCGCACCGCGACAGGCTTCGAGCGCGACGGGGGAACACTGGCCGCGATCCTCTCCGACGATGTGCTTGCCGACCGCATCATGATCGCCGAGCCCTGGGATATCGGCCCGGGCGGTTACCAACTTGGCAATTTCCCAGCGCCATTCGTTGAATGGAACGACCGGGTTCGCGACGACCTGCGCTGCTACTGGCGCGGCGACGATTGGAAGACCGGCGCGCTGGCAACCGCACTCGCCGGCTCCTCCGACATCTTCTCCCGCAACGACGGCAAGGAAACGCGCAGTGTCAATTTCCTCGCCGCCCATGACGGCTTCACGCTGATCGATCTCGTGTCCTACGCCGGAAAGCATAACGAGGCCAACGGCGAACACAATCGCGACGGCCATAACGAGAACCACTCCTGGAACAATGGCGTCGAGGGGGAAACCGTCTATCCGACGATCCGGAAGCGTCGCCGCGACGATGTGATGGCGCTGATATCAACCCTCTTTGCCACCCGCGGCAGCCTCATGCTGACAGCGGGCGACGAGGGCGGCCGCAGCCAGCGCGGCAACAACAACGCCTATTGCCAGGACAACGAGATCACCTGGCTGGACTGGGAGGCGTTGGACGGGGATCTCATCGCCCACACCGCCTTCGTTGCAGAGCTGCGCCGCCGCTTCACCGTCTTCTCCGAAACGGGTTTCCTGTCAGGAAACGGCGATATCGAATGGATTTCGCTCTCCGGCGAACCGATGACCGTCGCCGAATGGGAGACGCCGTCGCTGTCCATCCTCGGCATGCTGCTGACGACCGGGGACCGCTCCGCACGCGGCAGGCAGACCCGGCTTGGCGTGCTTTTCAACCGCTCGCAGCGCCGCCAATTTTTCACGCTGCCTTCCCGGGGCGAACCGGGCTGGCGCCAGTTGACGCGGGATGGAACGAAGAAAGCCGGCAATGGTGCAGCCGTCGAGCCACGCTCCGTCGCCTTTTTCGTAGAAAATTGACCGCCTGCCCTCGCTTGCGCAAATCCTTGTCGCAATCGTCACAAATGCACGATAAGGCTTTGCCGCGGCGGCTTGTTTCACGAGGAATTCATGGTCACGGAAATTTCACTCTCCGACGTGCGGGGATTGATCGGCATGGAAACCGGCCTATCGGATTGGATCACCGTCGACCAGTCGACGATCGACGCTTTCGCGGCGGCGACTGACGACCATCAATTCATCCACGTTGATCCCGCGCGCGCGGCCGCCGAGAGCCCCTTCGGCGGCACCATCGCCCACGGCTTCCTGACACTGTCTCTGCTGTCGACGATGAACTACAACTGCCTGCCGAAAGTGCGCGAGCAGACCATGGGCATCAACTACGGCTTCGAGCGCGTCCGCTTCATGACGCCGGTGAAGAGTGGCGCCCGCGTCCGCGGCCGCTTCCTGCTCTCCGACGCCCGCTTCCGCGGCGCCGGCATGCTGATGACCACTTATGATGTCACAATCGAGATCGAAAACGAGAAGAAGCCGGCGTTGACGGCAAAATGGATCACTATCATCCAATTCGACCCGAAGGACCGTCCTGAGGACGTCTGAGCAAAACTGCTTTTGCTACTCGGCCGAATTGAACACGGCTTCGAGAGCATGTCCGTCGGGATCGATGACGAACGCCGCGTAATAGTGCTCGCCGTAATGGGATCGCAGGCCGGGAGGGCCATTATCACTGCCGCCATGCGCGATTGCTGCCGCATAAAACCGATCGACCGCCTGGCGGCTCGGAGCGGCAAACGCCAGATGAAAGCCCGGACCGGGCGGCCGCTGGCCATCCGGCCGATGCTTGATCGCCAATTTGTCCCCGCCGCCGGGATTGCCGTAGCCGATTGCCTGCCCTGTTTCCCCCGGCCTGATATCATCCCAGACCCTGATATAACCGAGCGCCGCAAGGGCGGCATCGTAAAACGCCGCCGACCGTTCGATGTCGGAAACGCCTAGGGAGGCATGGTGCAGCATTTGCTTACCCCGTGAACGAGCGCACGCACACGATTTGATGAGACTCAGTGCCCCGCGTCTTCGGCCGCCTCGTTCAACAGCCCGAAGACATAATCCGAAAACGACCGCCAGCACTCCACCCGGAACGTGTCTTCTTCCGTACGCAAAAGCACGATCTCCGCCTTGCCGAGGATCGTACGCGATGCGGCTCCGACCGGGAAGGAAGCAAGCGACAGGTCCTGCGGGCAACCAGCCGAAAGCGTCGCCTCCGCACCCGGTCCCGAGACGATGATCCCGATATTGCGGTGGGACACGTCGGTCGCCGAATGCAGCGCACCGGCACTGGAAAATGCCGCCATCAGGTCGGTGCCATTCTCGTCGATCACCAGCCATTCGTCCGGCCCGAGCCAGACCGCCGATCGGGCGCCAGCCCGGCCGGATGTTTTCGGGGCGGCCGGCAGAGACAGGCCGAGAGCAGCGGAAAGTGCTGCGAGCGATTCTGCCGGCGCACGTAGCGCCACCCGGCTGGCAGTGGGTGCGGTCGTCAGCCGCACCGTTGCGGAGCCACCGAAACGGCCGGCAAGCGCCGGCTTGCGAATTGCGACATCAGCCATGGATGCGGCCACCTTCCTTGTCAAAGAATACCAGATCCGTCACTTCGACGGCGATCGTCCGGTCCGGCATCGGCACAAAGAGTGTCTCGCCTATCCGCGCCCGGCCGCCGGCGACCAGCGCGAAGGCAATCGACCTGTCGCAATTGTCCGACCAATAGGCTGATGTGACATGGCCGAGCATGGTCATCGGCTTCGGCTCGTTCGGGCTCGCGACGATCTGCGCGCCTTCTTCCAGCACCAGCTTCGGGTCCTTGGTGACGAGGCCGACGAGCTGCTTGCGCCCGTCCTTGACGAGATCCGGCCGTTTCAACCCGCGAATGCCGACGAAATCCGTCTTTTTCTTCGAAACCGCCCAGGAAAGTCCGGCGTCATCCGGGGTCACGGTCCCATCCGTATCCTGCCCGACGATGATGTAGCCCTTCTCGGCGCGAAGAACGTGCATCGTCTCCGTGCCGTAGACGCAGGCGCCGAGCGGTTCGGCGTTGGCCCAGACCGCTTCGAGCACCGACTGGCCGTAATCGGCCGGCACGTTGATTTCGAAGCCGGTTTCGCCAGTGAAAGAGACGCGGAAGAGCCGTGCGGGCACCCCGCAGACCGTGCACTCGGCAACGCTCATATGCGGGAAGGCCTCGTTCGAAAGATCGAGCCCTTCGACCAGCGGCGCGACGATCTCGCGCGCCTTCGGGCCCTGCACGGCGATGACAGCCCATTGTTCGGTTACCGAGGTCAACCAGACCTTCAGATGCGGGAATTCCGTCTGCAGGTAATCTTCCATGTGGTGGAGAACGCGCGGCGCGCCGCCGGTCGTCGTCGTCACATGGAAACGGTCGTCCGCCAGGCGTCCGACAACGCCGTCGTCATAAACGAAACCATCTTCGCGGGTCATGATGCCGTAGCGGGCCTTGCCGGGCTTCAGCGTGTCCCAGGCATTGGTGTAGATGAGATTGAGGAATTCCGCTGCATCCGGCCCCACCACCTCGATCTTGCCGAGCGTCGATGCGTCGAAGATACCGGCCGCCTCGCGTGCCGTCCGGCATTCGCGAGAGACCGCCTGGTGCATGGTCTCGCTGGCCTGCGGATAGAACCAGGCACGCTTCCAGTTGCCGACATCCTCGAAGACCGCCCCATGAGCTTCCTCCCAGTCGTGCAGCGGCGTCTTGCGTGTTGGATCGAACAGCTCTCCGCGCGAATGGCCGACCAGCGTACCATAGGTGACCGGCGTATAGGGCGCGCGGAAAGTGGTGAGCCCGACCTGCGGGATTTCCTTGCCGAGCATCTCGGCGGCAATCGCCAGGCCATGCATGTTGGAGAGCTTGCCCTGGTCCGAGGCCATGCCGTTGGTCGTGAAACGTTTGATATGCTCGATCGAATGCATGCCCTCGCGCACGGCAAGGCGGATATCCTTGGCACAGACGTCGTGCTGGAAATCGATGAAGGCCTTGGCGTTGGTTTTCGGTCCCGCGCCTTCGGCAGCGCCGATCATGCCGCCCGTCCAGTCATAGGCTTGCTCGGCCGAAATTGCGATCTTCTCGCCGCTGCTTTTGCCGGTGGCCTGCGCCATCAGTTCGCCGGCGGCAAGCGATTCCTCGATCGTCCGCTGCAGGTCGTCGGTGCCGTTGCAGGCACCGACCGAGAGGCAGTCCTGGGCATAGGAGCCGGGGAGGAAACGCTGGCTTTCGGTATCGAAGGCCACTTTGCCGCGCGACTGCGAGAACAAATGCACGGACGGCGTCCAGCCGGCCGAAACCAAGAGCGCATCGACCGCGATCTTGCGCGGCGAACCGCCACCGTTGCGCGCTACCGTCATCGATGAGATCCGTAGCCGCCCCGACGTATTGACGACCGATTGGCCGGCCAGAACATCGATGCCGAGTGCACGCGCCTCTTCCAGCACCGCTGCTCCCGGCGCCTGCCTGCTGTCAACGATGGCGGCGATCGAAACACCCGATCGTTTCAGATCGAAGGCCGCCTCGTAGGCCGAGTCATGCGCCGTGTAGATGCCGACCTTGGTCCCGACGGCGACGCCGTAATGATTGAGATACATCCGTCCTGCCGAGGCCAGCATGATGCCCGGCCGGTCGTTGTTCGGAAATACCATGTGCCGTTCGATCGCGCCGGTGGCGAGGATCACCCGCTTGGCCCGAACCTGCCACAATCGCTCGCGCGGCAGATCGCGGGAAGGTTTGGCGATATGATCGGTGACGCGCTCGGCAAGACCGACGAAATTGTGGTTGTAGTAACCGAAGGCGGTCGTGCGGACCAGCACTTCGACATTGTCCATCGCCTTCAGCCGCGCCACGGCCATCTGCGCCCAGCGATGCCCGTCCTGTCCGTCGATCGTTACGCCGGTATCGTAACGCAATGCCCCGCCGGCTTCCGCCTGCTCGTCGCAAAGGATCACCCGGGCACCGGTCTCGGCCGCGGCCAGCGCTGCCGAAAGCCCGGCGACGCCGGAGCCGACCACCAGCACATCGCAATGGGCATAGCGGCTGGCATAATGGTCCGGATCCTCCTCCGTCGGTGCGACGCCGAGGCCGGCGGCGCGGCGGATGAGCGGTTCGTAGACGTGTTTCCAGGCGGCGCGTGGCCACATGAAGGTCTTGTAGTAGAAACCGGCGGCGAAGAACGGCGACATCAGATTGTTGACAGCGCCGACATCGAAGGCAAGCGAAGGCCAGCGGTTCTGCGAGCTGACGATCATGCCGTCGAAGACTTCCTGCACGGTGGCGCGTACGTTCGGCTGCTTGCGCGCCGTATCGCGGGAAACGTCGATCAGCGCATTTGGCTCCTCGGCGCCAGCCGACAGAATACCGCGAGCTCGGTGATATTTGAACGAGCGGCCGATCAGATGCACGCCATTGGCAATCAGCGCCGAGGCGACGGTATCCCCTTCAAGCGCCGTATAGCTCTTGCCGTCGAAGCTGAAGCGCGCAGTTTTGGCCGGCGTCAGGCGCCCCTTGCCGGCGATACGGTTCACGCCGCTCATTGCGCCTCTCCTTCCAGGGCTTCATAAGTCTCGACAGGCGCGTGCTTCTCGGCAGCAGCGCCGACCACCGGCTTCGGCTCACCGGCCTTATAGGTCATGAGGAACTTGTCGCTTACCGTGTCGCGGACTGCATTGAAGAAACGTCCGCAGCCATGGATGTGCCGCCAGCGTTCGAATATCAGCCCCTTCGGATTGTCGCGCAGAAAGAAATAGGCTTCGAATTCCGCGTCCGAGATCGAGGCAATATCTGCGGGCCGCGCAATATGCGCGTCACCCGCGCCGCGGAATTCGAGCTCGGAGCGCTCTTCCTGGCAGTAAGGGCAATGGATCAGCAGCATGTAGGATTTCCTTCTCCTCCACTTCTCCCCAGCGGGGAGAAGGTGCCTGAAAGACAGATGAGGGGGTGAGCGACGAATGGAGCGAGCGTTAGCACGAAAACGCCCATCGTCAGTGCGCCACCGCCGCCGCAGCAGCCTCGTCGATCAGCCGGCCGCTGCGGAAACGTTCCAGCGTCAGGCCGGCGTTGAACTTATGCGGTTCGTCGCGGGCGATCAGATGGGCGAAGAGATTGGCCGAACCCGGCGTCGCCTTGAAGCCGCCGGTGCCCCAGCCGCAATTGACGTAGAGTCCGGGAACCGGTGTCTTCGACTGGATCGCCGAACGATCCGGCGTATTGTCGACGATGCCGCCCCATTGCCGCATCATCTTGACGCGCCGGAACATCGGGAAGAGTTCGCAGATGGCGTCGAGCGTGTGCGTGATGATCTGCAGCCCGCCGGTCTGGGAATAGGAATTGTACTGGTCGGTTCCGGCGCCGATGACGAGCTCTCCCTTGTCGGACTGGGAGATATAGGCATGCACCGTGTTCGACATGACGACGCAGGGAAAGATCGGCTTCAGCGGTTCGGAAACCAGCGCCTGTAGCGGGCTCGATTGCAGCGGCACGCGCACGCCAGCCATCTGCATGACAGTGGTCGTATGGCCGGCCGCCGACACCGCCACTTTCCTGGCGCCGATGAAGCCACGCGAGGTCTCGACCCCGGTCACCCGTCCATCTGCGCCGCGCCGGATGCCGGTCACTTCGCAATTCTGAATGATGTGCACACCGCGGTCTGAGGCGGCCCGCGCATAACCCCACGCAACCGCGTCGTGCCGCGCCGTACCGCCGCGCCGCTGCAGTGCCGCCCCGTTGATCGGGTAGCGCGCGCTGGCCGAGATATCGAGCGGCGGACAATAGGCCTTCGCCTGCTCCGGCGTCAGCCATTCATTGTCGATGCCGTAGAGCCGGTTGGCATGAATATGCCGCTTGAAGGACTGCTGGTCGTGAATATTGTGCGAGAGCATCATCACGCCACGCGGCGAATACATCACATTGTAGTTGAGCTCCTGGGAAAGCCCCTCCCAGAGCTTCATCGAATGCTCGTAGATGTGCATGCTCTCTTCGTAGAGATAGTTCGAGCGGATGATGGTGGTGTTGCGCCCGGTATTGCCGCCGCCGAGCCAGCCCTTCTCGATCACCGCCACATTGGTGATGCCGTGCTCCTTGGCGAGATAGTACGCAGCACCCAGCCCGTGGCCGCCGGCGCCGATGATGACGACGTCGTATTCGGCGCGCGGCTCCGGTGACGTCCACTGCTTCTCCCAGCCCTTGTGGCCGCGAAGGGCCTCCCGTGCCACGGCAAAAACCGAATATTTCCGCATCCGCCTTCTTCTCCTTCGGGAAAGGGCTTGTTCTCCGCGCTCATACAAATCGCAAATCCAAATGCGGCACAACGGTTCTTTTGCGACGCGCGAGAGCTTTGGTTTCGACACGCTGAAGAGAATGCCGCTTCAGGCGAATGACGCAAGCGGCAGCATTTCTGCTTGTCCATCGACCGGTGGCCTAACCCAAGAGGGTTAGAAGACAAGCAATTACTAAAATGTTAACCATCACATGTTGTGGGGTATGTGTATCATGTGGGGTTGGCGCTCAGTATCAGTCGCGACGCTTTGCATCGCGTTAAGCAGCGCATGGCCGGCACCCGCCGCCGAGCCGGTCGGCCAGGCTGTCGTCATCAAGACAGAGGTGACGGGACAGAGCGGTCCTATCGAGGTCGACACCAGCGTTCATCGCAACGAGCGCATCAAGACATCGCAATCGGGGCTTGGCCAGTTCCTGTTTCGTGACGGCACAAAGCTCGCCGTCGGCTGGGGTTCGTCGGTCGTCATCGACAAATATGTCTTCGATGATTCCCAATCGGTCAAGAAACTGACCATCAGGGCGGCAAAGGGCACATTTCGCTGGGTCAGCGGCAGTTCCAACTCCTCGGCCTACCAGATCCTGACGCCGGCCGGCACGATTGGCGTACGCGGCACCGCTTTCGATTTCTACGTCGGCCCTGACGGCACGACCGCCGTCGTGCTGCTGAACGGTGCTGCCCGTTTCTGCGGTCCGGGCGGCTGCCGGCAGCTGCAGCAGCGCTGCGATTGCGTGGTGGCCAAGCCGAACGGCAATATGTCGGCGGCGCGCCGGGTCGATCCGAGCATCTTCGCGACGCTCGGAAATGAGCGCGCCTTGCCCTTCCTCTCCGGCAATCAGCGGCTTGCGGGCGGCATCGGCATGCTCGGCGGCTGCAATATGGCCTCCGTCGCGCCGGAAAGAAAGGACAGAAAACGGCCCCCGCCTCCGGCTTCGCCCGCGCCCCAGAGGCAGGATCCGCCGCAGAAACAGGCCGAGCCGCAGAAGGAACGGCCGACCAAGCCTGACACGCCGCATCACGACGAACCGGATAAACCCGACAAGCATGATGGCCACGGTCGGCATGAACATCACGATCAGCACGATGATCACGACTATAACGATCAAGGGCATCATCGCGATCGTGATCACGATAGAGATCGCGATCGTGATGGGGACACAAACCACGACAGGGCCCGGAATTTCAATCGCAACCGATGATGCCGTCAATCGGCGACGCTCTTCTCGAAACCATCCGCCACCTCGCGGAAGTGATCGCTTCTGCTGGATATCCGCCGGTAGAATTCCGCCAGCCCGCCGATCACTTTCGCCGCCCTGAGCTTTGCCGTGCCGATAAGCTTGCGCGTGTTTTTCGAATGCGAATGCAGCGCCTGCGTCAGCTGCTCGTGAACGACCGCAAGCGCGGCGAACTCCGCAGAGGCTGCAACGCGTTCGTCGCCGACGACGGCGAGAATCTGCGTTCGGCTGCTCTTCCCCTTGAGCGGAATGGCGCCGGCCTCGATCAGCGCCATTCCCGGCACCGATCTCGCCGTGCTGTCTGATATCAGAATATCGAAACCGACCTCTTTGCAGGATGATTCCAGCCGCGCCGCAATGTTGACGGCATCGCCGACCGCCGAATAGTTGAAGCGCGTCTTGGCGCCCATATTGCCGACGCAGGCAAGGCCGGTATGGATGCCGATACCGATCCCGACTTCTTGTCCGGATCCGAAGCCGAAAGCGTCGCCGGCGTTCAGTTCGGCCAGCGTTTCGCGCATGGCAAGCGCTGCGCGAACGGCCTTGGTTTCATGATCCGCCACATCGACGGGTGCATTCCAGAACGCCATGATCGAATCACCGATAAACTTGTCGAGCGTGCCTTCATTGGCCACTACATGGCGGCTCAGGGCATCGAGCAACGTATTCAGGAATGCGACCACGGCAGTCGGCGCCAGCCGCTCGCTGATCTCGGTGAAGCTCCTGACATCGACGAACATGACCGTCAGCTCGCGATCGTCTCCGCCGAGGCGCAACGCGTCGCGGGAATGCTCGATGCGATGGAGCAGCGACGGGGAAAGATAATGCCCGAAGGCACGCCGCACCTCGCGCCGCTCTCTATCGATCACCAGGATCCGGAACGAGGTCGATGCGAAATGGGTGATCGACCCGCTGATGATCGGAGCCAGCGGATCGAGGAGAAGCCCCGCATAAAGAAACGAAAGCCAAGACGCCACCAGCGCCATGGCCGTGATCAGCAGGCCGCAGGCCAGCGCGACGGCGGGACTGACGAAGGTCGTCACCCCGACGAGCAGGCATCCAAGCACGGCGATCATCAGGATTTCCAGACCGTCCGCCCAGTCGGGCCGCGAGAGAAAGCGGCCGGAGAGGATCTGCTCGACGGCCTGTGCATGCAGCGAAACGCCTGGAACGTTCTCGCCGAGCGCGGTGACGCGGATGTCCTGCAGGCCGGCCGCCGATGTCCCGACGAAGACGATACTGCCGTCGATGGCGGCGGCGACATCTGGAGAGACCCCTTCGGCCGCAAGCACCTGCCTGGCGGATATATAACGCTCCGCCCGGTCGGGGGTGACATAGAGCCAGAGCTCGCCCGCCGCGGTTAGCGGCACGACGAAATCCCCGATCTTTACCGATGTCATGATGCCGGCGCGATCGGGCGCGCCTGATAGCACATAAGTCGATGCCCCTTGTGCGACACGCAGCGCCTCGATCGCGAGATTCGGATAGAGCTGCTCGCCGTCGGTCAGGAACAGAGGGACCGCCCGTACCACCGGCGAGGGATTGCCGGGATTGAGGCTGATGTGGCCCAGTCCCGCCGCGTTGGTCTCCAATTGCGGCCGCAGCGGCGTCGAGGCACCAAGATGGGGCGGAGCCGAAACCGGGCTTTCGCCTGTAAAGGCAAAGCCCGCCTTCACCGGCGGCCGGTAATTGCCTTCATTGGAAAGGCCGAAGCCGAGCACGACGGGTTTTTCGGCAATCGATCGAGCGAATATCTCGTCATTGTCGGGCAGTTTCTCGGCAAGCGCAGGGTCTATCCCCGCGACCTCGCGGACAACGTTGCGCGGTGACAGCCGGTCCGGCTCGGCGAAAAGAATATCGAAGGCGATGGCCGAGGCGCCCATCTCCGAAAGCCGGTTCACCAGCAAGGCCATCCGGTCGCGCGGCCAGGGCCATTGGCCGAATTCGTGCAGCGAGGCCTCGTCGATGTCGATCACGCGGACCGGCATTGGCTCGAAGGTTCTGGGAACCAGCCGCTGGTACTCGTCGAAGGTCACGCCGCGGATCAACTTGAAGATCCCGGGATCACTTGCTCGAAGGATCGTCAGCGCAGTCACGATCGCCAGGCCGAGAACGACACCGATTTGCTGCGCGCGCGTCATGATCTCACCGGGTGTCCCCTCCCACGGCCGGCAGGGCGATCCGCACCTGCCGGCAGACAAGCTACGCCGCTTTCCTCCCAAACGCCATTCGCAGATGCATCCCGGGCGCTCTCTTTTCAGCCTCCCGCATTTCGTTTTCCGGGGACCGGCAGGGAACCGTCTTCAATACGGCCACGCCTCCGGATTTCGCCGGGCTTTTGCCTGGATGAAAAGGCTTCAACATTGCCCGGCGCGCGGTGAAATGCTCTTGTAACGATCGAAAATCGAATGCTCTTTCGAGAAGGGTGAAGGTCGCCGTGATTTCCGAATCCGCCGCACGCCGAAGCGGCTACTGGCTGATTATCGTCGTGCTGGCAATGCTCGCCGGGCTGCCGCTTGCCGTCTGGCTTGATATCAGCGATCTCTCGGGCAACACCCTACGGCGCCAGGCCGGTGACATGAGCTCGCTGATATCGAGCATCCGCTCCTATTATTCCACGAATGTCGTGGGGCGCGTTCTCGCCGCCCATGCCAGCGGCGCGACCGAGGGCACGGTGGTCTCCCACAACTATGCGAATATATCAGGCGCCATCCCGCTGCCGGCCACGCTTTCCCTGGAGCTCGGCGACGTCATCAAGGAGCAGCAGGCCAATATCACCTATCGTTTCGTCTCCGACCTGCCGTTCAAAAGCCGCGCATCCCACGAGCTCGACGACTTCGAGAAAAAAGCGCTCGCCGCGTTGCGCGCCAATCCGCAGCAGACCCTGAACGAGCTCACCCGCGTCGGATTGACCGATACCTTGCGGTTCATCACCCCCGTCGTTATGGGCCAGGCCTGTGTTGCCTGCCATAATACCCACCCCGAAAGCCCGAAGACCGATTGGAAGGTGGGCGACGTGCGCGGCATTCAGGAAGTCATCATCAGGCATCCCTACGCTAGCAACGTCTTCGCCTTCAAATACCTGCTCTGCTATTTTCTTTTCGTCGCCGTCATCGGCATCAGCTTCATTGTGCTCCAGCGGCAGCAGACGCGCGCGATCCACAGCGCCAACCAAGATCTGGAAGCGGCGAACGAATTCCTCGCCAGCGTTTCGATGAAGATTTCGCGCTATCTCTCGCCGCAGATCTACAAGAGCATCTTCTCCGGCCAGAAGGACGTGGTGGTCCATACAGAGCGCAAGCGCCTGACGATTTTCTTCTCCGACATCAAGGACTTCACGGCGACGACCGAGCGCCTGCAACCGGAAGCCCTGACGGAGATGCTCAACGAATATCTGACCGAGATGTCGAACATTGCCCTGGAGCATGGCGGCACGGTGGACAAGTTCATCGGCGACGCGATGCTGGTCTTCTTCGGCGATCCCGACACCAGAGGCCCCGAAGAGGATGCGAAAGCATGTCTGCGCATGGCCGTCGACATGCAGCGCCGTCTCGGCGAACTCAAGGACAGATGGCGCAGAAACGGCACCGAAGAGCCTTTCGTCGTCCGCATGGGGGTAAACAGCGGCTATTGCAACGTCGGCAATTTCGGCAGCAACGACCGCATGGACTACACGATCATCGGGGCGGAGGCCAATCTCGCAGCCCGGCTGCAATCGATCGCCCAGGGAGGAGAGATCGTCATCAGCTACGAAACCTACGCGCTGGTGAACGAAATCGTCGACGCCCATCCCCTGCCGCCGATCACCATGAAGGGCATACAGCGCGAGATCGTGCCCTATGCGGTGGATGGGTTGACGCTCGGTGCGGACCACAAAAGCCGAGTTCTCAGCGAGCACCTCTCGGGCCTTGACCTGCATTTGGATATGAGCCGGCTGGAGCCTTCCGATCGCCTCCGGGTCAGGACGGCTCTCAAGGAGGCGATCGCCGCGCTGGACGAAACCCTGCCCGAAACCGCCGGATCGTGACCGGATATCGGGCAAGCATGATTTTTCCGTGCGCCTCCCATATCCATCTGGACTTGCCGTGCTCAATCTGCTATCCCGCATCACCAATCGCAAGGCTGCGGCCGCGCGAACGTTATTGTTTTGCCTCTGGCCGCTGCGCCGCCTCCGGCATCAACCAACCAAAGGAACGTGATTCTCGTGCAGGTACTTGTCCGCGATAACAATGTTGATCAGGCTCTCCGCGCTCTCAAGAAGAAGATGCAGCGCGAAGGCATTTTCCGCGAAATGAAGATGCGCGACTACTACGAGAAGCCGTCGCAGAAGCGTGCTCGCGAAAAGGCCGAGGCTGTTCGCCGTGTTCGCAAGCTGGCCCGTAAGCGCGCTCAGCGCGAGGGTCTGGTTGCAGCGCGCTGAGCATTTCCGTCGTTTTTTCGACGTTTTCAGATGCATTGTGGCGGGGGCGATGGGTTCGCCGCCGCCTTTTTTAGTTTGCCGCTGAAGATCGCATATCCGCGCACCGGATATGCCGCATGGGGAAAGCGAGCCCGAATGGCTGTCAACACCTTTAATCCGTCCCGCGCTTTGCGCTTGCAGAAAACGGCATTCCTGCCCGCTTTGGCGCTGGCGGCAATATTCGGCCTCGCCGGCTGCGAGACGACCAATACCTCGGATGCCGTGATCAGCATCGATAAGGCGCAGGGTTCGGAAGAGAACATCGCCTCGCTGACGGCTGTCATCAACGCCAATCCGAGGGATCCCGAAGGTTACAACGTCCGTGGTTCCGCCTATGGCCGCGCCGGCCAGTTCCGCCCGGCGCTGAACGATTTCAATACGGCGCTGCAGATCAATCCGCGGTTTTTCCAGGCTTACGCCAACCGCGCCCTCGTCTATCGCAATATGGGCCAACAGGCCCAGGCGATTGCCGACTACAATGCCGCCCTGCAGATTAATCCGAGCTACGACGTTGCCTATATCGGCCGTGGCAATGTCTACCGCATGGCCGGCCAAGACGACCAGGCCTTCAACGATTTCGACAAGGCGATCCAGCTCGGCACCACCGATGGCCGCGCCTATCACAATCGTGGCCTGATCTATCAGAAGCGCAATCAGCAGGATAAGGCGATCGACGATTTCTCGAAAGCGATCTCGCTCGCGCCGAATTCGCCAGAGCCCTATAATGGCCGCGGCATTTCCTATATCGCGCTGAACGACGATGACAACGCCTTTGCCGATTTCAACCATGCGATCGAGCTCAACGGCAACATCGCCGAATCCTGGGCCAACCAGGCGCTCGTCTACGAACGCCGCGGCGACAAGGCGAAGGCGGCCCGCTCCTATCGCCACGCGGTCGGCCTCGATGCCAAATACCAGCCGGCTCGCGACGGGCTTGCCCGCGTCGGCGTGGCCCCAGCCGGCTAAAGACATAATTGAGCGGCCCGAAGCATCGCGCGGACCGGAACCGCCATTTACCGGTCGCACCAACCATCGGACACCGGCAAAGGCCCTGATGATTCAAACGAATCTTCCGGCTTTGGATATCATCGAGGTGATATTGTGCCACGCCAGGCGGTGGAAGCGACGTGGCGCAAAGTCAGTCGCACCGCCTTGCCAAGAGAAGCCGAAAAAGCGTCTGTCGTCGTCGATGGCCGGTCATAGTATGTTGCAACCTGCTCTTGCTCCCCCTAACATGGACCTGCTTCGATAGCCCGCTATCGGACGTTTGAACACGTGTTGGGGGCGGTTTGCGAGAGATGTGGATCTTTGCTGTCCTGGCCGCAAGCGAAAAACGTTGCGGGCCACGCGCATTACAGCGCTGCGCGTCTTTTCAGACGCGCAAAGGACATTGCGACATTTTGAATTGCGGCAGATGAAGATCGTCGCGCTGTTCTTTCCGAAAGCCTCGATCGGAACCTACCTCGTCGCCATGGCGGTGGCGATCGCAGTGCCGATCTTCGCCTTCGTGGCGCTGCTTCTGCTGCAGCTGGAGGATAACCAGCGTTCGACGCTGAAGCGCGAGACGGCCCAGGATGCGCTTGCCCTTTCGCGCATCATCGACCGCCAGCTTCAGGACATGGCAACGACCCTGCGGCTGCTTTCGAGTTCGCCGGAGCTTGAAAACGGCAATCTCGCCTCCTTCCACGAGCGCACCGAAACAGCCCTTAGAGACAACACGCTTTTCGTCATCGCCGTCGAACGCACCGGCCAGCAGCTACTGAACACGCGCCAGGCGTTCGGCACGCCGCTCGGCAAGACGGCGAATATGACAGCCCTCGAAGCGGCCATGGCTTCCGGTCGCATCGAGGCATCGGACGTCTTTCGCGGCCGGACCAGCGGCGAATGGGTCTACAACGTCACCCTGCCACGTAAGAATGATCCGGTTGCGGCCCTCATCATCACGCAGGACGCCAAAGATCTGGGCAAGCTCGTGACCACCGAAGGCCTTGCGCCCGGCTGGTCGGCGGCCGTCATCGATGAGAGCGGCCACGTCGTTGCAGCCACCGGCCCTGCCAATCTCGAATCCGGCACGCCCTTCGATCCACGCATTCTGCCGGCGCTCACCGCGCCCCGCGGCGTCTTCCAAGACGAGAAGATCCTGCCGCACATGCTGCTCGGTTATGCCCAAATTCCCGGTTGGTCGTGGAAGACGGTGATCTGGGGACCGATCGCCCAGGCGTCGATCCTCAGCACCTGGCGTTTCCTCATCATCGGTGGCGTGGCACTGGTGCTTGTCGCCGTCCTGGCTGCCTATGCCGTCGCACGGCAGGTGCGCACTACCATCCGCGATATCGCCGACATGGCGAACCGCATGGGTGAAGGCCATATCGTCTCGCCTGTCGAGACCAGCGTCATCGAGGCGAACCAAGTGGCGATTGCCCTTTCGAATGCCTCTTTCGACCGTAGCCAGACTGAAGACCGGCTGCGTTTCGTCATGCACGAGCTCGTCCACCGCACCAAGAATCTTCTGACACTTGCCCAGGCAATGATGCGCCAGCTCGCCAAGCAGTCCGACAGCGTCGAGACCTTCCGCGCCGCCGTCGCCGACCGCCTCGAAGGGTTGGTTCGGTCGATCGAGCTGCTGACCAGCGAACAATGGGGAGGCGTCTCACTGCGGCGGGTCGTCGACATCCATTTGCACGCCTTCCCGCAATCGCGCGAGCAGATCGACATCAGCGGCGAAGACTTCGTGCTGAAACCGGATGCCGTGCAGAATCTCGGTCTCGCCTTGCATGAACTCGCCACCAATTCGGTGAAGTACGGTGCGCTCTCCGTACCGCAAGGCCGTGTCCGCTTCGAATGGCGCGACGTCAAGGAGGAAGACAAGCCGGAGGCCCTGCTCCGCTTCACCTGGGAAGAGCGCGGCGGCCCACTGGTCACCGAGCAGCCATCGCGCTCGGGCTTCGGCACGACCGTCATCAAAGCCCATGCCGCCTCCGCCTTTCGCGGCACGGTTGAGATCGACTTCCGGCCCGAGGGCCTATTATGGGTGCTGACGGCGCAGCGCGCCACGCTGGAGCGGGAATAAAAGTCCCGGAACAATCGCTACCTCCACCCGTTTCGGACAGGTCGTTCCAAAGGAGAAAGACCATGTTCAAGCAAACGATGATCGCCGCGGCATTGACGGCCGCTGCCTGGGCGAGCCCGGCGGGCGCGGAAAACTATGTCACGCTTGGCCGTCTTGTCTGCGGATCCGATGGCGGCCAGGGTCTGATCGTCACCTCGCAGAAGAACCTCATCTGCACCTATACGCCGGCGGCCGGCGGCGCCAAGGCGGTCTATGCCGGCAAAATCGAGAAATTCGGCCTCGATATCGGCCAGACCGGCAAGAGCGTCATGATCTGGCAGGTGCTGGCAAAGACCGGCACGGATATTCCGCAATTCGCCCTTGCCGGCGAATATTACGGGATCGGCGCCGACGCAAGCATCGGTGCAGGCACCGGCGCCAAGGTCATCGCCGGCGGCACCGACAGGGCCTTCATGCTGCAGCCGTTGAACGTCCAGGCTCAGGAAGGTCTGAACCTGGCGATCGGCGTCGAGAAAATGACACTCGTGCCCGGCGAGACCTGATGAAAGCGGCCGGCCAGCCAAGCATGAATCAAACAGCCACCCAAAGGGCGGCTGTTTCTGCGTCGATCAATGCGCGAGCGCCTTGTTGATATCCTCGGTCATCTTCTTCGCATCACCGAGCAGCATCATCGTACCATCCTTGTAGAACAGCGTATTGTCGATGCCGGCATAACCGGAACCGAGCGAGCGCTTGACGAAGAGGCAGGTCTTTGCCCGGTCGACGTCGAGGATCGGCATGCCGTAGATCGGCGAGGTCTTGTCGTCGCGCGCCGCCGGATTGGTGACGTCATTGGCGCCGATGACATAGGCAACGTCGGCCTGGGCGAATTCCGAGTTGATATCCTCGAGCTCGAAAACCTCGTCATAGGGAACATTCGCTTCGGCGAGCAACACGTTCATGTGGCCGGGCATCCGGCCTGCGACCGGATGGATCGCATATTTCACCTCGACGCCGTTCTTCTTCAGATTGTCGGCAAGTTCGCGCAGCGCATGCTGGGCCTGGGCGACCGCCATGCCGTATCCCGGCACGATGATGACCTTCGATGCGTTGGCCATCAGATAAGCCGCATCCTCGGCCGAGCCGAGCTTGACCGTCCTGTCCGATGTGTCGGGTCCGCCGGACGCCGTCTCGCCGCCGAAACCGCCGAGGATGACGGAGACGAAGGAACGGTTCATGCCCTTGCACATGATGTAGGAAAGGATCGCGCCGGAGGAGCCGACGAGCGCGCCGGTGATGATCAGCGCCAGATTGCCGAGCGTGAAGCCGATGCCGGCCGCGGCCCAGCCTGAATAGGAGTTCAGCATCGAGACGACGACGGGCATATCGGCCCCGCCGATCGGCACGATCAGCAGAACGCCGAGCGCCAGCGACAAGGCCACAACGGCCCAGAAGTCGAAATGGCTTTCGGTGGCGGCAAGCCCGATGATGAAGAGCACGATCAGCACCTGCAGGCTCGCATTGATCATATGCCGGTAAGGCAGCAGGATCGGCTTGCCGGACATGCGTCCGTCGAGCTTTAGGAAGGCGATGATCGAACCGGTGAAGGTCAGCGCTCCGATCGCCACGCCGAGCGCCATCTCGATGCGCGCCTCGGTGTGAATATGGCCGATCTCGCCAATGCCGAAGGAGGCAGGCGTATAGAGCGCGGAAGCCGCGACCAACACGGCGGCAAGGCCGACCAGCGAATGGAAACCGGCGACGAGCTGCGGCATCGAGGTCATGGGGATGGTGCGGGCGACATAGGCGCCGACGCTGCCGCCGATGGCAAGGCCAAGAACGATCAGCACGAAGCCGCCGAAATTCGGGGTCGCCAGCACCAGCGTCGTCAGGATCGCGATCCCCATGCCGATCATGCCGTAGAGATTGCCCTTGCGGCTGGTGGCTGGATGCGACAGGCCGCGCAGCGCCAGGATGAAGAGCACGCCGGAGACGAGGTAGAGGAAGGCTGCGATATTGGTCATCAGTCCTTACCGGTCCTTCTTGCGGTACATCGAAAGCATCCGCTGCGTGACGAGGAAACCGCCGAAGATGTTCACCGAGACGAGTACGAGGGCGACGAAACCGAAGCCGGTCGCAAGCCCGCTGGTCGAAATGCCGACCGCCAGAAGCGCGCCGACGACGATGACGGAGGAGATCGCATTGGTGACGGCCATCAGCGGCGTATGCAGCGCCGGCGTCACCGACCACACGACGTAATAGCCGACGAAGATCGACAATACGAAGATGGCAAGCTGGAAAACGAAGGGATCGATCGCCCCGCCGGTCGCAGCGCTTGCCGCTTCCGGCGCCTGGGCCGCCGCCGTGATCACGGCGGTCACCGCCTGATCGAGCTGCTCCAGCGCTTTGTCCATTGCTTCACTGGCCATCAGAGGTCTCCCTTCTTCGCGCCGCCGAAGGCAGGATGAACGACGTCGCCGGCATAGGTCAGCATCGTCGCCTTGACGAGCTCGTCGTCGAGATTGACGACGACGCTCCGGGTTTCCTTGTTGACCATGGTCTCGAGGAAGGTGACGAGGTTCTTGGCGTAGAGCGCCGAGGCGCTGGCCGCAACCCGGCCCGGCATGTTGGCGAAACCGATGACCCTGACGCCTTCGACATCGGCGATCTCGCCGGGGACGACGCCCTCGATATTGCCGCCGCGTTCGACTGCGAGATCGACGGCGACCGCCCCTGATTTCATCGAGGCGAGCATGGCCTGCGAAACGAGCCGCGGCGCCGCACGACCGGGGATCAGCGCGGTGGTGATGACGATATCCTGCTTGGCGATGTGTTCGGCAACCAGAGCCGCCTGTTTCGCCTGATAGTCGGCGGACATTTCCTTGGCATAGCCGCCGGTCGTTTCCGCCGCCTTGAACTCCTCGTCCTCGACGGCGATGAACTTGGCGCCGAGCGAGGCGACCTGCTCCTTGGCGGCCGGACGAACGTCGGTGGCCGAGACCGCCGCGCCGAGACGTCGCGCGGTCGCGATCGCCTGAAGACCTGCGACGCCGGCGCCCATGACGAAGACCTTGGCGGCCGGCACGGTACCAGCCGCCGTCATCATCATCGGCATGGCGCGGTCATAGACCGCTGCAGCCTCGATGACGGCCTGGTAACCGGCGAGATTGGCCTGGGACGACATCACGTCCATGGACTGGGCGCGGGTAATGCGCGGCATCAGTTCCATCGCGAAGGCCGAAAGCCCGGCACTTGCCAGTGCCGCGATCGCTTCGTCATTGCCGTAGGGATCCATGATGGCGATGATCACGGCGCCGCTTTTATAGCCGGAGATTTCCGATCCGCTGGGCCGGCGCACCTTCAACACCACATCGGCGGAAGCTGCATCCGCAAAACTGCCGATCCTGGCGCCCGCGGCCTCGAACTCCCCGTCTGGAATGCGGGAAGCCGCACCGGCTCCGGCTTCGACGACGACGTCGAAGCCGAAATTCTTCATCTTCTTCACGGTCTCGACGGAGGCGGCGACACGCGTCTCCTCGCCCGTAATTTCCCTTGCAACGAAAACGATATTGCCCAACTGCCCCTCCTCCGGGTCAGCCAGACCGCCACAGGCTCACCTGCGCGGGCCAAGCACCTCATTCACAAAGCTTCGGAGAAGTCTCTCCTCCCCCTCAGAGCGCCGTGCGTCCTTTCGGACGCACAAAGAACGCTCTGACCCTCTGATTCTACGCGATCAGCGGAACAGGAAGATGCCGGCGGCGAGAAGAATGATGAAGACGAAGAGGCCACCGAGAAGGCCGGCGCCGCCGAAGAAACCGGCGGTCATCGCAAGCAGGAGGACGATGAGGAGCATCGAGCCGTATTTCGCGCTGGCGATGAACATGTCGTAGGTCTTTTCATGTTCTTTGTAATCCATTGGCGCGCCGGTCTCGACCGGTCCGGTATGATGTTCGGCCATAAATATCGTCTCCCTGATATGCCTCTGCGCTGCCCAATTTCCCTCTAGGCGAGGGAAATCCCTGCCTGCAGGGATTACACAATGACAGGCGAAAGCGCAATGCATGAGAATGCCGCAGGCGCACGTGGCAACCGTCACCTCAAAGCCCCGGAACGGGCCCTGAAGGACGGCTGATTTTGCCTGCTTCCGTCGCTACGTCGTCTCCCCCTCGGGGCAAGGCAGATCACAGCGGCAGATCGGTGCCGAGTTCGCCTGGCGGCACGAAACGCGCCGTCGGAATGATGGTGAGCGGCGGCAGCGTATCGTTGGGATTGCGTGAAAACATCATGCGCTGCTCGCTGGCGCTGGAGATGAAAAAGGGATAGCGCGTCAACAGCTTGCGCCCGACCTCGATCACATTCGTCGCCATCAGCGTCACGTCGACCCCGTAACTCTCCGCCAGTCGGCCGGGCACGATGGTATCGGCATAGAAGACCCGCTTGTAGAAGGCGGCATGCGGGGGCCGGACGGACTGAATAACGCGGTCCGCCCGGAAATGCGCTGCCGCAACGATGGCGGGTCTCAACGTCAGATAGGGAACCCATGGCATCTCGGCGGTGAACTCCGGATCGGCCGCGAACCGCGCCGGGTCGATCAAGGTTAGCCCGGCGTCCAAAAGCTCATCCATCGCCTCGGGAAAGGCTTCTCCGGACCGGCTGATACGATGCTCCGGCGTCACATAGTGAATTCGAATCGTACTGACCAGTTCGCCATAATAGTAGAGGCCGAAGATATAGGCATGGCTGTCGAAGTCGACATCGTCCAATAGGCCTTCCGGGGCAAGCGACAGCGCGTCACGGGCCTTGTAGGCCTTGTAGCGCAGCCGCTCCACTTCCTCCATGTCTTCACCGCTTTCGACACGGCGATATTCGACGTGATCCAGAATTTCCAGTATTTTCCTGCTGAAATCGCCACGCGTAAAAAGTGTGTCTGACATTCTCTCGATCCGCTCGTTAACGGATCATTAATCATATGCCAGCGACACATAGGCAAGAAAATCTACGAGTTTGCGTCGAATTTAAACTATTAAGGTTAACAGGGCGCAAGATTTTCGGTTGGATAACCAGTCACTTGCAGGCGGCTCAAGCGACCTTGTTGCGGCGGCGCTGGACGGTGCGGCGGCCGATGCCCTCTTGCAGCAGCCTGATATTCTGGGAAGGGACCGGCTGCGAGAAAACGTAACCCTGCACCAGATCGGCACTACGGTGCTTGTTGAGCAGCGTCAGCTGCTCCTCGGTCTCCACACCCTCGATGACGATCTTCAGGCCCAGTTCGCGGGCGAGATTGACCGTGCCGCGCAAGAGCTTGAGGCGGCGCCCATCCTCGACGATGTTGCGCACGAAGGAGCGGTCGATCTTGACGATATCGAGCGGCAGCGTGTCGAGATAGCTGAGGCTGGAGAAGCCGGTGCCGAAATCGTCGATGGCGATGGTGATGCCCCGGGATCTGAGCTCCGCCAGGATGGCGCGCACGGCCGCCGGCTCGTCGATCAGGCAGCTCTCGGTGACTTCAAGATGCAGCCGCGCCGCGTCGAGGCCGGAATGGGCAAGCGCTTCGGCGACCACAAAGAGAATATCGGCATCGCGCAGGTCCCGCGCCGAGAGGTTGACCGAGACGGCGATATGCTCCGGCCAGTTCATGCATTCGCTGCACGCCTTGAACAGGACGAAACGGGTAATGTCGGAGATGATGCCCATATCCTCGGCGAGCCGGATAAAGACGTCGGGCGGGATCGAGCCCCTCTCCGGATGCACCCAGCGCGCCAAGGCCTCGGCGCACTCGATCCGCGAGCCGTCGGCCCGGAACATCGGCTGGAAGGCGAGATGCAGCGCTTGCGCCGAAACCGCCTCGCGCAGATCCGCCTTCAGCCTCTGCTGCTCGATATAGCGGCCATCCATCTCCCGCTCGAAGCCTGATATGCCGCCCTTGAAGCGCGACTTGCTTTCGAACAGCGCCAGATCCGCTTTGACGCTCCATTCATCCATCGCAAACGCGGTACTTTCGAGAATCGCGTAACCGGCGCTGAGCGAAACGAGGAACGTCAGTTCGTCGACCGCGTAATTGCCCTGGATTGCAGCGTGCACGCGGCGGATTTCGACGTCGAGCGAAGCCTGCTCCTTCGCATGTGGGAAGAACAGGATGAACTGGTCTCCCATCAACCGGCCGAGGATGGCGTTGCCGGAGGCCTGCTTGATGCGGGCGGCGATGGCGCAGAGCAGGTGGTCGCCCGTAACGTGGCCGCGCATGTCGTTGACATGTTTGAATTCGTCGATATCGAGAACCATGAAGCCGAGCGGCCCGGACTTCCTTTGATGTTTGGCGAGATACTCCTGCACCAGCTGCCCGAAATATTGGCGGTTCGGCAGGCCGGTCAGCGCATCGAAGCGGACCATGTGCATGATCTTCTGCTCTGCCTTCACTCGGCTCGACACGTCCTCGAAGATCAGCACAGCGCCGCCGTCGGCCCTTCGGCTGGCGGAGAATTCGAGCGACAGGCCCTCGGGAAAATGAATGAGCGTGCGCGACAGATTACCCTCTGCCACCTGGGTGAGCTGGCGCAGAATGAGCTCCGGCTGCGAGGCGTCCATGAAGCTGTAGCGCGCGCCATAGCGCAGCACGGCGCCGAGGTCCCGATCCTTCAGCCGCTCCGGCGCGCCGATCTTCAGAAGTTCGCAGGCCTTGCGATTGACAACCTGGATGCGGTTCTCGGCATCGACCATGACCAGGCCGTGCGGCATGTTGTTGAGCGCCGTATCGAACCGGTCGGCGATGATGGTGATTTCCCGGCGTGCGATGACGTTCTCATAGAGGAACTCGCGCACGCCATTGGCCATGGCCCGCGTCGTCAGCCAGAAAGGAATGAGGAAGATCGACAGCACGCCGCGATAGAAGTCCATCGCCAGCAGGCTGCAGACGATCATCGGCAGGCAGCAGAAGAAGGTCTGGAGGTCGACTGCGAAGCGCGAGCCGTAGTTGCGGCCGACGACGGAAACCATGGTCGCCATGGTGACGGAAATGCAGGCAAGCTCCGCAAAGGAATCGTGGACGACGAAGATGGCGTAGCCGCTGGCGATGCCGAGGAGCGCGGTGGTGCAGGCTCCACTGGCAACGAGAATCCGCTCCCAACGCTCGATTCCGGCGTGCGACAGGCTCTGCTTGTCGACACGATCGAACTGCCGGAAGATGGCCATGCGAGCGCCGAAGACCAGAAGGAAGGCGACCGACAGCAGGATGTAGATGGAGTACTGCGTCTTGGCAGCCACTGCAAGGCACGTCGCGACATGGACGATCACGCCAACAAGCAGCGTCATGCGGTTCCCGGAAAGGGAACTCACAAACGACAGATACACATCAATAGGGACCCTGTTCGGGTTATCTGGCTTCATCCACACTTTCCCTGTGCGCGGGAATTCTAAGCCCAACCCTTTAAAAATTGATTTCAATGGAATCAAACATTTGGTCAAATTTTCTAAAACCATAGGGTGAACCGCACAGCCTACGCGCGTTAATACAGCCTACTGGCGAGATTACTGAAATAATTTATCCAC
The DNA here is from genome assembly GCF_025152725.1 of Rhizobium sp. SRDI969. Taxonomy (NCBI): domain Bacteria; kingdom Pseudomonadati; phylum Pseudomonadota; class Alphaproteobacteria; order Hyphomicrobiales; family Rhizobiaceae; genus Rhizobium; species Rhizobium sp. SRDI969. The sequence continues at coordinate 3,752,900 of NZ_CP104035.1, forward strand.
GCGTGGGTTGTTGAAATATTTGACGACCCTACGGACTGGCGGATGCGTCTAAGACCATACTCCAACGCGAGCCATTTATCCTTCCAATTTCAAAGGCCGTGGTCTACATCGATTGCAAGAGGGAAAAACTGTCGGAAAACCGGCAGGACAAGAACAAGGGGAGGCGAATGTCGGTACTTCTGGCCGCCAGTCGGCTGATCGACTCGATCAGTCAGTTCATGGGCAAACTTGCCGAATATATGGTGCTGTTCTGCTGTCTGATCAGCGCCGGAAACGCCATCGTCCGCTATGCCTTCAACTACAGTTCGAACGGCTGGCTGGAGATCCAGTGGTATCTCTTCGCCTTCGTCGTCATGCTCGGCGCCTCGCATGCGCTGCGCAACAACGAGCATGTCCGCGTCGACCTGATCTATGGTTCGGTTTCCGATAAGGCGAAGATCTGGATCGACATCGTCGGCCTCATCCTCTTCCTCCTTCCCGCATGCGTCTATCTCACCTGGCTGTGCTGGCCCTTCTTCGCGCTCTCCTTCCACCAGGGGGAAATATCGGGCAATGCTGGTGGGCTGATCCGCTGGCCCGTCAAGCTCATCCTCGTCGCCGGCTTCGCGTTGCTCTCCCTTCAAGGCCTCTCGGAACTGGTCAAGCGGATCGCAGCGCTTGCCGGCCATATCAGCATCGACACGAAATACGAAAAGCCGCTGCAGTAACGCGGGCTGGGAGACACGGATTTGTTTGATTTCGGCATCATCCCGCCGGCCATGTTCCTCGGCATGGTCATCTTCATGCTCTACGGCTTTCCGGTCGCCTTTTCGCTCGCCGCCGTCGGCCTGTTTTTCGCCATCATCGGCATCGCCACCGGCCATTTCGGCGAGGTCTTCCTGCAGGCTCTGCCGCTGCGCTTCTTCGGCATTCTTTCCAACGACCTCCTGCTCGCCATTCCCTTCTTCACCTTCATGGGTGCGGTGCTGGAGCGCTGCGGGCTGGCCGAAGACCTGCTCGAAGGCACCGGTAAGCTTTTCGGCGGCATACCCGGCGGCCTTGCCTATGCCGTCATCCTCGTCGGCGCCGTGCTCGGCGCGATCACCGGCACGGTGGCCGCCTCCGTCATCACCATGGGGGTGATCTCGCTGCCGATCATGCTGCGCTATGGCTATAATCCGCGCCTTGCCACCGGCGTCATCGCCGCGTCGGGCACGATCACCCAAGTCATCCCGCCCTCGCTCGTGCTCGTCGTTCTTGCCGATCAGCTCGGCAGGTCGGTCGGTGACATGTATCTCGGCGCGATCGGCCCTTCGATCCTGCAGGTGGCGATCTTCGTGCTCTTCATCCTGGTGATGTCGATCGTCCGGCCGAAATCGATGCCGCCGCTGCCGAAGGAGGTGCGCGGCGATTTCAATTGGGCGCTGCTCGTCAAGGTGCTGATGGGCATGGTGCCTTCGATCGTGCTGATCTTCCTCGTGCTCGGCACGATCTTCATGGGCCTTGCGACACCGACGGAGGCAGGAGCGCTCGGCGTCGTCGGCGCCATGCTGCTCGCCGCCATGAACCGTCGCCTCACCTGGCCGCTGATCCGTGAAGCCATGGCATCGACCACGCACATCACATCCATGGTGGTGATGATCCTGATCGGCTCCACCTGTTTCAGCCTGGTCTTCCAGGGCATGGACGGCTCGCGCTGGATCGAGCACATGCTGACGGGCATACCAGGTGGCCCGGTCGGCTTCCTGATCTTCGTCAACATCTTCATCTTCGTGCTCGCCTTCTTCCTCGATTTCTTCGAGATCGCCTTCATCGTCATCCCGATGCTCGCTCCCGTCGCCTCCAGTCTCGGCATCGACCTGATCTGGTTCGGCGTGCTGATCTGCGTCAACATGCAGACGAGCTTCATGCACCCGCCTTTCGGCTTCGCGCTCTTCTACCTGCGTTCGATCGCCAGCAAGGACGTCAAGACCTCGGACATCTACATGGGCGCGCTCCCCTGGGTCGGTATGCAGCTGATCCTGGTGGCGATCGTGATCTTCTGGCCGCAATCGGTAACCTATTGGCTGGATCACGGCCCGAAGGTCGACCCGAACTCGATCAAGATCGAAATCCCGGGCTTCGGCGGCCAGCTCGGCCTGCCGCCGATGGGCGGCGGCGGCAATGGCTCGCCGCAGATCCCCGGCCTGACCCTGCCGCCCCTGAACGGCCTGCCGGGAGCACCGCCGCCACCCGCCAAATAGTCCAGCAAAAAGCAAAACCCCGGACGGAAATCCGGGGTTTTGGTATTACACGCGTCTAAAGCGTCAACGGCGGAAAGCCTTAAAGCTTTCCGGCCCGCTGCTGGATCATCATGAACGTATCGAAGGTGTATTCCGAAAGCTGCATCCAGAGATAGGCGTCCCGTTTGAAGGCGGCCTGGTCGTCGTAGATCTTCTTGAAATACTGGTTCGTGCCCGAGATTTCGCTATAGATGCCCGTCGCCGCCTGGAAGCAGGCTTCCATGATCTCCTGGCTGAACGGGCGCAACGTCGCGCCTTCCGCGACGAGTTGCTTCAGCGCGGTCGGGTTCTTCGTGTCGTACTTCGCCAGCATGTTGGTGTTGGCGAAAGCGCAGGCGTCAGTCAGCGCTGCCTGATAATGCTTGGGCAGGCTGCTCCACTTTTCGAGATTGAAGAACCCATGCACCGTCGGGCCACCTTCCCACCAGCCCGGATAATAGTAGTACTTCGCCACCTTGTGGAAGCCGAGCTTCAGGTCGTCATAGGGACCGACGAATTCCGCCGCATCGATCGTGCCTTTTTCCAGCGCCGGATAGATGTCTCCGCCGGCGATCTGCTGCGGGATGACGCCGACCTTCTCCATGACGCGGCCGGCGAGGCCGGCAATGCGCATCTTGACGCCCTTGAGGTCATCGAGCGTGTTGATTTCCTTGCGGAACCAGCCGCCCATCTGCGCACCGGTGTTGCCGGCCGGCAGCGCATACATGCCCTGTGTGGCATAAAACTCGTTCATCAGCTTATTGCCGTTGCCTTCATAGTACCAGGCATTGGTCAGGCGGCTGTTCAGCCCGAACGGAATGGCCGTTCCGATGGCATAGGTCGGGTCCTTGCCGACGAAATAATAGGAGGTGGTGTGGGCTGCTTCGACCGTACCGGCGGCGACGGCATCGACGGCCTGCAGGCCGGGGACGATTTCACCGGCAGCGAAGGGCTGGATCGTGAAATTGCCGTCTGTCGCGGCGGCAACATGCTTGGCAATATCCTCGGCGCCGCCATAGATCGTATCCAAGCTCTTCGGAAACGACGACGTCATGCGCCACGCGATCTTCGGATTCTCTTGCGCGATCGCAGGCGCTGCCAATGCCGTTGCGGCGACCGCACCGGCGCTGGCGGTTCCCGCCTTCTTGAAAAACGAACGACGATCCATCAAAAACCTCCCAAATAGATGACACTGCGCGGCCAATCTCACCCCTACCCGCAGCAAGGGCAAAGCTAAGCATGGCGCCAGCCGCGGTTCAAGCTTTAGTCTATTAGCCTTTGGCATCAAGACGGGCAATAAGGCAACGTGCACGTATCCATCAGAATCAGCGGCTTAGCGGTAAACCGCAAAGGCGGGGTGCCTCTTCCGTCGCAATTTGGCCGCCTGATACAGCCAAGCGTTGACTTGGCGGCCGTTCAGGCGGAAGAAACGACGAGAAGAAAGATTTTGACCGGGGCTGATATGACGAAACCGATCGTTGCCATTCCTGCCGATATCCGCAGCTTCGACGGCGCGACCTGGCATGCCGTACAGCATCAATATCTGCGCGCCGCATTGAACGCATCCGGTGTCATGGCCTTCATGATCCCCGCTTTCGAGGAGGGCTACGATACCGACGCGATTCTCGACCGCGTCGACGGCCTTCTGGTTTCCGGTTCGGCCAGCAACGTGCATCCCTCGCACTACGGTGCCGAGGCGAATGACAAGGACGGCCCATTCGATCCCGCCCGCGACGCCACCAGCCTGCCGCTCATCCGCCGCGCCATCGACCGCGCCATCCCGCTGCTCGCCATCTGCCGCGGCATCCAGGAGCTGAATGTCGCCCTCGGCGGCTCGCTGGCAAGCGAGATCCAGGAACAGCCCGGCAACTGGGACCATCGCCGACCGGAAGGTGTCGACCGGGACGGCATGTACGCCATTCGCCAGACCGTCCATGTCAAGGAAGGCTCCTGCATCGCAGGCATTCTCGGCCCGGGCGAGATCCGCGTGAATTCACTGCATCGCCAGGCAATCGCCAGGACCGCCCCGGGCCTGCAGGTGGAAGCGATCGCCGAGGATGGCACGGTGGAGGCCGTTTCCGTCATCGACGCCAAGGCCTTTGCCGTCGGCGTGCAATGGCATCCGGAATATTGGGCTGAAACCGACAAGTCTTCGAACCAGTTGTTCGCCGCTTTCGGCGACGCCGTCCGCAGCTATGCCGCGGCCAAGCTACCGTTCATGTCAGCACAGGCGATCGCATGACGGCGCGGCGCCCGCGAAGCGCTATGCCTGTTACTCGGTAACTACCGTCCGCCGAGCCAACCCGCTTAAGCCTTCTGCGGTGTCTCTGGCACCGGTGTCAAAGCCGCACCCTTCTCGAACCAGGCGATGAGATTGTCGGCGACGAGATCGGCCATCGCATTGCGTGTCGGCACGGACGCGGAGGCGACGTGCGGCAGCAGTACGGCATTGGCCGGCTCAAACAGGTCGGCCGGCACCGTGGGCTCTTCATAGAAGACGTCCAGACCGGCAGCACCGAGCGCGCCGGAAGCAAGCGCGGCACTCAGCGCCTCCTCGTCCACCGTCCAGCCGCGGCCGACATTGACGAGGATGCCGTCAGGGCCGAGTGCTGCCAGAATATCGGCATCGATCGTCTTGTGCGTCTGCGCCGTCTTCGGAACGATGGCGATCAGCGTATCCACCGCTTCCGCCAGCCCCTTCAACGTCGAGTGATAATCGTAGGATACATCGGCATGGCGTGAACGCGTGTGATAACTGATCTTCACCTTGAACGGCTCCAGCCGCTTGGCGATTTCGAGCCCGATGCGGCCAAGGCCATAAAGCCCGACATGGCGGCCCTTGAGCGAGAAGCGCGACAGCGGATAGGCCGTGCCCGGCTTCCAGTTGCCCGCACGCAGCCAAGCTTCGGCCCGCGGCAATTCGCGAACCGTGTTCAGCAGCAGGCCGATCGCCGTATCGGCGACCTCGTCATTCAGCACATCAGGCGTATTGGTGACGACGATGCCTTTCTCTGCGGCGTGTTTCACATCGATGCCGTCATAACCGACCCCGAAATTGGCGATCACTTCAGCATGCGGCAGTTGCTCCATCCAGGCGCCCGGGAAGGAACCGGAAACGGCGACGCCGCGGATACGGCCGGCGGTCTCGCTGTCCAGCGCAAGCTTCTCCTCGCGTGCGACCGCAATAATCTCAAAACGATCCTTCAACCTTTCGAGAACACGCTCGTGTATCTTCCCAGGAACGAGAATGGCGATGCGGGACATGGCTTTCCTCTTGGATGGCGGTCTTGATTCAGGCGCGGGGCCGATGGGGACTGGTGGACTGGCGGATGCGCATTTCCGGCTTGATCAGATGCATGCCGTCAGGCTCATGGCTGCCGGCAAGGCGATCGAGCAGCGCCCGGGCTGCCAGGCGCCCGACCTCGGCCTGACCGTTCCAGACAGTCGTCAGCGCCGGCGTAGCGATCGAGGCCTCCTCGAGATCGTCGTAGCCGGTGACGGAAATATCGCCTCCCGGCACGAGGCCGGCGCGCGCAATGCCGTTCATCAGGCCGATCGCCACGAGATCGTTCCAGCACACGGCTGCCGTCGGCTTCTGCGGTAGCGAAAGGAAATGCACTGCAGCCTCGAAACCGCCCTGTTTCGAGCGCGGACCGGGAATACGCAGGTTCGGATCAACTTCGATGCCGGCCTTGCGCAGCGAATTGACATAGCCCTGGTAGCGATCGCGGCCGGTGGATGTCTGGTCCGTGCCGCCGATCATGGCGATCGAGCGATGACCGAGGCCGATCAGGTGGTTGGTGGCGAGCGAAATGCCGTAGCTGTCGTCGCCGCGATAGGTCGGCAGGTCCTGCCCTTCCATCGAGCGGGCGACCAGGATCGCCGGCATGCCGTTCTCTTCCGCCAGCTGCACGTCCTCAGGCGGCGTACCGATCGCCGGCGACATGATGACGCCGTCACCGCCGAGCTGCAGCAGCGTCTCGATAAATGTGCGCTGCTTTTCGACATTGTCGTAATGGTTGGAAAGGATGAAGGTGTGGCGGCTGCGGTCGAGTTCGCTTTCGATCGCCTTCAGGATCTCGCCATAGAAGGGGTTCATGATGTCGTGCACGACGACGCCGATGATGCCGGAGCGCGAGGTACGGAGGCTGGCGGCACGGCGATTGTAGATATAGCCGAGCGCGCGCGCCTGTTCCTTGATCTTCTCCCTGGTATTGCCGGCAACGAGCGGACTGTCGCGTAAGGCAAGCGATACGGTCGCCGTTGAAATGCCGAGCGTTTCGGCGATTGTCGAAAGCTTGATCTTCTGGACCACGTGTCCTCCTCCAGGCAGCACGCAAGCGACAAGACCCCGCCGTCAAACCGGCGCGGCCCTTAAAATGTTTAATTAAAAGATTTAATCGGTGGAAGCAATTCGTCTTTCGGGAAATTTCAGTCTTCGTCCGGTTCTTCGACAGGAATGGCTTCGGCTTGCAGATTGGCATCGATCGCCTTCAGCAGGCGGACCAGATTGCGGATTTCCTTCTCAGAGAACTCTTGCGTCGCCAGCCTGTCGCAGGCCGAAGCCGCCATCTCGATCCCCTGCACGCTGCCTCGGCCGAGGTCGGTGAGATAGACCTTGGTCAGGCGTGCATCCTCGGCATCGGGCTTGCGCTCGAGAAAGCCCTGCGCCTCCATGCGGCCGATCGTGCGCGTCATCGTCGGCGCCTTGACGCCGAGCTTCTGGGCAAGGCCGCCTGCCGTCATGCCGTCACTTTCGGCAAGCGAGAGGATGACACCATCCTGGCCGGCATAGAGGCCGCTTTCAAGCAGGTTGCGCGAGAGCACCGTCCGCATGGAACGCGCCGCCTGGGTCAGAGCCGGGGAGAGATCGACGAGCGTATACTCGGTCTGGTCCTTCTTCTTGGACTTGTTCTTTTTGCCGTCCTTGTGCTTCTTTCCCATAGCCATCCCTTTGATCTTTAAGCCCCGACGCCGCTGCGATATGACATTGCCCAGGATCTCGTCATAAACAAGAGGCAACGACCGGATGATGACACCTTCGCCGCGCTTCGAGGACAGCAGTCCGGCCTTTGCACCTGACGGGCGTCATCCGATCGCCGTGTTGCCGCTCGGTGCACATGAACAGCACGGCCCCCACCTGCCCTTCGAAACCGACACTCTGATTGCCGAAGGCATCGCCGGGCGATTGAAGATAGCCTTGCCCGCCGGCCTGCCGGTCACCTTCCTGCCCGCCGAATCCATCGGCTATTCCATAGAGCATATGGATGTTGAAGGAACGAAGACGCTTGCGTTCGACGAAGCTGTAATCCGCTGGCTCGGCATCGCCGAAGGTCTGGCGAAGCAGGGCATCCGCAAATTCGTGATGCTGAACGCCCATGGCGGCAATTCGCCGGTCATATCGGTCGTCGCGACCGAGGCGCGGGTCCGCTTTGCCATGCTGGCGGTGGCGACGAGCTGGACCCGTTTCGGCGTGCCGGATGGCGCGGTCACGCCGGAGGAAAAGGCGATCGGAATCCATGGCGGCGAAATCGAGACCTCGGTGATGCTGGCGTTTCATCCCGATAAGGTTGATATGGCGAAGGCGGCGGACTTCTCCTCGCGACAGACGGAATTCGCCGAGCGTTTCAAGCATCTGCGCGCCTACGGGCCGCACGCCTTCGGCTGGAAGATGTCGGACCTTAATGCCGAAGGTGTGGCAGGCAATGCCGCGGCCGCAACGGCAGAGAAAGGTGAGGCGCTGATTGCCCATGCGGTAAAAGGGCTGGTGGAATTGCTGAGCGATGTCGATGCATTCGACGTCACGCAACTCCGGTGAATACGGTCATCTGCACTGGCCAGACAATGTGATCTTATAACATTATAAAACCCTTTGAACTGCCACGCTCAAGCCATTATATGAGACCAACCGTTCAAGCAGCCGATCCAAGCCGCTCGGCCGCACGCCTAATCCTAGAGGTTCTCATGACCGACGCGATCTCCACCCTGAAGCCTATTCCCGTTACCGTGCTCACCGGTTATCTCGGCGCCGGCAAGACGACGTTGCTCAACCGCATTCTCTCCGAAAATCACGGCAAGAAATATGCGGTCATCGTCAACGAGTTCGGCGAAATCGGTATCGACAACGACCTGATCGTCGAGTCGGACGAAGAAATCTACGAGATGAACAATGGCTGTGTCTGTTGCACGGTGCGCGGCGACCTGATCCGCGTCGTCGAAGGCCTGATGCGCCGTCCCGGCCGCTTCGACGGCATCATCGTCGAAACGACGGGCCTTGCCGATCCGGTGCCGGTCGCCCAGACCTTCTTCATGGATGACGACGTGCGCGCCAAGACCGAGCTCGATGCCGTCGTCGCCCTCGTCGATGCCAAGCACCTGCCGCTGCGCTTGAAGGACAGCCGCGAGGCCGAAGACCAGATCGCCTTCGCCGACGTCGTCATCATCAACAAGAGCGACCTCGTGACCCCGGAAGAACTTGATGTAATCGAGGATATCGTCCGCGCCATCAACCCGGCCGCCCGCGTCTACAAGACCAGCCGCTCGGGCGTCGACCTCGCCCGCGTGCTCGATCAGGGCGCCTTCAACCTGGAACGCGCGCTCGAAAACGATCCGCATTTCCTTGAGCACGGCCACGATGACCATGTCTGCGGCCCCGATTGCGATCATGACCATCATGACCATGACCATGATCATCACGGTCATCACGACCATCATCACCGTGGCGCCCATAACCATGGCGCAATGTCGGCGATCCACGATGTAACGGTGCAGTCGGTGTCGCTGCGCGGCGGCGAGATGAATCCGGAGCGCTTCTTCCCGTGGATCCAGAAGATCACCCAGACGCAGGGGCCGAATATTCTGCGCCTCAAGGGCATCATCGCCTTCAAGGACGATCCCGAGCGTTACGTCGTTCAGGGCGTGCACATGATCATCGAGGGTGATCACCAGCGGCCCTGGAAGGAAGGCGAGAAGCACGAGAGCCGTCTCGTCTTTATCGGCCGCGAACTCGACCGCGAGAAGCTCGAAGCCTCCTTCAAGGCCTGCGGGGCAGCCGCCTGATGCCGACAGTTGCACCGCTTGATCTCGACGGCCACGTTCTGGCCGTCGAATTTTTAGGTGATGTTCCCTTCTTCGCAAGCGCAAACGGTACATTCCACCGGCTGGATGGCGGCGACAGGGTTTCCGAAGCCCACCAGGGCATGCTCACCGCCATCCGCGACCCCTACAGCGAGAGCCTGATCTCAGGCGGCGAGGATGGCAAGGTACTGCGCATTGCCGCCGACGGCAGCGTCAGCGAGATCGCGACCGCGCCGCGCAAGTGGATTTCGCAGGTCGCAGCCGGGCCTCAGGGTGCCGTTGCCTATTCCTACGGCAAGAGTGCGCTCGTGCGCCTGGCCGATGGCACGACCAAGGAATTCCCCGAGGAGCGCACGGTCGAAGGCCTTGCCTTTGCACCGAAGGGCCTGCGCATCGCAGCGGCGCGCTACAACGGCGTGTCGCTGCATTGGATCGGCATGAACGCCAAGCCGGTCGATCTGGAATGGAAGGGTGCGCATACCGGCGTCACCTTCTCGCCGGATGGTAATTTCCTCGTCACCTCGATGCAGGAAAACGCACTGCACGGCTGGAAGCTAGACATCAAGCCCGGGACCGAGGCCCGCCATATGCGCATGACCGGCTACCCCTCCAAGGTGAAATCACTCTCCTGGTCGGTCAAGGGCAAGTGGCTCGCGTCTTCAGGCGCGCCTGCGGCAATCGTCTGGCCCTTCCAGGGCAAGGACGGGCCGATGGGCAAGGCGCCGCTGGAGCTCGGCACTCGCGCCAATATCATGGCGACCGCGGTGAAATTCCATCCGCTCGAGGACATCCTCGCCATCGGCTTCATCGACGGCATGATTCTGGCCGTGCGCATCGCCGACAGCAAGGAAGCGCTGCTGCGCCGACCTGGTAAGGGCGCGATCACGGCGATGAGCTGGAGCAAAAACGGCAAGCTGCTCGCCTTCGGCTCCGAAGCCGGCGACTGCGGCGTCATCGATATTTCGGCCTGAGCCCCGCTGCCGGCAATGGACGACGCCCTGGCGAAACCTGAAATCGTGACGCTGACGACCGACCACATGCAAGCCGCAGCCGATATCAGACGTGTCGCCCTTTGGCAGCGGCTGCCCAGGCTGCCGAATGTGCATACGCCCGAGGAAGAGGAGCAGTACTGGCGCATGCATCTGCTGCCGAATTGCTCGATCCTCGGCGCAGCCATGGGCAACCGGCTCGTCGGTGTCATCGCCTATGGCGACAACTGGATAGAGCAGCTTTACGTTCTCCCCGATTTCCAGGGCATGGGCATCGGCTCTTCACTCCTCGGCTGCGCCAAGGAGGAGATGAACGAGATCAGGCTCTGGACGTTCCAGCGTAATGCGGGCGCTCGCGCTTTCTACGAACGGCACGGTTTTGCCGCCGAGGAGGAGACCGATGGCGCCGACAACGAAGAACGGGAGCCCGATGTGCTCTATCACTGGCGCCGGCTTCCGAAGCTGACACCGGACCTGCAACCGTCGGACGGCTAGACTGAATCAGGGCTGCCAAATGCCTTGCCCAGGCGAAACATGAAACGCACGCAGGACGCGCCTTGCGCGCCGCCCTGGCTGACGGAGGAAACGGGAATGTCGAAATCGACCGGCCTCGGTTTGACCGAGCAACAGCCGCGGCCTTTGGGCGATGCATCGGTCTGGACCGTGATCCGCGCCGAGGCGGCCGAGCTCGCCGCACGCGAGCCGATATTGCAGCGGCGGCTTGCCGCTGAGGTAACGGACACTGCCGGCAATGATGAGATCATCGCCCGCGTGCTGGCCGCGCGGCTCTCCGTTGCGCAGGTGGAGACGGGTGATCTGTTTGATCTCATCCGGTCCACATTGACCACAGACATCATGCGGAAGGTCGAGGCCGATCTCGTTGCCGTGCGCGAACGCGATCCGGCCTGCACCACATTTCTGCACGCGCTTCTCAACCTCAAGGGCTTTCATGCGCTGCAGACGCACCGCATCGCCCATGCGCTCTGGGTCGCCGGCCGTCCGGAGATCGCCAGCTGGCTCGCCAATCTCGTTTCGCTGGTCTTCGGCCCGGATATCCATCCGGCGGCGCGGATCGGCGCGTCCATCATGCTCGACCACGGTTCGGGCATCGTCATCGGCGAAACGGCTGTCATCGAGGATGAAGTTTCGATCCTGCAGAACGTAACGCTCGGCGGCACCGGCAAGGAGACTGGCGACCGCCACCCGAAGATCCGCCACGGCGTTATGATCGGCGCCGGCGCCAAGATCCTCGGCAATATCGAAATCGGCGCCTTCAGCAAAGTCGCCGCCGGCAGCGTCGTGCTGAAATCGGTGCCCGAGCATTGCACGGTCGCCGGCGTGCCAGCCGCCGTCGTACGCATCCATCGCGCCGATGAAATCCCGGCCGAGACGATGGACCAGAACATCTAGAGCGGGATTGTTTTATGTCCGTTCATATCCGGCTTCCTTGAAGTAGTTTTGGCACTCTTTCGGCGAGACGGTTTGAAGGGTGGCTGCCAGCGCGTCGTCGATGGCCTGTCGGGTTCGAGCCTGCGCCTTGCGCAGCTCGTGCTTGATCTTGGCGAAGAGTTTTTCGATCGGATTGAGATCGGGGGAATACTGCGGCAGGAAGAACAATCTGGCGCCGGCCTTGCGGATGGCGGCACGGATAGCGCCGGCCTTGTGCGAGCCGAGATTATCCATGACGACGATGTCGCCGGGTTTGAGCTCCGGTACCAGCACCCTCTCGACATAGATGCGAAAGCGTTCGCCATTGATCGGGCCGTCGATGATCCACGGTGCGCTGACGCGGTCGGCCCTGAGGGCTGCGACAAAAGTCATGGTATTCCAGTGGCCGAAGGGCGCATGGCCCAACAGCCGTTCGCCGCGCGGCGCCCAGCCCCTGAGCGGCGTCATATTCGTCTTCGTCCAGGTTTCGTCGATAAAGACAAGGCGAGATGGATCGATGCGATGGCGATGCTTCAGCCAGCGCGCCCGCCGGGCGGCAACATCGGGCCGCTCGCGCTCGCTGGCGACCAACGTCTTTTTTTATAACTCAGCCCTTCCTCATGCACGAAGGTCCGGACGGCGCTGTAATCCACTTTCAGGCCGCGCTCTCCGAGTTCCGCCACCAACCCGCGCAAGGTGAACGCCTGCATGTGGCAGCGATCGATCAACCAGACCCGATGTTTACCTGAGATCGCCCGTGGCTTGTGCCCGCCCATCTGGCCGGGAGCCGCGCTGCCCGTCTCACGCAAGCGCCGGACCCAGTCGATCGCGGTGCTGATGCCAATGCCGAAGCGCTTTGCCGCCGCTCGACACGACAGGCCCTCGCGCGTTACTGCGCCAACAACGCGTTCCCGAAGATCATCCGAAAAAGGTTTCGCCATCCAGACCGGCCTCCTGCACCGGCCAGAATGGTGAATCTGATTTGCACCAGAAAGGGAATCCCTGTTCCGATTCCGACTAAAACAATCCCGCTCTAGGATCGCTCCGAGATAAAGAGTTCGGCCCTTTTCGCTAAGCGGCCTGCTGATTTTCGCAGAAGGCTTCGGCCCGGTTGCGGCCTTCGCGCTTCGAACGATAGAGCGCCTCGTCTGCCTTCGGCATCAGTCGTTCAAATCTCCGCCGCTTTCCGCACGCGCGGCAACGCCGATGCTCAGCGTTGGAAAGACGGCCAGATCCGGCAGTTGCATGACGGCAGCGGCGAAAGTGAAACGGATGCGCTCGGCAATCGCCACCGCATCTTCGCAGGAAACATTTCTCAGTACCGCCAGGAATTCATCGCCACCTTGGCGGGCAAGCAGGTCGTCGGAGCGCATGATGCCTCTCGAAACGCTGGCGAAAAGCCGCAGCATGTTGTCGCCCGCGGCATCGCTTCGCTACGAATTTAACGATAGCGGGGTTTTTCTGCTGCATAATGCAGCAATTCAAGCGTTGCAGCGTCCTTTGCGCGTCTGCAAAGCCACGCGGCCTGTCTTCAGGCGGCCCGCACGGTGCCGATAATGTCCGCCAACAGACCGTGCAGCAAGTCCCTGTAGCCATTCCGGGCAGACGGGCCGCTCTCTTCCGAAGTCATGACGACGGTGAGATCGAGCGACGGCACGATGTAGAGCATCTGCCCGCCAAAACCCCAGGCGAAATGCACCTGCTCGCCGCCGATCAGTCGCGTGAACCAGCCATAGCCATATTCATCGCCCGCGAAGCGCGAGTTTGTGCGCGGCTGCCACGACTGGGAGATCCAGTCGGCAGGGACGATCTGGCGACCGTCGGCGGTCTTGCCGCCGTTGCGGTAGAGTTCGCCGAAGGCAAGCAGCGACCGGGCGCTCATCGCCATCTGATTGCCGCCGAGATAGATGCCCTGCGGGTCACGCTCCCATGCGCCGATGTGGAAACCCTCGACCGGGCCGAGCCATTCGCGCGCCAGCGCCAGGGTCGACCGGCCGCTGACCTTGGTCAAAATGGCCGAAAGCAGATGCGTGGATGCGGTGGAATAAAGCATCTCGCCACCGGGCTGATCGACGAAAGGCTGCGAGAGCGCAAAACGCACCCAGTTGCGCGAGGAGACCCAGCGGCCGTAGTTCGGCCCCGACATGCGATCGAGCCCAGCCTGCATGGAGAGAAGATTACCGATGGTGATGTCGTTGATGCGCGGGTCGGGCGTTGCAGGGAGATCGGCCTTCAAGATCGGTGCGATCTTCTGATCCGGCCCGTTGAGCAGACCTTTGTCGATGGCGATACCAACCAGCGCCGAAATGATCGACTTCGAAGCGGATTTGATATTGGTCGATTCCGACGGCGAATGACCATGGAACGCGCGTTCGCTGAGCACGCGTCCGTCGCGAGCGACGATCACCGTCTTGAGAGGCCCCATCGCAGGGTCGCTCGCCGCGTGATCGAGACGCGGACCAAGCGCGCCGACGGCGGAAGCCGTGCTCTGAGCAGTCGCCGGCCCCGTTGCGGCAAGCGGCAGGTAGAAGAAAAGCAGAAGGGAAAGAACGCGGATCATGCGGCGCAAGATAGGATATCGCCGCAATATGTTCGCGTGCCGGCGACCCATTTCACGCAATCGTGTTTCCGTGTGTCGGGGAGCTAGCGACCGCGCAGCTTCATCGCCAGAAAGACAAGCCGCAACCACACCAGACCCGCCTGCCTGCGTGATTAAACGGCGCGAATATTACCAGCCGGGGGAAGAATTCCCAACCTGGCCGGCCGGTCAAGCCTTACAGCGCCGCGCGTCTTTTCAAGCCGACCCGGCCCAATCCCGTTCTAGGCTGCGCGGCGAACCGGCGCACTGGCTAGCATACGTCCCGAGGGGACGATCATGCCGGCCGCGCCGTCAAGCCAGCCTTCGGTGAGCTCGAGCGCAAGAAAGCGCGAGCGTTCGAACGGACCCGGCATGACGAGATGGCGGGCCTTTTCGGCAAAGAAGCCGAAACGCTCGTAATAGGCCACATCGCCGACGAGCAGGACGGCGCCATGCCCGCGATTCTTCGCTTCAAGGATTGCCGCGCGCATCAACGCCGCACCGATGCCCTTGCCGCCATGCTGCGAGGCAACAGCGAGCGGCCCGAGCAGCAGTGCATTGATCGGCGTGCCTTCATCATTGACGCCGGCTTCGATGTTCCAGAGCCGCACCGTACCGATAACACGGCCGTCGCGATCGCGCGCGACGAGCGCAAGACCCTCGGCCGGAACGCGGTTGCGGCGGATCTTCTCCGACGACTTCTTGCGGCGACCCGCGCCCATGACGCGGTCGAGCAGATTTTCACGAGCAACGACATCCGAGGGATTTTCGGCGTCGATGGTGAAAGTGGTGGGCGCAAAGAATGCGCGGACAGAATCAAGAACAGCGGCCATCTTGGCCTCCCGTACCCAATACCGTTATCAGCGGCGATGAAGGAAAATTGTGAATTTGCCGCCCCGGCTGGTTACGGGGCCGGCGGAAACGACCTCAGATGACGTAGGCCTTCAGCGGGTCGAAACCGTTGAAAGCGACCGCCGAATAGGTCGTCGTATAGGCGCCGGTGCCTTCGATCAGGACCTCGTCGCCGATCGAAAGGGAGATCGGCAGCGGATAGAGGTTCTTCTCGTAGAGCACGTCGGCCGAATCGCAGGTCGGACCGGCAATGACGCAGGGCTCCATCTCGTCGCCGTCGTGTTCCGTGCGGATCGGATAGCGGATGGCTTCGTCCATCGTCTCGGCGAGACCGCCGAACTTGCCGATGTCGAGGAAAACCCAGCGGGCATCGTCATTGTCCGACTTCTTCGAAATCAGCACGACTTCCGCCTTGATGACACCGGCATTGCCGACCATGCCGCGGCCCGGCTCGATGATCGTCTGCGGAATCTGGTTGCCGAAATGCGTGCGCAGCGCCTGGTAAATCGACTTGCCGTAAGCTTCTGCGGACGGTACGTCACGCAGGTACTTGGTCGGGAAGCCGCCGCCCATGTTGACCATCTGCAGGTGGATGCCCTGCTTGGCGAGCGATACGAAGACGCGCTTGGCATCGGCAAGCGCCGAATCCCAGGCGTCGACCTTGGTCATCTGCGAACCGACATGAAACGAGACGCCATAGGACTGCAGGCCAAGCTGATGGGCGTAGACGAGAACGTCGACAGCCATCTGCGGAACGCAGCCGAACTTGCGCGACAGCGGCCATTCGGCGCCTTCGCCATCCGTGAGCACGCGGCAGAAGACACGGGCGCCGGGAGCGGCGCGCGAAATCTTCTCGACTTCCTCATGGCTGTCGACGGCAAAGAGGCTGACGCCGAGCGCATGCGCGCGGGCAACGTCACGCTCCTTCTTGATCGTGTTGCCATAGGAGATACGGGCGGCGGTCGCACCAGCGTCGAGCGCCATTTCGATTTCGGCAACGGATGCACAATCGAAATTGGAGCCGAGGCCTGCGAGCAGCTTCAGCACTTCCGGGGCCGGGTTGGCCTTGACGGCATAATAGATGGCGCTGTCCGGCATGGCGTGACGGAAGGCGTGGAAATTGTCGCGAACGACGTCGAGGTCAACCACAAGGCAGGGACCATCGGGACGTCGGGTTGCGAGAAAGTCGCGGATGCGCTGGGTGGTCATATCGATTCCCTCTTCCAATTCCAGAGCTCCGGCATGAACCGGAGGACAAAGGGCATACGATAGCTCGCATTGGAACCAGCCGGTGGAGACCCCGGAACCATAGCTAGCGCTCGATGCGCGAATAGTGAACCAACGCCGCGGTGCGGTGTAAGTTCGGCTTTGTCTGCCATGGATTGGAGGGAGAATCCCAACCGCACTTCCGGCAATGATGGTGTGCCTCTTCAGTAACCCCCGCTGATGGAAAGCAGGGAGAGAACAAAAAGGCCCGCACCGTCGTTGCTTCAGGCGTCCTCGCATTTTCCGGTTGGCCGGAATAGCGACTGGAGGGGTTAATTCCAGGTACCTTACCGATTTCCTCACCAATTCGAGGGTTCGGCGGACACCCATGGGCACGTGCGACTTTGGGCTGAGTGGGAAATAAGAATATTCGCCTTCATAATCAAGCGATTTTTTGATCCTTGGGCTAAAAAAATAATTGAACAAAACAAGCCAATTTGTTCAACATTCCGAAACAGCCCGAAGGGTGCCATGGATACCTTGACCCGCATACGCGCCTTCATCGATGTCGTCGAGGCCGAAGGCTTCTCCGCCGCCGCACGGCGCACCGGCCGCTCCAAGGCGCTGCTCTCCAAATATGTGCGTGAACTGGAGGATGAACTCGGCGCGCTGCTGCTCAACCGTACAACCCGGCAGTTCTCCATGACCGAAGCCGGCCACACCTATTATCGCACCGCTTCCGATATCCTCAAGGAGATCGACAACCTCGCCGATCTCGTGCGTGAGAACAATGCACAGCTAAAGGGACGGCTGCGCATCTCGGTGCCGCGCACCTTCGTCGATGCCGAGGTCGGCCAGTCGCTGATTGATTTCGCCAAGGAGAACCCGGATCTTACGCTGGAGATTGCCGCCGACGACCGGTTCGTCGATCTGATCGAGGAAAGCTTCGACGTGGCGATCCGCATCACTAAACTCGAGGATTCCGGCATGATCGCCCGCAAGATCTCGGATTTCCGCATCCATATCTGCGCTACCCCCGATTTTCTCGAGCGTTATCCCGATCTCGATCACCCGACGGCCCTTTCCAACGTCCCTTTCATCGTCGATACCAATGCGCGCACCCAGGCGAGCATCCGCTTCCACAACCCCGACAACACCTCGTTCGCCGTCGCCGTTTCCGGACCGATAGAGGTGAACAGCCCGCATGCGACGTTACGCGCGGCACTTGCCGGCATCGGCGTAGCCTTCATCCCGGATTTCATCGCCCGCAAGCCGATCGAGAGCGGCGAACTGGTCACGCTGTTCAACGATTACATCCCCACCGACCGCGGCATTTATGCCGTCTATCCGCACCGGCGCTACCTGCCGGCCAAGGTGAGGATCTTCGTCGATTACCTGCACAACTGGTTCAAGAAGCACCCATGATGCGACAACAGGTTCCATGTTGATCCACCTGGCTGAGACGATCGGACGGCGACGATCGGGGATCCACAGTGAAGCCGGTCCCAATTCCGTCCCAATTTCTGGCAAGAAGTCAGGGTCACCGAACAGAGCAGCGGAATAAATGAAACATTCGACGATACTGATCGCCGCGCTTCTTTCGCTGGCGCCGGCCGCCGCCTTTGCCCATCCGCACATCTTCGTGGAAGCCCGCCTCGAAGTCGTGGCCGGCAAGGACGGCAGTGTCGAGGAACTGCGCAATGTCTGGCGCTTCGACGAGGTCTTTTCGTCCTCCGTCGTCATGGATTTCGACAAGAACACCGACCTGAAGCTGGAGCCGAACGAACTCGCTGAGGTCGGAAAGACGGTGAAGCAATCGCTTGCCGACTACGATTACTATATGAACCTGACGATCAACGGGAAGAATATCACCGTCCAGAAGCCCGACATCATCCATGTCGACTACAAGGATGGCCAGCTGCTGATGTTCTTCGCGGTAAAGCCGGTCGAGAAGATGCCGCTCAAGGGCAGGCTCACCTTCGGCGTCTATGACCCGACGCTCTACACCTCGATCGATTTTCCCACCGACACCGAGCTGGCGATCGTCGGAGACGGCTTCAAATCCTGCAAACATCAGGTGGTGCGGCCGGATGCCGACGAGGTGATCTCGCAAAACAAACAGTCGCTGACGGACGCTTTCTTCAACGATCCGACCGGCACCAACATGTCCAAACTCTTCGCCACCCGGCTGGAGGTTACATGCTGACGAAACGCCTGTCCCTCATCCTTTCCGCTGCAATCCTTGCGCTGGTAACGGCTGCAAGCCTCGCCCATGCGCAGTCGCCGCTCGGCATCGGCACTGCAGAGCCGAGCTTCCAACCGACCGGCGGGCCGCTCGCACCGCTTTTGCTCTATGTGAATTATGAACAGCAGACCTTCTATCGGGCACTGACCGGCGCCTTGAAGGCGATGCGCCAAGACCCATGGCAACTGGCATCGCTGATCGGCCTGTCCTTCGCCTACGGCGTCTTCCATGCCGCCGGCCCAGGCCACGGCAAGGCGGTCATCTCCTCCTACATGATCGCCAACGAGGTCGAGCTGAAGCGCGGCGTGGTGATTTCCTTCATTTCTGCCTTCATCCAGGGCTTGGTGGCGGTGGCGCTGGTCGGCGGCGCCTGGCTGGTGTTGCGCGGCACCGGCATCACGCTGACGGAGGCGACCCACGCAATGGAGATCTCAAGCTTCGTCATGGTCATCCTGTTCGGCGGCTGGCTGCTGTTTCGAAAACTGCGCTCGATGGCGGGCAATATGCCGCGCCGCCGGCTGATGGCGACGCCTGCCGGCCCGGTCAGCATGATGCTCGACTGGAAGGACAATGCCGTCGAACGCCAGGCCTATGCCTTCAACGGCAAGGCGCAGGCTGTGGAAGCCGGCCACACTTTCGTTCCCGGCATGGTCTGCGAGACTTGCGGCAATGCCCATGTGCCCGACCCGGCCCTGCTTGGCGGCGACAGATTCAGCGCCCGCGAGGCCTGGTCGGCTATCGTTGCCGTTGGTCTGCGCCCCTGCTCCGGCGCACTTCTGGTCATGACCTTCTCGCTCTTGAACGGGCTCTATCTCGGCGGCGTGCTTTCGGTCGCCGCCATGTCGCTCGGCACGGCGATCACCGTTTCCCTGCTTGCCACACTTGCCGTCACCGCCAAGAGTGCAGCCGTCCGTCTCTCCGGACGCGGCTCGACCGCCTCGATCTGGATCGGCAACGCCATCGAAATCCTCGGGGCCGTGCTCGTCATTCTGATGGGCGCCCTGCTGCTCGGGGCCTCGCTGCAGGGCTAGAGCAATTCCAGCAAAAGTGCGCAGCGGTTTTGCGTCCGGAATTGCGCAATGCTGGAGACTTACTTTCCCCGGCCGCGCTGATAGCGTGCCCGCAGCCAGAAGACCGCAAAAAACGCCATGATCAGGCAGACGCCGACGACGATCGCCAGCGTCGGCGAGAAATTGCCGATCCACAGCACGATGGTCGGCAGGAAATAGATGACGAGGGCGGCGCTGAGCAGGATGATGCCGGCGGCGGTCGCCTGCGAGCGGCTTTCCGGGCTCATACGAGCCTTTCCTTTTCGAGATCGGCGCGGATATCCTGCAGGCGACGGATCTGGTTGCCCTCGGCGTCGAAATTCTCCGGCGAAAGCCATGCTTCGAAGGCATCGTTGATCATCGGCCATTCGGCATCGATCATCGAGAACCAGGCGGTGTCGCGGTTGCGATGCTTGGAGATCATATGCTGGCGGAAGACCCCTTCGAAGCTGAAGCCGTAACGCGCGGCCGTCGTCTTGCTCGCCTCGTTGTTATTGTCGCATTTCCATTCGTAGCGGCGGTAGCCGAGATCCTCGAAGACGTGCTTGGCCATCAGGTAATGCGTCTCGGTCGACAGCGGCGACCGCTTCATCTCGGCCCCGTGCGCCACCCCTCCGATCTCGACGACGCCGTTTGCCGGGTCGGCGCGCATGTAATTCGCCATGCCGACAATCTTGCCGGTGGCGTTGTCGCGGAAGATGTGGGTGAGCCAGCCGGACTTGGTATTGACGGTTTCCAGCCAGTTAGCGAAATCGTCGATACCGGAGAAATCATCCTGTGCGAAATAGAGAAGCAGCGGGTTGATGCCCATGCCGCCGAGCCCGTCCCACAGCGCCTCGAGATGTTCCGCGCGCCGATAGGGCCCGACGGTAACGAAGCGGCCCTTCAGCGTGACCGGCTTCGGCGCCGGGCAGCCCTTGAAATTTGCAAGATCGCGCATGTTCACTCCTCTTTTCCGAAGAGTGGATAGGCCAGCCGCCCAGCAAAGGCAACCGGCCTAGATGTCACTGTGACAAGGTCGTCTTGGCCGACGACACCGTCGCCTCGATATGGTCGACCAGCTGGTCGGCAAGGCCGAGGCGGCCGGCAAGCAAATCGAGATAACCGCGCTCGGCGCGCGAATCCGGCTCGATGGTGAGCCGCGAGGCGGTGTAGAGCTCGACGCGCTGTTCTTCCGTCGTCGCGGCGGCAACGAGCGCATCGATATCCGTCGGCGAAGCGAGTTCATTCTCGATGAAGGCCGCAGCCTCGCCGCTGACGTCGGCGGCCTTGACCTTCTCCATGATGAGGGCGCGTTCGGCATCGTCGATATGGCCGTCGGCCTTGGCGGCGGCGATCATCGCGCGGATCAGCACCAGGACGAATTCATTGCTGCCGGCAGGCGACGTCGGCCCGAAACCGGATTCGGCAGGCGGCGGAAGGAGAACCGGATTATTTGCCGAGGGTGCATCCGAGGGGGCTGCGGGCGCCTGCCCCGCCTGGTAATTCTTGTAGGCCTGGTAGCCGAGGCCGGCAATGGCGGCAAGACCGCCAACCGCCAGCGCATTGCCGGCAAGACCACGACCGGTCTTGGTGCCGAGGAGCACCGCAGCAATGGCGCCGGTCGCCAGCGGATTGTTCCTGGCCGTCTGCATAGCATCGCCCGCCCTGTCGCGGACCGAGCCGCCGAGACCCGGCACCTGCGAACCCAAGAACTGGTCGAGAAGCTTCTTTGCGTCGAACATTCCTCGTCGTCTCCCTGTTTGAAGCTGGAGGAGAACATAGGTTTGCGACGGCTGAAATACAAATGCGACGTGCCGAGTTGCCACCCCCTCTGCCCTGCCGGGCATCTCCCCCACGAGGAGGGAGATTGGCTGGGCGTGAGGGTTTCCTCAAACAATTGGCTCAAGCGGCGGATCGGGAGAAAGAGCTGGTCTCTTGCCGATCTCCCCCCTCGTGGGGGAGATGTCCGGCAGGACAGAGGGGGTGTCCCCCCACCGAACAAAGGTTTAGGCCTTCAGCGCCGCCGCTTCTGCCGCGAGTTTGGTAATGCCAGCCCAGTCGCCGGCCGCGACCAGTTCTTTCGGCGCCACCCACGAGCCGCCGACGCAGATAACGTTCGGCAGCGAGAGATAATCATTGGCGTTCTTCAGCGAAATGCCGCCGGTCGGGCAGAACAGCGTGCCTGCAAGCGGTGAGGACAGCGCCTTGAGATAGGCGGCGCCACCGGCCTGCTCCGCTGGGAAGAACTTCAGCACCTGGTAGCCTTCCTCGCGCAGCGCCATGACTTCGCTGGCGGTCGCAGCCCCTGGAAGCAGCGGCACGTCGGAATCGGCGGCGGCATCGAGCAGTTCCTGCGTCGTACCCGGGCTAACGATGAACTTCGAACCGGCCGCGACGGCGGCTTCCCAATGAGCGACATTGAGGATCGTGCCGGCGCCGACTTCGGCGCCCTCGACCTCTGCGGCGACGGCGCGCACGGCCTCGAGTGCCGCCGGGGTGCGCATGGTGATCTCGATCGCCTTCAGACCGCCTGCGACGAGCGCGCGAGCCAGCGGCACCGCCGTCTTCGCATCGTCGACGATCAAGACCGGAACGACAGGCTGGAGTTTCAGGATGGAAAGGAGTTTCTCTGTTTTCTCGCCCATGGTCACGCGACCTCCTTGAAACGATTGAATTCGGACCCGAATAACGCCCCTGCGGAACCTTGTCGAGATAAAACCGGACCGCATGCCGAGAAGGGTATGAAATGCGTGGAAATTGGGCTACCGTGCCGCAATCGTCACAAAAGGTTCACCGGTATGGCGAAAGAGATCGAGCGGAAGTTTCTTGTACGCAGCGATGGATGGCGTTCCGCCGTCGAGACGAAGTCTGTCCTCAGACAGGGTTACATCGCGTCGATGGACGATCGTTCCGTGCGGGTGCGCATCCTCGACGGCAGGAAAGCGAAACTGACGATCAAGATCGGCCGCAGCGCCATCACCCGTGACGAATTCGAATACGACATCCCGATCGCCGACGCCGAGGAGCTGTTGCAGGCAGCCATCGGCGTCGTCATCGAGAAGACGCGCCACCGCGTTCCACATGAGGGCTTCGTCTGGGAGGTTGACGTTTTTGCCGGCGAGCACCGCGGATTGGTGATCGCCGAGGTGGAGATGACGGCCGAGACCGACAGTCCGGCGCTGCCCACCTGGCTCGGCCGCGAGGTGACCGGCGATTTCCGATATTCCAATCAGGCCCTTGCCACAGAATACGGGCACGACAGGCATGGCCTATCGCATTCGGCCTGACGCCGATTTTACCGAGGCGTTTCGCAAGGTCGCCATCGAGCAGCTGGAACACGCCGTCACGGTTCTCGAGAAGCGGCCGGACGGCGCGCACGAGGCAATCCATTCCTTCCGCAAGAACCTGAAACGACTACGGTCGCTCTACCGCCTCGTGGCCCGCGAGGTTCCGGATTTCCAGACCCATGAAAATGCAAGGCTGCGCGATGCCGCACATTCGCTTTCGGCGATCCGCGACGCTGCCGCCCTGATCGGCACCGGGCAATATCTGCAGCACTCGGCACGCGGGAACGAGGAGAACGAGGCGCTCGGCCGCATCGTCAACATTCTCGAAGGACGCCGTGAATGGATGGCGGAAGCCGAAAGCGGCCTGGAACAGCGGCTGACGGAAACATCCGACGCTCTGAAGGAGGCGATCGCCGCACTGGATGAAGTCTCGTTCAATGGCGGCCATCGCAAGAATGCCCGCATGCTGGCGAAGAGCTGGCGCCGCACTGCGCGCAAGGCCAAAGCCGCGCTTGCGGCTTGCCACGGCGAGGCATCGGCCGATGATTTCCATACTTTGCGCAAACGCACCTACGACTATCGGCTCTACCATGCCCTTTTGCGTGACGTCTGGCCGGGCGCGATGAAGGCCAAACGCGATGCGGCCAAGGAGCTCGTCGAGGATCTCGGCCACATCCACGATCTCACCGTGCTCTCCGAACTGGTCGAGTCCGAACCGCAGCTCTTCACCCGCAATGATGATCTTGCGCATCTGCTCGACATCATCATCTTCCGCCAGCAGGAAGACCGACGGCAAGCGCTGATCAAAGCCGAAGCAGTCTTCGCCGACGATGCCGACGAGGAAGCCCAACGCATCGAGCTTCTCTGGCTGATGGCCGGGAGTTGAGAGGCGGCGAAACCGGAAGTGCTTCTGCGCTGCTCTGCATTTCCGATTGCTTCAGCATCTGAAGATTTCGCGAGGAAACCCGTTGACCTCAACCAAACTTGAGGTCCTAGCCTGCGGTGGTCGAACAAGCTAACGACTTGATCCGCGAGGAAAAAATGACCGCCGAAAATACCACGATGCCGAAGGTGCTCGGGCTCTACGAGACCCATCTGACCGTTGCCGATCTCAAGACCTCCGCGGATTTCTACCGCGATGTCGTCGGGCTCGAAACTGCCGCCTCATTCGAGGAGCGTAAAGTTGCTTTCCTCTGGGTGGACGACAGGAAGACCGGCATGCTCGGCCTTTGGGAAACAGGAACCGGACCGATGAAGATGCGGCTGCATATCGCCTTCCGCATGACCGCCAGCGGCGTGCTGCAAGCGCCCGCCATTCTCAGGGCAAAAGGTGTGGAACCTCTCGGCTTTGCCGGTGAACCGGTGACGGAACCGGTGGTTCTCGGCTGGATGCCGGCGCTGTCGATCTATTTCAAGGATCCGGACGGGCACTCGATCGAGTTCATCAACGTTCTCGACGACATCCCCGACCGGAGCTTCGGCGTGCGGCCGTTTTCCGCGTGGCAGGCGCGAGCGTAATCGGTCAGGGATCAAGGCCGCCGCTGGTGAAGGCAATTGCGCGGCCCGCCGATTTTCTGTATTTCCGGCCCATGACCGACAGCCTGACACACACCAGCCCGTTTCTCGTGGCCGCACTTTACCATTTCGTTTCCGTGCCGCGCTTTGCCAGCCTGCAAGCGCCGCTGCAGACGCTTTGCGAGGAGAACGGCGTCAAGGGAACGCTGCTTCTGGCGCATGAAGGCATTAACGGCACGATCGCAGGCCCGGATGCCGGCATTCACGCCGCGCTCGCCTTCCTGCGCGTCCAGCCGGAATTTTCGGGCCTGGAGCACAAGGAAAGCCGCGCCTCGAAAATGCCCTTCCTGCGCATGAAGGTGAAGCTCAAGAAGGAAATCGTCACCATGGGCGTCGAGGACATCGACCCCAACAAGGTGGTCGGCACCTATGTGGCGGCCAAGGACTGGAACGCTTTGATTTCCGATCCTGATACCATCGTCATCGACACCCGCAACGATTACGAGACGGCAATCGGCATCTTTCGCGGCGCGCTCGACCCGAAGACCAAGACTTTCCGTGAATTTCCCGATTGGGTGCGCAACAATACCAGCCTGCACAACAAGCCGAAGGTCGCCATGTACTGCACCGGCGGCATACGTTGCGAGAAGGCCACCGCTTTCATGAAGGCTGAGGGTTTCGACGAGGTCTATCATCTGAAGGGCGGCATCCTGAAATATCTCGAAGAAGTGCCGCAGGAGGAAAGTCTCTGGGACGGCGCCTGCTTCGTTTTCGACGAGCGCGTCTCCGTCGAGCACGGGCTGAAGCAAGGCGAACACCGGCTGTGCCACGCCTGCCGGAACCCGATCACCGCGGAAGAAATCACCTCCCCGCTTTACGAAGAGGGGGTTTCCTGCAGTCACTGCTATCATACGCGCACGGAAGAAGACCGGCTGCGTTACCGTCAGCGGCAGCACCAGATAGCCCTCGCGAAAAAGCGCGGCCAGCGACATATCGGCAGTTGAGCCGGGATTCTGTTGGGGTCAGCCTTGCTGTTTGAGGGTCGGGGCCGCCGGTCAGGCTGCGCCGATGCATCGCCGAGCTTCCGGCTGCGCTGCACGTTGCTCATTCAGCATCTCGGTGATGAGATCTGATGTCATAGGCTTTCCGAACCAATAGCCCTGCAGGCAGTCGCAGCCGAAAAGGCGCATGGCTATCGCCTGCTCCTCGGTCTCGATGCCTTCGGCCGTCACCGGAATATCGAGCGAGCGGGCGAGCGCCACCGTCGCCTGCAGCATCTCGCGCTGGCGTTTGTCGTTCACGCCCAAGACCAGCGAGCGGTCGATCTTGATGCGGTCGAAACCGAACTGCCTGAGATAACCGATCGAGGAGAAGCCGGAACCGAAATCGTCGAGCGCCACCTTGACCCCCAGCCCCTTCAACCGTTCGATCGACTGGCGGGTGCGCTGCGGGTTCTGGATCATGTAGCCTTCGGTGATCTCCAG
This sequence comes from Rhizobium sp. SRDI969, assembly GCF_025152725.1. Lineage (NCBI taxonomy): Bacteria > Pseudomonadati > Pseudomonadota > Alphaproteobacteria > Hyphomicrobiales > Rhizobiaceae > Rhizobium > Rhizobium sp. SRDI969. The sequence goes on from NZ_CP104035.1 coordinate 3,778,832, forward strand.
CGTGATGCGACCGGCCTCGATCTCCGTCTGCTTCAGCACGTAGCGCACATAGTCGGTAAACGCGGGATTGCGGAACTGGCCGGGCGAGACGTTGACCGAGACGTTGAGGTTCGGCCATTGTTTGGCCGTCTCGCAGGCTTTGCGCAACACGAACAAGCCAAGCGATTCGATGAGGCCGCTGGTCTCGGCGATCGGGATGAACAGCTCAGGCGAGACGGGACCATGGCCCGGACGGTTCCAGCGCACCAATGCCTCGACGCCGGTCATCGCATGCGTCGCCGCATCGATCAGCGGCTGGTAGGCGAGCGTCAGGTCGCCGCTTTCGATAGCGATCCGGAGATCGAGTTCCAGCGCATTGCGCTGCTCCCGATCCGCATCCATCGACGGATCGTAGAGCATCATGCGCGCGCGGCCGGCCTCCTTCGCCTTGTACATGGCAAGGTCGGAGCGGCGCACCAGTTCCTCACGCCCAATCGCGCCGGAAGGCGACATGGCGATGCCGATGCTTGCCCCGACGACGACGACACGGCGACCGATCTCCAGCGGCTCGACAAGAAAATCGAGGATCTGCTCGGCCAACTGCAGAGCGGCGGCATTCTCGCTGTCGGAGAGAAAGGCGATCGCAAATTCGTCGCCGCCGATGCGGGCGAGAACCGCACCCTGCGGAATGAGCACAGCGAGCCCGGCCGCGACCGCCCGGATTAGCTGGTCGCCGGTGCCGTGGCCATAGCTGTCGTTGACCTCCTTGAAGCCATCGAGGTCGAGGTAGAGGAGCAGCACGTTGCGCTTGGTCTGGCGTGCCTCGACGACAAAACGATCGACGGCGAGCCCGAGGCCGTCGCGATTGGAAAGACCACTCAGTCTGTCGCGCAGCGCTTCCTTGCGAGCGCTGTTTTCCTCCGCTTTCAGGCGGCGGCCGGCAAGCCAGCCGATGACCAGCAGCACCACGAAGAACAATCCGACGAGGCCGAGCGCCTGGATGACCATCGGCCGCACTTGCGCATAGGCGATATCGCCGGGTGAACGCGAAGTCCAGACGAGCTTGCCGAGCGTTGCCCCCATCGGATCAACGATGGGTACGCGATAGTCGGCAGCAAAACTCGGCGGCGCCAGCCTCAGCCCGCCGATGACATAGGTCTGGCCGAGCGCGGTCACTCTGTCGTCATCGAGATGGCGGGCGAAAATAAGATAGCGGTGCTGGCCGGCGGGCGCATCCAGCGCACCGGACTTTTCCCGCACCAATGCCACGCCGACAGCGGCAATGCCCCGTTTGGTGGTAACGAAACCCACCGCTTGAGGACGATCGGCCGGGCCGACCGCCTTCACTCTGTCGAGCAGGATCCAGAGCGACGGCGCGAAGAAATCCGTGAGCGGCTCCTCCATCGGTTTGCCGTCGCGATAGGTCATGATCGCCTTCTTCTCGCCATCGACGACGATCGCCATGTCAAACAGCGAGCTATTGACCGACATCTCGCCGTAATTGCTCACCGTCCAGGCCATACCGTCCGGCGCGTAGACGTTGGCGGCGGCATCGTCCCAGGCGGCATAATCGTCCAGCGTCGCGCCGAGCTGATCCTCGAATGTCTTCACCGCGCCGATCGTCGTTTCGCGCGAGCGCTCGTCATCGAGGAGATTGGCGTTTTCGGTCACGCGTTCGAGCGCAGTCAGCACCATGACGGTGACGACGGCGACGATGACCGCGAAGGAGAAAAGCACGCCGGTAACGGTGATGTGACGGCCTATTCCCAATCCCTTGCTCTGCGACTTTCCGACTGTCTGCATTACGGCTCCCTGACCGTCGGACTTTGCCAGTCAACGGTTCAAAAACGTTTAAGCAACCGCCTGTTGCAGCTTTCTGACGCGCTATTTTTGTGCCTGCAGCCGTCGGAAGGCGCGCCCCTAACCCGGCGTGTGATTGCCCTTCGGAAATTGGGCCGCAAGTTCGCGGTACCATTTGCCGCTCTTCTTCACCGTGCGTACCTGGGTCTGATAGTCGACATGCACGAGGCCGAAGCGCATGCGATAGCCTTCCGCCCATTCGAAATTGTCCATCAGACTCCAGGCGAAGTAGCCGCGTAGGGGATAGCCGTCCTTGATGAGACCGGCAACGATGTCGAGGTGATCGCCGACATAGTCGAGGCGCATCGTGTCGTCGACCTCGCCGTCGACGACATCGGTGTTGTCGCAGGCGCCGTTCTCTGTGATGTAGCATTCCGGCAGTTCGTAGCGACGGTAGAGATCCTCTATCGAGAGTTTCAGGCCAGGCGCATAGATTTCCCAGCCGATATCAGTCTTGACGTCGCTTGCCGGCGCCGCTTCCACCGTCCAGGGGAAATCGCCCTTGCGTTCGGCGTCGTCGGTGACGCGCTCGGGCTTGTAGTAGTTCAGGCCCCACCAATCGAGTTTCTGGCTGATCAGCTTCAGGTCGCCATCCTCGACGACGGGCATGCGGTCGCCGAGCGCCTCGACGAATTCCTTCGGATATTCGCCCTTGAAGACAGGATCGAAGAACGCGCCGTTGTGGAACTGATGCGCACGCTCGCCGGCGGCAAGATCGGCCGGGCTGTCGGAGCCGTGAATGATCGAGGCGGCGTTGAGCACAAGCCCGACGGGCACGCCAGGGGCTTCCGAGCGAACCGCCTCGACGCCGAGGCCGTGGGCGAGGTTCATGTAATGCATGGCGTGAAGGGCGGCCTGCATGTTGCGCTCGCCCGGAGCATGGATGCCATAGAGGTGGCTGAGCCAGACGATGCACCAGGGTTCGTTGAAGGTCGCGACCCGGTCGAGGCGGTCGCCAAGGCGGTTCATCACCGTCTTGGCATAACGCTGAAACGCATAGGCGGTCGAGCGCGCCGTCCAGCCGCCTTCGCCGGCGAGCAACAGAGGCAGATCCCAGTGGTAGAGCGTCGCGAAGGTCTTGATGCCGCGCGCCTTGCAGCCGTCGACCAGCCGATCGTAGAAATCGAGGCCGGCCTCGTTCACCGGACCCGTGCCGTCGGGGATAATGCGCGGCCAGGCAATCGAGAACCGGTAGGCTTCGACACCCATCTCCTTGATGAGATCGAGGTCCTGTTCCAGGCGATTGTAGTGATCGCAGGCGATATCGCCGTTATCGCGATTGTGGACGCGGCCGGGCATATTGCAGAAAGCATCCCAGATGGATGGCTTGCGGCCATCGGCTTTGCTGGCGCCTTCAATCTGGAAGGCAGCGGTGGCAACGCCGAAAGTGAAGTCGCCGGGAAAGCGTTCCGCGAGTTTCTTCGGATCGATCATCTGCAAGTCCTATCTCTCAGGTTGAGCCGTTTGCGCCGGATTTAGCCAAGCCTGAAGGCAAAGTACAGGCTGACGGCGAGAAAAACTGCAACGTTGCAGGAGGGAAGCCAGAACAGCTGCAACCGCCCTTCCTTTACCGCGCAGCCGACATCAAACGGCAATGTCAGCAGTCGTGACTTGGCCGTTGAGACCGAGATCCTTACACGGGAAATGGCATCACAAATGTGAAAGCAATCCAATGCTCTCTTCGGTCCATTCGCTGCAGCCTCATCTGCTGAGCCTGTTGCGCATCGTCTCGTCACTCGTGCTTTTCAGCTACGGAACACAGAAGATCCTGCATTTTCCGGCTGCGGCAAGCGTGCCGCCGGCGGGATCGCTCTCCTGGATTGCCGGACTGCTCGAACTCACCTTCGGCTTCCTGGTGCTCGTCGGATTCCAGACCCGTATCGCAGCCTTCGTGCTCTCGGGCCTGAGGCCTTCGCCTATTTCATCGGGCATGCATCGAAGGGCATCTACCCTGCGCAGAACGGCGGCGTCGCGGCGATCCTGTTCTGCTTCGTGTTTCTCTATCTGGTGGCGGCGGGAGCCGGACCGTTGAGCGTAGACAGCCTGCTCAAGCGCGGCCGCACTGCTACTGCCTGACCAAATAAGCAAATGCCGAGGCGGCTTGACCCCGCCTCGGCGCTTTCATGGCGCAATCCAGATCGGCAATTCAGACCTTGACCCAGGCGCCGTTCTTCTTGGAAGACGCGACGCAGGCTTCGACGAAAGCCACACCCTTCACGCCGTCATCGACTGTGGGATAGACCACTACCTTGTCGACGGCCTTACCCTTCTTGCGGGCGTTGATTGCATGCGCGGCTTCCGTATAGATCGTCGCAAAGGCTTCGAGATAACCTTCCGGATGCCCTGATGGCACGCGCGTGACACGGCCGGCAGCCGCGCCTGAACCGGCGCCGCCGCGAGTGATCAGCCGCTTCGGCTCGCCGAAAGGCGTGTACCACAAGTAGTTCGGGTCCTTCTGAGTCCATTCCAGCCCGCCCTTGGTGCCGTAGACACGCACCATCAGGCCGTTTTCATGGCCGGGCGCCACCTGGCTGCACCAGAGCATGCCCTTGGCCGGCTTCTCCGAGCCCTTCGCCTTGAAGCGCAGCATGACATGCGCATTATCGTCCAGCCGGCGGCCGGGAACGAAGCTATCGAGATCGGCGGCGAGGCTGTCGAGTTCCAGGCCCGATATGAAGGAGGCGAGATTATAGGCATGCGTGCCGATATCGCCGGTCGAGCCGCCGACGCCGGACTGCGCCGGATCGGTGCGCCATGCGGCCTGTTTCTGGCCGGTTTGCTCCACCGCTTCCGTCAGCCAGTCCTGCGGATATTCGGCCTGGACGACTCTTATATCGCCGAGTTCGCCATTCGCGATCATCTCGCGCGCCTGGCGGACCATCGGATAACCGGTGTAATTATGCGTCAGCACGAAGAGTGCGCCGCTCTCGTCGGCGATCTTCTTCAGCTTCTTCGCATCGGCAAGGTTTGACGTCAGCGGCTTGTCGCAGATGACATGGATGCCGCGCTTCAGGAATTCCTTGGCTGCATCGTAGTGCACATGGTTCGGCGTGACGATCGCCACCGCCTCGATACCGTTCTTCAGCTTCGCCTCGCGGATCGCCATCTCGCGATAGCTGGAATAGGTCCGCGACGGATCGAGGCCGAGGTCGCGGCCGGATGCGATCGCCTTATCAGGCGTCGACGACAGCGCGCCGGCGATGAGATCGTACTGATCGTCGATGCGTGCCGCGATACGGTGCACCGCGCCGATGAACGCGCCCGCGCCGCCGCCCACCATACCGAGCCGGATGCGCGGCTCGCGGGTCTGTTCGGATGATGCTTCGATTGCCATGATTCCTCCTGAAATTTAATTTGGTGCGGACGCGGCCCCTCATCCGGCTGCCGCCACCTTCTCCCCGCCAAAGGGGAGAAGGGATATGCCGCGATGTCTATGCCCATCTCTGCCGTCTGGTGTGGCAAGTCCCCTCTCCCCGCCAAACGGGGAGAGGGTTAGGGTGAGGGGCAGCATCACGGTACCCCTATGCGTTAGAGCCCCAGCATCCGCCGGTTCGCCGCTTGGTCCGTACCGCTGCCGGCGAAATCGTCGAACGCTTTCTCGGTGACGCGGATGATATGGGCGGCAACGAATTCGGCGCCTTCGCGGGCGCCATCCTCCGGATGCTTCAGCGCACATTCCCACTCGACCACGGCCCAGCCGTCGAAATTATTCGCTGTCATCTTCGAGAACACCGCGCCAAAATCGACCTGACCGTCACCGAGCGAGCGGAAGCGGCCGGCGCGTTCCACCCAGCCCTGATAGCCGCCATAAACGCCCTGGCGCCCGGTCGGATTGAACTCCGCATCCTTGACGTGGAACATCTTGATGCGGTCCTTGTAGATGTCGATATTGTCGAGATAATCGAGGCACTGCAGGACGTAGTGAGAGGGATCGTAGAGCATGTTGGCGCGCGGATGGTTCTTCACGCGCGCGAGGAACATCTCGAAGGTGATACCGTCATGCAGGTCTTCGCCCGGATGGATCTCGTAGCAGACGTCGACGCCGTTCTCATCCGCATGATTGAGGATCGGCGTCCAGCGGCGGGCGAGTTCGTCGAAGGCCGTCTCGACCAGACCGGCAGGGCGCTGCGGCCAGGGATAGATGAAGGGCCAGGCAAGCGCGCCGGAAAAGGTCGCATGCGCCTTGAGACCGAGGTTTTTGGATGCCGTCAGCGCCATCTTGACCTGCTCGACCGCCCATTCCTGACGCGCCTTCGGATTGCCCCGCACCTCGGGTGCCGCAAACCCGTCGAAGGCTTCGTCATAGGCCGGGTGAACGGCGACGAGCTGACCTTGCAGATGGGTAGAGAGTTCGGTGATCTCGATGCCGTTTTCGCGGGCCTTGCCGGCGAATTCGTCGCAATAATCCTTGGACGTGGCGGCCTTCTTGAGATCGATCAGCCGGCTGGCCCATGTCGGCACCTGGACGCCCTTATAACCGATGTCGGCCGCCCATTTGGTGATCGCGTCCCACGAGTTGAACGGCGCGGTATCGCCCGCGAACTGGCCAAGGAAAAGGCCGGGGCCCTTGATCGCCTTCATGTCAGATTCCTCCCTGAATATCGACCGTAAACGTTTCTGAAGTGTTGTAGCACGCTATTTAGCGGGAGCAAGGCGCCTCCTCGCCCTTGCGTCGAATTTGGCGCGAGGCCAAATGCGATATGGCTGCGAGCTAATCATGATGGGCTTTGACGGGCAAGAGGTACGTGCAGCATTTTCGGCTAGCCGCTGTAGTGGAAGCATATAAAATGCGCCCATCCTTTCGAATGGGCGCATATCTCCAGTCAATCGATCAGAACGGCGAATCCGGGAAATAGAAGTCCTTGGCATTCTCCTTAGTGACGAGCGTCGCATCGAGAATGTAGCTGCCATGAACCGGAACCTGATCGTAGAGGGCCGCAGCCGTCAGCTCCATTGCCGTGCCGACCATTGCCGGCGGATAGAGAACGTCGACCGGGATCAGCTTGTCGCCGTCCATGACCTTCTTGACCATGTCCTTGGAGCCGGCGCCGGCGACGACATACTTGATATCGGTGCGCTTGGCCTGCTCGATCGCCTGCAGAACGCCGACGGCCATGTCGTCGTCCTGGCACCAGACGACGTCGATCTTCTGGTACTTGGTCAGGTAGTCCTGCATGACCTTGAAGGCATCGTCGCGGTTCCAGTTGCCGTACTGGCGGTCGAGAACCTTGACGTTCGAGCCGGCAATGCCCTTGTCGAAGCCGTCCTGGCGCTGCTGGTCGATCGGGATCGGCAGACCGCGGATGACCACCACTTCGGCGTCCGGCGTGGTGTCCTTGATGTACTTGCCTGCGACTTCGCCGAGAGCCGGATTGTTGCCGGCGACATAGAGGTCGCGCACGGAATTATCGTTGTTGCTCGGCGCGCGGTCGACGAGGGCGACGAACTTGCCCTTGCCCTTGACTTCCTTGATGGCGTTGACGAGCGGATCCGGATCCGACGGCAGGATGACGAGGGCGTCGATGCCCTGCGTATCGAGATCCTGCACGGCGTTGGCCTGGCTTGCGGCGTCCGGCGAAGTTTTGACGATGACGTTGAGACCGGGATGTTCGGCCATCAGCAGCTTGGCGACGCGTTCGGCATGGAACACCACGCCCGACGTCCAGCCGTGGTCGGCGGCCGGAATGGAGACGCCGATCGTGAATTTCTTGTCCTGGGCGTGAGCGGCGCCGGCGAACGTCACCGCCGCAACCGCCAGGCCCAACATTAATTTACGCATGCTATTTCCTCCCATAACTTCAGGGACTTTTCCATATCGGGACCGGACGCCCTGTAAGCCCGATCAATTGCAAGCCCGGTCAACTCATGATTTGCGCACCAGCGAGCGCTGAACGAACATGGCGATAATGATGATCGCACCCTGGATGGCGCCGATCAGATACTCGCTGATGAAATTCGAAAGCAGCATGATGTTGCCGACCAGTTCGAGAATGAAGGCGCCGCAGATCGTGCCCCAGACCCTGCCCGCGCCGCCCTTGAGCGCCGTACCGCCGACGACGACGGCCGTGATCGCCTGCAGCTCCCACAGGATGCCCGTCGTCGCCGATGTCGACCCAAGCCTGGGAACATAGAGCAGCACGGCAATGGCAACGCACAGTCCCTGGATGACGAACGCGATCGTGCGCACGCGGTTGACCGCAATACCGGAATAGCGGGCAACGTCGCTGTTTGATCCCACAGCCACGACATGGCGCCCGTAGCGGGTGCGATAGAGGATGAAGGCCGCGACTGCCGTCACCGCCAGGATCACCACGATCGGCACTGGTATGCCGGCGACATTGCCGAAATAAGCAGGGCGATAGAGCGTCTGGATATCGGCGGAGCGAAGCGTGATCGCGCCGCCTTGCGACAGCCATGTCGTCAGGCCGCGATAGATGCCCATTGTGCCGAGCGTTGCGATGAACGGCTCGATCTTGCCGACGGTCGTGATCAGGCCGTTCGCCAGGCCGCACAGCGAACCGGCGACGATGGTGAAGACGACCGCGACCACGAGCATCAAAGCCGGGTTTGCGATGGCGCCCGAATTCATCAGCAGGATCATCAGGCTGGCGACGAAGGCCACCATCGAGCCGACCGACAGATCGAGATCCCCTGCTGATATTACGAAGGTCGCACCGACCGCGATGATGGCGATGAAGGCACTGCGCGTCGCGACATTGGCAAGGTTGGTGATGCCGATGAAATTGGGATTGACCAGGGCTCCGACGATCAGCAGCAGCGCCAGGGCGACGAAGGGCGCGACCGCACGCAGGTCGACATCCCGCCAGGATCGGCGCCGGATTTCCCTGGTCTCCTCGTTGACACTCATTTCCAAAACCAACCTCCCGTCCCATATTTTCTGGGAATCTTATCTATCGTTCTGATCAGGCAAAGCCCTGCTAGCCCTCAGGCGGCCGCCTTCCTCTTGAGCCCGGCGGCGTATCGCATGATCTCCTGTTCGGAAATCTCGTCTCCTTCGAGCACGCCGACGATACGCCCTTCGCGCATCACCGCCACTCTGGTGCAGAGGCCGATGACCTCCGGCATCTCCGACGACACGACGATGATCGACCGGCCGTCCCGGGCGAGCGCCGAGATGAAATGATAGATCTGCTGCTTGGTGCCGACATCGATGCCGCGCGTCGGCTCGTCGATGATGATGATATCAGGATCGGTCTCCATGACCTTGGCGAGCAGCAGCTTCTGCTGGTTTCCCCCCGACATCCGGCCGGCGACGATATTGCCGTCGCGAACCCTGATATCGAAACGACGCTTGGCCTTTGCCATCGCGGCCGCCTCGCTGCCCGGGCTGAGATAGCCGTGACGCGCGTGCCTGCCGAGCGATTGCAATGTCAGATTGGTGACCATGCCGGAGCGCAGCAAGAGGCCCTTCGACTTGCGGTCCTTGGTCATGTAGGCGAGCCCGCAGCGATTGGCGGCATGCACGTCGCCGGAGGGAACCGTTTCCCCCTTGATGACCACCTCGCCCTCGAGACGGGTTCGCAACCCGGCGATCGCTTCCATCAGCTCGGTGCGGCCGGAGCCGATCATGCCTGAGAAACCGATGATCTCACCCTTGCGCACCTCGAAGCTCGCATCATTCACATAACCCGTCGACACCGAGGCGACGCTGAGGACGACCTCCTCGTCGACATCGGGCTCGACCTTAGCGGGATAGAGGCTGGAGAGTTCGCGGCCGACCATCAGCTGCGCGATCGATTCCCCGTCCAGAATGGACGTCGGCGAAGTCTTGATCCATTGGCCGTCGCGCAGCACCGTGACGCGGTCGGTCAATTCCATCACCTCGTCGAGTTTGTGGGACACGAAGACGAAGCTGGTACCCTGGTCGCGAAGCTTGCGAACCTGCTTGAACAGCATATTGGTCTCTTCTCGCGACAGCACCGCGGTCGGCTCGTCCATGAACACCACCCGCGCGTCGCGGCTGATCGCTTTGGCGATTTCGACCATTTGCTTGTCGGCGATGGAAAGCGTGCTGACCAGCGCGTTCTCATCGACATGCGAACCGAGCACGTCGAGAACCTTGCGTGTCTCCGACCGCATATATTTGCGGTCGAGCATGCCGAAGCGCGTGACTTCGCGCCCGAGAAAGAGGCTCTCCGTCACGGTCAGATGTTCGGCGAGGTTGAATTCCTGGTGAATGATGACGATGCCGAGCGCCTCGGCGGCGCCATTAGGCGGCAGCACGACGGGCTTGCCGTCGAGCAGGATTTCACCGGAACTCGGCTGCTCGAAACCGGACAAAACCTTGACGAGCGTGGATTTGCCGGCGCCATTTTCACCCATAAGGGCATGGATTTCGCCGGCGCGGAGATCGAAGTTCACGCTGAAGAGGACCTGCACTCCACTGAAGGATTTGCATATGCGCCTGGCGGACAGCACCACAGGTGCGGTGTCGGCAGCTTCCACAGTCATCTGACCCTCCCAAAGCGGCATCCCATCCGCTCTGAAGCCTTATGTAAACCTTTACATAGATCGTGTAAAGGTTTACATCGTTGATTTACACAGATCAGTTGAAGCCTGCCTTTGACCTCTCGACAAGTCTGTGTAGTGTCGCGGCGAAGACAGCCCCAAGGCAGAGCCAAGTGTCGAATTCCACGCCCGCAACCATCGAAGACGTCGCCCGGATCGCCGAGGTCTCTATCGCGACGGTTTCCCGGGCAATCCACATGCCGGAGAAGGTCGCCAACTCCACCCGCCTAAAGGTCAACCAGGCGATCGCCATCACCGGCTATACGACCAATGCCATGGCGCGTAGCCTGAGGCTCGGCCGCTCCAACATGATCCTCGTCGTGGCGCCCGATATCGGCGATCCGAATTTCTCCAACATTCTCGTCGGCCTGGAGAACGAAGCGCGCGCGCATGGCTACGGCATCCTGATCGGCCACACCCAGAACGATGCCCAGCGCGGCCTGGAATATTTGAAATTCTTCAATTCCAACCAAGCGGCCGGATTGATTCTCTTCACCGGCATCCTGCCCTTTGGTCATCAGACCATGACCGCGCGGCTGCCGCCGAGCGTCGGCGTTTTCGAGCCCGTCTTCAACGGCGGCATTCCCTATGTCGGCGTCGACGATACCGAGGGTGCTCGCAAAGCGGTGGACCTGCTGCTGGCCGAAGGGCATCGCAAGATCGCTTTCATCGGCGATTCGCGCACTCGGCTTGCCTACACCAGACGGCGCATGGGTTACGATGCCGGCCTCGACGCCGCCGGCATCCCACCCGACACCAGGATCGTGCTCGAAGGTGACGGCACGATCGAAAGCGGGCGGCATGCGGTCGAACAGCTTTTCATGCGCGACACGCTTCCGACCGCCTTCATGTGCGTCAACGACCAGACGGCAATCGGCGTCATGGTCGGCCTCCGCGCGCGAGGCTACGACATTCCACGGGATTTCTCGGTGACCGGTTTCGACGACGTGCCGCAGGCCGTCTTCATATCCCCACCGTTGACCACCATCCGCCAGCCGAGAACGGCAATCGGCAAGCAGGCAATGGCGCTGCTGCTGGAACTTCTGTCCGATGGCCGGCCGACCGAAACGGAAATCCTGCTGAGGCCGGATCTGGTGGTTCGGAACTCCGTCTCGGCGCCGTCGCGCAACTGGTTGAAACGGTAAGCCCATATAGGCTGAAAGCTTCCGGCCGGAGAGGGTTGCGCCGGCGGCCGATGACCCCCGGCGCGCTTTATCAGACGTAGCGGTTGACGACGTTCTCGAGCAATTCCTGCTTGCCCGACCTTGGCTGCGGGTTGACGTCGTGGCTCTCGACATAGTGGGTGATCTCATCCAGCGAATACTCGCCGCGGAAGAGCTTCTGCGCCTCGGCGGATTCCCAGCCGGCATAACGATCGGCGAGCGGCTGCGACAGAGCCTTGTCCTCGATCATCTTGGCAGCGGCCTTCAGGCCGCGGGCGCAGCAATCCATGCCGCCGATATGGCCGATCAGCAGATCCGCCGGGTCGAGAGACTGACGGCGAAGCTTCGAGTCGAAGTTGGTGCCGCCGGTCTTGAAGCCGCCGCCTACCAGAACATGGTAATAGGCGAGCGCCATTTCGGGAACATTGTTCGGGAACTGGTCTGTATCCCAGCCGGACTGGTAGTCGTTGCGGTTCATGTCGATCGAGCCGAAGATACCGAGCGCATTGGCAAGCGCCAGTTCGTGCTCGAAGGAATGGCCGGCAAGGATCGCGTGGCCCTGCTCGATATTGAGCTTCACCTCGTTTTCAAGGCCGTGCTTCTTGAGGAAGCCATAGACGGTCGCGACATCATAGTCGTACTGGTGCTTGGTCGGCTCCTGCGGCTTCGGCTCGATCAGGATTGTGCCCTTGTAGCCGATCTTGTGCTTGTATTCGACGACGAGGTTGAGGAAGCGTCCGAGCTGGTCGAGCTCGCGGCCGATATCGGTGTTGAGCAGCGTCTCGTAACCTTCGCGCCCGCCCCAGAGCACGTAGTTTTCTCCGCCGAGCTTCTGCGTGGCATCGATGCAGGTCTTGACCGTCGCGGCTGCGAAAGCGAAGACGTCGGGATCCGGATTGGTCGCAGCGCCCGACATATAGCGACGGTGGGAGAAGAGGTTCGCCGTGCCCCAGAGCAGCTTGGTGCCGGTTGCCGCCTGCTTCTCGGCGAAATAATCGACGATTTCGTTGAGGTTTTTGGTGTTCTCGGCGAAATTCTTGCCTTCGGGACGTACGTCGGCGTCATGGAAGCAGTAATAGGGCGAGCCGAGCAGCGAAAAGAATTCGAAGGCGACGTCGGCCTTGAGCTTGGCGGCCGTCATCGAGTCCTCGAACCAGGGACGCAGGAAGGTCTGGCCGCCGAACGGGTCGCCGCCTGGCCACGTGAAGGTATGCCAATAGGCCACTGCAAAGCGCAGATGGTCTTTCATGCGTTTGCCCATGACGATCTCGTCCGGCTGGTAATAGCGGAAGGCCAGCGGATTGGTGCTGTCCGGGCCTTCGTATTTTACTTTCTGGATATCGCCGAAAAATCCGGTGCTCATGTTGGTTCTCCTTGGGTTCGTAATTCAGTCTTATCGTTCGTGCCGTGCAGCCCCCTCATCCGACCCTTCGGGCCACCTTCTCCCCCAGGGGAGAAGGGGAATGAGGCGCCGCTGCGAACCTCTTCTCCCCTCGGGGGTCCGAAGGACGGGTTGAGACCCGTGGCTCGACCCCGGTCGGTGCCGGCAGGCGGATGAGGGGGCCGCCGGCTCCAGTTCTCAGTGCGCCAGCGATTTGATCGCCGGATAAAGCGCGCGGTAGCGCTTGTAAGCATCCTCATAAGCGCCGCTCAGTGCGGACACCGGCTCGATCGTTCCGGCTGTTATTGGCGGCGTGCAGACGGCAATGGGATCCGCCCCTGTTGCCGCAATCAGGCCCAGACGGGCGGCGCCGAAGGCCGCACCGAAATCGCCGTCGGCCGGGAGGTCGACCGGAACGCCGAGGGCGGTCGCGATCGACGCCAGCCAGTAACGCGAGCGCGAACCGCCGCCGATTGCCGTGACCCGGGATATGCCGGTGCCGGCCGAGCGCAACGCTTCGAGATTGTCGCGGATGGCGAAGGCGACGCCTTCGAGTACCGCCTGGGTGAGAACGACACGGCTGCTTTCATGTTCGAGGCCGATGAAGGCGCCGCGGATGACGGCATCATTGTGCGGCGTGCGCTCGCCGGAGAGATAGGGCAGGAAGGTAACGCCGGTGGGAGCCTTCAGGGTCTCGCCGACTTCGCCGGTGAGATCGGCGGCCGACTTGCCGGTGACACCGGAATGCCAGTTGAGCGCATCGGTGGCCGACAGGATGACACCCATCTGGTGCCAGGTGTTCGGCAACGCGTGGCAGAAGGCATGCACGGCACTTTCCGGCTTCGGAAGATAGGAAGCGTTGGCGGCAAAAAGCACGCCCGAGGTGCCGAGCGAGACGAAGGCTGCACCATCGCTGACCGTGCCCATGCCGCAGGCAGAGGCCGCATTGTCGCCTGCGCCACCGGCCACGACGACATCGCCTGATATGCCCCATTGCGCCGCCAGTTCGGACCGCAGCTTGCCGGCCTGCTCGGTGCCTTCGACAAGCGCCGGCATCTGCTCCTTAGAAAGCTTGGTGGTGGCGAGCAGTTCGGACGACCAGGCGCGTTTGCCGGCGTCGAGCCAGGAAGTGCCGGCCGAATCCGACATTTCCGAGATATATTCGCCGGTCAGCCAAAGACGCAGATAGTCCTTCGGCAAGAGCACCTTGGCGATCTTGACGAAAACATCGGGCTCATGCTTTTCGACCCAGGCGAGCTTCGGCGCCGTGAAACCGGGAAAGACGATGTTGCCCGTGAGCGCGCGAAAGCGCGGATCGGCATCGAGTGCCGCGGCCTCGACGTAGCTGCGCGTGTCGTTCCAGAGGATGCAGGGGCGCAGGACCTTGTCGGTGGCATCGATGAGCGTCGCGCCGTGCATCTGTCCGGAAAGCCCGATGCCCTTGACCGCGGCAAGCTCCTTCGGATGCTTCGCCTTGAGGCCGGCGACCGCCTCTTCCGTGGCGCGCACCCAGTGGGCCGGCTCCTGCTCCGACCAACCGGAATGCGCACGCGACACGTCGAGCGAACCATTGGCCGAGCCGACGATCTTCTGATCGCCGTCGATCAGCATCGCCTTGACGCCGGAGGTTCCGAGATCGAGACCCAGGTACATGTGGCATTTCTCCCTTTGCCGTTACGGCAGATTGTCTTTCAGGAATATGTCGAGGCGGATGCGCTCCTGCGCTTCGATGACGGCAAGCCCGTCCGCCTTGGCTTTCAGCACGCGGATGGCGCTCCGCACCTCATGGCCGGCGTCCTGGTTGAGGATCGCATCGATCGTATTGTCGATCAGTGCCGCGCGCGTATGGGCAGTCAGTTCGTGGGCAATGACAGTCAGTACGCGGTCGACGGCCTTCTCCTTCAACGCCCGGATCAGGCCGCGATTGCCGGCGCCGAGGCTGTAGACGCCGATGATGCCGGCATTCCCGAGCGCGTCGGCGACGAGCCTATGGGCGACCTCCGGGTCGTCGCGGCCTTCGAGAACCGGCAGGATCGCAAGATCGGGAAATTCCTCGGCCATGACAGCGGTGAAGCCCTCCAGCCGCTCGCGATGGTCACGCACCAGCATGGAGCCGGCGAGCACGGCGATTTCGCCCTTTCGCGGCCCGAGGAATCGCCCGAGCAGGCGGGCGGCAGTGCGGCCGGCTGCGATATTGTCGACACCAGCATAGTGATGGCGTAGCGACCCCGTGAGATCGGAAACCAGGGTGACGACGGGAAAGCGCTCGCGAACCAACCTGTCGACGGCGGCGCGTACTTCGGGCGCATCGGTCGCAACCAGCGCAATGCCGCATGGCTTTTCCCGGGAAAGCCCTTCAAGCACGGAGACCAGGGCGGCGGGATCGAAGGCCGGCACCTCGATGGTGCGGATATCGGTGCGTTCGGCCGACGAGCGGACGATCGCCTGGCGGATCTCGGCATTGAGCCCGTGCATGAAGGAATTGTCGCTGGCCGGAAGGATGAAGACCAAGGGATAGGTGCGCCCCTTGGCAAGATTGGCGGCGGCGACGTCTCTGATATAACCGAGCTCGCGGATCGCGGTCTCGACCTTTTCCCGCGTGACGTGGCGCACACCGGGGCGCTGGTTGAGGACCCGGTCGACAGTCGCGAGACTGACACCGGCGGCAGCAGCGATATCGTGAACGGTTGGCCTCATCATTCCTCCTGACGAGACCATTAGCGCCAATTTTGATGTACGTAAATCAAAAAATCGAGCGACCCGATTCCCGCTTCGTTTTCCCGGCATTGCCTACCCGAGTCGCACCGATCCAGCCGACGATCATCCGCCTGATGACACAGCGGCCGGAGAACAGCAACAAAAAGGCCCTCCGAAGAGGGCCTTTTCAAGGGGCGGCTGGCCGGAGGTCAGTGGCCGCCACCGCCTCCCCCGCCTTGCGGCGCGGGTTTCTTGATCATGGCGACACCGAGGATCATGGCAAGGAAGAGTGCGGTCAGGATCAGGAACACGTCGCTGAAGGAAAGGATGATCGCCTGCTTGGTGGCAAGCCCGACCATCTGCTTGATCGCCACAGAGGCGCCGTCCATGCCGTAAGTGTTGAACTTGGCGGCCATGTTGTTCATCTGGTCGATCGCCGCCGGATTGCCCCAGTCCATATTCTCCCGCAGCCGCTCGTAATGCACGTCCTGGCGGCTGGTGAGCACGGTGTTGATGACGGCAAGGCCGACAGCGCCGCCGAGGTTTCTGGTCAAATTGAAAAGGCCGGACGCGCCGCGAATGCGCGAGGGCGGCATTGTGCCGAGCGCGATATTGTTGATCGGCACCATGCACATCATCAGTCCGAAACCGCGCAAGATCTGCGGAATGAACAGCTCGTAGAAATCCCAATCCGCGGTCAGATGCATCATGATGAAAGTGCCGGCGGCGAAACTGACGAAGCCGATCGCCATCATCAGGCGCAGGTCCATCTTGGTCGACAATCGTCCAGCGATCGGCGCGGTGAAGAACATCGCCAGCCCGGAGACGAACATCGTCTCGCCGATCATCAGTGAATCATAGCCACGGATGCGCCCGAGATAGACCGGATAGATATAGGTGAGGCCATAGAGACCGATGCCCATGACGAAAGAAAACACCGAACCGAACGAGAAATTCCGATTCGCGAAAGCCTTCAGGTCGACGACGGGGAAATCCACCGTAAAGGCGCGGTAGAAGAAGACGATGGCTGCAACGCTGGAGGCAATCGCTGCGATGGTGATGGAACTGTCGTTGAACCAATCGTTCGAATTGCCCTCTTCGAGCACATATTCCAGCGCGCCGAGGAACACCCCCATCGAAATCAGCCCCCACCAGTCGAATTTCTTGAAGAGCGACAGTTCCGGTTTGTCGAAATCGATGAAGTTCCAGGTGACGATCGTGACGATGATGCCGGGAACGATGTTGACGAGGAACAGCCAATGCCAGGAGAAGGCGTGGCTGAGATAACCGCCGACCGTCGGGCCGATGGTCGGTGCCAGCGTCGCGATCAGGCCGATGATCGGCGAGACGATGCTGCGCTTCGAAGGCGGGAAGATGGTAAAGGCAGCCGCGAAAACCGACGGGATCATGCCGCCGCCGATGAAGCCCTGGATGACGCGGTAGACGATCATCTGGTCGATATTCGTCGCCGTCGCCGCAAGCGCGCTCGCCATGGTGAAGCCGGCGGCCGAGATCGCGAAGAGATAACGCGTCGAGATAATGCGCGCCAACGTGCCGGAAAGCGGGATCATGATTACTTCGGCGATCAGATAAGCCGTCTGCACCCAGCCGACCTCGTCGCTGCCTGCCGAAAGGCCGGCCTGGATTTCGGCAAGAGAGGCCGAGACGATCTGGATGTCGAGGATCGACATGAACATGCCGAGCACCATCGCGAAGAAGGCGATGAGCTTCTTCGGATCCATGCGCTCGTCGGCATGGGCAGGCGCTGCTGGAATCGTTCCCGCTGTTGCTGCCGCGCTCCCGGCCATCAGATCACCTCCGCCTTTTCCGGAGCAATTCCGTTTTTTTTCGAGTCACGGAATTGCTCTATCTCTTTGTTTTCACGCAATTCCGGACGCAAAACCGCTGCACACTTTTGCTGGAATTGCTCTGAAGGCTTACTTGCTCGGCGCCGTACGGGTGTCGACGTCGACGACGACGCTCAGGCCCGCGCGCAGACGCCCGCTGTCGAGCGCATCCTGCGGCAGCGCGATGCGCACTGGTACCCGCTGGATCACCTTGGTGAAATTGCCCGTGGCGTTTTCCGGCGGCAGCATCGAAAAGACCGACCCGGAAGCCGGCGAGATCGATGCGACGGTGCCGACGATCGGATGATCGCTATAGGCATCGACATGGACGTTGACCTTCGAGCCCGGCACCAGATGCTGGATCTGCGTTTCCTTGAAATTGGCATCGATATAGAGCTGGCGCACCGGAACGAGCGCCATCAGGCGCTGGCCGGGAGAGACGAGGTCGCCTTCCTGGACGGAGCGGTTGCCGACAATGCCGTCATAAGGCGCCTTGAGCACTGTGAAAGAAAGGTCGCGGACGGCCTTGTCGCGCGAGATCTCAAGCGAACGGACCGAGCCTTCGGCTTCCTTGCGCTGGGCCTGGAGAATGGTGATGTTGGCCTGCGCAGCGGTGATGTTGGCGTCGCCGCCGGCAAGATTGGCCTTGGCCTGGTCGAGGGCGATATTGGCGTTGTCGAGATCGGCGGCGGTCCCGACCGACTTCGCATGAAGGTCGCTCTGGCGCTTCTGGGTGATCTCGGCACCGCGAACGGCCGCTTCGAGTGCCACCTTCTGCGCCTGCGCCTGCACGAGGCTCGCATTCGCGCCTTCGATCTGCGCGTCGATACGCTGTAGCGAAAGCTGTTCGGTGACGATCTGGGCCTGCGCCAAGTCGAGGGCGTTCTGATAGTCGCCATTATCAAGCGTGGCAAGCACGTCGCCCGCTTTGACTTCCTGGTTGGCGACGACGTTCACCTTCGCGACGTAGCCCGTGACCTTCGGCGAAATCGTTGCGATATCGCCTTCGATATAGGCGTCGTCGGTCGACACCATGAAGCGGCCGTTCGTCCACCATTCGTAACCATACCAGCCGCCGCCTGCGAGAAGGGCGAGCACGACGATCGGTAGCACCGGGCTACGGCGCTTCTTCGCAGTTGCGGGTGCGGCGACCGAAGCCGGCGCCAACTGCGCGGGGGCAGACGGCACTTCGCGAGCTTCCGCCACTGGAGCTTCTGCAACGGCAGCGACCTCGGACTTTAGCTCTTCGGTCTCGGCGTTTTCGCTGACGATCCGCGCGACATTGCCCTTCTGGTTGCTCGACATGGCCACTTTACCGATCTTGGAGTAAATAATCGAACTGAACGGTTCGGTTCAGTTGACTTAAACCTGTTTTATCGTCATATCAAGATGTATAGAACCAATCGGTTCGATTTCTTTAAAGAAAATGCGAAACCGTCAACACGGTTAAGAGGACATGACGCTGAAACCCGACCACGCCGCCGTATTCAGTCCTCCCGCTGCCGGAGGCCGATTTGCCGCAGGCGAAGATCCGGCCAAGCGCCAGCAGATCCTCGCCGGCGCCAAGCGTGTCTTCATGAAGATGGGTTTCGACGCCGCCAGCATGAACGACGTGACGCGCGAGGCCGGAGTCTCGAAGGGAACGCTCTACGTCTATTTCACCAACAAGGAAGAACTGTTTTCGGCGATGATCGAGACCGAGCGCGCCGCCTTCGTGGCGGCCGTGCGCACGGCGCTTGCCGAACATGACGATCCCGAGGCCGGCCTGTACGAATTTGGGATAAGCTTCGTCACTCATATGACCGATGAAAAGGTCATCAGCGCGATGCGCACCGTTCTCGGCGTTCGCGACCGTATGCCGGTGCTCTGTCAACGCTTCTTCAGGGGCCCGGAAAACCTGCGCACCATCATGCGCGACTTCCTGAAACGGCACATCGCCGAAGGCGCACTCGAGATCGACGACATCGATCTTGCCGCCGGCCAGTTCCTCGATCTCGCCAGCGGCAGTTTCTTCAAACTCCGCCTGTTCGGAAGCATGGAAGAGCCGCCGCCGCGCGACGAAATCGAGCGCGTTATCCGCGGCGCGATCCGGGTCTTCATGGCCGCCTACGGCGCGCCCCGGCACCAGGCCGCCCGACCGCACTCTTGACCGTCGCGCTTCATCGGCCGAAATCCCGCAACAGCGATCAAATCCGGCTGCCGGCCTTCCTCTAAGAAAGAAGCTGCAATCAGGAGAATGAGGATGACCGCCGTTGGACGGGCGATCTGGTTCATCGAGAGCCATTTCGAAAGCGATATATCGCTGGAAGAGATATCGGAAGCAGCCGGATTGTCGCGCTACCATCTGTCGCGCGTCTTCGGGCTCGTCACCGGCCACTCGATCAGCAGCTATATAAGAGGGCGCCGCCTCAGCCGCGCCGTGCCCACACTGGTCGGCGGTTCATCCACCATTCTCGAGGTTGCGCTTTGTGCGGGCTACGGCTCGCACGAGGCTTTCACCCGTGCCTTCCGCGACCAGTTCGGCATGACGCCGGATGCGGTGCGCAGACAGGGGCACGCTCGTAACCTTGTCTTGCTGGAGCCGATCAGAATGGACCCCGCCCACCTCAGCGACCTCGAACCGCCCCGCTTCGAAACCCTCCAGCCGATGCTGTTTGCCGGCTTGCAGGAGACCTACCCCTATGGCGGCAATGCCGCCATCCCCTCTCTTTGGCAGAAATTCAATGCCCATTTCGGACATATCTCCGGCCAGAAAGGCAATGTCGCCTACGGCATCTGTACCCATATCGACGGCGAAGTGGAGAAATTCCGCTATATGGCTGCGGTCGAAATTTCCGATGCCGGCGATCTGCCGGCGGATTTTGCAACGCTCAAGCTACCGGGCCAGCGCTACGTCGTCTTTGCTCATCGCGGCCATGTCTCCGGCATTCCGGCGACGATGAACCGGATTTTTGGCGCATGGTGGCCGACCTCAGGCCTGGAGCACGGCGAGACACCCGACATGTTCGAACGCTACGACGAGCGCTTCGACCCCTATACCGGCATGGGCGTCACCGAAATCTGGTTGCCGATCACAGCATGATGCCGAAAAGTGCGAGCGGTTTTCGGACGTCATGCTCTAACTCTTTAATTTAGAACAGGATTCAAATTTAAGGCCGACCCGGCCTTAAATCATCCTGTTGTAGGGAATAAAAGTCACATCGGTTTCGTATACCCCTTGCGGCGCTTGCCTGGCAGGCCGGCAACATTACATTGCGAGCGTCATTCACGTATGTGACGCGAAGGGGATATACGCTGATGCAGGAAATCATGACGCTCATTCAGGATCCGGCCGCCTGGGTGGCGCTCATCACGCTGGTGGTGATGGAAGTCGTTCTCGGGATCGACAACCTGATCTTCATTTCCATTCTCACCAACAAACTGCCGCCTGAGCACCGGGAGAAGGCGCGCAAGACCGGCATCGGTCTTGCGCTCGTCATGCGCCTCGCCCTGCTCGGCACCGTCGCCTGGATCGTGCAACTGACCGAACCGCTGTTTGAAGCCTTCGGCCACGGCTTCTCCTGGAAGGATCTGATCCTGATTGCCGGTGGTCTGTTCCTCGTCTGGAAGGCCACCAAGGAAATCCATCACACCGTCGATCCGATCGATCATCAGGAGGATTTCATCGCGAAATCCGTCACGACAGGCTTTGCATCGGCCATCGGCCAGATCCTGTTGCTCGACCTCGTCTTCTCCGTCGACAGCATCATCACCGCCGTCGGCATGACGCCGCATCTGCCGATCATGGTGGTCGCCGTCGTCGCCGCCGTCACCGTCATGCTTGTTGCCGCGACCCCGCTTGCCAACTTCATCGAGAGGAACCCGACGATTGTCATGCTGGCGCTCGCCTTCCTGCTGATGATCGGCACGACGCTGATCGCCGAAGGCATGGGCTTCCATGTGCCGAAGGGCTACGTTTACGCCGCCATGGCCTTCTCGGCGCTGGTCGAGGTGCTGAACATGTTCGCGCGCAACGCCCGCAAACGTAAACGCGACGCCGCGCATTGAGGCTGGGCAGGAGGGCGCGGCGGAACCGGCGCGCCCTCACACACCGCCATCAAGGCCTTTGCAGGCATGGTTTTTCTTGACGCGACCGGTTGAATATGGCCTAAGGCCAGCCGAACGGACGATCGGCGGATGGTGCGGGCGCATGCCCTTTTCCGGCCGGTTTGCCGATGAAGATATCTGCATCCTTCCGGCCGCACGTCGCTTTCCCCATGAAAGCCGTCCGGTACTTATTGACGGGCACACACAATGACAGTTTCCGGGACAGCTACCGGCGTCCGCGTCCGCATCGCTCCCTCGCCGACAGGCGAGCCGCATGTCGGCACCGCTTACATCGCTCTTTTCAACTACCTTTTCGCCAAGAAGCACGGTGGCGAGTTCATCCTTCGCATCGAGGATACCGATGCGACGCGCTCGACCCCGGAATTCGAAACGAAGGTGTTGGACGCACTGAAATGGTGCGGGCTGGAATGGAAGGAAGGCCCTGATATCGGCGGCCCCTACGGCCCATATCGCCAATCCGACCGCAAGGAAATGTACCATCCTTACGGGCAAGAATTGCTGGACAAGGGCCATGCCTTCCGCTGTTTCTGCACGCCCGCGCGGCTGGAGCAGATGCGCGAAACTCAGCGCGCCGCCGGCAAGCCGCCGAAGTATGATGGTCTCTGCCTCAACCTCACGGCCGAGGAAGTCACCTCGCGCATGGCCGCCGGCGAGACGACCGTCATCCGCATGAAGATCCCGGCCGAAGGCTCCTGCGACTTCACGGACGGCGTCTACGGCGACGTCAGCATCCCCTGGGATTCCGTCGACATGCAAGTGCTCGTCAAGGCTGATGGCATGCCGACTTATCACATGGCCAACGTCATCGACGACCATCTGATGAAGATCACCCATGTGGCGCGCGGCGAGGAATGGCTGGCTTCGGTGCCGAAGCACATCCTGCTCTATCGCTATTTCGGCTGGGACGAGCCGGTCTTCATGCATCTGTCGCTGATGCGCAACTCCGACAAGTCGAAGCTGTCGAAGCGCAAGAACCCGACCTCGATTTCCTATTACTCCGCGCTCGGCTATATCCCGGAAGCGCTGATGAACTTCCTCGGTCTGTTCTTCATCCAGATCGCCGAAGGCGAAGAGCTGCTTGATATCAACGAGCTCTCCGAGAAGTTCGATCCGGAAAACCTCTCCAAGGCCGGTGCGATCTTCGACATTCAGAAGCTCGATTGGCTGAATGGCCGCTGGATCCGCGAGAAGCTCTCAGAAGAGGAATTCCAAGCACGTGTACTGACCTGGGCGATGGAAAACGACCGCCTGAAGGAAGGTCTGCGCCTGTCGCAGACGCGCATTTCCAAGTTCGGCGAGTTGCCCGATCTCGCCGGTTTCCTGCTGAAATCCGATCTTGGCCTGCAGCCTTCCGACTTCGCCAAGATCAAGTCACCGCCGGAAGAGATTCTGGAGATCCTCAACACCGTTCAGCCGGATCTCGAAAAGATCCTGGAATGGAAGGTCGAGACGATCGAGGCGGAGCTGCGCGCGATCGCCGACCGTATGGGCAAGAAGCTGAAGGTCGTGGTCTCGCCGCTCTTCGTCGCCGTATCCGGCTCGTCGCGTTCCCTGCCGCTCTTCGATTCCATGGCGATCCTTGGCCGGTCCGTCGTGCGTCAGCGCCTGAAGCTCGCCTCGCAGGCGGTCGCCGCCCTCGTCGGCTCGAAGTAAGAACAGTCAGAGGATTTCGACAGTGGCTGACAACAAGACCGAAAACACCCTTTCCTCCGACGCCACGGAAGTGCGCGCCCAGAAGCTGAAGCTGCTGCGCGAGCAGATCGGCGAGGTCTATCCGGCGCATTTCCACCGCACGATGACCAATGCCGAGCTGATCGCGAAATACGAGAACCTGGAACCTGACGTCGAGACGCAGGATGTCGTCACCGTCGCCGGCCGCGTATACTCGTCGCGCAACTCCGGCATGTTCATGGACATCCACGATGCCGGCGGCAAGATCCAGATTTTCAGTCACAAGGACACGACCCCGGAAGAAGCCCGCGCCCTGCTGCCGATGATCGACATCGGCGACATCATCGGCGTCACCGGTATCGTGCGCCGCACCAAGCGGGGCGAGCTGACGATCAACGCGCAGACGATCACCATGCTAACGAAGTCGCTCTTACCGATGCCCGAGAAGTGGCACGGTCTCTCCGACATCGAACTGCGTTATCGCAAGCGCCATCTCGACATCATGACCAACGAGGATTCGAAGCTCCGCTTCCAGCAGCGCTCGAAGATCCTGTCCGGCATCCGCCGCTTCATGGAAAATGACGGCTTCATGGAAGTCGAGACGCCGATGCTGCATTCGGTCTATGGCGGCGCCACCGCCGAGCCGTTCAAGACCCATCACAACACGCTGAAACTCGACATGTACCTGCGCATCGCGCCGGAACTGTTCCTCAAGCGCACGCTGGTCTCGGGGCTGACCGACAAGGTCTTCGAGATCAACCGCAACTTCCGCAACGAAGGCGTTTCCACCCGGCACAATCCCGAATTCACCATGATGGAGTGTTACTGGGCCTATGCCGATTACGAGGACATCATGGACCTCGTCGAGCGGCTGTTCGAGAATTTAGCGCTCTCCATTCACGGTGCGACGGAATTCCCCTTCGGCGACAAGACCATGTCCTTCAAGGGTCCGTTCAAGCGCGTTCCGATGCCGGATGCCGTCAAGGAAGCGACCGGCATCGACTTCCTCGCCATCAAGACCGATGAAGAGGCGCGCGCCGCCGCCAAGGCTGCCGGCTTTGCGGTCGAGAAGGATTGGACCTGGGGCGAATGCCTCGCCTTCATCTTCGAGGAAAAGGTCGAATCCACGCTGATCCAGCCGTCGCATGTCACGCATTTCCCGAAGGACATATCGCCCTTCGCCAAGGAAGTGCCGGGCGAGCCGCGCCTGGTCGAGCGATTCGAGACCTATTGCAACGCCTGGGAACTCGGCAACGCCTTCTCGGAGCTGAACGATCCCGAGGAGCAGCGCCGCCGCATGGTCGAGCAGCTCGAACTGGCGCATGCCCGCGGCGAAAAGGAAAAGCAGCTGGACGAGGAATTCCTCGACGCCATCGACCAGGGCATGCCGCCAGCAGGTGGCCTCGGCATTGGCGTCGACCGTCTCATCATGCTTCTGACCAATGCGCCGTCTATCCGCGACGTCATTCTCTTCCCGGCCCGCCGCAACAAAGCCGACTGAGAACCACATTTTTTAACTGAAAAAACGGAGCGCCCGAAAGGACGCTCCGTTTTGTTTTAGGCAGGCTAGAGCAATTTCAGCAAAAGTGCGCAGCGGTCTTGCGTCCGGAATTGCGTGAACACAAAGAGATAGAGCACTTCCGTGATTCGAAGAAAAACGGAAGTGCTCTAGCGAAAACTCAGCCGACGGACGAAGACACAGTGGATTGGTCGATGACGGAGTGACCTTATTTCGTTGGCTTGTGAATGACCGCGTTCGTCGTCACACTTAGATCATGTAGCCGCCGGCGACTTCGATTGTCTGCGCATTGATCCATGCACTGTCGTCGGACGCGAGCATGGCGATGACGCGGCCGACATCCTCGGCTTCGCCGATACGGCCGAGAGCCGTCTGTGAGGCAAGCAACGCGGCGAACTCCGGGTTCTTGTCCAGCGCAGCGTCGGCAAGATTGGTGCGGATGGGACCGGGCGAGATAGCATTGGCGCGGATCCTGCGATTGCCGAACTCCTTCGCCTGATAGCGGGTCAACGTTTCAAGTCCGGACTTGAGGGCTGCATAGGGCGCGACACCAGCTGTTGCGACGCGAACCGAAGCGCTCGTTACATTGAGGATCACGCCGCCGTCGACCATCAGCGGCAGCAAGGCCTGCGTCAGGAAGAACGGCCCTTTCAGGTGGACATTCATCAGAGCGTCGA
Source organism: Rhizobium sp. SRDI969 (assembly GCF_025152725.1). NCBI lineage: Bacteria > Pseudomonadati > Pseudomonadota > Alphaproteobacteria > Hyphomicrobiales > Rhizobiaceae > Rhizobium > Rhizobium sp. SRDI969. The sequence continues at coordinate 3,804,262 of NZ_CP104035.1, forward strand.
AGTGGCCTGTCGTCACCGTCTCCATGAGATTGAACATGCCGAAACCGGCATTGTTGACGAGGCAGTCAAACGTATTCCGGCCCCAATAAGTGGAAAGCAGCCGTTTCACCTCCGTCACGAAGGCCGGAAAGCTGTCGGCATCACCGACATCGAGGGCAAGCGCAACGGCTTGACTACCTTCTGTCTTGATCTCGGCGATGACGTCATCCGCACCTGGCTTGTGGCTGTTGTAGGTGAGGATGACACCCATGCCGCGCCTTGCGCATTCCTGCGCTGCCGATTGACCAATGCCACGGCTGCCGCCGGTAATGATTGCGATTTTCATCTCTGTCTCCTTTTGCTTCGATGGCCGGAAGCTATGGGAAACAGCCGGCCTGCACTCCGCCGGAAACTGCCTCGTTCTTGCCTATTCCTGCTTTTGCCTTGCGTCCCACCATTTGCTGGTCCAGGATTTCGCCATGCAAACGATGCTCGAAGAGATGCGCCGCCTGACGGCCCATGCTGAAAACCGCCCGACGGAAACCGGCATCCCCGGCATCCTGATGGTCAAGGGGGAGATCCCCGAACACAAGCTCGGCGCCGTTTATGAGCCGATGGTCAACCTGATCCTTGATGGCAGCAAGACGCTGACGATCGCCGGGCAGGACTATTATTACGATCCAGCGAGCTACTTCGTGATATCGATCGATGTGCCGGCGACGGGCATGGTGCAACAGGCAGGTCCCGACCGGCCCTATATCGGCGTCAGCCTATCGCTCGATCCGGCAAGGGTCGCAGCGCTTCTTCTGGATCTTCCGCCGCAATCCTATCAGGAGGGACAAACCGGCGGCTATTCCGTCTGTCGCATGACGCCGGAACTTCTGGGTGCCTGGCTGAGGATGCTGCAGCTCATGGAGCGCCCACAGGATGTCCCTGCCCTTGCCCCGGCCTACGAACGCGAAATCCTCTATCGCGTGCTGCAGGGACCGCAGGGCTGGATGCTGCGCGATATCGCAGCACCTGATAGCGCCCTGTCGCGGATACGGCTCGCCATCCGCTGGGTTCGCGAACACTATTCGGAAGCGGTCGAGGTCGAAAAACTCGCCGCCCTCACCGCCATGAGCGTCTCGGCCTTTCATCGCCATTTCAAAGCTGTGACGGCGATGAGCCCGATCCAGTTCCAAAAGCGCATCCGCCTGTTGCAGGCCCGCCAGCTTCTGATTTCCCAATCCGGAAATGCATCCTCCGTCGCCTATTCCGTGGGCTACGAAAGCGCTTCCCAATTCACCAGGGAATATGCACGCTTCTTTGGCCAGCCGCCGGCGCGCGACGCCTCGCTGATAAGAGAAAATATCAGGCCTGCCGCCTGATGCTTTTTGGGTCTAGTGCCCGCTCTTGGCTGGCGGCGCCTCTTCGGCAGCGGCTTTTGCTGGAGTGGCTGCATCCTTGGGCGCTACGCCGTGCCCGCCGGCTGCCTTGCCCTCACCCTTTGTGGAAGCAACCGCGACCGGGTCGACGCAATCCTCGGGATCCTTGAAAGCGGCGCTGATCATGGCGATCTCGTCAAACGGCATCTCTATCCGCTCGCCAAAGAACAGTCCGTTTTCGCTGGCCTTGCCGTCATAGTAGCGCGCTGTATAGGACTTGTCGTCGAGGCCGGGAACGGTCTTGTCGGGATGCGGGATATAGACGACATCGGCGCCGATCGCGCGGCCGCGAATGTCGGCACGCAACGTCGGGCCGTTGTCGTCGAGCACCACCACCTGGACCAGATCCGGCTTCTGCGCGGCATAAACGGCTTGGGCGACCCGAAGCGCGGTCTTGACGCGGGTCATCCCATCGGTCGGTTCGGTCTTGATGTATTTGCGTACCCAGACGTGGTCCTGCTTCCGGATCGTCACCAGGTTGACGTCGCTGCATTCGAGCCCGTAGCTACCACCAGCTGCACCGATCAGCCTGTCCTTGCCGACATAGACCGCCGCACCGCCGGACACGCCCATGAGAAGAGCGACTCCACCGATGATGATTGCCAATTTCCGGGAAGGCCGGAAGATGCGCAGTAAGGCCTTCACGCCAACTGCTCCGCCATCTGAAACTCCAACGCAGGACAAGTGCTAAGAACGCTAAGGAAATGACGTTTCCGAAAGTTTAAGTGGGCATGCGAAGCCTGACCCATTTTGGGAAAACACCAAAAAAGGTCCGCTTTTTCCGGCCGCTTGCCACGGCCTGTTCCGCCATGCTCTAAACGCCCATGGCCTTCACGCTTCGCCAGGTTCAATATTTCGTCGCCGTCGCCGAACAGGGTTCGGTGACGCGAGCCGCGCAGAATCTTTCGATCTCGCAATCCTCGGTGACGGAAGCACTGAAGGAGCTCGAAACCGACCTCGGCGTCGAGCTCTTCGAGCGCCATCCGCGCGGCCTGACGATCACCCATAACGGCCACCAATTCCTGCGTCACGCGACGAAGATCCTGGCCTCTGTCTCCGATGCTCGGACCAGCTTTTCCGGCCAGCAAAGCGCTCTTTCCGGCACGCTGAACATCGGCGTTACCTCGCTTGTCGCCGGCTACGTGCTCTCCGACCTGCTGGCGCGATACCGCCGCGCCTGCCCGGGCATCGAGGTCAGCGCCATCGAGGACAATGGCGGTTATCTCGAACATCTGCTGGTCGGCGGCGAATTGGATGTCGCCGTCATGGTGATATCAAACCTGCGCGACCGCATGGCGCTGCAGGCGGAAATCCTCGAGACCTCGCCCTATCGACTATGGCTGCCGATGGGCCACCCACTGGTGTCGGCCGACATCATCTCGGTCGCCGATATCGCCCGCGAACCGCTGATCATGCTGACGGTCGACGAAATCGAGGAGAACACCGGCAAGCTGCTCTCAGCCCTCGGCGCCCGCCCGCATGTCGCCTTCCGCACCCGCTCGGTGGAAGCGGTGCGAAGCCTGGTTGCGACAGGCGCCGGCGTAGCCCTGCTTCCCGATCTCGTTTACCGACCATGGTCGCTGGAAGGCGACCGCATCGAAAGCCGCGATGTCTCGGGCTCGCTGCCGGTCGTTCAGGTCGGCATGGTCTGGCGCAAGGGTTCCAGCCTGCCGCAGGCAGCACGCGATTTTGTCGGCATCGCCGAAAGCATGCGCTCTGGCCGCGTCCGCTGATATCGGAATTTCCGATATCGCCTTTCTGATAAATGAATTTGCGAAAGCGAACTTTTCACGTCACCTTTTCAAGCGGGAACAAAGCGCCACAGAAGTGGCACCAAACCGGGAGACGGATGATGACGAATCTCTTGAAATCCTGCACGGCAGCCATCGCCTGCTTGAGTTTCGCCACGCAGGTGATCGCCGCAGAACCGCTCAAGTCACTCGGCAAGGGCGAAGGTGCGGTCAGCATCGTGGCCTGGGCCGGCTATATCGAGCGCGGCGAAACCGATAAGAATTACGACTGGGTCACCGATTTCGAAAAGGAGACCGGCTGCAAGGTCTCCGTCAAGACCGCCGCCACCTCCGATGAAATGGTATCGCTGATGAACGAGGGTGGCTTCGATCTCGTCACCGCATCGGGCGACGCCTCGCTCCGCCTCATCGCCGGCAAACGTGTCCAGCCGATCAACACCGATCTGATCCCGAGCTTCAAGACCGTCGACGAGCGCCTGCAGAACGGCCCGTGGTACACGGTCGGCGGCGTGCATTACGGCGTGCCCTATCTCTGGGGGCCGAACGTGCTGATGTACAATACCGACGCCTTCAAGGACAAGGCGCCGACGAGCTGGAATGTCGTCTTCGAAGAGCAGACGCTGCCCGACGGCAAGTCGAATAAGGGCCGCGTCCAGGCCTATGACGGTGCGATCTACATCGCCGACGCCGCGATGTATCTGATGGCCCATAAGCCGGATCTCGGCATCAAGGACCCCTATGAGCTGAACGAGGACCAGTACAAGGCCGCCCTCGACCTCTTGCGCGGGCAGCGCAAGCTCGTCTCGCGCTACTGGCACGACGCGATGATCCAGATCGACGATTTCAAGAACGAAGGCGTCGTCGCTTCCGGCTCCTGGCCCTTCCAGGTGAACCTGCTGCAGGCCGACAAGCAGAAGATCGCCTCCACCTTCCCGGATGAAGGCGTGACCGGCTGGGCCGATACCACCATGCTGCACGCCGACAGCGAGCATCCGAACTGCGCCTATATGTGGATGGAACATTCGCTGAAGGCCAAGGTCCAGGGCGACGCCGCCGCCTGGTTCGGCGCCGTTCCCTCCGTTCCCGCCGCCTGCAAGGGCAACGAACTGATGGGCGATGCCGGCTGCGCCACCAACGGCTTCGATCACTTCGACAAGATCAAGTTCTGGAAGACCCCGGTCGCCAAATGCGCCACCCAGAGCGAATGCGTGCCGTACCATCGTTGGGTGTCGGATTATATCGGCGTGATCGGCGGGCGGTAATTTACGTCCTCACCGAGATGACCGTTGTAGCGTGAGACCCCTTCCCAACCCCTCCCCACAAGCGGGAGGGGCTCCGAGTGGCACCGCCGAATTCCTGCCGAAACACCAAGGTATTTGCGAAAGGGGTACGGCAGATTAAGCCCCTTCCCCTCGTGGGGAGGGGTTTGGGGCGGGGTCATATGAACCAAGACCGCAGCCTCTCTAAAAGCAAAGAAGCCGGAGCCCCCAATGACGTCAGCCGTTCGTTTCCAGCAGGTATCGCGCCATTTCGGTCAGGTTCGCGCCGTCGACGGCGTCGATCTCGAGATCGCGCCGGGCGAGTTCTTCGCGATGCTTGGCCCCTCCGGCTCGGGCAAGACGACGTGCCTGCGATTGATAGCCGGCTTCGAACAGCCGACATCGGGCCATATCCAGATCTTCGGCGAGACGGCCGAGGGCGTCCCGCCCTATCGCCGCAACGTCAACACTGTATTCCAGGACTACGCGCTCTTCCCGCATCTGAACATCCTCGACAATGTCGCCTACGGGCTGATGGTCAAGGGCATCGGCAAGGCGGAGCGGATGAAGGCAGCAGGCGACGCCCTCGAGCTCGTCAAGCTGCCGGGTTACGGCGCCCGCCGCCCCGGCCAGCTGTCCGGTGGCCAGCGCCAGCGCGTGGCCCTGGCCCGCGCGCTCGTCAACAAGCCGAAGGTGCTGCTGCTCGACGAGCCGCTCGGCGCCCTGGACTTGAAACTGCGCGAACAGATGCAGGAGGAGTTGAAGAGCCTCCAGCGCGCGCTCGGCATCACCTTCATCTTTGTCACTCACGATCAGGGCGAGGCCCTGTCCATGGCCGACCGCGTCGCCGTCTTCAACGATGGCAACATCGTGCAGGAGGGCACGCCGCAGGATATCTACCGCCGCCCGAAGAACCGCTTCGTCGCCGATTTCGTCGGCTCGTCGAATGTCATCGCGCCTGATCTGATGGCCTCGTTCGGCGGCGAAAGACGCTGGGCAAGCCTTCGTCCCGAAGCAATCCGGCTGGCAGGCGACGGCGTCGAGGCGCAGGTCGACAATGCGAGCTTCCTCGGCGCAGCCACGCGCCTCACCGTTGGCCTCCGGGGGGCGCGGCTGCATGTGATGCTGCCGGCGGGCGCAGATGTGCCTGTCGTCGGCGCCGGCATACGCCTTGCCTGGCAGCCCGGCGATATCCACTACATGGATGACGCGGCATGACGGCGATCTTCATCACCTCCAATGAGGCGACATCGATTCTTCCGGGGCGCGGCGGCCTCTTCGGCCGGCTGTCCGATGTCTTCTGGCGGCACCCGAAACTGCTGCTCTTCCTGATGCTGACGCCGCCGCTGCTTTGGCTCGCCATCATCTATATCGGTTCGCTGCTCGCCCTGCTTCTGCAGAGTTTCTTTTCGATCGACGATTTCTCAGGCCTGGTGAATTACGAATTCACCCTTTCGACCTATGCGCAGCTTCTAAACCCGACGAATTTCGACATCATCATCCGCACTTTCGTCATGGCAGCGCTGGTGACCATCGCTTCCGCCTTGATCGCTTTCCCGATCGCCTACTACACAGCGCGTTATGCGCAAGGCAAATGGAAGGCGCTTTTCTATCTCGGCATCATGCTGCCGCTCTGGTCGAGCTATCTCGTCAAGATCTACGCCTGGAAGCTCATCCTCGCCAAGGAAGGCATACTCACCTGGATCTTCGAGAAGGTGCATCTCTCTTGGCTGCTGGACGGCATCCTGAACCTGCCTGTTATCGGCGGCAATTCGCTTTCGGTGAGCTACCTCGGCACCTTCATCGTCTTCGTCTATATCTGGCTGCCTTATATGATCCTGCCGACACAGGCAGCCCTCGAGCGTGTGCCCGGCAACCTGATCGAGGCCTCGTCCGATCTCGGCGCCACGCCGCGCCAAACCTTCCGCACCGTGCTGCTGCCGCTGGCATTGCCCGGCATCGTCGCCGGCTCGATCTTCACCTTCTCGCTGACATTGGGCGATTATATCATCCCGCAGATCATCGGCTCGTCCAGGCTCTTCATCGGCCAGGCGGTCTATACCCAGCAGGGAACGGCCGGCAACGTGCCCCTGGCGGCCGCCTTCTCCGTCGTGCCGATCGTCATCATGGCGCTCTATCTCTGGCTCGCCAAGAAACAGGGGGCCTTCGATGCGCTCTGACCTCAAGACATCGCCGCTTCCCCTGAAGATCGCAGCCGCCGGCGGGCTGCTCTTCCTGCACCTGCCGATCCTCTTGATCTTCGTCTACGCCTTCACGACGGAGGAGAAGAGCTATCAGTGGCCGCCGCCTGGCCTGACGCTGCAATGGTTCGCGGTTGCCTGGAACCGGTCTGATGTCTGGTCGGCGCTTGGGCTTTCCGTGCAGGTCGCCGTCATCGCCACGGCGATCGCGCTGGTGCTCGGCACGCTCTCTGCGGCAGCCGTCAGCCAGACGAAATTCTTCGGCCGCGAGGCGATCTCACTGCTCGTCATCCTGCCGATCGCCCTTCCCGGCATCATCACCGGCATTGCGCTGCGTTCCGCCTTCAGCCTGTTCGATATTCCGTTTTCGGTCTGGACCATCGTACTCGGTCACGCCACCTTCTGCGTCGTGGTCGTCTACAACAATGCGGTCGCCCGCTTCCGCCGCACCTCAGGCTCGCTGATCGAGGCCTCGATGGATCTCGGCGCCGACGGCTTTCAGACCTTCCGCCATATCATCCTGCCGAATATCGGCACCGCACTTCTTGCCGGCGGCATGCTCGCCTTCGCGCTGTCCTTCGACGAGGTCATCGTCACCACCTTCACCGGCGGCCAGCAATCGACCTTGCCGATCTGGATGCTCGAAGAGCTCATCCGCCCGCGCCAGCGCCCGGTCACCAACGTGGTCGCCATGGTCGTTGTGCTGGTTACCTTCCTGCCGATCCTGGCAGCCTATTACCTCACCCGCGACGGCGACCAGATCGCCGGCGGCGGCAAATAACAGGGAGAACATCATGGATATCCAAATGTTGATCGGTTCCCGCTTTGAAAAAGGCACGGAAACTGAAGAGCACGTCCTGAACCCAAAGACGGGCGAAACGGTGTTGGACCTTGCCGAAGCGTCGCTTTCCCAGGTCGACGCTGCCGTCGATGCCGCCGAAAAGGCCTTCAAGAGCTGGTCGCAGACAACGCCCGGTGAGCGCTCCGGCTACCTGCTGAAGATCGCCGATGCAATCGAAAAGGATGCCGTCGGCTTCGCCACGCTGGAAGCGCTGAACTGCGGAAAGCCGATCAATGCGGTGTTGAACGACGAAATCCCGGCGATCGTCGATTGTTATCGCTTTTTTGCAGGCGCCGTGCGCAACCTGCACGCACCGGCGGCCGGCGAATACCTGCCCGGCCACACCTCGATGATCCGTCGCGATCCAATCGGCATCGTCGGCTCGATCGCGCCGTGGAACTATCCGCTGATGATGATGGCCTGGAAGCTGGCGCCAGCGATCGCCGGCGGCAACACCGTCGTCTTCAAACCCTCGGAGCAGACGCCGTTGACGGCGCTGAAGATGGCCAAGCTACTCTCCGAAATCATTCCCGAGGGCGTCGTCAACGTCATTCTCGGCCGCGGCGAAAGTGTCGGCAATGCGCTGATCAATCACGCCAAGATCGGCATGGTCTCGATCACCGGCGATGTCGCCACCGGCAAGAAGGTGCTGCAGGCTGCTGCCAAGACGGTCAAGCGCACGCATCTGGAACTCGGCGGCAAGGCCCCGGTCATCATCTTCGACGATGCCGATATCGATGCCGTCGTCGCAGGCATCCGCACCTTCGGCTATTACAATGCCGGCCAGGACTGCACGGCCGCCTGCCGCATCTATGCCGATGCCAAGGTCTACGACAATTTTGTCGCCGACCTCTCCTCCGCCGTCTCGAGCATCCGCTTCAACCAGGCCGATGATACCGAAAACGAGATCGGCCCACTGATCTCCAAGCGCCAGCGCGACCGCGTCGAAAGCTTCGTCGCCCGCGCTTCCGAGCACAAGCACATGGAAATCACCGCCGGTGGCAAGATTTCCGGCGACAAGGGCTTCTTCTTCACCCCGACGGTCATCGCAGGCGCCACGCAGGACGACGAGATCGTCCGCCGCGAGGTCTTCGGCCCGGTCGTCTCGGTCACCCGCTTCTCCGATGCCGACGACGCCGTTGCCTGGGCAAACGACAGCGACTACGGCCTGGCCTCCTCCGTCTGGACCAAGGATATCGGTCGCGGCATGAAGACCGCCGCCCGCCTGCAATATGGCTGCACCTGGATCAACACGCATTTCATGCTGGTCAACGAGATGCCGCATGGCGGCCTCAAACAGTCGGGCTACGGCAAAGATATGTCGGTCTACGCGCTGGAAGATTACACGGCGGTGCGCCACGTGATGATCAATCACGGCTGACGGCGAAAGATATCCCATAGATATGAAGCGCGCCTCCGGCCGAACGACTGCTCGACGCGACATCCGCCGCGGAATATCTCAAGCCGTGTGGCCGTAAAGCGCCAGCAATTGTTCGCCGCCGCTCCAGACCATGTCGAACGCGACATAGACGATGATCGCAAGGCCGATCCAGCCGATCCACCTGAAGCGGTTGAGCAGCTTGGCGACGAAATTCGACGCGACGCCCATCAGCAGCACCGAAAGGAGGAGGCCGAAGATTAACGCGTTTGTGTTCTCTTTCGCAGCACCGGCAACGGCGAGCACATTGTCCAGCGACATCGAGACGTCGGCGAAGATGATCTGGCCGATCGCCTGCCGGAAGAGCTTCGGCTTGATATGGGAGACCGCATCGCCGGCATGAGCTTCCTCCGCTTCCGCCGAGAGCAGCTCGCAGCCCATCGTCCAGCAGATCCACAGCAGCATCAGGCCGCCGGCAAGCGTGATGCCGGTGATGACAAGAAGCCTGGCAGCGATAACGGCGAAGATGATGCGGATAACGGCCGCCGCTGCAATGCCGACGGCGATCGCCTTGCCGCGCAGCTCGCTGACGAGGCCGGCAGCGGCCATGCCGATGACGATGACATTGTCTCCCGACAGGAGGAGATTGATCACGACGACTTCGAAATAAGCGGAGATTGTATGTTGGTCCAGAAAAGCTGGCATGATGGCGGAGCTTTCATCGATGGGCAAATCGACAATTTCTTGAAACAGATCGTATAGGCTTTGAAAAGAGCCTCATTTACCCAGGGAGAACGCCAGCCCATTTCAAATGAACTGGAACAATTTGCCGGTTGCTGCGTCTTTCCCAGGCAACCGCAAAGGATGACGTCATGTTGAAATGGGCTCTGATATTTTTCGTGATTTCGATCATCGCCGGCTTCTTCGGTTTCTCCGGCGTCTCCGCCGCCACCGCGACGATAGCCCGCGTTCTCTTCGGCATCGCGCTGGTGATCTTCCTGATCTTCCTCGTCCTTGCACTGATGGCCGGCCAGGCGGTTCTGTAAGCGGACGGACGGCTCAGCGCAGCCTGAGGCATGTCGCGCAAAAAGTGTGCGGCGGCTTTGCAAGCACGACATGTGGAAATCAAAGGGAATCGGAAAGATCACGACGCGCCTGAGGCTCGTTCCGACACACGATTCGGAGGAGAGATTGAGATGGAGGGGCGGCGCGGCTTCTCGCCCCTCTACTCGGCCCTTCGGTAACGGGCGGCGGCCCTTTTGATCCCGCCGCATATTCCACGTGCCATCGTCATTCGTTCTCTTGCCAAGGTATGCTGACTTCGGCGCATATTCACGACAACGCCGCCCTCAGCCAGGGATGCATCCCGGCCCGCTTTCTCAGCAGCCTGTCGATCGATATGGCTCCCGCACCCGAAGCCGCCAGGACGAACATGCCGCCGGCAATCGCCAAGTCTTTCTCGAAATGCAGCAGCTCGTTCTGGCTCGCAAAGTTCGTGTGAAAGAGCAAGGCGGTCGCCAGGCAGAAGAGCGCCAGCGCCAGTGCGCCAAGCCGGCTGAGGAAGCCTGTCGCAACGGAAAGGCCGGCGCCGATCTGAAGGGCAATGGTGGCAAGCGCGACCGGCGCCGATAGCCCCAGTTTCGCGAAAATGTCGATGGTCGCCGTGATATCTGCCGCGAGTGACCAACCTTCGTGCAGGAAGATCAGCGACAGCAAGAGCCTGCCGAGGAAAAGAATGAGATCGGCCAGTCCGGGCCGGCTTGAGGCGCTTTCCATCATACCCTCCAGTTAGAAGAGCAGGCGGCTCTCCCGCCTGCTCTCGCGTTCATATGCTCGTCAATTGCCGTCCTTGGCCGCGATGACCTTTTGCAGATCTTCGAGTTCCTCGCAGCCGCTCGGACAAAGTTGCTTCAGCGATGACACCTGCTCCTCCGCCTTCGCCATATCGCCCGTCTCGACATAGAGTTCGCCGAGATATTCACGCGCTGCCCTGTGATCGGGCTGCAGCTCTAGCGCCTTGGTGTAGTAGGTCAGCGACGTTCTGTAGTCGCCGGTCTTGCGCAGCGTATATCCCATCAGATTATAGACATCCGCCTGCTGGTTGTCTTCGGCAAGACCGCGAAGCTCTGCCAACGCACCAGCATAGTCCTTGGCATCGATCTTGGCGCGCGCCGAGGTCAGGTCGGGAGCGTCTGTCGATTGCATGTTGTCGACGGCAAAGGCGGGAAGCGCCGTCACCGCGGAGAAGCCTGCGGATATAGCGCAAAGCCAGATGTATCCGAGAATTGCATATTTCGTCATGGTGATCTCCTTTCGGCCTTTCAGGCCTGGATTGTCGGCGTGAAGCCATAGGCGCTTCCGTCCTTGACAAAGGTGCCGGAGCCAGGGAATGGAAAATGTGAGCCGCAAATCGCGATATTGTCGGCAATGATGCGGTCGATAAGACGGCGGCGAGTGTCGATGGCCGTCGGCCCATCCTGGTCGTAGCTGCCTTGCCACTCAGGATGGGGTGCGAGCAGCGCCGGCACATACATGATATCGGCCGAGACGAGCAGTTGCTTGCTGCCGGAGGCGACAAGATAGGTCGAATGGCCGGGCGTGTGGCCGGGCGCGGCGACAAGCTGCACGCCGGGTGCGACTTCGGCACCATCGGCGACGAGCTTCCAGTTCTTCCATTTCGGAAAGACCTCAGCGATACGCTTGCCTGCCGGTTTGCGGCCTTCGGCGAGCTTTTCGACGCGGCCGGGCGCGGTCCACCAATTGTATTCGTCGGCATTGACGATGAGCTCGGCATTCGGGAAGATGGGATTGTTGGTGCCCTTTTCCATCAGTCCCCAGACATGGTCGGGATGGAAATGCGAGATCATGATCGTATCGATCTTCTTGTAGTCGATCCCCGCCGCGGCCATGTTCGCTGGCAGATGGGTGGCATTTTCCTGCCACTGGCCGACGCCCGAGCCGGCATCCATCATGATCAGGCGGTTACCGAGCTTCAGGACCACGACGGTCAGCGGGATCGGCATGAACTCGGTGGTAAGCCCGGCCTTCGATAGCGCCTCCTTGGTATCCTCGATCGAGGCATTCTTGATGAAGGCCGGGTCATGCGGCTTTCTCCAGATGCCGTCGTAGATTGCCGTAGCCTCGATATCGCCGACCTTGTATTTATAGAAGCCGACCGCCGGCTCCAACGGAGTTGCAGCAAATGCCGGCATGACGAATTCAAGCTTCGACGACAGCCCGAATGCTGCCGCCGCAGCAGCCGACCCCAGGACGGCGCGACGTGACATGGTAAACATGATATGTCTCCTCTTGTTGATGGCATTTCTGGTGGCGAAGACGGCTATTGCTCAGATGTCCTCGCTGACAAACTAGATCGCCGGCGGGGCACGCTTATTCCCGATCTTGGGTGTTATTTCTTCAAGCGATTGAAAAACAAGCGTGATTTCTATCGCGTGCGACCAGCATCCCGCTGCATGCAGAAAAATCGGCGCCGACGTGGAATAAAACCGCGTGCCGATCGGTCTAGACGGCAAGGACCGCATTGCATGCCTGCCGGTCTCACGCCTAGATTCTGCTGCTGTTGAGGCAGGGAGGATGATGACAAACGCTCAGATCACCTATCCCGTCGGTTCGACCGATTGGATGCTGCTGTTGGCCCGGCACGCGTCAGGGACCCGCATTCGGCCATCACCGCTAGCGGTGTTTCTCGGCGGCGTGGGCCGACTATTGCACCTCATGGTCTCGGAAAAATCGAGCAGCGATCCGATCGCTTCGACGGCGGATGCGACCATGCAGCGCGAGTTCATGCAGCGCTTTCAGGACATGATCGTTCCGCATCTTGACGCGGCCTATAATTTTGCCCGCTTCCTCAGCCGCGACGCAGATGCCGCACAGGATATTGTTCAGGAAGCGTTCCTGCGCGCCTACCGCAATTTCGAAACCTATCGTGGCGGCGATCCGCGCGCCTGGCTCTTTGCCATTGTGAGGAACTGCTGCCACGTCTGGCGCAAGCAGGATCGCCGCAAAGCGCGGTTCGAGCAGCCTATGGGCAATGACGGTTACGCTGACCCTGATGAAGGTGGTGAGTATCAGATCGCCTCGGAGGAGGATTCGCCGGAGACAGAAACGATCCGGCGAAGCGAGCAGCAGCGCGTGCGCGCCGTTATCAGCCGGCTGCCGGAGGCGATGCGGGAAATTCTTGTCTTGCGCGAGCTTGAGGATCTCTCCTACCGGCAGATCGCCGAGATCATCGATGCGCCGATTGGCACTGTCATGTCGCGGCTTGCCAGGGCGCGGCGTGACTTTGGCGAAGCCTGGGATGCATGCAACAAGAGCGAGACCGCAGGATGAGTGAAGCCCAACGGAAAGGCTGCCCGGAATGGCGCGTCATGCTGCACGGCTTTGTCGATGGCGAACTGGATTCCGCCCATGCAGCGCAGTTCGAGGATCATCTTGCCAGCTGCGCGCATTGCAGGGCGGAGATGGAAAGGGTCCGTGCCGTGAGAGAGATCATCGATCAGGATGGCGTCAAGTGGCGTCCGCCGGAGGCACTGCGATCGCAGGTCCTGTCGATGCTGTCATTCGAACAGGCAGCGGCGGCGTCCAGCCTGCCCCCGCCGCGCCAGGCGCCTGTCTGGCACCGCGTCTTGGATTTCATTCGGAAATGGAGCTTCGTGCCTTCGCTTGCGGTCCTGGCGGCAGGCACCATCCTATTTGTCAACGCGCCGTCGCAGACTGTGCTTTTGCAGGACCAGATCATGGCAAGCCATGTCAGGTCGATGATGGCCGATCATCTGACCGATGTGCTGACCTCGGATCAGCATACAGTAAAACCTTGGTTCAACGGCAAGGTCGATTTTTCGCCGCCGGTCAGCGATCTCGCCAAGGATGGCTTTCCGCTGGTCGGCGGACGTGTCGACTATATCGGTGATCGCGCCGTTGCGGCCCTCGTCTACCGGCGCCATGGCCACGTCATCAACCTGTTCATCTGGCCGACGGCATCGGCCGCGCAGACGACGACGGTGCACGACGGCTACAACATGAAGCAATGGTCGGATGGCGGGCTCGTGTTCTGGGCGATTTCGGATGTCGCCGCGGGCGACCTGGCCGAGTTCGAGTCCGTCTTCAGGGCGGCGGCGAGAGCATGATGCCTAAAAGTGTGAGCGGTTTTCAGATGACATCACGCTCCAGTTTTTAATGATCTAAAGCAAGCTCGCCCCGACATTGATCGCAAGCGCCAGGATCGTCGTGTTGAACAGGAACGACAGCACCGCATGCAGCAGCGTCAGCTTGCGCATGCTGGTCGAACTGACCGCGACATCCGCCGTCTGAGCGGCAACGCCGATGGTGAAGGAGAAATAGAGGAAATCCCAGTAGCCGGGCTCCTCGATTCCATCAGGAAACTTGAGGCCGCCTTCTTCGTCCGAACCACCATAGAAATAGTGGGCATAATGAATGGTGAAAAGCGTGTGCAGGAAGATCCAGGAGATCAGGATCGTCAGCACCGCGACACCTGCCCGTGCCAGCGCGACATCAGGTGCCGCCTCCTTGATCGAATGAAGCTCGAGACCGATGCCGGCGATGCTGGCAAGTGCCGCACCGATCGAAAGAGCCAAGAGGACGGTGTCGGAGAAATCGAGATCCGCCGAGCGTTTCCGGATGCTTTCAACCGTCGCCCGCAACATCTTGCGCCAAGTGAGCGCGACAAAAACGCCGGCGCTGACATTCCAGCCGAACAGGATGTTGCCGGCGCTGACCTCACGCGAGGTCACAGCCAAGAAGACCACCAGTCCGGCAAGGGCGGCGATGATGAAGCTCGCATGCTTATAGGCAAATGCCGTGAGCGAATTTGCTCGTTCCTCATCCGCCATATCGGTCTCCGACAGCATATGCCCTTGACAACACCACGAAAAAGGCGCGCCTGCCAGCCGGCAGCCGCGCCTTCGATTGCATGCCGTGCCTTATCAGGCGGCGGCGAACTGCAGTTCCTTCTGCACCATGGTGCGCAACGTTCCGAGATCCTTGGCGAAGGCGCGGATGCCTTCGGCGAGTTTTTCGGTCGCCATCGCGTCTTCGTTCATCATCCAGCGGAAGGTCTTCTCGTCGACCGAGACCTTCGGGTCCGGCTTGCGGCTCTCCGGCGACAGCTTGCGGTCCAGCTTGCCTTCATCCTTGGCGAGCTCGTCGAGCAGGTTGGGGCTGATGGTCAGGCGGTCGCAGCCGGCAAGGGCTTCGATTTCGCCGGCGCTGCGGAAGGAGGCGCCCATGACGATCGTCTTGATGTCGTTGGTCTTGTAATAGTTGTAGATTTCACGGACGGAGATGACGCCCGGATCTTCCTCAGGGGCGAACTCCTTGCCGGTCGACTTCTTGTACCAGTCGAGGATGCGGCCGACGAAGGGCGAGATCAGGAACACCTTGGCGTCGGCGCAGGCGATCGCCTGGGCCTTGCTGAAGAGAAGCGTCAGGTTGCAGTCGATGCCTTCCTTCTGCAGCACTTCCGCGGCGCGGATGCCTTCCCAGGTGGAAGCGAGCTTGATGAGGATGCGGTCCTGACCGATGCCGCGATCCTTGTAGGCGGCAATGATTGCGCGCGCCTTGGCAAGCGAAGCCTCGGTATCGAAGGACAGGTCGGCATCGACCTCGGTCGAGACGCGGCCCGGGACGAGCTTCACTAGGGCTGCACCGACGGAGATGGCAAGACGATCGGCGACGGCAGAAGAAACGGCTTTGGGATTGCCGCCCTGCTTCTTGCCCCAGGCGACGGCTTCCTTGACGGCGTCGGCAAACATCGGCGTGCCGAGAGCCTTGAGCACGATGCTGGGGTTTGTCGTGCAATCCACAGGCTTCAGGCGGGCGACGGCTTCGATGTCGCCGGTATCGGCGACCACGGTGGTAATCTCACGGAGTTGGTCAAGCTTGGATGTCATGGTCAATAATCCTTGTTGAACTTGGGCTGCGACCGGCGCGCGTTCCGCCGGGCAAGGTGATCTACCGACAGGTAGTTTGCATGCTGCAGGCGAAAAGGCGCGCATCCGTTACGGATGATTCATAAACGTGAAGGACAGTGGCCCTGTTCCGGCCGCGAACGAACGGCAGCTCAAACGCAAGCGATGCCGCTTGCGGCTGGAGGGCCAGTCGTGACTTTCGGTATGCCCGCACTATGTCCTCCTCGGACGGACAAGAACGACGTATGTCACCCGGACTATCGCCATTTGCCCTACGAAAAGTCAAGGACATTTGTGCATTTCAATTGACATAAGTGTCACACCCGTCATTATCCCCGGCAACAAGGGCGTCGCTAAGGCCTTTCATCCCATGAGGGATCTAGGGCACGAAATCGTGCGGAGGAGATGTGGTCAAGCTCAAACGCGGTACGCACACGGCCTATTCGGAGGCATCCTCGCTGCGGCTAAGGGCGGCATGGCTCTATTACAACGAGGGTCTGACCCAGAAGGATGTTGCCGAACAGCTCGGCATCAGCCGCACCACCGTCATCCGCCTGCTCGACGAGGCGATGAAACGCAGCGAAGTCCAGATCTGGATCAACGATTCGATTGGCGACTGCGTTGAACTTTCGGTGAAGCTGGAGCATGCCTTTGGCCTCGACGAGGCGATCGTCGTCCCTGCGCCGGTCAATGGCGACGTCAATTCACTGGCTAAAAATGTCGGCCTGGCGCTTGGCCAGTTCCTCTCAGAAGCGATCCCGAACGACTACACCATCGGCGTCGGCTGGGGCCGCACCATGACCGCCTCGCTGTCGAGCTTCCGGCCGCCGCGCCGCGCCAATTGCAAGGTCGTCTCGCTGCTCGGCGGTATCGTCGCCGTGCATCAGACGAACCCGATCGATTACACATGGCGACTGGCAAACCAGCTCGGTGCCGAATGCTACATGTTCCTGGCGCCGCTTCTCGTCGATTCCATCGAGACCAAGCGCAATCTGATCGAGAAATGCGGGCTGGACACGATTTATCGTCTCGCCGAGAACCTCGATCTGGCGATCGTCAGTTGCGGCGATATCGGCCCGCATTCGACCTCGCTGTCGGAAGGCTGGATATCGAAGGCCGAGTTGCAGGAGTTGATCGATGCCGGCTGCGTCTGCGACACGATGTTCAACTTCCTCGACAAGGACGGCAATTCGGTCGACCATTCGATCAACCGCCGCGTCATGTCCGTCGACCTCGACACGCTGAAGGAGGCAAAGCACATCGTGCTTTCCTCCGGCGGCGCCCATCGGGCCGTGGCGATCCGTGCGACGATCAAGCGCATCGGCTGCAACACGCTGATCACCGACGAAAGTGCTGCACGAGCGTTGCTGGAATTGGCGGAGACATAACGGCTTGACTCTTCTCACCCGCGGGGGTCCGAAGGACGGGTCGAGACCCGCGGCTCGACCTCGGTCGGTGCCGGCAGGCGGCTGGGGGAGCGATAGGCGGCGAATGACCCACCGCTTCGCTCCACAAACCCGCTCAGGCGTGCGCCGATTCCCAGCCGAGCATCGCCCGTTTGCGGGTGAGGCCCCAATGGTAGCCCGTCAGCGCGCCATTCTTACCGAGCGCCCGATGGCAAGGCACCACGAAGGAGATCGGGTTTGCCCCGACCGCCGCACCCACGGCGCGCTGCGCCGTCGGCCGGCCGATATCGTTGGCGATATCGGAATAGGTGACGGCCTTGCCGAACGGGATTTTCAGCAGGCTCTGCCAGACGCGCACCTGAAAATCCGTACCGATCAGCACGACACGCAGCGGCTGGTCGCAGGACCATTTGCCGGGCTCGAAGATGCGGGCGGCATAGGGAACCGTCGCCTGCAGGTCTCCGACATAACGGGCGTTTGGCCAGCGGCAGGTCATATCCTCGAGGCAGGCCCGCTCGTCGCCGGAATCGCTGAAGGCAAGGCCGGCAAGGCCGCGATCGGTCACCATGATCAGCGCCACGCCGAAGGGGCAGATGTGGAAGCCGTAGCGGATGGTGAGACCACCGCCCTTCGCCTTCCATTCGCCGGGCGACATCGCCTCATGCGTGACGAAAAGATCGTGCAGGCGGCTCGGCCCGGAGAGGCCGACCTCGATCGAGGTCTCGAGCAGCGGCATGTCTTCCTTGCGCAGCAGTCGCTTGGCGTGGTCGAGCGTCACCGCCTGCAGGAAGCCCTTGGGCGATAGCCCAGCCCAGCGGGTGAAGGTCTTCTGCAGCTGGGTCGGCGACTGGTTGAGCCGCGCAGCGATCGTTTCCAGCGAAGGCTGGTCGCGGTAATCCTCGGTGATGAGTTCGATCACCCGACGGACAATGTCATAATCAGGGCCGTCAGGCGTGATGTCTGTCTGCGGGTTGGCAATCATATTCATCGTCTTTCTCCTTGTAACAAGGAGATAGTCAATAGGGGGTGAGCAAACCACCCGTTTCTTGCGCGGTCGCTGGATAGAGCAATGCCAGGAAAAGTGCGAAGCGGTTTTCCGTCCGGAATTGCGTAAAAACAAAAGTTAGAGCGGTTCTGCGCTTCCGTGAAAAGCTGAACCGCTCTAGCTCAGATCCGCTGCTTGACCGTCGCCAGTGCTCCCTTGAAGGCTTTGGCGAAGCTTTCGCGATCGTCGGGATTGAGGAAGGAGCCGATATCCGTACGCCGGCCCTCGCCGAAGATATGCATGGAAAGGATGCCGATCTCCTGGTGCCGGCGAACGAGGAAGCGCGCCCAGGACGGATTGAAATGATGCTCCACCATCCGTCCCGATGGCGCAAACTTACGCACCGACACATCCGTGCGCGACACCGTCACCTGTTCGCGCGCTTTCCCGGAGCGGTAATTCAGCCAGAATGCGCCGTAGAGAAGCACGAAATCCAGTCCGAAGAAGAAGCCGATCGGCCAGGCCCCCGTCGCGATGAAGAACATGCCGTAAAGCAAGCAGACGGCACCGGATAGGGCAAGCAACACCTTGAAGCCCCGGCGGCCGAGCGACCGGTGGGGAAAGAGCTCGGCGGCGAAAACAGGCTGCTCGTTGAAGCTGTCGGCGTTGCTTTCCATCATGGCTGCTGAGTATAGAGTTTCCATGGCAAATCCGAAACTCAAATCCGTTAACAAGATGCCTCAGGACACGAAAGTGATCGTCCGCCGCAAACCGCCAGCCGCGGTGCGCACGGCCTATTCCCAGGCCGAGCGCGAGGAGATCTTCCGCCGCTTCTCGGTGCAGCGGCCGGAGCCGAGGGGCGAACTCGAGCACACCAACCCCTTCACGCTCGTCGTCGCCGTGGCACTTTCGGCGCAAGCGACCGATGTTGGCGTCAACAAGGCGACGCGCGCGCTCTTCAGGGTTGCCGATACGCCGGAAAAGATGCTCGATCTCGGCGAGGAGCGGCTGCGCGATTACATCAGAACGATCGGCCTTTACCGCAACAAGGCGAAAAACGTTATCGCGCTCTCGCAGATGCTGGTCGACCAATTCGGCGGCAAGGTGCCGGAGACGCGCGACGAACTGGTGAAATTGCCGGGCGTCGGCCGCAAGACGGCCAATGTCGTGCTTTCCATGGCCTTCGGCCAGGCGACGATGGCCGTCGATACTCACATCTTCCGAATCGCCAATCGCATCAGGCTTGCCCCCGGCAAGACGCCCGACGAGGTCGAGGCGCGGCTGATGAAGGTGATCCCCAGCCATTACCTCTATCACGCCCATCACTGGCTGATCCTGCATGGCCGTTACACCTGCAAGGCGCGCCGGCCCGAATGCGAGCGTTGTATCATTGCCGATCTCTGCAAATCGCCGGAGAAGAGTTGGGATGTGCCGGCTCCGCTGGTCGAGCTACCGCCGCAGGTGATCGGCGAGGCCGTCGAGTAGGACAGCGATCACCTGCTCGTAATGCAGCCTTTCCGCGCCCGCCTCGATCGCGATCGCCGCGCGATCGAAGGCTGCCGATAGCAGCGACGTCAGCGGTTCGAGCATAGCGCCGGCCTCCGGAAGCATAGCTGCAAGCCCTGCCCGCAGCGTCGCTTGCGCATTCTCTGCATCGATCGTCGCGCTCGCCGGCGGGCCGAGCACGGCAGGTGCCTCGATCAGCAGTAGCCGCGTGCGCCCTTGCGCCATCATTGCATCGAAATAGGCCGAGGCGCCGGCAATCAGCCCGGCACGCGGCGCGTCGTAGCACGCCGAGCGCGCCTCGATCTCCTCGGCCACCGCTTTCGCCTCGCATTCGATGACTGCGCGAAAAAGCGCCCTCTTGTCTTCAAAATGATGATAGAGCGCGCCACGCGTTACCCCAGCCGCCGCAACGATCTCCGGCGTCGAGGTTTCGGGATAACCTTTCTCGACGAAGAGACGTCGACCGGCATCGATCAGCGCCTGTCTCGTCTGTTCCGTTCTCTCGCGATTGCTGCGGCTCATACGTCCTCTTTACATACAAACAGAATGTATGTTAACACCCAAAAACATACAGATTGCATGCAAATAAAAGGAGGAAAGAGATGAAAGCGACCAGCTATTATCCGGTCATCATGACCGACGACGTCGCCGGCACCGCCAGCTTCTATTGCACGCATTTCGGCTTTAAAGCTCTGTTCGAGAGCGACTGGTATGTACACCTGCAATCGGCAGAGGAGGAGCATATCTCGCTTGCCGTCCTTGACGGCGGCCACGAAACCATTCCGGCCATAGCCCGCGGCAGGGTGTCCGGCCTGCTCCTCAATTTTGAGGTCGCCGATGTCGATGCGATCTATGCAGCCTGCCGGAGCGCCGGCCTGCCAATTCTGAGAGAAATCCGCGACGAGGATTTCGGCCAGCGGCATTTCATCACCGCCGATCCGAACGGCGTGCTGATCGACATCATCAAGCTGATCCCGCCAAGCGCCGAATTCGCGGCGATGTACGAGGCCTCCGCCCTGCCCGGTTGAGCCTCAGGCTCGCATCCCGGTGTCCCGTGCGGAAATCAGCTTGTGCAGATGCACCATCATGCCGGCTGCGAAAAGGGGCGTCAGAAGATTGACGATCGGGATGGCCAGAAAGAGGGCGATTACCAGCCCGCCGAGAAAGACGGTGGAGGCATGCTTGGCGCGGAAGAGCCGCGCCTCATCCGGCGAACGGAAGCGCATGGCGGCGAATTCGAAGAATTCCCGTCCGAGCAGATAGCCGTTCACCAGAAAGAACGCGACCAGATTGACGCCGGGGATAAACAGCAGCAACAATGCCACGATATTGCCGAGGATCACCACGCCGAGGAACTTGATCGAGCTCGCCATCGCCGGACCGAGCGGCATGGCGGTGCCCGGCGCATCCTTGGGATAGTCGCGCTTTTCGATGACATCGGCGACATCGTCGAGAAACAGGCCGGCGATCAGCGCCGTGACCGGCGACAGCAGCAGCGCCAGCATCAACGCAAGGCCGATACCGGCCAGGATCGCGAAGAGGAAAGCGAGCCATCCCGCCCAATCCGGCAGATCGGGAAAAAAACCCGTGAGCCAGGGAAAGAGGAAGATCATGAAGGCCCCGCGCAGCACGAACCAGAGGCCGACGAGCACGAGAATCGTCAGGCCGAGTACCTTCCAGAAGACAGAACGCGTTTCCGATGCGAACAAATTGGCGAGCGATAGTCGAGCGGCGTCAAGAATCATGTCCCAGGCGTCTCCGGTTGCGCCGAAGATGTAGGAAGGGTGGAGGCCATCGGCAAGAGAGAATAAAATTGCATTCTGTAATAGAAAACTTGTCGAAAACTGAATGCTAATATAATATTGTGAGGCATCTAGAAATACGCATGGGCCTGAGAAGCAGCTTCCGAGAATAGTTGCAAAGACAAGGGGGCGAGAAAGCGCACCCACGGAACGCCTCTGAGGGGAGACGGGGGAGGCTAACGTGGAAGACTTTGTGCACAAACTCAGGCAATACGCAAAAACCGGCACGCCGGCCGAACGCCGTATCGCGAAATATTTCACCGAACACCTGAACGACCTGCCGTTCGAGACGGCTGCGTCTGTCGCCGACAGGCTGGATCTTTCGCCGATGACCGTCGGGCGCTTCCTGCGCGCGCTTGGCTATCAGGGATTGGACAGCGTCAAGGTGGAGATTCGCGAGACCGTGACAGCATCGCCGGCGCAATTGCAAAGCGCCATGAGCGAGCTGCATGCGGACGCCGCGGCGGGCAAACCGCTCGCTGTGCTGGTTGCCGAACAGATCCAGGCCCTCCATCATATCTATCATCTGACGGCGCAGCCGCACTGGTCGGAAGCCGTCAGTTTGATCAGCACTGCCCGCGAAGTGTCGATCGCCACGCATGCGCGGCTCTCGAGCCTGGCCAATCATTTCTGCCAGCGGCTGACGCAAGCTCGCGACGGCGTGCACACGCTCGACGCCGCCGACAACCGTTTCGCGGAACTTTTCGCCCGACTGGCAGTCGACGACGCGCTGCTTGTCATCATTGACTGTCGCCGCTTCGCCAAGGCGCGGCTGCTGGCCAGAACGGCGCGGCGCTACGGCTATAAGGTCGTGCTCATTTCACCGCAGCAAGCGGACTGGATGGCGGACCAGTCGAACGTCATGCTGCCCTTGCCGCCCGCTCGCGCCCCCGATCTCGACAATCTTCCGCCGCTGATCGCGCTGCTCGATTGCCTGTCGGAATCCGTCATCCTCCAAGTCGGAGAGGAGGCCGCACTTCGCCGCCGCCGCATGATGGAATTCGCGACCGTCCTCGGCGAGACGGTAAACCATTAATTTGAACGGTTATACGCAGATTCAATGTGATGGAGCGTCCTTAGAGCGTCGCTTTATTGCATCGTTTCCAATTCGGCGCGGTGCCGGTGCATGGCGAGAAGACGGCGGTAGTCGCGGTCGTAGAGCGCCTGCTTCGCTTTGTCGGGAAGTCGTTCGTCGCCGCCCGGATACATCGCTTCCCCGGCCGCCGCCAGATCCTTGTACAAGCCGCAGGAGACGGATGCTGCGATCGCCGTGCCAAGCAGCACCGCCTCGTTCATCTTCGGCATCACAACCTTGCAGCCGGTTGCATCGCTATAAAGCTCCATCAGCACCGGGTTCTTCACATGCCCGCCGGCAATATGCAGCGTATCGGGCATGTAGCCGTATTCCTTCATCATTTCCAGGATATGGCGGATGCCGAGCGCAATCCCCACTGCAGAGCGCCAATAGAGTGCGCAGAGCCCGTCGAAGGACGTGTCGAGCGTCAGCCCGCTGACAACGCCGACGGCATGCGGATCAGCGAGCGGCGAACGGTTGCCGTGGAAATCCGGCAGCACGAAGATCCGCGCACCGAAGTCATCGCCCTCCTCGGCCCGCAATTCGGCGATGCGCGCGACGATCTTCTGATGCAGCGCTGCCGTCGGCTCGCCACCGGCCGCATGCATGCGCACGATGTGGTCGAGCAACGCGCCGGTCGCCGATTGCCCGGCCTCCACCAGCCAGGACTGCGGGAAGACAGCCTCGTAATAGGGACCCCACATGCCATGGCTCGGCTTGCGTTCCCGCGAGAAGGTAACGATGCAACTCGACGTGCCGGCAATCAGCGCCAGTTGGTGCTCGCGTTTGACAGGATCGGCGGCGTAGCCGCCGAGCGCGCCAAGTGCGCCGGCATAGGCGTCGATCATCCCGGCAGCGACATGGCAGTCCGTCGTCAGACCCAGCGCTTCCGCCGCTTCCTGCGTCAGCCGGCCGACGCTGTCTCCGACGGGCGTGGTCTCATCCGGCAGATGACCGCGCGCCTGAAGATCCTCGAGACCGATCCGTTCGAGGAAATCCTGCTGCCAGCCCTCTTCGAGATGGGCGAGATAGTTCCATTTCGCCGTCAGCGTGCAGCGTGAACGGGCGGGCGATCCGGTCGATTTCCACGTCATGAAATCAGCGAGATCGAAGAAATAGCCAGCCTTTTCCCATGTGGCCGGCAGCTTCTTCTTCAGCCAAATCAACTTCGGCATCTCCATTTCCGGCGACATCACGTGGCCGGAATGTTCGAGCACCCTGTGCTGCGTCGCCGTGCAAAAATCGGCTTCCTTCAGCGCCCGATGATCGAGCCAGACGATCGTGTCGAAACGCCTCTCCCCGCCTGTGGAAACGCTGAGCTGCCGGCCCTCGAGGTCACGGACGACGAGCGAACAGGTGGCGTCGAAACCGATCGCTCCGACCGAGGCGGCGGCGATGCCGGATTGCTCCATCGCCCTGCGCACTGCCGTGCAGGCGGCCGACCAGATATCTTCGGAATCATGCTCGGCATGGTTTTCGCGCGGCCGGTTCATCACGATCGGATGCTCGGCCTTGGCGAGCAGTCGGCCGCGTGCATCGAAGACGCCGGCGCGCGCACTGCCCGTGCCGATATCCACCGCAACCACATGATCACGCATCAAGTCTTGGTCCCGTCCAGCTTATGGTTGCGGACAAGGTGTATCAAATCCGGCATGGCGTCAAACACCACTTCCGGCGAAAGGCGGTCGAGTTCGGCACGGTATCCGGCGAAGTTGGCGTGTGATCCGCCGGTGAAGGCGAAGACCGTCATGCCTGCCGCCTTGGCGGCGGCAACGCCGGCCGGGCTGTCTTCAACGACAAGGCAATGAGCCGGCTCGACCTGCATTTCACGCGCCGCATGCAGGAAGAGATCGGGTGCCGGTTTGCCGCGCTTGACCATCGTCGCGCTGAAGATATCGGGCAGCTTGTCGAGAAGCCCGGTCACCGACAGCGACAGCCGGATTCGCTCCATCTGGCTGGACGAGGCAACGCAACAGGGAACGCCAAGCCCGTCGATGGCCGCGGCGATACCCTCGATCGGCTTCAGTTCTGTGCGAAAACGGGCGTAAAGATCGGTGCGGATGCGCTCGAGGAATTCCTCGCCGGCATGAACGTTGAATTCGGTCTCCAGCGTATCGATGAGAGTAGACAGGCTGCGGCCGAGAAAACGCTCATAAGCCTGGTCTTCGGTGATCGAGACGCCGAGATCGTTCATCGCCCCGACGAGCACACTGATCGAGATCGGCTCGCTGTCAACGAGTACGCCATCGCAATCGAAGATGACCAGCCGTGTTTCAGCATCAGCCATGGAAGACCCAACCTGAGTTCAAATCGCACGTGTTACCGTCCCGCGTCGCTCGCAAGGCCGGATGAATGGCGGCAGCAGTTACCGCCATCGGGATTCCTTACACTGCGAGCTTGCCGTCGAGATAGAGCTGCAGCGTCTCCCGCGTGCCCTTTTCCCACAGCGTTTTGAGAGCATGGGCAAAACGCTTGCGGAAAAGTTCGGATTTCGCCACTTCGCCGAAAATATCGTCGAAGACGAGGAAGGCCGACGGGTCGTCCTTGGCTTTCAGCGCTGCCGCATGCAGGCGCTCTGCACTGGCGTCGTTGAAGACGATATCCTTGCCGCTGTCGGTCTTGCCGGCGAAATAGCGGCACCAGAGTGCTGAAACCAGCGCCAGGCCGATGACGTCACTACCCTGACGCAGATTGTCGAGCGTCGACGGCAGGATGAATTTCGGCTGGCGGTTGGAGCCATCCTGCGCCAGCCGCGGAATGGTATCGGCAATCTTCGGATTGAGCAGGCGATGTTCGATCAGCGCGAAATAATCCGTCAGCGACGTGTTCGGCACCGGTGGCACGATCGGGATGATCTCGTCCTTCTCGAGCTTGGCAAGGAAGGCGCGGATCAGCGGATCTTCCATGGAATCATGAACGAAATGGATGTCCATCAGCGCCGCCGGATAGGCGATCGCGGCATGCCCGCCGTTGAGGATGCGGATCTTCATGTGCTCGTAGGGCGTGACATCGGCAACGAAGGTGACGCCGACCTTTTCCAGCGCCGGCCGGCCGGCCGTGAACTTATCCTCGAGCACCCATTGCTTGAATTCCTCGCAATAGACCGGCCAACTGTCCTCGATCTGGAAATTGTCCCGGAGGAAATCGACCTCGCGCTGGCTGGTCGCCGGCGTGATGCGGTCGACCATGCCGTTCGGGAAGGCGACGTTCGCCAGGATCCAATCGGCAAAGGCTGGGTCCGAAAGTGCGGCCGTGCCGACGACGGCATTGGCGGTGACGACGCCATTATGGGGAATGTTGTCACAGGACATGACGGTGAAGGGACCGATGCCCTTGTCTCTGCGCGCCTTCAAGCCGGCGACGATCAGGCCGAACACCGTCTTCGGCGCGTTGGGATTTTGTCCGTCGGCGGCGATCGCCGGATGGGTCGGATTGAAGGTGCCCGATGCATCGATGAAATAGCCGCCTTCGGTGATCGTCATCGAGACGATGCGGATCTCGGGATCGGCAAGCTTGGCGATGATCGCAGCGGCATCGCCGACCGCCAGGATATCGATCATCGGTGCCGTGACGCGCGCCGCCGTCTTGTTGTTGTCCTGTTCGACCACCGTCGTCAGGAAATCCTGCGCCGCAAGCTTTTCGCGCATGGCCGCGTCGGATGGAAGCACGCCAGCGCCGACGATTGCCCAGTCGTGATCCATGCCGGCGTTGAAGAGATCGTCGAGATAGATCGCCTGGTGGGCACGGTGGAAATTGCCGACGCCGAAGTGCACGATGCCGGCTTTCAGCGATGCCCTGTCATATCCAGGAATGGCAGCAGTGCGCGCCACATCCGAAAGTGTTGCCAGCGATAATTTGCACGTCATGTTTCAGTCCTCTTGAAGGTCTTGCCGAGACGGCCGGGCGCCATCGTCCGGCTCGCATGCCTGCCCCCACCCGCGGTCCGCTTCAAATGGCAAGACCGCCCTCGTTGAATTTGTGAATACGCGAACGGTCCGGCGTCAGGAAAACCGTGTCTCCCGCTTTGGCCGGGAAGTCGCCGCTGCCGCGCGCCGTCACCATGCCGATGCTATCGGCATCGATATGCAGGAAGGTGTCGGAACCAAGATGTTCGGCGACCACGACCCTGCCCTTCCAGTCGCCGCTCTCCATCGACAACAGCACATGCTCGGGCCGGACGCCGATGGTATGAGCGTTGAGCGCGGCGGCGTGCTGGCCGGTGATGAAGTTCATCTTTGGCGATCCGATGAAGCCGGCGACGAAGAGGTTGCGGGGGCGGCCGTAGAGTTCGAGCGGCGAGCCGACCTGCTCGATATTGCCCCTGTTCAGGACGACGATCTTGTCGGCCATGGTCATCGCCTCGACTTGGTCGTGGGTGACATAGACCATTGTCGTCTTCAACTGCTGATGCAACTCGCTGATTTCAAGGCGCATATTGACGCGCAGCGCCGCATCGAGGTTCGACAGCGGTTCATCGAACAGGAAGGCCGAAGGCTGGCGCACAATGGCGCGGCCGATCGCCACGCGCTGGCGCTGGCCGCCGGAAAGCTGGCGCGGCTTGCGCTCGAGATAGTCGGTGAGGTTGAGCACCCGGGCCGCATCCGTCACCTTACGGTCGATCTCCGCCTTGTTGATGCCGGCCATCTTCAGCGGGAAGGCGATGTTGTTGCGCACGCTCATATGCGGATAAAGCGCATAGGACTGGAACACCATGGCAAGGCCGCGCTCAGACGGCGCCTTTTCGGTGGCGTCCCGGCCGTCGATGACAATCTTGCCGCCCGAGACGTCTTCGAGCCCGGCGATCAGCCTGAGCAGCGTGGACTTGCCGCAGCCCGACGGGCCGACGAAGACGACGAACTCGCCGTCCTTGATGTCGAGATCGATCGACGGGATGACCTTGGCTTCGCCGAAGACCTTGGAAACCTTCTGAAGGGTAATGCTGCCCATGTTTCTCTCCCTTTTATCTTATTTCACAGCGCCGAAGGTCAGGCCGCGGACGAGTTGTTTCTGGCTGAACCAGCCAAGGATCAGGATCGGCGCGATCGCCATCGTCGATGCCGCCGACAGCTTGGCGTAGAACAGGCCCTCGGGGCTGGAATAGGAGGCGATGAAGGCCGTCAGCGGCGCCGCCTTCGAGGCGGTGAGGTTGAGCGTCCAGAACGCCTCGTTCCAGGCAAGGATGATGTTCAAAAGCAGCGTCGAGGCAATGCCGGGCACGGCCATCGGCGTCAGCACGTAGACGATTTCCTTCATCAGCGACGCTCCGTCCATGCGGGCCGCTTCGAGGATCTCGCCGGGGATTTCCTTGAAGTAGGTATAGAGCATCCAGACGATGATCGGCAGGTTGATCAGCGTCAGCACGACCACCAGGCCGGTGCGCGTGTCGAGTAGACCCGAATTGCGGAACATCAGATAGATCGGGATCAGTGCGCCCACAGGTGGCATCATCTTGGTCGACAGCATCCACATCAGCACGTCCTTGGTCCGCTTGGTCGGCGAAAACGCCATCGCCCAGGCGGCCGGAATGGCAATGATCAGGCCGATCAGCGTCGAGCCGAAGGAGATGATCACCGAGTTCATGAAGTGGCTGAGATAGTTCGACCGGCTCTGCACCTCGGCATAGTTTTCCGTCGTCCAGTGGAAGAACAGGAACTGCGGCGGCGAGGCAATGGCGTCGGCTTCCGACTTGAAGCTGGTCAGGAACGTCCACAGGATCGGGAAGAAGATCAGGATACCGAGCGTCCAGGCGATCGCGGTGACGATGAGCTTGCGCTTCGTTGTGACTTTTCTGGCCATCTCAAGCCTCCAGATTCTTGCCGACGAGGCGCACGAGGAAGATCGCGACGATATTGGCGAGGATAACAGCCACGATACCGCCGGCCGATGCCCCGCCGATATCGAACTGCAGCAGCGCCTGGGCATAGACGAGGTAGGTGAGGTTGGTGCTGTCGGTGCCCGGTCCGCCGTTGGTGGTGACGAGGATTTCGGCAAAGACCGAAAGCAGGAAGATCGTCTGGATCAGGATCACCACGGTGATGGCACGCGCCATGTGCGGCAGGATGATGTAGATGAACTTCGAGATCGGACCGGCGCCATCCATTTCGGAGGCTTCCTTCTGCTCCTCGTCGAGCGACTGCAACGCGGTCAACATGATGAGGGTGGCAAAGGGCAGCCACTGCCAGGCGACGATCAGAATGACGGAAAACAGCGGCGCATTCGCCAGCCAATCGATCGGCTGCAAGCCGATCGCCTTGGCAAGATGGGCAAACAACCCGTTGACCGGGTTCATGAACATGTTCTTCCAGACGAGTGCTGCCACCGTCGGCATGACGAAGAACGGCGCGATCACCAGGATGCGCACGATGCCCTGGCCGTACATCGGCTGGTCGAGCAGCAGCGCAAAGGCGATACCACCGATGACGGTGATCAATAGAACGCCGGCCACGAGCAGCAGCGTATTGACCAGCGCGGCGATGAAGGCCGGATCGGATAGGAAATATTCGTAGTTCAGAAAGCCGACGAAGCTCTCCATGCCGGGGCTGAGCAGATTGTAGTTCAGCATCGAGAAATAGATCGTCATCGCAAGTGGGACGATCATCCATGCAAAAAGCAGCAGCACGGAGGGCGCAATCATCAGACGCGCGGAGGAGCGGGTGTGTAAGGTTGCCATGGCAATCACCGATCTGGACTGAAGCGGGGAGCGGCCGCAAGGCAGCTATGTCTGAAAAAAGAGGCCGCCGATGCAGTTCGGGCAATCGGCGGCCCAGAGAGGCGGAATGTCAAGTATCCGCCTCTTGCTCGGGAGGTTCTATTTTATGTAACCGGCCTTGGTCATTTCGCGGGTTGCCAGTTGCTGTGCGCTCTTCAGGGCCTGGTCGACCGAAAGCTGGCCGGCAAGGGCTGCCGAGAACTGCTGACCCACTGCCGTGCCTATGCCCTGGAATTCCGGGATCGCCACGAACTGGACGCCGACATAGGGGACCGGCTTGACGGTCGGCTTGGTCGGGTCGGCCGACTCGATCGAGTCGAGCGTCATCTTGGCGAAGGGAGCCGCCTTCTGGTAGTCCGCATTCGCGTAGAGAGATTTGCGAGTGCCCGGAGGTGCGTTCAGCCAACCTTCCTTCTCGGCGACGAGGTTGCTGTATTCCTTGCTCGTGGCCCAGGCGACGAACTTCTCGGCAGCTTCGGCCTTCTGCGAACCTGCCGGGATGGCAAGGCTCCAGGCCCAGAGCCAGTTGCCGCGCTTGCCGAGGCCCTTGTCCGGGGCGAGCGCGAAGCCGACCTTGTCGGCGACCTGCGACTGCTTCGGATCGGCGACGAAGGAAGCGGCAACCGTTGCGTCGATCCACATGCCGCACTTGCCGGTCTGGAACAGCGCCAGGTTCTCGTTGAAGCCGTTGGAGGAGGCGCCAGGAGGGCCTGCATCCTTCATCAGCTTGACGTAGAAGTCGAGCGTGTCCTTCCATTCCGGCTGATCGAACTGCGGCTTCCACTTCTCGTCAAACCAGCGTGCGCCGAAGGAATTGGACATGGCCGTCAGGAAGGCCATGTTCTCGCCCCAGCCGGCCTTGCCGCGCAGGCAGATGCCGTAGACTTCCTTGTCCTTGTTGGTGATCTTGCGGGCAGCGTCGGCAATGAAGTCCCAGGTCGGCGCGTCCGGCATCTTCAGGCCGGCGGCGTCGAACAGGTCCTTGCGGTACATGACCATCGAGCTTTCGCCGTAGAACGGCGCCGCATAGAGCTTGCCGTCCACGGTCAGGCCGCTGCGGATCGCCGGCAGCAGGTCGTCGACGTCGTAGTTGGCGCCGAGATTGTCGAGCGGCACCAGCCAGCCCTGTTTTGCCCAGATCGGCACTTCATAAGTGCCGATCGTCAAGACGTCGTACTGGCCGCCCTTGGTCGCGATGTCGGTCGTGACCTTCTGGCGCAGCACGTTTTCTTCGAGCGTTACCCATTCAAGGTCGATGCCGGGATTCTTCGCCTTGAAATCATCCGTCAACTTCTGCATCCGGATCATGTCGCCGTTGTTCACGGTCGCGATTGTCAGTGTCTCGGCCGAAGCCATGCCGGCAAACGCCAGTGCTGAGCAGGCGCCCAGCAGAAAAGTTCTCAATGTCATAATCTTCCTCCCAGAAGATGGGGTGTGAGCATTCGCTTCGCTCATGGGCAATTACTCAACAAACGATAAAGAATGTCAATCGGCAATCGTTGCTGCAACGCCGAAGGCAGTAGTGATACCCTTGATTTAAATCGGATATTTTTTGCTCAGCTCTTGAGCAAAAACTCGGCCGTCTCTTCGTCAGTGATCAGAGCATTGATTTGATGACCGACAACGGCGGCCCTGATCGCCTTGAACTTGCGCTTGCCCTTGGCCAGCCCAATGACCATCGATGCATCGCGGGACGGGATCGGGGCGGATGCGACGCGCTCGTTGATCGGGTTGTCGATCAACCTGCCGTCGACATCGAAGATCCAGCCGCAGATTTCGCCGACAGCACCCCCGCGCATCAGTTCCATCATCTCGTCCTTCTCGAGAAAACCATCGACGCAGAGTGGCCCATCGATGCCGAGCTCGCCGATGCCGACGAAGGTGACATCGGCTTGCGCGCTTATATTAAGCGTCGAGCGTACCAGCTGCTGGCCATGCAGCAGCTCCCGCTCCTCCGCCGAGGTGACGAGCACCGGCAACGGCATCGGATAGTGCCGCGCCTTCACGGCATCGGCCATGCTGAAGATGACGTTGTAATAGGCGGCCGATCCGTCCGGGGCAATATTGCCGGTCAGCGAAACGATGCGGTGATTGGGACATTCGATCGCCGGAAGCTGGTCGACGGCCGCCTTCAGCGTGCGGCCGGTCCCGATGGCGAGTACGATCGGCTCCGGCCGTTTCAGCCACCGCTCGATCTCGGCCGCGGCCGCCTCGGCAATACCGACCGTCGTCGACGACGACGCGGGATCGCTCGGCACCACCTCCACATGTTTCAGCCCGAATTTCCGACGCAGCTGATTGCCGAGTTCCAGGCAGGCGGCGATCGGATGATCGAGCCGCACCTTGATCAGGCGCTCGGCGACCGCCAGCGACACCAGCCGCTGCGCCGATTGTCGTGAAATGCCCATCGCCGCGGCGATTTCATCCTGCGTGCGCCCGGCGACGTAATAGAGCCAGCCGGCACGCGCCGCATCGTCCAGCCGTGCGGGGGTCTCGGATCTTTTTACCATCTAATGCCTATCGCGCAAAGTGAGCCGGCGGGCCGGCGCCGAACATGATTTGAGTCTGTATCGCGCCAGATCAAAACAAAATTCCGGCAAATGTCGAGCCTATTGCAAAGAGCCTCGCCAAATAACGGCCGTCACTCAAGCAAACTCCGTTTAGGCAAACCATTGCACGACGAGATAGATCGCCGCCTTCACGAGACCGTAAATCACCCCGCCGGCGACGACGAGCGACACGGCCGTCATCACGAAGCCGATGAGCGCGAAGAGACCGTCACGGCCCAATATGCCGAAGGCGAAGACCGAGATCGTGATCGCCGGCAGCATGTTGCCGAGCGGGACCGGCAGCAGCAGCACGATCGCCAGCAGCAGGCATGCCGCCCCTGCAAGATATTCCGCCGGCGGTTCGGCGAAGATCGCAAGCCTTGGTTTCAGCATGCGTTCGGCCCAGGCGAGCCAGCGGTAGATGCGGCCGACAATGGCCTCGAAATCCTCCCGGCGCATCGAACGGTTGGCAATCACCTTCGGTAGCCAGGGTTTCAGCCCAAAGGTCAGTTGCGCTGCCAGGAAGACCAATGGCGCCCCGAGCACGGCCGAGGTGCCCGGCGGCGTAGGAAAGGCGTTCGGAAGCGCGAAGATCAGCATCAACGCGCTGATCGCCCTGTCGCCCATCGTGTCGAACAGATCGCCGATCGAGATCCGTTCGCGGCTTTGATCGGCGGCCATTTGCCGCAAAATGGATGAGAGGCGGCGGCCTTTGGGACGTGGTCTTCGGATGGTACTGTTTTCTCTCGTATCGATGGTCGTGGGTCCGGCAGTTGATGAAAGTGTAGGGCCGGATTCTGGCGATGCAATATGCCAATTGAATGACTTGCGGGGACGGAAACCCGTCCCGCCTATCTGATCTCCCCACTTGTAGGAGAGATGTCCGGCAGAACAGCGGAGGTGCCAGACGGCACGACCCTAAACCCGGCGACACCGCCGCCGAATGAGCGCTTGAAATTCCCCGCCAACAATGCAAGCAGACGCGGGAGAGAAACGGCAGAGTGGCAATGATCATTTCATTCGACATCGGCGGCACCGCCATCAAGGGCGGCATCGCTCGTTCCGAGACAGACATCGTTCCCCTCGGCCGCCGCCCGACGCCCAGGGATGATTTTGCCGCTTTCGTCGAGACCCTGCACGACATCATCGCCGAAACCGGCCAACAACCGAACGGCATCGCCCTCTCCATCGCCGGCGTCGTCGATCCCGATACGCAGCGCCTGATCTGCGCCAACATTCCCTGCATCCACGAACGCACGCTTGGCGCCGATCTCGAAGCCGAACTCGGCCTGCCGGTGCTGATCGCCAACGATGCCGACTGTTTCGCGATGGCCGAAGCCGGTCTCGGCGCCGGCCGCGGCCACCGCATCGTCTTCGGCGCCATCCTCGGCACCGGCGTCGGCGGCGGCCTGGTTGCCGACGGGCGCCTCGTCAACGAGGCCGGCGGCTTTGCCGGCGAGTGGGGTCACGGGCCGATCATCGCATCCGCGGCCGGCAACCCGCCCGTCGCCATTCCCGCTTATGCCTGCGGCTGCGGCCAGAGGGGCTGCGTCGACACCGTCGGCGGCGCCCGCGGCCTCGAACGCCTGCACAAGACGCTGCACGATCTCGACCTTGCCAGCGAGGAGATCATCGCTCAGTGGCGCCATGGAGAGGAGAAGGCGACACGGACGATCGACGTCTATGTCGATCTCGTCGCCTCGCCCTTGGCGCTGACGATCAACATCACCGGCGCGACCATCGTGCCTGTCGGCGGTGGGCTTTCCAATGCCGAGCCGCTGCTTGCCGCGCTCGACCACGCGGTGCGCGCCCGCATCCTGCGCAAGCTCGATCGCCCGCTGGTGGTGCGCAGCGAATGCCGCATCGAACCCGGTCTGATCGGCGCGGCACTGCTGGGACTGAAGGCCAAGGCGGACTGAAGCAATTCCGCGAAAAGTGCGAAGCGATCTTCCGTCCGCAGCCATTCCTTAAAGCACCGGCCACATCCGCACGATTGCTGCGAACCGATCCCAGTCCTTGCGCGCCAAAGGCGTCCAGGCAGCCTCGGCGATTGCCGGGAGACGCGGAAAAACCAGCCGGTTGAAATAGGCGCGCGAGACGAAGTTCTCGGTCCAGATACAGGCCTGGATGCCGCGCATCTTCTCCTGCAGCGCCTCCGGCAGCTCGCCCTCGGCCTCGTAAGCATAGGTGTGTTCCGGCGGTGCGTGGCCCGCCCAGCTGGCGCCCGGCTCGGCCCAGGCCTCCGCCTGCGCCATGTCGAGATAATAGGCCTGCCCCGGTGTCATCACCACGTCGTAACCTTCTTGCGCGAGCTCGATGCCGACGGCCGGCTTTTCCCAGGCCATCAGCAGCGTGCCGTCGCGATCGACGCCGCCGCCATGCGAGACCTCGTTCCAACCGGCGAGCTTCTTGCCGCGCTCCGACAGCATGGCTTTGATGCGTTTCAGGAAATAGGATTGCAGCTCGGCAGTGCCGGCAAGTTTCTCCCGCTCCATCAGCACTTTGCAGAGCGGCGAGGAAAGCCAGGAGCCATGCGCCACCTCGTCGCCGCCAATATGAAGATATTCGCCGGGAAACAGCGTCACCATCTCATCGAACACCTTGCCGAGAAATTCATAGGTGAATTCCACCGCCGGATTAAGGGCGTTGTTCGGATAACCCTGCACCGAGCGGTAACTGTCCGGCGCCTCCTGCCCGTCGACGAGTTCGGGCAACGAGAACAGCGTCGCCGTGCTGTGACCCGGAATATCGATTTCCGGCACCACTTCGATATGCAGCGAGGCTGCATGCGCAACGATCCGCCTGGCGTCCTGCTGCGTGTAATGGCCGGAGCGCGTCTCAGCCCCGTCGCCGAGCTGCGGCACGAGCACTTCATCCGGCCCGTGCCGGGCACCGATCTCCGTCAGCGCCGGATAGGCCTTGATCTCCAGCCGCCACGCTTCGTCGTCGGTCAGATGCCAGTGGAAGATGTTGAGCTTGTTCCAGGCGAGAATATCGATCAGCCGCACGACGTCTGTCACCGGATAGAACTGCCTGGACACATCGAGATGGCAGCCGCGCCAGTCATAACGCGGCTGGTCGGCGATTGTGCCGAAATTGGGGAATTTGAAGCGCTCGCGATCGGCGCGGGAGCCGTGCAGCAGTTGCGCCAGGCTGATCAGCCCGTAATGCCGCCCGGCCGTATCCGCACTCGAAAGCACGATCTCATGCGCCGTAAAACGCAATTCGTAAGCAGAGGCGGCGATCGACGATTCGGTAACGAAACGAATGGCCCGCCCGCCTTCGACGGCACTGAGGGAAAACGGCATATTGTCGGCCGGATAGAGCCGCTGGTAAAGCGCAAGAACCAGCGAGAGCGCCTTGACCGCATCGGGCGGCGTCCGCTCGACCGGATGAAGGACGACCGGCAGCTCTCCCGCCTTCAGCCCAAGCGCCAGCGGCCAAGGCAGCAGCGAATAAGGTTCCTCGGCGCGGCCCGGCGGCAGAAGCGGCGGCGCCACGCCAGCATCCCGGCCTTCGAGGATGAGATCGCCGAAACCAACCGGAACGTGGCGTCCGTCGCCAAGTGTCAGATAGGCCGATTTGACGCCTGATGTCATATGTTTCGGCGCCCTGGTCAGCCCCTCGACGGTGAACCGCCAGCGCCCGCCGGGCGGCACGCTCAGCCCTTCGGGCGGCAGGAATTCGTGGAAATGCGCGACCTGCCGCCTGAGGCTGCCGCCGTCGCAGACATGTTTGTCGGCAACCCGCGTCTCTGACGTATAGGCGAGCGAGAAGCCGGACAGCAGCTCTGCCGAAAGATTGAAAAGCGTGAAGGTGAGGCGCCCGAAACTGTCCTCGATCGGGCTCCAGCTTGCTTCCAGATGGTAATCGACCATGGTCGTGCCCTGCCTCGTCGCTGAGTGGCCGGGATCGCGGTTGGTCTCCCGGCATGCTTTCGCAGCTTAGCTTTTTCGAGGCGGCAATGGAATCGTGGCCCGGGTCTGAGGCGGAGCGGACAGCGATGAGCCGTTCAAAGGCTGGCTGCCGAGCCGCGGCTAAGCAGCAACGTGCTTTGACGGAGAGCTGACCCTGCAAGAAAACGGCGCGGCTTTCGCCGCGCCGTCCTCACTCTGCTGCCAACGCCGGCGGATATCTGTCATCCGCCTCTTCCTGGATGGCGTCGGCATGCTGGCCTGGCTCGTCCTTTGCCTTCGGCTCCCGGCCGAAGAAGAGGGCGTAACCGGCGGGTAGAACCAGAATGGTAAGCACTGTGGCAACCAGGATGCCGCCCATCATCGCGTAGGCGAGCGGGCCCCAGAAGACGCCGCGCGAAATCGGGATCAGCGCCAGCACCGCGGTCAGCGCCGTCAGCATGATCGGCCGGAAACGCCGCACGGCAGCACCGACGATCGCCTCCTGCCGGTGCATGCCGGCCTTGATATCCTGATCGATCTGATCGACCAGGATGATCGAGTTGCGCATGATGATGCCGAGCAGGGCGATGACGCCGAGGATCGCCACGAAGCCGAAAGGCGCGCCGCTGATCAGCAATGCGGCCGCCGCACCGATGATCCCGAGCGGGCCGGTGGCGAGCACCAGCATCGCCTTGCCGAAATGCTGCAGCTGTATCATCAGCAGCACGATGATGACGGCGAGCATGATCGGCGCCTTGGCGGCAATCGACATCTGGCTCTCCGCCGCATCCTCGGCGCCGCCCTGGATCTCGACATTGTAGCCGGCCGGCAGGCTGTCGCGCAGGTCCTTCATGTCGGCATACATCTTCATCACCACGTCGTTCGGCTGCACGCCGTCCGGCAGCGTGGCGCGCACGGTGATCGTCGGCAGCCGGTCGCGACGCCATTCGACGCCCTGCTCCATGACGGGCACGACCTTGGCGACCTGCGAAACGGGCACGAAACTGCCGAAGTCCGTCGGCACATAGACGGAATTGACGGCCGACAGCAGCGAACGGCTGGAATTCGGCTCGCGAGCGACGATCGAGACCGTCTCCTCGCCGTCACGGAAATCGTCGAGCGACGTCCCCGACATGGCGGTCTGCAGCACCTGGCGTACGCGCTGCGAAGTGACGCCGAGTGCCCGGGCGCGGTCCTGGTCGATCACCAGCTTCATCGCCGGCACCTCTTCCAGCCAGTCGTCATGGATGGCGCCGAGCTCCGGGTTGGCCTGGAAGCGCGCCTTTACCTGATCGGCGATCTCCCTGACTTTCAGGCGGTCGGGTCCCATGACGCGCATCTGCACCGGCCAGCCGGTCGGCGGACCGAGGAAGAGGCGGTCGACCTTGCCGCGAATGTCGGGGAAGTCTTCCGCAAGGATCGTCCGCAGCTTGACGATCAGCCGCTCGCGTGCCGGTTCGTCATTGGCCATGACGAGCAGCTGGGCGAAGTTCGGATTGCGCAGCTGCTGGTCGAGCGGCAGAAAGAAGCGCGGCGCGCCTTCGCCGATATAGGTGGCGATGAACCGCTTGTCGGGATCATCCATCATCTTGGCTTCGAGCGCCTTTGCCTGCACCTCGACTTCCCGAATGCTGGTGCCCTCGGGTAGCCAGAGATCGACGAGAATTTCCGGCCGCGAGGATTGCGGGAAGAAATTCTGCGGAATGAACTGGAAGGCCCAGAGGCTGGTGACGAAGGTGCCGAGCGTCAGCAGCAGCACGATGACCCGGTGGCGCACCGCCCAGCCGACCGTGCCGCGCAGCCGACGGTAAAAGCCGGTGTCGAAGGCGTCGCGATGCTCGCCGGCATGATGGCGCTGCTTGAGGATCATATAGCCGAGCCACGGCGTGAAGTAGACCGCGACGAACCACGAGGTGACGAGCGCGATGCCGACGACGTAGAACAGCGAGCGCACATATTCGCCGGCCGTCGAGGCGGCGAAGCCGACGGGAATGAAGCCGGCCGTGGTGATCAGCGTGCCCGTCAGCATCGGGAAGGCGGTCGAGGAATAGGCGAAGCTTGCCGCTTCGATCTTGACGAGCCCCTCCTCCAGCTTTCGTTCCATCATCTCGACGACGATCATCGCATCGTCGACGAGCAGGCCGAGCGCGATGATCAGCGCGCCGAGCGAGATGCGCTGCAGATCGATGCCGAGTTCGTACATCAGCGCAAAGGTGGCGGCGAGTACCAGCGGAATGGCGATGGCGATGACGAGGCCCGATCGCCAGCCGATCGACACGAACGAGACGACCAGCACGATGATGAGAGCTTCGCCGAGCGCATGCATGAATTCGCTGACAGCATCCGTCACCACGTCGGGCTGGTTGGCGATCTGGTCGACGGCAACGCCGTAGGGCAGCGCCTCCTCGAAGCGCTGATAGGTCGCCTCCACGCCCTTGCCGACATCGGTAACGTTGAAGCCCTTGGCCATCACGACGCCGACCTGAACGCTGTCGTGGCCGTTGAAACGGTACTTGCGCTGGTAGGGATCTTCGAGCCCGGAACTGACGGTGGCGATATCGCCGAGGCGCGTCACCTGACCGCCGGCGCGAAGGCGCAGTTCGCGGATGTCGGCTGCTTTCTTCACGTCGCCTTCGACCGATATGCGCACCGACCGCAGGCCGGTATCGACCGAGCCTGCCGGATCGACATTGTTCTGGCCCTTGATGGCATTCTGCAGATCGAGGATCGTCAGGCCGCGCTCGGCGAGCGACTTGGACGAGACGTCGACATAGATCTTCTCAGGCTGGTCGCCGATGATGACGGCTTTCTCGACGCCCGGCGTCGTCAGCAACATGTCGCGCGCCTGGATCGCGAATTTCTTCAGCTCCGGATAGGAATAGCCGTCGCCGCTGATCGAATGCAGCGTGATGAAGGTATCGCCGAACTCGTCGTTGAAATAAGGGCCGAGCAGGCCCTGCGGCAGCTCGTTGGAGATGTCGCCGACCTTCTTGCGCACCTGGTAGAAGGCATCCGCCACCTCTTGCGAATTCGTGTCGCCCTTGACCTGCAGGGTGATGATCGCACTGCCCGCCCGCGTATAGGACTTGACCCAGTCGATATGCGGCGTTTCCTGCAGCTTGCGCTCGATCTTGTTGACGACCTGATCTTCCATTTCCTGAATGGAAGCACCTGGCCAGATCGCCTGAACAACCATGACGCGGAAGGTGAATTCGGGGTCCTCGCGCTGGCCCATGCGCATTAGGCCGAGCACGCCGGTGACGATGATCAGCCCGAAGAGGAAGCGGGCGATGCTCGGATGTCCGATTGCCCAGCGCGACAGATTGAAGGGCCGCTTTTCGGTGGTGGTGGCGTCCATGGTCTTGTTCCCTATCCTATGGCGCGATCAGCGCACGGCCTGGTCCGTGGCGGCCAGGGCCGACTGCTGGTCCGGCACTTTCACCTTCAGGTTCTCGCTCATGAACTGCGTGCCGGCCGAAACGACGAGATCGCCGCTATCGAGACCCTCGGTCACATGCACGCCGTCACCTGTGAAATCGGCGACCTTGATGTCGCGGCCATGTACGGTCGCCGTGTCGCGGTCGACGGTCCAGACCATCTGCTTGCCGTCCTTTTCAGCCAGGGCGCTGAGCGGGATCGAGACATAGCTGCTGCCATTGCTGACCTCGGCCTCGATCGTCGCCGTCATGCCGAGAAGCACGCGCGGATCGTTCGGCAGGCTCACCCGGACGGCGAACGTGCGCGACTGCTGGTCGGCGCTGCCGGAAACTTCCCGCACCTTGCCGTCGAGTACCAGCCTGTCGTCGGCCCAGAAGCTTGCCTTGACTGTCTTGCCCGGCTTGAATTCGGCAATGTCGTTTTCCGGAACGGCGATCTGCACTTCCTTCTCGCCGTCGACCGCAACCGTGACGACGGCGGTGCCGGAACCGACGACCTGGCCGGTATCGGCATTAATCGCAGTGACGATGCCGTTCTGACCGGCCTTGAGCTCGGTATAGCTCACCTGGTTCTTCGCCTGGTCGAGCGCGGAAAGTGCGGCATCGCGCTGTGAGATCGCCTGGTCATGGCTGAGCGAAGCCTGTTCGACCTGCGACTTCGGGGCGACGCTCTTGTCGAAAAGCTGCTCGGCGCGTTTGTTGACGAGATCGGTGGTTTCGACGCCCCTTTCCGCCGAGGCGAGATTGGCTTCCGCCGTCCGGACCGCCAGCTGGTAGTCCGTGGCATCGACGCGGGCGAGAACGTCGCCCGGCGTCACCCGGTCGCCGATATCGACGAGGCGTTCGGTGATCTTGCCGGCGACGCGAAACCCGAGGTTCATCTCCGTGCGCGCCTTGACCGAACCCGAATAATCGAGCTTGCGCGTGTCCCCGGCCTTGGCGATCTCGACGACCTTCACCGGCCGGATGACTTCCTTGACCTCAGCCTTCTCTTCCGAGCAGGCGGAAACGCCGATGCCGATGGCGCCCACGAGCACGAGACTGGCGACGGACGGCATGCGATGGCTGAGGGTCTTGAGCGAAAACATCTTCCGCACTCCTGGATCGTTTCGGGGGTTTCGACGGCGCCCGCCGTCCATTATTTCTTCAGCGCCCTGATCACGTAGTCGATCAGTTCGTCGACGCTCGCGCGGTTCGTTTTGGCAAGACATTGCGCCACCATCTGCGGATGGCAGAGCGTGTTCGTCGCCGCGCCGAAGCAGCGCGAGGCAACGACCGGGTCCTGCTCGGCGAACTCGCCGGATGCAATGCCTTCGGCAATGATTTCGGCGATGAGATCATGAACGCGGTCGATATGTTTTTCGATGACATGCCAGTCGCGCTCAATCG
Source organism: Rhizobium sp. SRDI969 (assembly GCF_025152725.1). Lineage (NCBI taxonomy): Bacteria > Pseudomonadati > Pseudomonadota > Alphaproteobacteria > Hyphomicrobiales > Rhizobiaceae > Rhizobium > Rhizobium sp. SRDI969. Next base: position 3,844,799 of record NZ_CP104035.1, read on the forward strand.
CGACGATGATCATCTCGTGCACCTTCGTCTCGTCGAGCATCACATCCAGCGTCCACTGATACTGGGTCTCGACATAGCGGCGCAGCCTTTCGCTGGCGCTGGCCGGCTGATGGCGGACGTCGTAGGCGATCTGATAGCACATGGCGAGCATGCGCCCGCAGAGCGCCTGGTGTATCTCAACCTTGGAGGCGAAGAAGCGATAAATATTGGCCGGCGACATGCCGAGGTCGCGGGCGATGTCGGCCACCGTCGTCTTGCTGTAGCCATAGTGACGGAACAGCCGCTCGGCCGAATCGAGAATCCGCGTGACATTCTCCTGCCGCGTGATGTCGAGTGTATTTTCCGCGAGGTCGTTCATAGTTCCGAGGCCTGATTTTACGACTGACGATTTTCGAATTTCGTCAGTCGTAAAATATAAGACGTTATTTGTCAATATGCCGCGGCGCAGCACAAATTGTCGAGGGACGAGCACGATCCGGCGGAAGCGACAATCTAGCGGTGAGAAGGCCTGTACCGCCCGCGTCATGCCGACAGCCGACGACTTCGGGATAGGCGGACCCGATAATGCAGGCGACAAATGGAAAGTGCCGCGGCGAGAAGCGCGCGGCACCTGGTCAATGAAATGACGTGTCAGACGATCTTGACGTCGAGTGTGATCGGAACGGAGGCGAGCGCCTTGGAAACCGGGCAGCCGGCCTTTGCCTTGTTGGCGAGTTCGGTGAAGGTCGCCTCATCGGCACCGGGAATACGGCCGGAGAGCGAAAGATGGATGGCGGTAATGGCAAAGCCGCCCTCGACGCTTTCGAGCGTTACCTTGGCAGAGGTTTCCATATGCTCGGCGGTAAAGCCGGCTTCCCCGAGGATCAACGACAGCGCCATGGTGAAGCAGCCGGCATGGGCGGCACCGATCAGTTCTTCCGGGTTGGTGCCGGCAACGCCTTCGAAGCGGCTCGCAAAGCCGTAGGGATAATCCTTCAGGGCGCCGCTCTGTGTCGAGATCAGGCCTCTTCCGTCCTTGAGGCCACCGGTCCAGTGAGCCGAAGCCGTACGATTGATCTGCATGCCGTCCTCCTGTTTTCGATTGAGCTTTCAGCGCATGATGCCGAAAAGTGTACACGGTTTTCGGACGACATCATGCTCCAACTGTTTCCAGGAAGCGGCAGGGCGCCGCTCCATGCCTGCGGGAGATCGGATAACCTTCCCGATGGGCAATATAATGCTCTATCGCGAGAAGACGACAGGCTTGTAAAATAGCGGGGTCGAAGCCCTTCAGGCGGAATGCTGCAGCATGCTGAGGCCGCCGTCGATCGTCAGGCATGTGGCATTGATGAACGGGCACTCGTCTGAGATCATGAACACGGCCGCCATGGCAATCTCCTCCGGCGTCGCGATGCGCCCGCCGGGGTGCAGTTTCATCGTCTCGGCCTTTGCCGCCTCCGGATCGGGAAAGCCGTTCCAGTAATCGATCACCTTCTGCGTCGAGACATAACCCGGCGCCAGCGCGTTGACGCGGATATTGCGGGCGGCATATTCGAGCCCTAAGGATTTCGTCATTCCGAGCAGGGCGTGTTTTGCCAGCGGATAGGGAAATGTGTGCGGGATGATGGTGAAAGCGTGCGTCGAGGCGATGTTGAGGATGACGCCGCCACCCTGTTCGATCAGGCCGGGCAGCACCGCCCTGCAGCAATTCCATGCGCCCTTGAGATTGATGTCGAAGCAGCGGTTCCATTCCTCGTCCGTCGTCTCGAGCGGTTCGGCGAAGACATTCACCCCGGCATTGTTGACGAGCGCGTTCAGCTGTCCGATCTCTTCTTTCGCCTGAGCGACCAACGTGGTGATCGTCCCGGAATCGGTGATATCGGCCGGCAGATAACCAAGCCGGCCACCACTGCGCTGGAGGTCTTTCGCTGTCTTCACCAGCAGCGCGGCGTCGCGATCGACGAGAAAGACGGCGGCATCCTCCCGCATGAAAGCCTTTGCGATCGCAAGGCCGATACCCTGCGCAGCGCCGGTGACCAGGATGTTCTTGCCCTGCAGGCGGCCGCTCATCTATCCCTCCTCCGGTTGAACCGGCAGCGCCGACATCAGGATCGTCACCGTGCCGGCAAGCGCCTCTCCCGGCGCAAGCGGCGTGAGCCCACCGAAATCGGGAAGGTGGTGGCCGTTCGGCAGGTGGCTCATCGGCTCGAGGCAGAAGAAGTCGCTCCGGTTGACCGGCATATACAGCATAAAGCGATCGAGCGCACCGTTGGTTTCCAGCGCCGCCTGAATTCCAAGTTCCGGCCAGGCGATTGCCGCCCGCCCGTTCCAGCCCTCGAAGGCATTGTTCATCCACCTCTGCGGCAAAAGCTTTTCGGATCCGAAATCGAAATGGTCCGGCACAGGGCCAGGCATCTCTGGCAGATGGTCCGGCCGCTCGCTCCAATAGCGATCGGCCGCAATCGTCAGTCGCGTCTTTGGCGTCCGCGCGAAGAAGGGATGTTGACCAAGCCCGAAAGGAAGAGCCGCTTCGCCGCGGTTTTCCACGGAAAGCCTCAGCACCAGCGCATCGCCAGCGAGACGGATCTCCTGCCGGGTAAGATAGGCATAAGGCGAAACCCCGTCGGCGCTCCGGGAAAAGCAGAACTGCGCATGCTCCGGGCTGGCGTCTTCAAGCTGCCAGAGGCTGAGCCAGCCGTCGCCGTGGAGATAGAGCGGATCGGATGCATTCGGCTGGAAGGCATAATCGCGTCCGGCAAAGGACATGGTATTGCCTTCCACGCGGTTGCCGAAAGGCACCATCGCGAAATTCGCCATCGCTCCCTCCGGACCGCCGGCCGCAACGAGAAAGGGGGTGCCGCGATACGTCGCGGCAGTGACGGCGGCACCCCGACTGCTGACCCGGACGGCGAAATCGCCGTGCCTCAGTTCGATGTCGTCGCCGGCTTGTCCCTGGTTCATCCGCGCCGTCCCGCAGCCGAAGACCTCAAATTGTCGAGGAGCACTGCGATCAGCAGGATCAGCCCGCGGACCACATACTGATAAAACGCCTGGATATTCAGGAGGTTCATGACGTTTTCGGCAATGCCCATGATCAGCACGCCGACGATGACGCCGCTCATCGCCGCCCGGCCGCCGGCCAGCGAAACGCCGCCGAGAACGCAGGCCGAAATCACCGAAAGCTCAAGCCCCGTCGCCGCATTCGGCTGGCCGGAGGTGATGCGCGAGGCAAGCAGGATGCCGGCAATGCCGCAGACGAGCCCCTGCAACGCAAAGATCCAGATGCGCATGTTGACGACATTGACGCCGGCAAGCCGCGAGGCTTCGGGATTGCCGCCGATCGCCAGGGTGTTCTTGCCGAAGACGGTGCGGTTGAGCACGAAACCGAAGAGGATGAAAAGGATCAGCATGATCCAGATCGGCGTCGGCACCGTCAGAAATCGCGACAGGGCAAGCTGGTAGAAATCGGCATCGTTGATGCCGACGGCGCGGCCATCGGACGCGATCAGCGCCAGCCCGCGAACGATCTGCATGGTCGCAAGCGTGGTGATCAGCGCATTGATGCGAAAGCGCGCAATGACGATGCCGTTGACGAGGCCGACGACGGCGCCGCAAAGCAGGGCGGCGAGCAGCCCGACGGGAATGGAGCCCGTCGCATTCGAGACCATCACCGCGATCATGCCGGAGAAGGCGACGATCGATCCGACCGAAAGGTCGAAATCGCGCGACGCCAGGCAGAACATCATCGTGCAGGCAACGATGCCGATCGTGACGACCGACTGCAGCAGCCCCAGCATGTTTCGCTCGGTCAGGAAGTTCGGAACGAAAAGCGAGACGATCACGAAGGCAGCAGCGAAGATCACCACCAGCCCCTGTTCGCCGAGAAGGATTTTTTTCACCGAATTCATCGTCCGTATTTTCCCGGTTCTAAAGGATGCCTGCGGCATTCTTGTCGGGCAGCGCTGCCGTCAGGATGCTGCGCTCATCGAAATCCGGACGGGCGACATTGGCCGCCGCCCTGCCCTGGCACATCACCATGATGCGATCGGAAATGCCCATGACTTCGGGCAACTCGCTTGAAATGACCACGATCGCCATGCCGCCGGCCGCAAGTTCGTAGAGGATTTCGTAGATTTCCGATTTCGCCCCGACATCGATGCCGCGCGTCGGCTCGTCGATGACCAGGACCTTGATACCCTGCTCGGACAACCAGCGGCCGAGAATGACCTTCTGCTGGTTGCCGCCCGAGAGATTGATGATGTCCTGCCGGCGCGACGGCGTTCGCACCCGAAGCTTGGCGATGAACCGGTCCGCCAGCGCCGCCTCTTGTCTCGGGCTCAGAATGCCGAAAGGCGAAAAATGCCGGCGCGAAGAGATCGCGATATTCTCCTCGATCGATCGTCCCTGGACGATGCCGTCGAACTTGCGGTCCTCGGGGCAGAGCACTATGCCGGCATTGATCGCCGCTTTCGGATTGTTCGGCGAAACGGCAACGCCGTCGATCGTCACCTGCCCTTGATGCCTGGTGTCGGCGCCGTAAAGCAGCCGCGCCATCTCGCTACGGCCGGCACCGATCAGCCCGAAGAAACCGAGGATTTCGCCCTGGCGGACGGAAAAGCTGATCGGATGGCGCAGCCTCGGCCCCGACAGGCCCTTGACCTCCAGCCGTATGCCGCCGAGCGGACGTTCGCGCCACCCCCAGACATTGCTGATCTCGCGTCCGACCATTTCCGAGATGATCTGCTCGCGCGTCGTGTCGGCGATCTGAGGATGGTGGGCGGCAAGCTTGCCGTCGCGCAGCACCGTCAGGCTGTCGCAAAGCCTGAAAATCTCGTCGAGACGATGCGAGACGTAGAGAATGACCGTTCCCTTGGCCTTCAGTGTATCGATGAGCGAAAACAGGATATCGCTTTCACGCGAGGAGAGCGATGAGGTCGGTTCGTCCAATGCAATCACCCGTGCATCGAGCATGACGGCCTTGGCGATCTCGACCATCTGCCGCGCACCGATCGAAAGCGAAGCTACCTTGGCCGACGGATCGATATCGATGCCGATCTCTTCAAGCCTCGAGCGCACCGTCTCGATCAGCGTCTTCGAATGGATGACGCCGCCCTTGGCCGGAAAGCGTCCGAGCCAGAGATTTTCGGCGACGGTCAACTCCGGGACGAGTTGCAGTTCCTGATGGATGACGATCACACCGGCATTGAAGGCGTGACGGACGGATCCATATTTCTGCTCCTCGCCGTCGATGAGGATGTTGCCGGCATCGGCCGCCTGATCGCCTGACAGTACGCGGATCAGTGTCGATTTACCGGCACCGTTTTCCCCCATCAGGCCGTGGACGGCGCCCTTCTCGACCGTGAAGGACACGTTCGCCAGCGCCTGCACACCGGGATAACCTTTGGAGATATTGCTGAATTCGAGGAAAGCCATCATCGCTCCGCCGAGAAAGACCCGGCGGCACGCTGACCGGCCGCCGGACGATATCATCTTGGAAGGACGATCACTCGATTCCAAGATCCTTGCGGACTTTTTCGTAATCGCCGCGCAGCGCCAGGGAACCGGAGGTCAGCGTCAGCTTAGCCGGCTCCTTGTCGTTGGCGATCCAGTCGTACATGTTGAGCGCCGTCTCATAGCCGTGGCGCTTCGGCGAGATGATGACGGTGCCGAAGAAGCCCGTCGCTGCCGGCTTCTTGAATTCGTTGATCGCCGATTCCGCACCGCCGATGCCGACGCCGATGACGTTGGCGGCCGGAATACCGACCGATTCGGAGGCGCGGACGGCGCCGAGGACGGCTTCATCGTTGAGGCCGAAAGCGACCCAGTATTTCACGTCGGCATGTTTGTTGAGAACGGTGGTCGCCGCGTTGAGCGCCGCTTCCGTATCCGTCTTCGCCTGCGGCGCGTCGTAGATGTTTTCTGCCGGGAAGCCGGCGGACTTCAGCACCGAGATCGCACCTTCGACGCGGTCGACGGCGGTCGGCAACTGGTCGTAGGAGACCCGCACGGCGCCGACACTCTTCATGTCCCAGCCGCGCTTCTTGATTTCGTCGACGATCGCCTGGCCGACGGTCTCACCGATCTTGGTGGCTGAAATGCCCATATGCGGCACGTCTTCCAGCGGCTTGCCGTCGGCGCTGACGAGGCGGTCGTCCACCGTCATCAGCTTCAGCTGGTTGGCTTCGGCCTTGGCGACGATGCCGGGGCCGAGCTTGACGTCGGGCGTGCAGATGATGAAGCCCTGCGCACCCTGGGCGCCGAGATTATCGATCGCCGACTGGACCTTCTCGCCGTCTTCGGCGCCGATCTTGACGACGGTGAAGCCTTTTTCCTTGGCGGCCTGGTCGGCGAATTTCCATTCGTCCTGGAACCAAGGCTCCTCCGGCTGCTTGACGATGAAGCCTATCTTGACGTCCGCGGAAAATGCCGAGCCGGCTGCCAGAATGGCGAAAGTGCCAGCCAGAATGGCTGCTTTGAACAAGCGCATGTCTCTCTCCCTAAACTCTCAAAAACCGAGCCGCTGCCTCCCAGGCAACGTCCAATGAATTAGGATAAATCATCATACCAGTCAATTGCCAATGTATGATGATTGGAATAATAGGATTATTGACGAGGTGTCGGGAGGAAGCGTCGCAAAGCGGATCGAATTCGGATAATCAGGTTCGGTTGCCTAGCACGCGAGACAGAGCGGAGAGGTGAGTTGGAAACAATCGAGCGACAGAGCGGGGCCGAAAGCCGCCGCATCGAGCGCCGCCCACGCGTACGCCGCAACGTCACGGCGGCGATCGCTCAGGATATCTGTGCGGACCGCTATCCCGCGGGCTCGCCGCTGCCGCGCGAAAACGATCTCTGCGAACTTTACGGCGTCAGCCGCACCGTCATTCGCGAATCGCTGAAAGTGCTGGAGTCCAAAGGCCTCGTCCGTGGCAAGCCGCGCATCGGAACCACCGTCTGCGACAAGGACGACTGGAATATCCTCGACGCCGACGTGCTTGAATGGATGGGTCCCTATATCAAGGATTTCGACCTGCTCGGCTGCATTCTCGAAGCCCGCCGCACCATCGAGCCGGCAGCCGCCGAATATGCCGCCGAGCGCGCCAGCGCCCAGGAGATCGCCGATCTCGACAACGCCTGGCGGCAGATGCGCGACAGCGCCCGCGACCCGGAAAGCTTCACCGATGCCGACGTCATGTTCCACACGGTGCTGCTCACCGCCAGCCACAACCAGGTCTTCCGCCGCCTGTCGAGCGCCATTCACGCGGCGCTGAAATATGCGCTGCATGCCTCCAATATCGGTGTCGAGAATCGCGAGGATGCAGTGCTCGTTCACGGCCAGCTGGTCGAGGCGCTGCGCATGCGCGACAAGGCGGGCGCCCGCGAATGCGCCAACCGCATGCTTGATCTTGCGGTGCGCGATCTTGCCGCCGCCGAAAAAGCGATCGGCAGAACGAAATGAACTATCACGACAAATCTGCGGACGCGCCGCCGATCGCAAACCCGGGAAGAGACTGAAAGAGCAGCGATGAAGATCACCAAACTCACCACCTATATCGTTCCCCCGCGCTGGCTGTTTTTGAAGGTCGAGACCGATGAAGGCATCGTCGGCTGGGGCGAACCGGTCGTCGAAGGCCGTGCGCTCACCGTTCAGGCCGCCGTCCATGAGCTGGAAGACTACCTGATCGGCAAGGATCCTTTCCTGATCGAAGACCACTGGACCGTGATGTATCGTGGCGGCTTCTATCGCGGCGGCGCCGTCCACATGAGCGCGATCTCGGGCATCGACCAGGCGCTGTGGGATATCAAGGGCAAAGCGCTCGGCCAGCCGATCCATTCTCTGCTCGGCGGTCAGCTCCGTGATCGCATCAAGGTCTATTCCTGGATCGGCGGCGATCGTCCCTCGGATGTCGCCAACAATGCCAAGGAAGTGGTTGCCCGCGGCTTCAAGGCGATCAAGCTCAATGGCTGCGAGGAAATGCAGATCGTTGACACCAATGAGAAGGTGGAAAAGGCGGTCGAGACCATCGCCATCATCCGCGAGGCGATCGGCCCACATATTGGCATCGGCGTCGATTTCCACGGTCGCGTGCACAAGCCGATGGCGAAGGTTCTCGCCAAGGAGCTCGATCCCTACAAGCTGATGTTCATCGAAGAGCCGGTGCTTTCCGAAAACAAGGAAGCGCTGCGCGATATCGTCAACCACACCTCTACGCCGATTGCGCTCGGTGAACGGCTCTTTTCGCGCTGGGACTTCAAGCAGGTCCTTTCGGACGGCTATGTCGACATCATCCAGCCGGATCTCTCCCATGCCGGCGGCATCACCGAATGCCGCAAGATCGCGGCCATGGCCGAAGCCTACGACGTGGCGCTGGCACCGCATTGCCCGCTGGGTCCGATCGCGCTTGCCGCCTGCCTGCACGTCGATGCCGTCAGCTACAATGCCTTCATCCAGGAACAGAGCCTCGGCATCCATTACAACAAGGGCAACGACATCCTCGACTACATCTCCAACAAGGAGGTGTTCCAGTATGCCGATGGTTTCGTCTCGATCCCGCAGGGTCCAGGGCTCGGCATCGAGGTCGACGAGGCCTATGTCATCGAACGCGCCAAGGAGGGCCACCGCTGGCGCAACCCGATCTGGCGGCATGCCGACGGCAGCTTCGCCGAATGGTGAGAGCGCATAACCCCGAAAATCGGAACCGATTTTCGGAAAGGATTGTGCGCAATTCAAAGTGATAGGGTCGCGCAAGCGGCCCTTTTTCATTCACCGTGTAGGATGTCGGGGGGTCTCGTCCGTCATAGTGGAAACTCAAAGAGGAGATTTCAGGATGGCCAGAGCAATCGCAATCATCGTCGCCCGCATCATCTTCAGCTTCGTCTTCTTCATGGCCGCCGGCTTCAAGTTCGCCGATATCGGCGCAACAGCGGGCTATATCACTGCCGCCGGTTTTCCGATGGCGACATTTCTTACCTGGGTCGCCGCCTTCTTCGAGATCGCGCTGGCGCTCGCTTTCATAACAGGGGCCTTCTTCACCGAGGCCAGCCTGCTCGCAGCCGTCTATGTGATCTTCCTCGCTTTCGCCTTCCACGGCCCATCCCATTGGCAACAGAACCAGGCCGAATTCGGCTTTTTCATCGATCACTTTACCTTCCTCGCCGGTCTGCTCTTTGCCGCCGTCCACGGGCCGGAGAGATGGGCGTTGAAGCAAACGCTTCTAAGATAACCGCGACGACCCGCCTCCTCCGGAACCAACTGCCGTGCTGAACAGTTGGCATGTCGGCAAAACGGCAAGGAGAGCCCACCCATGGAGCTGAAGGGAAAGATCGCATTGGTGACAGGCGCTGGTTCCGGCATCGGCAAAGCGGCCGCATTGCGGCTCGCCGCCGAGGGGGCGAGGGTCGCAGCATTGAGCCGCACCGCTGACGAGGTCGAAAAGACCTGCGCCGAAATCGAGGCCGCCAGTGGCCAGTCAATAGCGTTGACGGCAGATACCAGCGACGAAGCTCAAATGCGGGGCGCCGTCGCGCAACTGACCGACACCTTCGGCGGCCTCGACATCGTTGTCGCCAATGCTGGGATCAACGGCGTCTGGGCGCCGATCGACGATCTGAAGCCGGAAGAATGGGACAAGACCATCGCCGTCAATCTGCGCGGCACCTACCTGACCCTGCATCTGACGGTTCCGCATCTGAAGCGGCACGGCGGTTCGATCATCGTCGTCTCCTCGATCAACGGCACCCGAACCTTCACCACGCCGGGCGCCACCGCCTACACCGCAACCAAGGCAGGCCAGGTCGCCATGGCCCAGCAGCTCGCCCTCGAACTCGGCCGGCACGGCATTCGCGTCAATGCCGTCTGCCCGGGCGAGATCGACACCAATATCAGCGCCAATACCGACAGCCGCCATCGCGAGGAGACGGAGGTTCCGGTCATCTGGCCGCAGGGGGATATTCCGATCGCCGGCGGCAAGGCAGGCAAGAGCGAGGATGTTGCCGAAGCCATCCTCTTTCTCGCATCCGAACGCGCCCGACATATCACCGGTACGCCGATCTGGATCGACGGCGGCCAGGGTTTGTTGCGATAGCCCTTGCAGTCAGGAACTCAGCCGTTCAGCCGGGCGCTGTCGAGAGTATATAGTTCCTGCGCGCGCTGCACGCCGCGCAACACATAGCGCCCGATGCAGGCGAGTGATGTGCGTTCCTCCTCTGGTATCGCTGCGGCGAAATCGGAGGACATCAAGACGTTGAGATCGACCGAGCGGCAGATCGAGGCGATGCGGCTGACCTCGTTGACGGCAGGTCCGATGACGGTGAAGTCCAACCGGTCCTGGCTGCCGATATTGCCGTAAAAGACGTCGCCGATATGCAGGCCGATATAGACGTCGGTCGTCGCCCGGCCGTCGGTCGCACGCACGGCATTCAGCGTGGTCAGCTTTTCCCGCAGCAACGATTCGGCGCTCAGCGCCGCACGACATGTCTCCGCCGGCACCGCACCCTTAAAGATGGCGAGCACACCGTCGCCGATCAACTTCAGCACGTTGCCGCCGGACTCGTGGATCGCCGTGATCACTGCCTCGCTATAGTCGTTAAGCAGCGGGATGATCTCCTCCGGCGGCACGCTGTCGGAGATCTTGGTGTAGTTCAGCAGGTCGGAAAACCAGAGCGCCGCGGAAATCCGCTCCGATTTGCCGCGGCTGATCTTGCCTTCCATCACCTGGCGCGCGGCGTCCTCGCCGAGATAGACCTCGGCGATGGTGCGGGCGATACGCCCGAGCGCGATACATTTGATCGCCAGCCCCAGCACCGGCACCAGCTTGCGCAGGATGGCGAGGTCGTGATCGGAAAAGCCCTCCGGATGTTTCGTCGCGAAATGCGAGAAGAAGCAATCCATCTCGCCGATCGTGCCGGCCTCGGAAAAACGATGCATCATCGCCACGAAATCCGTGTGACCGGCTTCAGCGATCGTATCGAGCATGGAGAAATCGATCGGATCACCGAAGCCGAGACGCCGGCGTATCTCCCGCTCGTTGCGAGACCAAAGATGATAGAAGGCCGAACGCTGCCAGTTCGACGCCGCCTCCCCCGAGATCGTCGGACCATATTCGAATTCGGTCTGGACTTCCTCGACGCTGTCCCAGCGGAAGGCGCGGCCCTCATGCACCGGATGCAGCGTATCCATCAGCGCCAGACCGCGATCGAGCGGCAGGCCGGCATCCCGGCAAGCTGCGCAGAAACCGGTCATGAGCTCGGCTTCCGAGGCGCCTTTCAGTCCCTGCTCCGTGATCCAGGCTGCAATCGTGCTGACGTCACTGTAATCCATGCCGCTCACCTTCACTCGTGTCAAAGCTGTAGCCCGAATCCGGCATCGAAGGAAAGTCAATTGGCTCAATCGGCCGCGGGCATATTGTAGCGCGTGACGATTTCGACTGATGAAAGCGAGGGCGTAACCGCGCGCGGCAAGGCAGTCGCCCGGCTCATGATCGCCCGGAAGGCCGAACGCGCATCGGTTCTGAGATCATGATGCAGCACGAAGCCGATCCGGCGCGCGGCAAGCAGGGCGCGATTATCCGCATCAAGATCATGAGCGACGAAAACGCGGATGGGGCGTTTGGCCATGTCGAAGGCCGCAAGCACCGCCCGGTTGCCGCCGCCGATCGAATAGACGGCGCTGATGTCGGGGTCGGCCGCAAGCGCTGCCGCGGCAAGCGTTCCCGTCACAGCATCGGTGCCGTGCCCCTCGCTGATTTCGGTAATGCCGATGTCGGGATAACGGGCGCGGATGACGCGGCGAAAGCCGATTTCGCGCTCCTCCTCGCCACGGAACCGCCCGCTCGACAGCGTCACCAGCACCTTGCCACCATCACTCCCGAGAAATTCGCCGATCAGATAGGCGGCGGTCTCTCCCGCCGCCCGGTTGTCGGCGCCGGCATAGGCGATGCGTGCCGAATTCGGCAGGTCGGTCACCAGCGTCACGACGGGAATGCCGGCCGCATCCGCCCGCGCGACGGCGGCGGCCACCTCGACGACGTCAGGCGCCTTGAGTACGATGCCGTGCGTGCCGCGCAGCCGGATGCGATCGAGAAGCTGCACCAGTTCGGCCGGCTTCATCACCTCGGCAAAATGGAACCGGCAGCGGAAGACACCCGGCAGGAAGGTCGCCATCTCCGCCTCGAAGGCGGCCCGCACCGCATCGCTGAAACGCCGCGGCGTCTCCATGACGATATCGATCGCCAGCATGCGGCCGCTGCCCATTGCACCTGCCTGCTGCTTCTCCAGCTCCGCGATCGCCGCCTTCACCCGCATCTCGGTTTGCCGGCGCACACCCGGCCTGCCGTTCAGCACCCGGTCGACGGTCGCGGTGCTGAGCCCTGCTTGGAAGGCGATATCCTTGACGAGAAAGAGGTGTGCCATGCGACCGGCCTGATGGTTTTTTGATGGATTTCTGATCTATATCACCTGGCATCGCGGCGTATAGTGCCTCCATTGGAACGAGGGAGGAGCCCGCCATGAAGACCGACAACCAGCAGAAACTGCGCGCCGACCGTGTCTGGCTGAGTGAAGACGCCTGCGATCTCGATGAGTTTCGCGCGCTTGCAGAAAAGACGACGGCACTTGCCGATTACCCCTCGGCATCTGCGGTCGAAAAAAACGTGCTGATCTATGACAGCCGCAAGGTGATGATGGCGGCCGCAACGCCAGAAGGCCGACGCGCCGTGCTAGCCGAAATCTGCGACGCCTTCGGCGAGGGTCCTGGTGTCGTCGTGTTCAAGCGCGCTTACGAAGACACCGGCATCATCGGTCGAGCCAGCGTGATCTTCGATGCGATCATCGAGGAACAGCACCGCACCTCGACCGGCGGTGGCGATCACTTTGCCAAACCCGGCGCCAACGACCGTATCTGGAACTCGCTGGAAAAACATTGCCTAGCCGATCCGGCAAATTTCGCCGAATATTACGGCAATGCCATCATCGCTCTGGCCAGCGAAGCCTGGCTCGGCCCAAGCTACCAGATGACGGCGCAGGTCAACCGCGTCAATCCGGGCGGTTCGGCGCAGTCGGCGCATCGCGACTATCATCTCGGCTTTCAGTCGTCGAAGGTGATCGAACAATTCCCGGCGCATGTGCACCGGCTCTCGCCGGTGCTGACATTGCAGGGTGCGGTCGCCCATTGCGACATGCCGCTCGAAAGCGGCCCGACGCTCTTCCTGCCGCACAGTCAGACCTATGTACCGGGCTATCTCGCGCTGAAGCGGCAGGAGTTCCGGGATTATTTCGAGACCAACCATGTCCAGTTGCCGCTCGAAAAAGGCGACGTCGTCGTCTTCAATCCCGCCCTCTTCCATGCCGCCGGCACCAATCGCTCGGCCGATATCAAACGTGTCGCCAATCTCCTTCAGATCTCCTCCGCCTTCGGCCGGGCAATGGAAACCGTCAATCGCGAGAGGATGAGCGCCAGGCTGTTTCCGGCTTTGAAGGCCTTGCAGGGCAGGCTCTCGCCCAACGAAATCGCCAACGCCGTCGCCGCCTGCGCCGAAGGCTACTCCTTCCCGACCAACCTCGACCGCGACCCGCCGCTCGGCGGACTGGCGCCGAAAACGCAGGCGCAACTGATGCATGAGGCGTTGCGGGAAGGCTGGAGCGATGAAGCCTTTACGGCTGCACTTGCCGAGCAGGCGGGCAAGAAGTTGAGCTAACTTGGAGGCTGGAGCCCCCTCATCCGCCCTACGGGCACCTTCTCCCCGAGGGGAGAAGGGGAAATCGAGACGTTGCCGCGAATCTCTTCTCCCCAGCGGGGGGCCGAAGGACGGGTTGAGACCGGTGGCTCAACCCAGGCAAAGGTGCCGGCAGGCGGATGAGGGGGCATCCGCACGGACATAACAGCCTCCCGAACCGGCGGGAGGCCACGCAAATCATTACAAATGGAGGAACCACATGAGCACAGACCACGGCCGCCTGGACGGCAAGATCGCCATCGTCACCGGCGGCACGCAAGGGTTGGGCGCGACCATTGCCCGCCTCTTCGCCGAACGCGGCACGGAAGGCATCGTCATCTGCGGCCGCAACGAAGCCAAGGGCAAGGCGAAGGCGGCGGAGATTTCGGCTGCGACCGGCGCCAGAATCGTCTACGTCAAAGCCGACCTCGGCAAGATCGAGGATGCACAGAATGTCGTGCGCGCCTGTGACGAGACCTTCGGCCGTGTCGATGCGCTGGTCAATGCCGCCGCCATCACCGATCGCGGCACCATCCTCGATACCAGCCCGGAGCTCTTCGACTCCATTTTCGCCGTCAATGTTCGCGCGCCGTTTTTCCTGATGCAGGAGGCGGTGAAGGTCATGCGCCGCCAAAACATCGAGGGTACGATTGTCAATATCGGCTCGATGTCGGCCAAAGCCGGCCAGCCCTTCATCGCCGCCTATTGCGCCTCCAAGGGCGCGTTGGAAACGCTGACGAAGAACACCGCCTACGCGCTCCTGCGCAACCGCATTCGCGTCAACGGTCTGAACATCGGCTGGATGGCGTCCGAGGGCGAGGACCGGATCCAGCGCGAATATCACGATGCCCCCGCCGACTGGCTGGAGAAGGCGGCAGCAAGCCAGCCCTTCGGCCGCCTCGTCGATCCGCACGAGGTGGCGCGCGCCTGCGCTTACCTGTCGTCTTCCGAATCCGGCCTGATGACCGGCTCGGTCATCTGTTTCGACCAGTCGATTTGGGGCGCTTACGACGGCTCGCCGCATCCGGTCGCGGTGCTCTGACGAAACCGGAGCCCGGCATTTCCATCGCCGGGCTCTGGCACCTCCAGGTTTTTGCCGATAGGAAAAGAACGGCAGCATTCAGGGAGGAAACTGGCATGGGCGACAATCCGATTTATGAGATCCGCGACGAACGCTTCGGTGCAATGGTCATCGGCAGCGCCGGCCTCGAGGAGCTTTATTCCGGCTGCCGCTGGACGGAAGGCCCGGTCTGGTTTGCCGACCTGAACTGCCTTCTCTGGAGCGATATCCCGAATGAACGGATGATGCGCTGGACACCGGATGGGACCGTCTCCGTCTTCCGTTCGCCCTCCAATTACGTCAACGGCAACACCCGCGACCGGCAGGGACGGCTGGTCTCCTGCGAACATGGCGGCCGCCGCGTCACCCGCACCGAGACGGACGGCACCATCACCGTTCTCGCCGACAGCTACCAAGGCAAACGGCTGAACTCGCCGAACGACGTCGTCGTGCACTCCGACGGCGGGGTCTGGTTCACCGATCCAACCTACGGCATCCTGTCGGATTACGAGGGCCACAAGGCCGAGCCCGAGCAGCCGACGCGCAACGTCTACCGGATCGACCCCTTAAGCGGCGCGATCGACGCTGTCGTCGACGATTTCATCCAACCGAACGGCCTTGCCTTCTCGCCCGATGAGACGAAGCTTTATATTGCCGACTCCGGCTCATCAAAACATGACGTGCCGCGCCATATCCGCGTCTTCGACGTCGTAGACGGCAGGGCGCTTGCCAACAGCCGCTATTTCTGCAGCCTAGACGTCGGCAACCCTGATGGTTTCCGCTTCGATGTCAGCGGCAATCTCTGGACGAGCGCGTCCGACGGCGTACACTGCTTTTCGCCGGACGGCACCCTGCTCGGCAAGATCAGGGTGCCGCAGACGGTGTCCAACCTCACCTTCGGCGGCCCCAAGAAAAACCGGCTCTTCATCACCGCGACGCGCTCGGTCTATTCGATTTACATCAAAACGACCGGCGCACAATATCCGTGAGGATCAGGGCGCCGGCTTCAAGATCGCCGTTCCGGGATGACGAGTTCCGTAAAAAAAGCTAAAGCGCGTCACACGAATGAGATTCGATGTGCGCGCCTCAGAGCCTGATGCCGAAACTTGTGAGCGGTTTTCTGACCGCATCCGGTTCTGACAGCTCGCATATCCATTGCATCAAGGAGGAATATTATGACCCAATTTTCATGCGCCGAAAGGCGCCGCACCGTCCTTGATGCAGCAACCTGGAGAGCCTGACATGCGTTCCGTCGTTTCCTTCAACGAAGGCTGGAGTTTCCATGAGGGCTTCGGCCAGCGTTTGCTCGAAGCTTTCGATGCCGCCAAGTCGGTCAGCCTGCCGCATTCCGCCGTCGAACTGCCCTTCAGCTATTTCGACGAGACCAGCTACCAGCGTGCCTTCACCTACCAGAAGGTGTTGCGCTGGCTGCCGGAATTCGAGGGCCGCGAGATCTCGCTCGTCTTCGACGCCGCCATGGCCGACAGCGTCGTCTATCTGAACGGCGAAGAAATCATTGCCCATAAGGACGGCTACACGCCCTTCGAGGCCCGCCTCACCGGCAAGCTCGTCAAGGGCGAGAACCTCGTCACCGTCAAGATCGACGGCAGCGAGAACCCTGACATTCCCCCTTTCGGCGGCCGCATCGATTATCTGACCTATGCCGGCATCTACCGCGATGTCTGGCTGAAGGTCACCAACCCGGTCTCGATCCGCAATCTCAAGATCGAAACCACCGACGTTCTTCGCCCGGAGAAATCGGCGACCATACGCGTCGACATCGCCAACCCCGACGGCCGCAGCTTCTCGGCGACCGTCACCGCCACGCTGAAACAGGCCGACGGCACGGTGGTCGCCACTGCCGCAACCGAAACGATCGGCAGCCGCACCACGCTCTCCTTTGGCGGCCTCACCGGCATTGCCCTCTGGGACATCACCGATCCCACGCTCTATGACGTCACCGTCGAACTCAGGACCGAACACGGCTCCGACCGTCTTTCCACACGGTTTGGCTTCCGCACTGCCGAATTCACGCCGGAAGGTTTCCTCTTGAACGGCAAGCCGCTGAAGCTGCGCGGCCTCAATCGTCACCAGGCCTTCCCCTATGTCGGTTATGCTGCCGGCCGCTCCGCCCAAGAGCGTGACGCCGACATCATGAAGACGGTGCTGAAGTGCAATATCGTCCGCACCTCGCATTATCCGCAGTCGAAATGGTTCCTCGACCGATGCGACGCGATCGGCCTGCTGGTCTTCGAAGAGATCCCTGGCTGGCAGCATATCGGCGATGCCGAATGGCAGCAGGAATCGATCGAGAATGTTCGTCGCATGATCGAGCGCGACTGGAACCATCCCTCGATCATCATCTGGGGCGTGCGCATCAACGAGTCGCAAGATAATCACGATTTCTACGCCGAGACGAATCGCCTCGCCCGTGAACTCGACAGCACCCGCCAGACCGGCGGCGTGCGTTATCTCACCGAGAGCGAGCTGCTCGAAGACGTCTACACGATGAACGACTTCATCCTCGGCAATGAAGAGCTGCCGGGCGCCAACCGTCCGCGCACCGCGCTGCGCGCCCAGCAGGAAAATACCGGACTGTCGCACAAGGTGCCGTACCTCATCACCGAGTTCAACGGCCACATGCACCCGACCAAGATTTATGACCAGGAGCAGCGTCAGGCCGAGCATGTGCGCCGTCACCTGGAAGTGCTGAATGCCGCCTATGGCGATCCCGATATCTCCGGCGCCATCGGCTGGTGCATGTTCGATTACAACACCCACAAGGATTTCGGCTCCGGCGACCGCATCTGCTATCACGGCGTCATGGACATGTTCCGCGAGCCGAAATTCGCAGCCTATGCCTATATCAGCCAGTGCGACCCTTCCGAGGAGATCGTCATGCAGCCGGTGACCTTCTGGGCGCGCGGCGAACGCAATATCGGCGGCGTGCTGCCGCTGATCATCCTGACCAACTGCGACGAGGTGGAGCTGCAATATGGCTCGCTCAGCAAGCGCATCGGTCCGGACCGCGAGAACTATCCGCATCTGCCGCATCCGCCCGTCGTGCTCGACCATCGGCACTTCACCGCCGATGAACTCGGCACCTGGGGTCTCGAATGGATCGACGGCACTTTCACCGGCTATATCGGCGGCGAGCCGGTGGCCAGTCTGACGTTGGCGGCCGATCCGCTGCCGACGACCCTGGAAGTGGTTGCCGATAGCTCGACGCTGAAGGCCCGCGAACGCGACAGCACGCGGGTCATCATCCGCGCCCTCGACCAGCGCGGCCAGCGCCTGCCCTTCATGAACGACAGCATTTCGCTGAAGGTTCACGGTCCGGCAAGGATCGTCGGCCCGACCAATGTGCCGCTGCAGGGCGGCACCGCCGGCTTCTGGCTGGAGGCGACGGGGTTTACCGGCGAGATCACCGTCGAAGCGGTCTCCACGCGTTTCGCGCCGGTGACACTCGGTGTCACGGCCGGCTAGCGCATAACCCCGAAAAACGAAGTCGATTTTCGGAAAGGATTATGCGCAAACTCAGAGTGTTAGAGCGTCCTTAGCGCGTCTTACCGACGCGCGGCGCTCTAACGACCCTCACCCAATCCGGACCTGGCTCGCTGGATCGAAGAACACGGCCTTGTCGAGATTGAAGGCGAGGCGGGTTTGTTGTCCGGGAGCGATGCCGGTATCGGCGCGCAGGCGGGCGACGACGGATTTGCCGCCGAGCTTAGTGACGGCGAAGGTGTCGGAGCCGGCGGGTTCGACCACCTCGATCAGGCAATCGCCCTCGGTCAGCGCGCGCGCCTTGCGGTCGGCGCCATCGGGATCGGTCAGCGCCTCCGGGCGGATGCCGAAGATCACCTGTTTGCCGGTATAGGCGGTCAGGCCGTGATTGCCTGAGATGACCGGCAATCGGAGCGGGGCGGCATTCGGCCGCTCCAGCGAGACTTCGAGGCCGCCGGCGCCGTTTTCGACGGTGGCGGTCAAGAGGTTCATCGCCGGCGATCCCATGAAGTCGGCGACGAAGATGTTGGAGGGGCTGTTATAGATCTCGGCCGGCGTGCCGAACTGCTGCAGCACGCCATCCTTCAATACGGCGATCTTGGTCGCCAGCGTCATCGCCTCGATCTGGTCATGGGTGACATAGACGAAGGTGGTGCCCATGCGCTGATGCAGCCGCTTGATCTCGGTGCGCATGTCGACGCGCAGCTTGGCGTCGAGATTGGAGAGCGGCTCGTCGAACAGGAAGACCTGCGGATTGCGCACCAGCGCTCTTCCCATGGCGACACGCTGGCGCTGGCCGCCGGACAGCTGGCTCGGCTTGCGGTCGAGCAGATGGCCGATCTGCAGCATGTCGGAGACCTGGGCGATCGCCCTGGCGCGCTCCTCCTTCGGCACGCCGCGGATCTCCATGCCGAAGGCGATGTTGCCCGCCACCGTCATGTTCGGATAGAGCGCATAGGACTGGAACACCATGGCGATGTCGCGCTTGGAAGGATGCAGACCGCTGATGTCGCGCCCGTCGATCCTGATATCGCCAGAGGTGATCGTCTCCAGCCCGGCAATGGTGTTGAGCAGGGTCGACTTGCCGCAGCCGGACGGGCCGACCAGCACGAGAAAGCCGCCCTTTTCCAGTTCGAGGTCGATCCCCTTGAGAATGTCGACGGCGCCGAAGCGCTTTTTGAGACCGGAGATTTCGAGGAAGGCCATGGATTACCCTTTGACAGCGCCCGCCATCAGACCGCGCACGAAGTAGCGGCCGGCGAGGATATAGACGATGAGCGTCGGCACGGCGGCGATCATCGCCGCCGCCATGTTGACATTGTATTCGACGACGCCCGTCGAGGTGTTGACGACATTGTTCAGCGCCACCGTCATCGGCATGGATTCACCGGTGCCGGCATAGGCCGAGGCAAACAGGAAGTCGTTCCAGATATTGGTGAACTGGTAGATCACCGTGACGACGATGATCGGCAGCGAGTTCGGCAGCATGATGCGGCGGAAGATCTGGAAGAAGCTGGCGCCATCGACCTGGGCGGCCCTGACCAGCTCGGTCGGAAAGGCCTCGTAGAAATTGCGGAAGAACAGCGTCGTGAAGCCCAAGCCATAGACGACATGCACGAAGACCAGATTGACCGTCGGATTGCCGAAGCCGAAGTTGAAGCCGGTGGCGTTCTGCAGCGTGGCGCCGAAGCGGCCGAGCGAGCCGAGGATCGTTGCCATCGGCAGCAGCACCGACTGGAACGGGATGAAGCAGGCAAACAGCATCAGCCCGAACACCAGCGTATGGCCGGGAAAGCGCCATTTGGTCAGCACATAACCGTTCAGCGCCCCCATGATGGTGGAGATTGCGACGGCCGGCACCACCATCTTGATCGAGTTCCAGAAGTAGCCCTTGATGCCGGCGCAGGTCAGCCCGACGCAGGTCTCGCCCCAGGCCTTGATCCAGGGATCGAAGGTCGGCGCTTGCGGCAGCGCCAGCATGTTGCCGTTCTGGATCTCGTCCATGGTCTTGAACGAGGTCGTCAGCATGACGAAGAGCGGCATCAGATAAAGGACGGCAAAGATCAGCAGCAGGCCATAGATGACGGTGCGGCCGATCCAGCGGGTGTTGTTGGTCCTGTTATCGCCACCCTGCGGCAAAGCTGCGGCCAAGGTCTGGGTTGAAGAGGTCACGCTGCTCATCGGGCCTTCTCCTTCAGTTCGGAATAGAGATAGGGAACGATGATCGCCGAGATCGTCATCAGCATGATGATGGCGCTGGCCGAGCCGACGGCCATTTCGTTGCGCTTGAAGGTGTATTCATACATGAAGTTGGACGGCAGCCAGGCCGAGCCGCCGGGGCCGCCGGAGGTCAACGCCACCACCAGGTCGTAGGACTTGATTGCCATATGGGCGAGCACGATGAAGGCGGAGAGGAAGATCGGCCGCAGCAGCGGAATGACGATGCGCCGATAGAGCTGGAATGGCGAGGCGCCGTCGATCTGGGCGGCCTTCATGATCTCGCCGTCGATGCCGCGCAGGCCCGCCAGGAACATCGCCATGACGAAGCCCGACGCCTGCCAGACGCCGGCAATGACGACGGTGTAGATGACGAAGTCCTTGTTCTTGATCCAGTCGAAGTGGAAGCTGGTCCAGCCAAAATGGTGCAGCGTCTGTTCCAGCCCGAGGCCGGGATCGAGGAACCATTTCCAGGCAACGCCGGTGACGATGAACGACAGCGCCATCGGGTAGAGGAAGATCGGCCGGAGCAGACCCTCGCCGCGGATCTTCTGATCGAGCAGGATGGCGAGGAGCAGGCCGAGCGCCAGGCAGATGCCGATATAGAGGAAGCCGAAGATCGCCATGTTGGTGATCGAAGTATACCAGGAGGACGGCGGATCGCTCTCGAAGGTCCAGCGCCACAGCCGCTGATAGGCGCGTGGCCCGGTCAGCGCATAGGAGGGAAAGGTCTTGGAATTGGTGAAGGAGAGATAGGCCGTCCAGACGATGAAGCCGTAGACGAAGATGATGGTGATGACGAAGCTCGGCGCCAAGACGATCTTCGGCAGCGCATCCTGCAGCCGGCCCCGCAACGAGATCGCCGTCGATTGCCGCGGCGTCAGAACCGGATCGGTGGTCGCAACGGTGCTCATGGAATATCATCTCCTCCCTGCATAATCGTCCGGGCAATCCGCCCTGCATGATCATCCCGCATGATCGGCGCGGAGCCTGAAGCTTCCCCGCGAGATGCGGGGAAGCATTTGTCATCACACGTGGTCTCAGCGGGCGTCGTCGATCGCCTGGACGAGCTGCTTGACGGCTTCGTCGGAGGTCTTGATCTGGCCGTGGACGAACTTCGAGACGACATCCTTGTAGGCATTGGCAATCGCCGGCGGGGCGCCGTAGCCTTGCGCCAGCGAACCGAACAGCGTGCCGCCCTCGTTGGCTGCCTTCAGATCGGCGATGCCCTTCTTGCCGCAAGCGTCGAAGTCGGTATCGGGAACGTCGGTACGAGCCGGCACCGAACCCTTGACGACGTTGAAGGCCGACTGGAAGCTCTTCGACAGCGTTGCCTTCGCCAGCGCCACCTGGGCCGCCTTGCGGTCATCGGGAACGTTGAACATGCCGAACATGTCGGAGTTGTAGACCACGCTGCCGTCGGTGCCGGGGAAGCGGTAGCACAGGAAGTCGGTGTCAGGCGTCTTCTTGGCGGCGACGAATTCGCCCTTGGCCCAGTCGCCCATCACCTGCACCAGCGCATCGCCCTTGATGACCATGGCGGTCGCCAGGTTCCAGTCGCGGCCCGAGAAGTTCGGGTCGACATACTTGATGATCGTGGCGAGGTTATCGAACGACTTCTTCATCGTGTCGGACTTCAGCGATTCCTCGTCGAGGTCGTTGAAGGCCTTCTTGTAGAACTCCGGCCCGCCGGTCGACAGCACGATGGAATCGAACATCGTCGCTTCCTGCCAATTCTGGCCGCCAAGCGCCAGCGGGATGACGCCGGCGGCCTTGGCCTTGTCGAGCAGCGCGATCAGCTCGTCGAAGGTCTTCGGCTGGGTGCCGCCGATCTTGTCCATCACCGCCTTGTTGATCCACAGCCAGTTGACCGAGTGGACGTTGACCGGGGCGGCAACCCACTTGCCGTCATAGACCGAGAACTTCTGCAGGGCTGCCGGAACCGACTTGTCCCAGCCTTCCTTCTTCGCCGTCTCGGTCAGATCGCCCATAACGCCGGCCTGGGCATAATCGAGCACGGTATAGCCGAGCATCTGCGAGGCTGTCGGATAGGTGCCGGCCGCCACCATTGCCTTCAGCGCCGTCATCGCCGCATCGCCGCCACCGCCGGCAACCGGCACGTCCTTCCAGGCAAAACCTTCCTTCGAAAGATCCTGCTTCAAGACGTTCAGTGCCGCTGCCTCGCCGCCCGACGTCCACCAGTGCAGCATCTGTACTTCCTTGACGTCGGCGGCGTGGGCCGCACTGAGGCCGGCCATCATCACGACAGCAACAGCTGCCGAGCTCAAAAACTTGCGCATGAATTTCCTCCCATTTGCAAATCGGCGGCGGGACCTCCCAGCCGCCCGACGCCTCCCGCTCTTGCAGCGGTCAGCATACGGCCGCACTCCTCCGCGCGGTTGCTAATTTAAAACGTTATAAGTCATAGGCCGTCAAGCCCTTTCTCGGCAGTCGAGAAAAATATGGTTATTTCGCCATTCTATTGAATTTGCTATGAATTATATTCGTGACTAACAAAACGTTAAAATTTAAAACGTTTTCATTCGTCGATTGCGTGCTGAAATCGTCGTGTTATTGTGTCGGCAAATCCAGCATGGAAAACCAAGGGTGACCGAACCGTCCCGACCGCAGCGCGGCGAAAATCTCGATATCACGCATAAGCGCGGCAAGCCGACCTTGCGAACGATCGCCACGATCGCCGGCCTTGCGGTGACGACGGTGTCACGGGCGCTTTCCGATGCGCCGCAGATTTCGCTCGAGACCCGTCAACGGGTGCACCGCATCGCCCGCGAGATCGGCTACCTCCCCGACCGCGCCGCGCAGCGTCTGAAGACCGGCCGCACCAACGTCATCGCCATCTTGCTCGATTCGCACGAGGAAGTGGTCGGTTTCAGTACCTCGATCATGTACGGCATCGCCAAGGCGCTGAAGGAAACCTCCTACCATCTTGTCGTCGCCCCGAACTTCCTGTCGACGACCGATATCGAGGCCGCCGAATACATCATCCGCAACCATCTCGCCGACGGGCTGATCTTCACGCGCACCGAACCGCTCGATGCCCGCGTCCGCCTGCTGCTCGAAACCGGCTTTCCCTTTGTCTGCCACGGCCGCACCGAATTTTCGACGCCGCACCCCTATGTCGACTACGACAATTTCACTTTTGCCTATGAGGCGGCGCGCCGGCTGATCGCCAAGGGCCGCAAAAAGGTAATGTTGATCCTGCCGCCAAAACGGCTGACCTTCTGCCAGCATATCCTGCACGGCTTCATGACGGCGGTGCGGGAGGCAGGCATTGCCTATGAAATCCCCGAGGCAGTCGATCTCGATACACCGGCAGACGTGCTGCGCGACTTCA
Organism: Rhizobium sp. SRDI969; assembly: GCF_025152725.1. Classification (NCBI taxonomy): domain Bacteria; kingdom Pseudomonadati; phylum Pseudomonadota; class Alphaproteobacteria; order Hyphomicrobiales; family Rhizobiaceae; genus Rhizobium; species Rhizobium sp. SRDI969. The sequence goes on from NZ_CP104035.1 coordinate 3,868,623, forward strand.
TCCGCAGCCGCGCTGATGCCCCGGATGCTCCTGATGGTTTCATCTGTCCCGGCGAAGTTTCGGCGCTCGCCGTCATCAGCGGCGTGAGCGATGCCGGCCGCATACTCGCCGTCGATTACGATATCGTCGCAAAGGAGACGTCCCGCCTTCTCACCCAGCTGCAGCCGAAGGTCGACACTATCCACGAGGACCTGACGGCGGCCGGCGAGGATCTGGGACGCATGCTGCTGCAGCGCATCAGCAATCCGGACGCCGAGGATCTGCAGCTCCTGCTGCCGCCGCAGATCAACTTTCCGATCGGTTAGGCTACTCGGCTATGGGAGGCGCTAGCACCCCGAAGCCACCGCCGTGAAATCAATGTCATCTCATCGTTTAATGACGCTCACGCTTCAAAACTGTTTCCATGACGCGTGATTTGTCCTAGAAGCACCGCTTAATCCGGTCGCAGCCCACCCGGTCAAAACAAGGGATCCAAAATATGAAAACCATCGTCGTCTGCTCCGGCGGACTGGACTCCGTTTCGCTTGCTCATAAGGTAGCGACGGAAAAACAACTTATCGGTCTCGTCTCCTTCGACTACGGCCAACGGCATCGCAAGGAACTCGACTTCGCCGCCAGATGTGCCTTACGCCTCTCCGTTCCCCATCATATCATCGACATCGCCGGCATCGGCGGCCATCTCAGCGGATCGGCCCTGACTGATAATGTCGAGGTTCCGGATGGCCACTACGCCGAGGAAACTATGAAAGCCACCATCGTGCCCAACCGCAACGCCATCATGCTGGCAATCGCGTTCGGTTTGGCTGCTGCGCAAAAAGCAGATGCCGTGGCCGTCGCCGTGCATGGCGGCGACCACTTCATTTATCCGGACTGCCGACCGGGCTTCATCGATGCTTTCCAGCGCATGCAGAACGAAGCGCTGGACGGTTATGCCAGCGTGAAACTGCTTGCCCCATACGTCGATGTTTCCAAAGCGGCGATCGTTGTTGACGGCACAAAACATGGCACGCCGTTCTCGGAGACCTGGTCCTGCTACAAAGGCGGCGAACTTCACTGTGGGCGCTGCGGAACCTGTGTGGAACGCCGTGAAGCTTTCCATCTTGCCGGCGTTCCCGATCCCACGGAGTACGAAGACCCGGACTTTTGGAGAGCGGCCGTGTCGCGATACTCGGCCACGGAGGTGCGTTGATGTACCGCATCACCAAGGAGTTTCATCTCTCCGCCTCCCATCAATTGGATCACCTGCCTGTCGACCATCAATGTGCTCGGCTCCACGGTCACAACTACGTCGTCGTCGTCGAACTGGCTGCGGAAAACCTGAATGATGATGGCTTCGTCCGTGACTATCACGACCTCTCGCCGCTCAAACGCTATATCGACGAAACTTTCGATCATCGTCACCTGAACGATGTCTTCGGCCATTCGAAAGTTACCTCCGAATTTCTGGCAAGGCACTTTTACGACTGGTGCAAACAGCGCTTCCCGGAGACATCGTCCGTTCGCGTCAGCGAGACCCCTAAAACCTGGGCGGAGTACAGGCCGTGAGCGTGGGGAGCATTCGCGTCAGCGAAATCTTTGGCCCGACCATACAGGGTGAAGGTGCTTTGATCGGGCTGCCGACTGTGTTCGTGAGGACAGGCGGCTGTGACTATCGGTGTTCCTGGTGCGACAGTCTTCACGCGGTCGACAGCGCATTCCGGGATCAATGGATTCCCATGTCCACTGAGGCGATCTGGCATAAAGTCACCGAACTCTCCGGGGGAAAGCCACTGACGGTTTCCCTTTCCGGAGGCAATCCGGCGATTCAGCCCTTAAAGCCGCTGATCGAGCTTGGCCATTCGCAAGGATATCGCTTCGCCCTGGAAACACAGGGAAGCGTAGCCCAGGGCTGGTTTCGCGATCTCGACACCCTGGTCATCAGCCCCAAACCGCCATCAAGCGGAATGCTGACGGATTGGAACCAGGTGGATCATTGTCTTCAACTGGCCGCCGGCGGACCGGAGGTCGCATTGAAGATCGTTGTCTTCGATGAAACCGACTACGAATTCGCCCAACAGGCGGGGCAGCGCTATCCCCAAATTCCCTTGTTCCTTCAGCCCGGCAATCATACGCCGCCGCCGCCCGATGACGATGACGCGCGCGTTGATATCGACGGCGTGATGGATCGGATGCACTGGCTTGTCGATAAGGTGACGGCCGACCAATGGTTTTCGGTACGCGTACTGCCCCAATTGCACGTGCTGCTCTGGGGAAACAAGCGAGGCGTATGAGCCTGCCTGCACTGAAACTATGCGGCAACACGCTCCGGAAAGGCAAAAACATCGACGGGCTCTCCAAGCCCGCGCAGCGGGAAAGTGCCGAGGCTATCCATGTCCTTCGCGCAGTCCGCCATTTCGACGAAGGCCCGCGACAAGAGCACTGGACGCTTGACCTCCTTGGTCAAGGTTTCCAGCCGAGAGGCGACATTGACCGCAGGGCCGATGACGGTGAAATCCAGCCGCCGGCGCGAGCCGATATTGCCGTACATAACGTCGCCGACATGCACGCCGACGCCATAGCGCAGCGGTTCGCGTCCGTTGCCCGCATATTGCTGGTTCAATTGCGCCATCAACGCCTGCCCTTCGCGGATCGCCTGCAGCAGATCATGACAGGCCGTGTCCTTGCTCAATGGGAAGATCGCCAGCAATCCGTCGCCCATGAACTTCAGGATCTCTCCGCCATGCCGCTCGATCGGATCCGACATGGCGTCGAAATAATCGTTGAGCAGATGGATGACATCGTCGCGCGGCCAGAGATCGGAGATCGCCGTAAAGTCGCGCAGGTCGCAGATCATGATCGCTGCGCCGACGGTCGCGCCGCTGCCGCGCGTCGTGACGCCCGAGAGGATCTGTTCGCTCGCATGCGGTCCCACATAGGTCTGCAGCAGTGTGCGCGCCATGATGTTCTTCAGCCGGATTTCGCTGACGAGCGTCAAGGCCGGCAGCAGATCGCGCAGGAAATCGACATGCTCGCTGGTAAAACCGCCCGGCCGGCTGGTGGAAAATGTCACGACATGCCGTTTGCCGAAAGTGTGCTCGAGCGGCCAGGCGATATACTCCGTGAGGCCGTCATCGCGCAGTTCCTGGTAGAATGAATCCTCGCCGCCGTCGGCTGCGTCTTCCAGCTGTTTGCGTACCTCCTCCGCACCCTGATGGATCGCATTGACGGGACTCCTGAGGAACTCCGGCGTGTTTTCGACACCATAGGCGAAAGTGTCGATCTTCGCTTCCGCCAGGCCTTCTTTCCAGAGAATGCGGGCACCGACCCATTGCGGATGGTTCGTCCTGAAATGCAATGTCGCCCGCGCCACCGGCACTCCTGCCGCCTGCAGCTTCTCGCACATGTCCACCAGGATATTGTCGATGAATCGCTCGCCGCGCGTCTCGTTCACCAGCCAGTCGAGAATCCGTCTTCTGCGGATCGGCCAGACGCCTTCGCCCGCCTCGAGAGTCCCGACCTTGTTCAAAAAAGACGACATCAAAAACTCCCGCTATGCCGCATCATCGGCGAGGACCGAATTTAGTTTCCGCTGAATGTGGGCGATCAGAGAGCAAATGATAAGAGGCAGACGGCGATCAAGCCTCAGAAATCCCAGTCCTCGTCCTCAGTCGCCACCGCCTTGCCGATGACATAGGAGGAACCAGAGCCGGAGAAGAAGTCGTGGTTCTCGTCGGCATTCGGCGAAAGCGCCGACAGGATCGCCGGATTGACCTTGCAGGCCTCGGCCGGGAACAGCGCCTCATAGCCTAGGTTCATCAGCGCCTTGTTGGCATTGTAATGCAGGAATTTCTTGACGTCCTCGGTCAACCCGACGCCGTCATAGAGCGCCTCGGTATATTTCGCCTCGTTGTCATAGAGCTCGAGCAGCAGCTCGAAGGCGAAATCCTTGGTCTCCTGCTTCCGCTCGTCGCCGAGCCGTTCCAGCCCGCGCTGGAACTTGTAGCCGATATAATAGCCGTGCACCGCTTCGTCGCGGATGATCAGCCGGATCATGTCGGCCGTGTTGGTCAGCTTGGCACGGCTCGACCAGTACATCGGCAGGTAGAAGCCGGAATAGAACAGGAAGCTTTCGAGGAAGGCGCTCGCGACCTTCTTCTTCAGCGGATCGCCGGAGCGATACTGCTCCATGATCAGCGCCGATTTCCGCTGCAGGAATTCGTTCTCCTCCGACCAGCGATAGGCATCATCGACATCAGGCGTCGAGCACAGCGTCGAGAAAATCGAGGAATAGGAGCGCGCATGCACCGCTTCCATGAAGGAGACGTTGGAAAGTACCGCCTCCTCGTGCGGGGTGACCGCATCCTCCATCAGCCGGATGGAGCCGACGCCGTTCTGGATCGTGTCGAGCAGCGTCAACCCGGTGAAGACGCGGATGGTCAGCTGCTGCTCGGCCGGCGTCAGCGTTGCCCAGGAGGGAATGTCGTTGGAAAGCGGCACCTTTTCCGGCAGCCAGAAATTGCCGGTGAGCCGGTTCCAGACTTCGAGATCCTTGTCGTCCTCGATGCGGTTCCAATTGATGGCGCGCACGCGGGAGGCGGGTTTGATTTGCATGTTCATTAGGTCGTCCCTCTTGAGAAATGTGTCCGGATTTGCCCCTCATCCGCCTGCCGGCACCGTTGCCTGGGTCGAGCCACTGGTCTCGACCCGTCCTACGGACCCCCGCCAGCGGGGCGAAGAGGACATGCCGCGCCCTTTTCCGTCTTTATTGCCGGTTCGTGTGGCAAGTCCCCTCTCCCCGTCAGAACGGGGAGAGGATTAGGGTGAGGGGAAAATGCTCCGGCGCGAAATATCAACTTACAGTGTACAAGACACGCAGCCCTGCACCTCGGTGCCGGACAGCGCCATCTGGCGAAGGCGGATGTAGTAGATCGTCTTGATGCCCTTCTTCCAGGCGTGGATCTGCGCCTTGTTGATGTCGCGCGTCGTTGCCGTATCGCGGAAGAACAAGGTCAGCGACAGGCCCTGGTCGACATGCTGGGTCGCCGCCGCATAGGTGTCGATGATCTTCTCCGGCCCGATCTCATAGGCGTCCTGATAATAGTCGAGATTGTCGTTGGTCATGAACGGCGCCGGATAGTAGACGCGGCCGATCTTGCCCTCCTTGCGGATCTCGATCTTCGAGACGATCGGATGGATCGAGGAGGTCGAGTGGTTGATATAGGAGATCGAGCCCGTCGGCGGCACCGCCTGCAGGTTCTGGTTATAGAGGCCGGAGGCCATCACCGCCGTCTTCAATGCCGCCCAATCTTCCTGCGTCGGAATGTGAATGCCCGACGTCTCGAACAGCGTCCTCACCGCCTCCGTCGCCGGGTGCCAGAGCCGGTCTGTATATTTGTCGAAATATTCGCCGGAGGCATATTTCGACTCCTCGAAGCCCTTGAAACTTGTGCCCCGCTCGACCGCCAAAAGGTTCGAGGCGCGGATTGCGTGATAGGTCACCGTATAGAAATAGATATTGGTGAAATCGACGCCTTCCTCGGAGCCGTAGAAGATGCGTTCGCGGGCGAGGTAGCCGTGCAGATTCATCTGGCCGAGGCCGATCGCATGGCTCTCGTCATTGCCCTTCTCGATCGAGGGAACCGAAGAGATGTGGCTCATGTCGGAAACGGCAGTCAGCGCCCGGATCGAGGTCTCGATCGTCTTGCCGAAATCGCCCGAATCCATTGCCGCGGCGATATTCAGCGAGCCGAGATTGCAGGAAATATCCTTGCCGAGATGTTTGTAGGAAAGGTCGTCATGATATTCGCTGGCCTCGCTCACCTGCAGGATCTCCGAGCAGAGATTGCTCATCGAGATGCGCCCGGCGATCGGGTTCGCCCGGTTCACCGTGTCCTCGAACATGATGTAGGGATAGCCGCTCTCGAACTGGATTTCGGCAAGCACCTGGAAGAACTCGCGCGCCTTGATCTTCTTTTTGGAGATGCGGGCGTCGTCCGCCATCTCGCGGTACTTTTCCGTCACCGAAATCTCGGTGAAGGGCACGCCATAGACGCGCTCCACGTCATAGGGCGAGAACAGGTACATGTCCTCGTTGTTCCTCGCGAGTTCGAAGGTGATGTCGGGCACGACGACGCCGAGCGACAGTGTCTTGATGCGGATCTTCTCGTCGGCATTTTCGCGCTTGGTATCGAGGAAGCGCATGATATCGGGGTGGTGGGCATTGAGATAGACGGCCCCCGCGCCCTGGCGCGCGCCGAGCTGGTTGGCATAGGAGAAACTGTCTTCGAGCAGCTTCATCACCGGGATGATGCCTGACGATTGGTTCTCGATATGTTTGATCGGCGCGCCCGCCTCGCGGATGTTCGTCAATGACAGCGCCACGCCGCCACCACGCTTCGACAATTGCAGCGCCGAATTGATCGACCGGCCGATCGATTCCATATTGTCCTCAACGCGCAGCAGGAAGCAGGAAACCAGTTCGCCGCGCTGCTTCTTGCCGGCATTGAGAAAGGTCGGCGTCGCCGGCTGGAAGCGGCCGGAAATGATCTCCTCGACCATGTCGCGGGCAAGCCCCTCGTCGCCGCGCGCGAGCGCCAGCGCCACCATGCAGATGCGGTCCTCATAACGCTCGAGATAGCGCTTTCCGTCGAAGGTCTTCAGCGTATAGCTGGTGTAGTATTTGAAGGCGCCGAGGAAGGTCGGGAAACGGAATTTCTTGGCATAGGCCTGGTCGAACAGGTCGCGCACGAAATTGAAGGAATACTGGTCGAGAACCTCCTGCTCGTAGTAACCCTCGGTGACGAGGTAATCGAGCTTTTCCCGGAGGTTGTGAAAGAACACCGTGTTCTGGTTCACATGCTGCAGGAAATACTGCTTGGCAGCCAAACGATCCTTGTCGAGCTGGATCCTGCCCTCATCGTCATAGAGGTTCAGCATCGCATTCAGCGCGTGATAGTCGAGCGTTTCCGCCGCTTTCAAAGGGCGTTCGCCGGCGGGATGAGCAAAAGTGTTATGCGGTTTTGCGCCCGCATCCCGCGTCAGAGTTGTTCCCGTGTCCAAAACCGTTCCATTCCGTGTTTGACGTTGGCGACATCCGCTTCCGTGCCCAGCAGCTCGAACCGGTAGAGGTAAGGCACCTGGCATTTCTTCGAGATGACGTCGCCGGCGAGCCCGTATGTCTCGCCGAAATTGCTGTTGCCCGCGGCAATCACGCCGCGGATGTGTCCTCGGTTTTCCGCATCGTTGAGGAAACGGATCACCTGCTTGGGAACGGCACCCTTGCCGCCGTCGCCGCTATAGGTCGGCACAACAAGCACGAAGGGTTCGCGGATATGGAACGCGTCAGCGCCACTTGGCGGAATGCGCGTTGCGCGCAGTCCGAGCTTGGCGACGAACCGATGGGTGTTCTCGGATCGGCTGGAATAATAGACGATCAGAGCCATCGCCTTTCCTCAGGAAAGTGCGCTGATCATGTCGGGGCGGAAGCCCGCCCAATGCTGCTCGCCGGCGATGACGACAGGCGCCTGCATGTAGCCGAGGCTGCGGACGCGATCGAGCGCTTCGGCATCCTGCGAGATATCGACGATGTCATAATCGACACCCAACCGGTCGAGGGCACGGTAGGTGGCGGTGCACTGGACGCAGGCAGGCTTGCTGTAGACGGTAATGGTCATGATATTCCTCGTGACGCGATTGGGACGCAGGAGATCGATCGGAAATCTGCCGATATCCGTCGAAAAATCTCTGGTGATTTGAGCTATGCGGCTGTTCAGCCGCTGGGCGTACTCCGCCCTCTACCTCCAGCGGGTGGCGGCCTGAACTGAGATACTGACATGACTTCACCCCGAAGTGGCACAATACGAAGGTTTCGGGGGCGGAGGCTCGGGCCTGCGAAACGCGATGCGGACATTCCCCGCAGCCATGCAACGCGACCTTCCGGACACCCCGCCCGTGGACGTTTCGTTCGAGGCAGGTCTCCTGGCTCACGGGTCAACGCTCCTGCCCAGCCTTCCCGGAGCATCATGCTCCAGTGACCAGAAATCGGACAGTTGCTCGCCGCTTACAGTTGCGGGGGCAGCTCCGGCATTGCTTCGCCATGATGGCGAGGCGCACCGTATTCCCGTCTTAGCCGCCGATCCTCACGAATCGACGGAACCTCGAACACTAGATATGGTACTCGAATCGCTGATGACGTCAACAAGTAGTTGTGGCGCTGCAGCAATGGCGGCAACGAATCGCCGCGCCCGTGTATGATGTGGATAATGAAGCGTTAACGAAAAGGCGCTGTGGAGAACCGGTCAGAAAGAGCCGACAGAAGCCGGCTCCCCGAAACGATATTCATATTTTTATTCGAAGCAGCCGCAGCGCGTTGATCGTGACCAGCACGGTAGCGCCGGTATCAGCGAGGATCGCCGGCCAGAGCCCGGTAATGCCGGCGATCGTCGTCACTAGGAACACCGCCTTCAGCCCGAGTGCGATGGTGATGTTCTGCAGGATGTTGCGCATCGTGCGTTTGGAAAGTTCGATCATCCGCGCCACGTCGCCGACGCGTCCGTGCAGCACGGCGGCATCCGCCGTCTCGAGCGCCACATCGGTGCCGCCGCCCATAGCAATGCCGATATCGGCAGCAGCCAGCGCCGGAGCATCATTGATGCCGTCGCCGACCTTGGCGACGATGAAGCCCTGGTGCTTCAATTCGCCGACGACCCGCTGCTTGTCCTCAGGCATCATCTCGCCGCGCCAGTCGATGCCGAGCATGCCGGCAACGGCTGCCGCCGTCCGTTTGTTGTCGCCCGTCAGCATCATCGCCTTGACGCCTGCTGATTTGAGGGCAGCGAGCCCGGCCTCGGCATCCTCGCGCGGCTCGTCGCGCATGGCGATCAAACCCGCCGCAACACCGTTGACGAGCAGCACCGACAGGCTCTTGCCCTCGTCGTTCAGCGCCGCGATGCGTGCATCCTGTTCAGCACTGAGCGCCCCGCGCTCACGGGCGGCGGGCGGCGACAGCAGGTCCAGCGTCTCGCCGCCGACTTTGCCGCTGACGCCCCTGCCCGCCAGCGCTTCCAGCTCGAAGGCCGGCGGCACGGGAACGCCGTCTGACTTGGCGCGGTTGAGGATCGCCAACGCCAGCGGATGGCTGGAACCCTGCTCCAGCACCGCCGCGCGCGACAGCACCTGCGCCTCGCTCAATCCGAAGGAGATGATATCGGTGACCTGAGGCCTGCCTTCCGTCAGCGTGCCTGTCTTGTCGAAGGCGACCATCGTCACCTTGCCGAGCGTTTCCAGCACCGCGCCGCCCTTCATCAGCAGCCCGCGCCGCGCACCTGTCGAAAGCGAGGCGGCAATTGCCGCCGGCGTCGAAATGACGAGCGCGCAGGGGCAGCCGATCAAAAGGATGGCAAGACCCTTATAGACCCATTCGCCCCACGGGCCGGCAAACAGCAGCGGCGGAACGACCGCGACCAGCGCTGCAACCACGACCACGCCGGGCGTGTAATAGCGCGAAAACCGATCGATGAAGCGTTCGGTCGGCGCCTTCGATTCCTGCGCTTCCTCCACCAGCTTGACGACACGGGCGATGGTGTTGTCGGCGGCCGCCGCCGTGACGCGAACCCTGAGCACCGCATCGCCATTGACCGTGCCGGCAAAAACGACGGCATCGACGCCCTTGCGAACCGGCGTGCTTTCGCCCGTCACCGGCGCCTCGTCGATTGCGCTCTCGCCTGAGATGATGATGCCGTCCGCAGAGATACGGTCGCCAGGGCGAACCATGATAGTCGCGCCAACGGCAAGGCTTTCTGCCGGCACTTCCCGCGTCTGCCCATTGTCTTCGAGCAGCGCATTCTTCGGCACCAGACCCGCCAACGACTGGATGCTTTCGCGCGCCTTGCCGGCCGCCACCCCTTCCAGCATCTCGCCGACGAGGAACAGGAATACGACGGTTGCCGCCTCTTCGCCGGCATTGATGATGACGGCGCCGACGGCGGCAATCGTCATCAGCATCTCGATCGAGAACGGTGTACCTGATAGGGCGGCAATGATAGCGCGCCGCGCGATCGGCACCAGCCCGATCAGCATGGCGACGATGAAGGCATAGGACGCAATCGCCGGCACGAGATGGCCGACGGCGTAGGCAACAACGAGCGCCACGCCCGCAAGAATGGTCAGACGGCCTTTCTTGCTCTGCCACCATGGACCGGCCATCGGCGCATGGTCGTGCCCATGCAGGCCTTCGATTTCCTTTTCGCCGTCATGGTCATGGCTCGCATGATCGTGAGGGTGGTCGTGATCATGACCTGCGTGATCGTGGCCTTCGTAGCCGTGATCATGGCCGGCATGATCGCCGTGATCGTGGTCGTGACGATGCTGCGAGCCCTGGGTATGCGCAGGCGCAGCGCTTCCAGCAAGCGGCGCGACGGAATAGCCGAGCCCTGTCACCTTCCTCTCGATCACCTTGAGATCGCTGCTGCCATCGTGGCGGACGGTCATCGTGCCCGCCATCACCGAGACGGAAACATCGGCGACACCCGCCACGCGTCTGACCGCCGTATCGATCTTGGTTGCGCAGCCGGCGCAATCCATGCCGCCAACCCGGTATCGTGTCTCGCTCTCAGCCATGATCCGCTTCCTTGTCAAACAGAAGCATCCCTCCTACATCCTCTAGCGACTAGAGGTGCAAGAGGAAAATCATGAAAAAGATCACCATTGGTGAAGCTGCTCGCCAAAGCGGCGTCAAGGTGCCGACGGTCCGTTATTATGAGAGCATCGGCCTGCTCGCGGCGCCGAGCCGCAGCGAGGGCAACCAGCGCTCCTTCGAGCCCGCCGATATCAGCCGCCTCGCCTTCATCCGCCACGCCCGCGAACTCGGCTTCGAGATCGAGGCGATCCGCACGCTGCTCACCCTGCAGGATGATCCGTACCAGTCTTGCGCCTCGGCCGACGCCATCGCCAAGGCGCGTCTCATCGAAGTCGAGCAGCGCATCCGCAGCTTGACGGCGCTGAAGGCCGAGCTGGAAACCATGGTGGAAGGCTGCGGCCACGGCCGCGTCGACCAATGCCGAGTCATCGAGGTGCTCGCCGACCACGGCCAGTGCACACATCCGCACCACTGACCGCTGCCCTTGCAGGCGGTCCGCGCCCGCGCCAAAACTGAATGCAGACAGAATCGGGCGAAGACATCCATGAACCAGAAACGGATTGCGATCATCGGCGGCGGCCCGGCGGGTCTCGCGGCTGCCGAACTGCTGTCCCGTTCCGGTCATGCGGTGACGGTCTACGACGCCATGCCGACCTTCGCCCGCAAATTCCTGCTGGCCGGCAAATCGGGTCTCAACATCACCCATTCCGAGGATTATGCCCGTTTCATCATACGCTTCGGCGCGGCCTCCGCCCGTCTGCGCCCCGCTCTTGATGCCTTTACCCCTGATGATATCAGGGATTGGGCAGCAGGGCTCGGGACCGAGACCTTCGTCGGCTCGTCCGGCCGGGTGTTCCCGAAGGTGATGAAGGCCTCGCCTTTGCTGCGCGCCTGGCTCAGGCGACTGGAGGCGCAGGGCGCCACGTTGCGCACCCGCCACCGCTGGAGCGGGTTTGCCGAAGATGGTTATGCTTTCGAAACGCCCGAAGGGCGCAGCATCGTCCATTGCGACGCAGCCCTGCTGGCGCTCGGCGGCGCAAGCTGGCCGCGCCTCGGCTCCGATGCAAGCTGGCTGGCTCGGCTATCGGAGAGAGGCGTCGAGATCGAATCCTTCAAGCCCGCCAATTGCGGCTTCGCCGTCGGCTGGAGCGGAAGCTTCAGCGAACGTTTCGCCGGCGAGCCGGTAAAGTCGGTCACCGCAACATCCGAGGCCGGCACGTTTCCCGGCGAATTCGTCATCACCGGGAGCGGCATCGAGGGCAGCCTGATCTATGCCCACACCGCTAGCCTCCGCGACCGGCTGCTGAACCACGGCAGCGCTGCCCTGACGCTCGACCTCGCACCCGGCCGCACCATCGAGAGACTGACCCGCGACCTTGCCCGGCAGGACGCCAAATCGAGCTTTTCAAACCGCCTGCGCAAGGGCGCTGGCCTCGACGGCGTCAAGGCGGCGCTGCTGCGCGAACTTACTCCCGAGCGCGACCGGACCGGTCCCGAGCGTCTCGCCGGCATGATCAAGGCCCTGCCGGTGCCGGTGATCGAAACCCGCCCGATCGCTGAAGCGATCTCCTCGGCCGGCGGCATCCGCTGGAGCGGCATCGACGACAGCTACATGTTGAAGGCGCTGCCGGGCACCTTCGTCGCCGGTGAGATGCTCGACTGGGAAGCGCCGACCGGCGGCTATCTCCTCACCGCCTGCCTGGCGACCGGCCGGGCGGCCGCCCGCGGCATCGAAGCCTGGCTGCAGCGCAGAGCATGATGCCGAAAAGTGTGATCGGTCTTCGGACGACATCATGCTCCAACTCTTAATTTAGAACAGGATTCAGATTTTAGGCCGACCCGGCCTAAAATCATCCTGTTCTAGGCGCAGGCAGTCGTCAGCACCGGACAAGGCCATCTCTCGGTCAGGCCGAGGCGGGACGGAATGTCATGGCGAGCCCATTCATGCAGTAGCGAAGCCCGGTTGGCTTCGGGCCGTCATCGAAGACATGGCCGAGATGCCCACCGCAGCGGCTGCAGTGCACGGCGTTGCGCACCATGCCGAAAGTCGTGTCGCTCGTGGTGCCGACGGCTTTCTCGAGCGGCGCCCAGAAGCTCGGCCAGCCGGTGCCGCTGTCGAATTTGGTGGTCGAGGAAAAGAGGTCCTGGTCGCAGCCGGCGCAGGCGAAATTGCCCTTTCGCTCCTCATGCAGCAAGGCACTGGTGAAGGGCTGCTCCGTCCCCGCCCGGCGCAGGATGACATATTGATCCGGCGTCAGCAGCTTGCGCCATTCCTCGTCGGTGTGCGTCACCGCAAACGTCTCGGCGGCGATCGCCTTGCCGGCCGGGCCCAGGCGAACCGCAAACGCCCCAAAAGCGGCGCCCATCAGCAACAATCGTCTATTCAGCATGGTCGGATCTCCTCATCTCGCAAACCTTCTACCGTACAGAACTACGAGAGAGAGGCGTCATTTGTTACGCCATGGCCGCCCAAACACCGAAATGTGATCTCCGCCACTTTCGTCAGGAAGAGCCGCATGCTGACGACCGCCAGTACCGGCCGATTGCAAACCAGCCGCTTTTCCATCAGAATGTGCTGAACTTCGGTGGGAGGAGCCGATGCACGAACACTCTGCGCACGCCGAGCACGTCTACACGTCTGCCCAGCGCGATTCTGCGGCAGCCAGTTCTCCTGTAGTCGCCTCATGGCGGCGGTGCATGACCATGCACCAGCTCGCCCCCGAGGACCAGCGGGCTCCACTGCGCCTCACCGACCAGGAATTCCGCCGTGCGCGCGAGCAGTCCGAACAGCTGATCGCCAGCGCGACGGAAGAGCTCGATCGTCTCTTTACCACCGTTGGCAGGGCGGGCTGCTGCCTGCTTCTGACCGACAAGAACGGCATCGCGCTGGAGCGCCGGGGGGCTGCCGGCGACGACAAGGAATTCCGTGAACTCGGCCTGTGGACCGGCTCGGTCTGGACCGAGGCCAGCATCGGCACCAACGGCATCGGCACTGCACTTGCCGACGAGCGTGCCGTCGCCATCTTCCGCGATCAGCATTTTTTCTGCTCGAATACCAGCCTCAGCTGCACGACGGCACCAATCCGCGATCATCGTGGCCGAGTGGCAGCAGCCCTCGACATCTCCACATGCCGCGACGACGTCAACGAGATGACGCTGGCAATCCTGACGCAGACCGTGCGCGATGCGGCGATGCGCATCGAGCTCAACCTTTTCCGCTCGGCCTTTGCCGGCGCGCGTTTCCTGATGGTCCCGGCAGGCGCCAATTCCGCCGCCGCTCTGCTTGCCGTCGACAGGCATGATCTGGTGCTCGGCGCAACGCGCGCTGCCCGCATCGCACTGCAGTTGGACGACAAGCGCATCGCCGCCGGCATTCCTGCCGCCGATGCCCTGCACGAGGCTGGCGTCTCCCAGCAGGACGAGATCGTCGAGGCGGAAAAGGCGGCACTGCTACGGGCACTGTCGCGCGCCGGCGGCAATGTCTCGCAGGCGGCGATCGCGCTTGGCATCAGCCGCGCCACGCTGCACAGGAAGATGAAGAAGCTCGATCTCCACTGATCAGGGTAAAGGTTCCGCTCCTGAAGCAATCTTGACGCGATGCTGTCGCAGGTCTGCGACACTGTGCAGTGCGGTATGGAAGACCCGCCCTATTCCCTCCGCCAAAATATGCACATTTTCCTCCCACTGGTTCGCTTGGGAACCTGGATCATCAAGGGAGGATGACATGCTTCATCAGAAAATCGTCGAGTCGCCGTTCAAACTGAAATACGGCAACTATATCGGCGGCGAATGGCGCGAGCCGGTCGAGGGGAAATACTTCGAAAACCTGACGCCCGTTACCGGCGGCAAGCTCTGCGACATTCCCCGCTCCAATGAAAAGGACATTAATCTCGCGCTCGACGCCGCCCATGCGGCTAAGGAAAAATGGGGCCGCACCTCCGCTGCCGAGCGCTCCAATATCCTCATGAAGATCGCCCAGCGCATGGAAGACAAGCTGGAATTGCTCGCCCAGGCCGAGACCTGGGACAACGGCAAACCGATCCGCGAAACCATGGCGGCCGACATTCCGCTGGCGATCGACCACTTCCGCTACTTCGCCTCCTGCATTCGCGCCCAGGAAGGCTCGATCGGCGAGATCGACCACGATACCGTGGCCTATCACTTCCATGAGCCGCTCGGCGTCGTCGGCCAGATCATTCCGTGGAACTTCCCGATCCTGATGGCCACCTGGAAGCTGGCACCTGCGCTTGCCGCCGGCAACTGCGTCGTGCTGAAGCCCGCCGAACAGACACCAGCCTCGATCCTGCTCTGGGCCGAACTCGTCGGCGATCTCCTGCCGCCCGGCGTGCTCAACATCGTCAACGGTTTCGGCCTCGAAGCCGGCAAGCCGCTGGCGACCAGCCAGCGCGTCGCCAAGATCGCCTTCACCGGCGAGACGACGACAGGCCGGTTGATCATGCAATATGCCAGCCAGAACCTCATTCCGGTGACGCTGGAACTCGGCGGCAAATCGCCGAACATCTTCTTCGCCGATGTGATGGCCGAAGACGACGACTTCCTCGACAAGGCGCTCGAAGGCTTTGCGATGTTTGCCCTCAACCAGGGCGAAGTCTGCACCTGCCCGAGCCGCGCCCTCGTCCAGGAATCGATCTACGACCGCTTCATGGAAAAGGCCGTCAAACGCGTCGAGGCGATCAAGCAGGGCAACCCGCTCGACACCGCAACAATGATCGGCGCCCAGGCCTCGACGGAGCAGCTGGAAAAGATCCTCGCCTATCTCGATATCGGCAAGCAGGAAGGCGCGGAAGTGCTGACCGGCGGCTCGCGCAACGATCTCGGCGGCGAGTTGGCGAATGGCTATTACGTCAAGCCGACGATCTTCAAGGGTCACAACAAGATGCGTGTGTTCCAGGAAGAAATCTTCGGACCGGTTGTTTCGGTCACGACCTTCAAGAACGAGAAGGAAGCGCTCGAAATCGCCAACGACACGCTCTACGGTCTCGGCGCCGGTGTCTGGAGCCGCGATGCCAATCGCTGCTACCGCTTCGGCCGGGAGATTCAGGCCGGCCGGGTCTGGACCAACTGCTATCACGCCTACCCAGCCCATGCCGCCTTCGGCGGCTACAAGCAGTCGGGCATCGGCCGTGAAACCCACAAGATGATGCTCGACCACTACCAGCAGACCAAGAACATGCTGGTGAGCTACAGCCCGAAGGCACTCGGCTTCTTCTGAGGGCAGCCAATGGTGTTATGATGAAAAGCCTTCTCCCCGACACGGGGGAGAAGGCCTTGTCTTTAGAGCGCCACGCATCCCTCATGACGCTCTAACGCTTTGAATTTGCGTATGATCCTTCCGAAAATCGATCCGATTTTCGGGGTTATGCGCTGAAGGAGCAGCCATGGAACCCACCGTCAACGGCGAACCCCGTGTTCTCGCAACCGACGCCGCCCTCGATTTGATCTTGGAAATCAAGCGGGATCATCCCGATATTCTCTTCCACCAGTCCGGCGGCTGCTGCGACGGCTCCTCGCCGATGTGTTATCCGGCTAACGAATTCATGATCGGCGACGGCGACGTCAAGCTCGGCGAGATCGGCGGCGTGCCGGTCTATATCGGCGCTGGCCAGTTCGAGGCGTGGAAACATACGCAGCTGATCATCGACGTCGTGCCGGGACGCGGCGGCATGTTCTCGCTCGACAATGGCCGCGAGAAACGCTTCCTCACTCGTTCCCGTCTCTTCGGCGGCGGCGAGGCTTGCGCAGTGCCTGATGTGAAGGTCAGGGCGGTCTGATGCCGTCGCCCGTCGGGTGGGAATTTCGCCTGTAGTATTCCTATAGTACCTGCTCGCAGAAGCTCTTTGCTAATCTCCGCCAGTTGGTTTCAAAGGGAGGAAACGATGCCAGCCTCAAAGATCCTGATGATCACGGGTGACTTCACCGAAGATTACGAAACGATGGTGCCGTTCCAGACGCTGCTCGCCTGCGGCTATACCGTCGATGCCGTCTGCCCCGGCAAGAAGGCCGGCGACACCGTCGCGACCGCCATTCATGATTTCGAAGGCGACCAGACTTATTCCGAAAAACGCGGCCATAATTTCGCGCTGAATGCCACCTTCGATAGCGTGCGCGCCGAAGATTACGATGCCCTCGTCATTCCCGGCGGCCGTGCGCCCGAATATCTACGCCTCAACGCCGACGTCATCAAATCTGTCCGGCACTTCTTCGATGCCGGAAAACCGGTTGCCGCCATCTGCCACGGCGCACAGCTGCTTGCCGCTGCCGGTGTGCTGAAGGGCCGAACCTGCTCGGCCTATCCCGCCTGCCGGCCGGAAGTCGAACTTGCCGGCGGCATCTATGCCGACATCGCAATCACCGATGCAGTCTCGGACGGCAATCTGGTCACGGCGCCGGCCTGGCCGGCGCATCCGTCGTGGCTGCGCCAGTTCATGGCCGTGCTCGATGCCGCAGCACTGCTCGAAACCAACGCCGCCTGAGGAGGGCTGCACTGGGGAGGATGATATGTGTGAACTGTTCATCAAGGCGGATGCTCGGCTCTGGGAAAGCACCACCCGGTCGCTGCGCATCGACGGCATGGTCACCAGCGTCAGGCTGGAGAACTTCTTCTGGGCGAAGCTGGAGGAAATCGCGCGGCGCGACGGCATGAATGTCGTCCAGCTGATCACCCGGCTGCATCATGAATCGATCGATGCCGGCCACGATCTCGGCAACTTCACGTCCTTCCTGCGGGTCTGCTGCGCTCGCTATCTCGACCTGCAGCTCACCGGCGACATTCCGGCCGATGTCACCCGTCCGATCGCCGGCCTCGACGCGCCTGTCATCCTCGGCCGAGAACGGGCGAAATATCACTGAAATCAGGTCCGACAGACGATCAAAGACGAACGGCCCGCGGATAGCTCCGCGGGCCGTTCCGCAAACATCTGACCTTGTCTTGGGCGGCGGGCTTGCGCTGCCGCGCAGCCTGGATCAACAATGTGCGGCAGCGTCCAGCGCGGGCACGTCAGGAGATCGATTGCCATGAACGAACAGAAAGCCGTGATCGTGACGGGAGCCGGCGGCAACCTCGGCAGCGCCGTTGTCCGCGAGCTTGCCAGCGCCGGCGCAAAACTCGTCTGCATGAACCGTTCGAGCCACGAGTTGGAAGCCTTGGCCGGCGATCTTCCAGCTTCCACCGATTTTCTGTCGATCGCGGGAACAGATCTCACCGATTATGCTTCCTGCGCCGCCGCTGTCGCCCGGGCCGTCAAGCGCTTCGGCGGCGTCAGTGCATTGGTCAACACCGTCGGCGGTTTCCAGATGGGACCGATCGGGCCGGAGGCCCGCGAGGAATGGTTCCTGGGTGTCAGCGTCGCGACGAGCTTGGCGTTTCTTGTTTTCCAGGAGCAACTCTTCGGGCAGCTTTCCGATCCGCTTTGGTTCACTGTCGTTTTCGCGTGGCTGTTCGCTGCCGTCCTTGGCTCCGCTCTGTCGGTTGTCCGGCACGCGGATCATTTGGCAGAGCGGCTGAAGGAGCCTTACGGCACGCTCATTCTGACGCTTGCCATCACCTCAATCGAGGTGATGGCAATATCAGCCGTCATGCTTCACGGCGAGAACAATCCCACACTTGCGCGCGACACCCTTTTCGCAGTCGTCATGATCATCCTGAACGGCATGGTTGGCCTGTCCTTGCTGCTGGGCGCATGGCGGCGACCGGAACAGCAGCATAACCTGCAGGGCGCCAACGCCTATCTCGGGGTCATCGTACCGCTGGCGACCCTGAGCCTGGTGATGCCGACATTTCTTGCGGGGCCGGAGGGTCAGCATCCATCTGCACCGAGACAACTGATACTGGGTATAATATCGGTCGGCCTTTACGCTACGTTTCTGTTCCTTCAGGCCGGCCGCCATCGCGACTATTTCACCGACGACAGCAACCGTCACGAGCGCATCAGCGAACGTGTCCCTCGTCATGGACGGGTCTGGCTTCATGCCATTCTGCTTTTCGCCCATATGGGTCCTGTCGTCTTTCTCGTCGAACAGCTTGCCCGGCCGATCGATTACATTATCGAAACCCTGCATGCTCCAACCGCATTTGGCGGTGTTGTCATGGCCATCCTCGTCGCGACGCCTGAAGCAGTCAGCGCCGTGCGTGCATCCATCGCCAATAATCTCCAGCGCTCCGTCAACATCTTCCTTGGTTCGGTGCTGTCGACGATCGGGCTGACGGTGCCGGCGATGCTCGTTGTCAGTCAGCTCTACGGACACCCCGTGACACTCGGCCTGGAGCATGGAGATCTGGTGATGCTCCTGCTTACTCTTGCTGTCAGCATCATCACCTTTGCCAGCGGCCGCACGCATCTCATGCAAGGCGCTGTCCATCTGGTGCTTTTCCTGGCTTACGTGCTGCTGATTTTCCAGCAATGAAACCCGCCCGATTGCCGCCGCACAAGATCCGGAAAGTAAAGAGTTCCGCGCTCGGTCAGTCTTCCGCTATGATGACGGGATCTACTGCACAGCTTGCACGCAATCGCGGTGGCTGCAGGACCTACGTGGCCCTCGGGAAACCGTAGCCGCAGCACGGCGTCCGTCGAGGACAAGCTCACAGTTTAATTGTGCACCAGCAGCTATTGCAATTTTTAGCAATGCCGCGACATAATATCGCATGCCCGGAACTTTCGGAGAAGGGTGGTCTCCGCCGAAGCACGCATGGAGACTACAGCGTCGCGCGTCTTTTTCAGACGCGCAAAAGGACGCTGTGGATCTTTGAAATTACTGCACATTTCTTAAGTAGGCTCATGATGTCGGGGCGGCGGCAATGCGTGTGAGATTGTATCAGAGTCTACAACTTTCCGTGGCGCTGCTCGGCATGGCAATTCTCGGTGGATGCCAGGAAAGCGGCAACGCTTACGTTCCACCGCCGCCACCTCCGGTTCGTGTCGCCCAGCCGGTCCAGCAACCGGTAACGCTCTATTTTGAACTCACCGGCAACACCGCACCGCTCAACTCCGTCGATATCGAGGCGCGCGTCCAAGGCTACATCCAATCGATCGACTACCAGGACGGCATGATGGTGATGAAGGGCACCAAGCTCTTCGGAATTGAGCGTAACACCTACCAGGCCCAACTGGATCAGGCCAAAGCATCGCTTGCCTCGCAACAGGCATCTCAGGTTGGCGCGAAGCAGGAATACGACCGGCAGCTCAATCTATCGAAGCAACAGGTCACCACGCAGACCGCGGTCGACAGCGCCAAGGCGACACTCGACGAGGCGAATGCGTCCATCCTCAATGCCCAGGCCAATCTCGATCTCGCGACGATCAACCTCGGATATACCGAAGTGCTTGCCCCCTTCGACGGTACCGTCACCGATCACCTCGTCGATATCGGCGCACTTGTCGGCGTATCAGGCCCCACCAAGCTTGCCAGCATCGTCCAGACGGATCCGCTTTATGCCTATTTCAACGTCAGCGAAACACAGGTGCTGATGATCAAGGAAACGCTGGCAAAGCAGGGACATACCTTCAAGCAGACGGATCTTCCGAGTATCCCGGCAGAGCTCGGCCTGCAGACGGAAGAAGGTTACCCACACAAGGGACATCTCGATTACGTCTCGCCGCAGCTCGATGCCTCCACAGGCACGCTTCAGGTACGCGCCCTGTTCGACAACAAGGACCGCGCCATGCTGCCCGGTCTCTTCGTGCGCGTCCGGGTGCCGGTCGGCCATAACGACAAGGCTCTGCTGGTGCGCGACGATGCCATCGGAACGAACCAGCTGGGCAGCTACCTGCTCGTTCTCGGCAAGGACGACGTCGTCGAGCAGAAGCAGGTCAAGACCGGCCAGCGCGAAGGTGCACTTCGTGTCATCGACTCCGGCCTCGATCCGGAAGACTGGGTCGTAACCCAAGGGATCCAGCAGGCCATCCCCGGCAGCAAGGTCACGCCCGAGAAGATCGAAATGAACCCGCCGGCAGCTGCCGCTGGCGATACCAAGGCAAAGACCACCACCACGCAATGAATTCGCCACCATGCTTCACCTGACCGTCTAGTCTAAGGACAACAGCATGATCTCGCGCTTCTTCATCGAGCGACCGGTACTCGCCAACGTTCTGGCGTTGGTCTTCGTGCTCATCGGCGCGGTGGCTCTGTTCCAACTGCCCGTGGCGCAATATCCGAATGTCGTCCCGCCGACGGTGCAGGTGACGACGCGCTTCCCAGGCGCCAGCGCCCAGACCCTCATCGACACCGTCGCTCTGCCGATCGAGCAGCAGGTCAACGGCGTGCAGGACATGCTCTACATGCAGTCGACGAGCGCCAGCGACGGCACCTATTCGCTGACGGTGACCTTCGCCATCGGAACGGATCCCGATCAAGCGCAGGTTCTGGTGCAAAACCGCGTCGCCATAGCGATGTCATCGCTTCCCGAAGCGGTGCAGGTTCAAGGCGTCACGACACAGAAAAAATCGACGGCGATCCTCGGCTTCGTCAGCCTGACCTCGCCGGACAGCCGCTATGACAGCCTGTTCCTGTCGAACTATGCCGTCATCAACCTGCAGAATGAACTCGCCCGCCTGCCGGGCGTCGGCAACGTCACCGTCTTCGGCGCCGGCCAGTATGCCATGCGTATCTGGATGGACCCGAACCTGCTGCAGGCACGCGGTCTGACGCCGCAGGATATCGTCAACGTGGTGCAGCAGCAGAGCCAGGAGGTCGCCGCCGGCCAGATCGGCATTCCGCCGGTCCCGAACGGGCAGGTCTTCCAATACACGCTGAATGTCAACGGCCGGCTGAACGAGGCTGCCGATTACGAGAATATTGTCGTCAAGGTCGAAAGCGGCGAAGGCGGCCGCGTCACGCGCATCCGCGATATCGGTCGCGTCGAACTCGGCGCCCAGACTTACAGCCAGTCCTTCATGCAGAACGGCCGACCGGCGGCCGGCATCGGCATTTTTCAGCTTCCGGAGGCCAACGCCATTGCGGTGGCGCAGGAGGTGGGCGCAAAAATGCAGGAGCTCTCGAAGAGCTTCCCGCAGGGCCTCGAATATCATGTGCCGTTCGACACGACGAAATTCGTCAAGGCGTCCATCGACGAGGTTTACGTCACTTTGATCGAGGCGGGCGTCCTCGTTCTCATCGTCATTCTCGTTTTCCTGCAGGATTGGCGGGCAATGCTCGTTCCGGCGACCACCGTTCCGGTCACCATTATCGGCGCCTTCGCGGCCATGGCGGCATTGGGCTTCACGGTCAACCTGTCGACGCTGTTTGCCATCGTTCTCGCCATCGGCATCGTCGTCGATGATGCCATCGTCATCGTCGAGGGTGTCGCCCGCCACATCGAGGCGGGCATGTCCGGCCGACAGGCGGCCGAGAAGGCCATGGAGGAACTCCTCGGTCCGGTCATCGGCATTACGCTGGTGCTGATGGCCGTTTTCATTCCGGCCGCCTTCCTGCCCGGCCTGACCGGACAGCTTTATCGGCAATTCGCCCTCGTCATCGCCGCCACGGCGCTGATCAGCGCCATCAATGCCGCCACGCTGAAACCGACGCAATGCGCCCTTTGGCTGCGGCCGCCGGTCCCGCCCGAGAAACGCAACGCCCTCTATCGCGGCTTCAACAGGGTCTACGACAAAGGCGAACGCGGCTATGCCGGGCTGATCGGATCGATGACCCGCCACGCCGGTGTCATGGCCATAGCGGCAATTGTGCTGATCGGGGTCGCCGTCTGGGGTCTCACCCGCCTGCCGACCGCGTTCCTGCCGATCGAGGATCAAGGTTACGTGCTGATCAGTGCACAACTGCCTGACGGTGCCTCGAAGGAGCGCACCGATGCCGTAATGAACGAGGTCGGCAAGATCGCCGAAGCCACACCTGGCGTCGATCAGGTGCTGACGATCAGCGGCATTTCCGTTCTCGACAACAATGCCAGCCTGCAGAATGCCGGCGTCGCATATGTCGTGCTGAAGGATTGGGACGAGCGCGGCAAGCAGAAGGGGCAGGATCTGCTGTCGATCTACCAGCATCTGAACGGCGCGCTGCAAAGCGTGCTCGCCGCCAAGACGCTGGTGGTCGTGCCGCCTCCGATCCAGGGCGTCGGCAATGCCAGCGGCTTCACCATGCAGGTCGAGATCAAGAACGGCATTTCCGACTACCCGCTGCTGCAATCGCTTGCCGATACGATCGTCAAGAACGGCAGTGCCCAATCGTCGCTGCAAAGGCTGAGCACGCCCTTCCGCTCGAACGTGCCGCAACTCGCAGTCGCCGTCGACCGCATCAAGGCGGAGACATTGGGGGTTACCGTCGGTCAGGTTTTCTCGGCGCTCTCCGGCTACGTCGGCTCGAGCTATGTGACCCAGTTCAACAAATTCGGCCGCACCTTCCAGGTCTATGCGCAGGCCGCTTCCGATTTCCGGGTCAGCGCGGATGATATCCGCAAGCTGAGGGTCAAGGCCGGTGACGGGACAATGGTGCCGCTCGGCACGGTCGTCGATGTCACGACGACTCAAGGCCCCTCCCTGATCAGCCTCTACAATCTCTACCCCTCAGCAACGATCGTTGGCGGGCCGGCCGCCGGCTTCAGCTCCGGCCAGTCACTCGACGTCATGGAGCAGATTGCCGATCGAACGCTGCCGCCGGGCGCCAGTTTCGAATGGACGGCGCTATCCTACCAGGAGAAGGCCGTGGGCGGGCAGATCTATTTCGTCTTCGCGCTCGTCATCCTCCTCGTCTATTTCGTGCTCGCCGGTCAATATGAAAGCTGGATCTTGCCGCTGGCGGTCATTCTGGCCGTGCCGCTCGCCCTCCTCGGCACGGTGGCGGCCCTGACGGCGGCGGGCGTTGCCAACAATCTCTATACGCAGATCGGTCTCATCCTGCTGATTGCGCTGGCATCGAAGAATGCCATTCTCATCGTCGAATATGCGCGGGAAAAGCGGGCGGAAGGCATGGAAATTCTGGATGCCGCAGTCGAGGCCGCCCGCCTGCGTTTCCGGCCGATTCTGATGACGTCCTTCGCCTTCATTCTCGGTGTCCTGCCGCTGGTGCTGGCGACGGGCGCCGGCGCATCCGCCCGCAAGTCGATCGGCATATCGGTCTTCAGCGGGATGATCGCCTCGACCTGCCTCGCCGTGCTCTTCGTACCGTCCTTCTACGTCCTGCTGCAGCGCCTCGAGGAATATTGGAAAGGGCGCATAAAGACAGCAGCCGTCGCGGGGGCGGAGATGCCGAAGGTTCAGTAAGGCTGTTGCAACAGCCTGTCGCGCAATCACCAGCGGTTTCACGCGGAGGCAGGTTGCTGTTGAGTCTCTTCACTGCGCAAGTTTCGAACAGACACTATAATCCCGAGGTCAGGACCCGGTGGCATGCAGGCGACACGCGTTGCAAATTGTCCCGCAGACAAGCGATAGCCCGTCCTCCGCCCAAAGGCACCGTGCGGCACAGAGCCTGAAAATCCGATCCGCAGGTTTCGCGCAGGATCATCAGTTCCTCGCGCGGCGAGAAGGCCGGCATCATGGTCCGAGGAACAGGCGTGGTCGCAACCGTCGCGGCAGCACCGCTGGCTGGGGTTGATCCGGCTGATCCTCCCAAGGCTGATCCTCCCAAGGCCGCAACGGCCTGCTGACACGGCGCCGATAGAGCGGCACTGTGCTGTTGCAAGCAGCTGAGCGCCTCGGTACCGCCCGGTTTGACACCAGAGCATTGCGCCATAAAATCGCGTTGGCAAGCCGATTTGACGGCATTGCGCTGCGCCTGCGTCGGTGCGGCCGTCGCCGGCGCCGGTGTGGTCGCCCCGGTGGTTGCGGGCGCAGCCGGGGCCGGTTCCGCGGATGTCGACTTGGGTTTGCTCACCGCCGACACCGCCTTCCGGCAGCCCGCCGACAGTGTGGCATTATGCTGTTGCAGACAAGTGAGCGCCTCGATGCCGCCCGGCGTCACCCCTGAACATTGCGCGATGAAATCGGAGCGACATTCCGCCTTGATCGCATTGCGCTGCTCTTCGGTCGGCGCCTGCGCGGACGAGGCGCCAGCTAAGAGCACCACTGCGCAGAACGTTGGCAATCCCGAGATAGCAAAGAGAAGAAGACGCCTTCCATGCGGGGCCGTCAGTAGAGAAGATGCCCATTTTCGCATTATTCCTCCTCCCATAAATCTCTAATCTACTTCATGAAATCGAACGTCCTGCTGAATAGGATAATAAACGCCCGTCAGTTGGAGGGACGTTGCTTGCCGCTGCGGAAATATTAAAACGGCGGCTCCACGTATATTAGAAGATTGCTATTTTAGCAACTATCGTGCGCCTGAAAACTGATCAAGGGAAACGTATCACTCATCAGCCTGATGATCGGAAATCATCCATCTCAAAGCAAGTTAACAGGTACTGCGAATACATGCTGCCGTCATGCCGCCGCAGTCTGGTACCCTCTTGAAGCCGCGCGCTCGTGGCCTTCAAGCCGAAAGCGCGCAATCATGTCGGTAAGTGCAAGCGCCTCGGACGATAGCTGTCTGGTGGCAGCATTCGTCTCTTCCACCATCGCCGCATTTTGCTGCGTCATATGATCAATATCGTTCACCGATGCGTTGATCGAATGGAGTGTCGTCGCTTGGTCGCGGCTTGACGAGGCAATGAGCTCGATATGACCGACAATATGGACGATCTCGCTGGAAATCTCCATCAGCGCATCGCCGGTGCGACCGACGAATTCGGAGCCGGATGCAACCTCTCGGACGGAATTGTTGATGAGCTCACCGATTTCCTTGGCTGCGCGAGCCGACCGCTGCGCCAGCTCTCGCACTTCCTGCGCCACGACTGCAAAGCCCTTGCCGGCCTCACCCGCTCTTGCCGCTTCGACTCCTGCATTTAGGGCCAAGAGATTGGTCTGGAAAGCGATGGAGTCGATGGCGCTGACAATCTGAACGATCTTGCCCGACGCGTCCTCAATTCGTCCCATGGCCGAAACCGCGTTTTGGACCACTGAAGCCGAGGCGTCGGCGCCCTGTTTGGCGCGTTGGACAAGCGCAAGCGCTGCTGCTGCCCGTCCTGAAGAGGTGTTGACGGCGGAAGAAATCTCCTCCACTGCCGCTGCGGTTTCCTCAAGTGCGGCGGCCTGCTTTTCCGTTCGGCTGGCCAGGTCATCAACGGCTTCCGCCATCTGTCGGCCATTGTCGCTGATGAGGGAAGACGTCTCGCGGATATCGCAAAGCGTCTCCCTGAGACCCGCGACGGACATGTTGAAATCGGTACGGATCCGGTCGAGGTCGGCGGCAAAGGGCGTATCGATCGAAAAATTCAACTCTCCCCGCGACAGCCGCGTGAGCCCTTCTGCAAGCGCCTCGATTGCGGCGTCAACCTGGACCTTGGCGCTACGTCGCTCGAGTTCGTTACGGGCGCGCTCGGATTCCGCATCGCTCCGCGCGATCTCGGCCCGATGTTCCATATCGACATTCGACAGCGCATTTTGTTTGAAGACGGAAAGCGCTCGGGCCATTTCCCCGATTTCGTCGCCCCGTGCCTCGCCGGTGATTGCGGTATCGAGCCTTCCCTCTGCGATCTTGCGCATCGCTGCGGTAATCTGGGTGATCGGTCCCTTCAGGGTGACGACCAGCGCGGCACCCGCGGTCATAGCGATCAGGATGCCGAACACAATGGCGCCACCGGATATCCTATTGGCCTGTTGACGATCCTGCCCAGCATTTTGCCTTTGCGTCTCGGCGAATTGAGCAAGCAGGTTCCAGGTGTTGTCGATCTGCGCAGCAGCGCTGTCGAATTCCGCCAGCTTGCGCGCCGCACCTTCGGAGAGCGCCGCAGCGTTTGCTGCAAGCAGATCGAGGACGGGTTGAGCCTTCTTCGGAATTTCGGCAAAGACAGGATCGTCGTTCACCACGCCGGCAAGACGGCCGAGCTCGGTCTGATACATGTAGATCGACTGCTGGACTTTCTTCACTCGCGCGTCGTCTGGATTGCCGGCGAGTTCGGCGAAGCCGACGCGGATCTCGTTATTGCTGTTAACGATGGCGCGCAGTTCGTTGCCGACATTCGTCGCCTGCGAAATATCCTTGTCCGACGCGGCAAGCGCGAGCACGGAGGTCCGCATCAGATCGTCGCCAATCGCCTTGAGACTGTCGCCGGTTGCAGCA
This sequence comes from Rhizobium sp. SRDI969, assembly GCF_025152725.1. NCBI lineage: Bacteria > Pseudomonadati > Pseudomonadota > Alphaproteobacteria > Hyphomicrobiales > Rhizobiaceae > Rhizobium > Rhizobium sp. SRDI969. Next base: position 3,895,366 of record NZ_CP104035.1, read on the forward strand.
AGATTGGTAACGGTGGCATCCGTTGCTGGGACATCCAAAGTGTCAGGCGACACCTTCGAAGCGTTGGCAATGACGTCCACAGCAGCGGCATACTGCGCGGCGAACGCTTGTTTGTCGGTCGCGACCGCAGGCGAAAGCTGCTCCTTTGCCTTTTGCAAATCGGGCGCGTATTTGGCTAACAGGCTAACTTTGTCAGCCGGCGTCATCGCATTCGTATAGTCATTGCGAAGTTTTGTCGCGACACTGGCAGCGGCGCTGACGGAGACGGAATTGTTCAGTCCGCCCTTGTTGGCATTTTCCGTCTTCTTCGCGCTAGCCATCAGCATGAACGAGCGCTTGCCAACCTGCCCTTGCAGATCAAGAAGTGCCGCGGAAGCAGCGTCAACATCACTGAGAATTTTCTGCTGCCCCGTTTCGATTTGCCAGATCGCTTCGATCTTTTGCGGGATGATTTGCGATTGATCGAGTGCCCGGTCAAGAAGCCCCACATCGGTCGTCGGCCTTAGGCTCTCGATCGTCTGCTTCAGGTTGCCCAGTTGCTCTCGGGCATCCGCAAGCGCGGTATCACGGGCTTCCTGCGACGGCTTCATCAGAAAGCCGGTCATGCTGGAAGAAACATGTTTGAACCCGTTCAGGGACTGCAAAACATGGTTGGAGATCTCCATCCGACCTTCGAGAAGGCTGGCCGCGTAATAGCCCGTCAGCCCCACTGCGCATAGGCTAATGACGAATGGCGCCAAAAGTACCAGCACCTTCGTCTGAATGCGAACCTGCGACATCAAACCATTTACCACGAATGCACCCCCACCACCGATCGGAGCCAAACTGTCATTCTTTGCTTAAGAACCGATAAATGGGTTGATCCGAGGATTATGCACGCCTCATCTGTCGCGGCGAGGCATGAGGCATCAGAAATGCGGCGATATCTGTGATGACATCCATCAATTCACCCGGATTATGGGCAACGTCTTCAACAAACCCTCTCCATTGCCGTTGCTTTTGCTGATCCTCGGCAAATGCTCCGCTAATCCTCAAGTCAATTGGCGACGATCTGGCGGCGCTAAGACTTGTCGACAGGCTCGCTGTTTGGGTTGGGCACGGGCGCCTCCCTTGTATCTCGGGGCGGATCTTTGCGATCGTCAGGGTCCGGTGGCGCTTCCTTGTGGTCGGGGCGATTGACGCGCTGGTCTTCAGGAATGCCCTTCTCGGATGGGGCAGCATTTTTTGCGGACATGGTCAGTTCCTCCACTTCACGCGTACGAACCGATCGAAGACATTGAAGGTTCCGACCGCCGTCGCATGAAGTTATCGACGTATTGGCAGCCGCGGGCAGCGGAAGGTCCATATCTTTGATATCGGTGGCCGATCTCTTGCTCCCTCTTTTGGGGAAGAAGCGCGCGCGGGGCCTGCTACAGTGATACGACGCTGCGCTGCCAAGGACCTGAAGCTCTGGCAAAAGTTTGAGGGATTCTTCGTTCAACGAATCCTTCGCTACGACCAACGAACGCGAAGTCAGGGAGATCGCCCGGCAGATCGTCGCCACCTTCCTCGACGATCGCGCGCGCATGTTCTTCGTCACCCGCATGTTCGAGTTCGCCAACGACTTCGCGGAGGAAGCCAGGTCCGACGTGGCGTTCCTGCGCGCCGAACGCCGGGACGACGGAACCCGCAGTTTCAAGCTTACCGAGGCGGCGCCTTTGCGCACGAGTTTTGGCGAGGGATTTCTATATTAGGACATTCTCGCAGCGTCGGCCGGAGGCGCCGATCAATTGAACGGGTGACCTTGAACAATCCTGCACCGCCGGCGGCGTTGCGAGCCATGCGACGCGGGCGTAAAATGAAGTTCTGTGGACTGGGAGCGATGCAAGCATCGTGGAAGGAGGTCCGACATGAACTATGTGCTCTCAAGTGACGGCTCGTCGAGACCGCCGTCACAACCGGCTGGTGTCATCTTCGCCGACCATGTGCATGAGATCACCGTCCATGCCGATATTCTCGCATTGCTGCCCGATCCGGCAACAGCGCGCTCTTGCCTTGATATCGCCGAGGATGCCGCAGGTGCCATCAATGGCACCATGGCCGCCGCCCACGTCGGTGCGGATCCGGAAAGGATGATCGCTGCGGCCGAGGAGATCGACCTGCAGCTACTGAGAGAACACGATGAAGGCTCGCCGTCGCAGCGGTTCGAGCGTGTCGCACGCGCTTTCGAGGATTGGAAGCAAGGTAAGCCTGGTCGAGACCGGCTCCTTCTCGACGATTGCCGCGGCGATCTCGATCGTTGCGTGACGACCGAATGCCATGAGACGGCGCTCGTCGTTGCCCCGTGCCATGGCAACATGGATGCCCGTGACACGTTCCACGACATCCTGTTCAACGAACGCAAGTTGGTGCTGGTGCCGCCACCCGGCCAATATGCCGGCAACCTGCTCGGCCATGTCGTGATTGGCTGGAAGCCGCAGGATCATGCGCAGCGCGCCGTCGTCGCGGCGAGACACTGGCTGGCGACGGCCGATCGCATTACCGTTCTCTGCGTCAACGACAGACCCGACGGAAGTTATCAGTTCACGGCGCGGGAACTGCTCAAGCAACTCGGACTCGACGGCGACGTTATCGCGATCAACTCAGGCGGCCGCTCCGTCGGCGAAACGATCCTCGATTTCGCAAAAACCGAGAAGGCCACCTGCCTGCTGATCGGCGCCTACAAGCACGGATATTTCTTGGAGTTGCTGCTCGGCCGCGTCACTCGCTATCTGTTGTCACATAGAACGCTTCCAATAATGATGAAGCATTAGCTACACTTGGCGGGTATGTGACTGGCATGGGCCAACGAAAGCCGCTACAGAGTCGATATTTCCATCAGGCGCTATCGACCGCAATACCGATGAACGCAACGACAGCACCTCAGTCTCGAAGCTTACCCATTGCATTCGGCGGAGGTGCAATTATCGGCACCCTCGGCAGGCTGGTTGGCCTTGGCGGCGCGCAGTTCCGCTTGCCTCTTCTGATCGGCCTTTTCAGTTTCGCGGCCTGGAAGTGGCCATCCTTAACAAGGCCATGAGCCTCGTTGGGGTCGCAACCGCCCTGCCGTTCCGCGCCGGAACAGTGCCTTTCGCCGCTCTCGCTGAGAACTGGCTTATCGTTTCCAACCTGCTCGGTGGAAGCCTGTTCGGTGCATGGTTTGGGGCGGGATGGGCAACGCGCCTGAAATCGGCGGCGCTCTACAAGATCATAAGCGGAGATCTTCACCACAATCAGATGACAGGCGACGATGCGAGGCCGGAGAAACTGCAGTGGAGAGCGTCTCTACTCGCGTTGGAAATTAGCGAAACAAGAAGTGGGCAGGTCAGGAGCCGCTTGACCGGCTGCCGGCCTTTGTCGACACAATGGTGCGATCGTAAACGGACGCGATGGACGACCTCACACAATGACAAATCTCGTCGTTATTCTCTTCGGGCTCACCTATCTCGGGATGGCATTGGGACGCGTCCCAGGACTTAGGATCGACCGCGCCGGCATCGCAATGATCGTCGCAGTCGCGCTAGTCGCTCTCGGGGCAGTTCCCGTCGACGGGATGAGCGAAGCGATCCATTTTCCGACCTTGCTTTTGCTTGGCGGCTTGATGATCCTTTCCGCGCGTGTTGGTGCAAGCGGCTTCTACGATGCGGCGTCGGTTTGGATAGCGGGCCAGGCAGGCAGGCCGCTGCGCCTGCTCGCCTTGACGATCACGGTCGGCGGCATCCTCTCCGCCTTCCTTGTCAACGATATCGTTGTTTTCGCCATGACGCCGCTGCTGTGCACCGGCCTCAAAGTGCGGAAACTCGACCCACGGCCATTCCTGCTTGGTCTCGCCGCGGCCAGCAATGCGGGTTCGGCCGCCACCTTGATCGGCAATCCACAAAACATCCTCATCGGTCAGGCCGGCGCGCTGGGGTTCTGGCCCTATTTCGCGCAGGCCGTCATCCCGGCGATCGCAGGTCTTGTTCTCAGTTTCGGATGTATCGCGTTCATCTGGCGATCAAGTCTCGCAGCGGCAGACGACGGCGCACCCCTCGAGCCTGTAGCCTTCGACCGCGCTCAGGTTGGAATCTGTACCGTCGCCCTTCTTGCGCTGCTTGTCTTGTTTGCCACGCCGCTGCCACGCGAGATCTCGGCTCTTTTGGTCGCCGCCTGCCTGATCGTAAGCCGCACCCTTCCGACCCGACAACTCTTCGGCGAAATCGATCTGCCATTGCTGATCCTGTTTGCGGCCTTGTTCGTCGTCAACGACGCCTTCGCGCGGACCGGAATTCCGGAGGAGGCCGTGCGGATGCTCGCCGCCCATGGCCTCCTTCCCGATCGAGTTTCGTTCCTTGTGCCGATCTCGCTTTTTCTGAGCAACACGATCGGCAATGTTCCCGCCGTGGTGATGATCCTGAAGGTCTGGCAAGAGATCCCGGAGGGGGTCCTGGTCGGCCTCGCCATTCTTTCGACGCTGGCCGGAAACCTGTTTCTGGTCGGAAGCCTTGCAAATCTGATCGTGGCCGAGCGTGCCTCAGCCCAAGGGGTACGGCTGACTTTTCGGGATCACGCGAAAGCTGGGGTACCGATCACACTCCTATCCATGGTCTTCGCTGGCCTCTGGTTGTGGCTCGGTGGTTTCATGCCTCTTTAGGCATGCCTGGCACTCAGGCTCGAACTGAGATAACCTTCAGCATCATTGTCCATGTGATCAGACCGACACCAATCCAGATCGCGATGATGGCGACCATGGCTCCGCACCGCAACCCGCCGCTACCGAACCAACAACAGCAACCAAAAACCGCTGGAGCGAACTCAAAACTGGATAAAACTTGGGGGCAAGGTCTCGACCCACCGGTAAGCAGAAACGCAAAAGGCCCGCAGGAGGCGGGCTTTTGCGTATGTGTATTTGGGATTTGGTTGCGGTGGCAGGATTTGAACCTGCGGTCTTCAGGTTATGGTCCGCAGGACGAGGAGCTACCATCGCCAGCGAAGATGAAGTCTTCGCGCCAGCGATATTGCTCAGGAGTGTATTTGGGATTTGGTTGCGGGGGCAGGATTTGAACCTGCGGCCTTCAGGTTATGGTCCGCAGGACGACGAGCTACCATCGCCAGCGAAGATGAAGTCTTCGCGCCAGCGATACTGCTCAGGAGTGTATTTGGGAAGATTTGGTTGCGGGGGCCTGATCGCACAGAGACTTGTAAAATTGGTCGAGATTCGAGGATGTCTCTGAGGCATAAGTAGATTTATGGAACTAGGTTGTTCCCCGACAATGCGGTATGCATGGCGGTTTGGCTGGTAGGAAGTGCGGGCGATCACGATTCTTTTTCAATCAACAGAAACAAAACGAAGCCGACGGTGACGCCGCTGTGAAGTGACGCGGAACGTCGACATCTGCCCGACCTGGGGTGGCGCATCGTTCCTGAAGGCGGCCGACAGGGTGGTCCAGGTGTTGGAGCACGTGCCGGCGTCGGTTAAGATTGTCCGCCATGTCGAAAAGCGCATGATCTGCAGGGATGGCGATACGACGGTAGCTGGCGAGATGCCGACCCTGCCGATCGAGCGCGGCAAACCCGGGCCGGGACTGCTCGCCCATATCATGATCGCTAAATTCGACGATCACATTCCCCTCTATCGCCTATCCGAGATGTACGAGCGGTTAGGGATAGACATCTCGCGATCCGTAATGGCTGACTGGGTCGGTCGCGCATCCAGTCTGCTAGCTCCTCTCGTCTCGGCTACTAGGGCCCATAGTGCCTCCCTCCATTCTAACGAAAATAATCCACCATCAAATGCCGGGACTAAACACCCAGAGCTTTTTCGATCCGCCAACCGGAATCGCCAACTCGGAAATCCGCGCAAACCTTTCTGCGGGCTGGATAATGCGTCACAAATTAGACGCTGCCTGAGTTCTTTGCCAACAGCAGAAAAAACAAAACGTTAAGGTGGCGCGATAGGCCAAAATATATCAAAAAAAATATCAATGTTATGTGTTGATATATCGCGGAGCGCCGTCTAGATCTGGTCAACAAGCGGCACGGGGGTCTACCCCGGTCAGCGACGGGAGGCTTAGGTGAACCGACGTGACAACATGCACCCAGACAAAATCAGATCCGACAGGCCAGAGATGAAGATCGCCCTCTTAGATGGAGAACGTGACAGCTTCCTCTTGCCCCATTCCGTTGAACTCAGCGGCGAGAGAGTGCGATAGCGGCCAGCTGCGGCCGCGGCTGTTATAAAGGTCCCGAATCTCGCCTGGGTTAAAACGCGTGCCGATATGGTGAGGCCAATTAATTCGGGCTTGAATCGGAACGCCGCCCGATATCAATGAATAAGCTCCTGTAGGGTCCCCGAAGGACATCGACAGAGGAAAACCATCAAATGCGGTGTTGCAAGAACGCGCCCCCACAGCGTGGGGCTGACACAAACTTTTCTACTGAACCAGAACCTGCAAAGGCCGATATTGCCTACGATGCTATTCGACGAATTCTCCACAATAACGGCCGTGTGCCGGGGCAACATCTCAGGGAACAGGATCTGGCGTCTAATCTTGATCTTGGTCGAACACCAATTCGCGAAGCACTTCAGCGACTAGCAGCTGAAGGGAAGATCCAATACATCCCTCAGAAGGGCTTTTTCACCAGGCCGATGTTGGAGGGTACTCTGTTAGATTTTTATGTTGTTGGAAGTGAGACGCTAATCTCGGCGTTGAATCGAAAGCGGCCGCAGATCCCAGAGAGCTGGGCCGTGGCAGATAAATTGTCCCCCGACGAACTCGCCCTAACGGCAGAAGCGATATTTACTAGAATCGCCGAAGAAGCATCGAATTGCGAGGCATGTAAAATCGTTCAACGATTCTGTTTTTGCACTCACCCTCTACGAATGGAAATAACTGCGTCGGAACTTAGGCCCGCATTTGTCGAAAGCCTCGAGAAATTAATTGCCGCAATGTCTGAACTAGGCGCCGCGACAAACTTGGTGGAGTCCGCGTTGATGAACCACCTTGACCTAGAACGCGATGCCGTCCCAAGGGTCGTACAAGAGGTGAACGAACGTGGGTTAACAGGGCTTCCTGGGCACGCGAAAAGCTTGTGATATCGCCGTAATCTGAAGCACTCGGCTCGAGCATTTAAAGCCTATGTCGGAATAAATGCCCGCATCATTGCGTTACTAATAGGATCGACACTATTGCGCTAGTCGGATTCTTCCGGTTCCCCGAACTCCGCGATAGATAATAAAATGATTGGCACGCGCTGGATGTTTAGACCTGGCATTAGATAGAGCGAATCTGGTGAAGCGCTCGGGTTATGAAGCCCATGCTTTGCAAATGAACTCGTAGTGTGTGGAGGCCTTGAGAGGCTTGAGTCTGCGGCGAACAGGTACCCCATTGACATGGTAGTTAATGGCAGGAACAGCGCGGCGAACTTCAACATGTGGCCCGGTGATCCAACGGTTAACATGCCTCCCGCAGCAGGTCGACGCTATCGACGAGGACGACCTTGCCTCTGACTTCGACCCCCGCCGGGGCGAGCGCCGCAAACGCGCGGGAAAGGGCTTCCGGCGCCAGTCCCAGTTTGCCGGCCAGGATTCGCTTTCGGTAAGGAAGGCGGAACGTAACCCGCGAGGTGGCCGCCGAGGCGGGGCAGCGGCTCATAAGGTAGTTTGCCACCCGTTGCGCGGCTGTGAGCAACCGGTCTCCCGCAATACAATCCATCGCGCCGAGCAGGTGCCTGCCCACGATGCGCATGACGTTCCTGTGTACGACCGGATGTTGGTCGGCGAACGCCTGCAACTCCGCAAGCGCAAACAGCGCGATCTCGGCCCCGTCGGCGGACCGCGCGCTATAAGCGTAGGAGCCGCCCCCCGCGAGTAGATATTCTCCAAAGGTGTCGCCCGGCTCGCACACGCAGATATCCGCTTCGCGCCCGGCGGATTCCGATTTTGAAAGTCGCACAAACCCGTTCATGACGCAGTAGACGAACGATGCCTGCTGGCCCTCGGCTACGATCTTCTCGTCAGCGGCGAAGGTTCGAAGCTCAGCCGTTGCGGCGAATTGCTCCACAGTCGCCTGATCCAAACCAGCAAACAGGTCAGACTGCAGAAGCACAGAATTTTTCGCAAGCATCCATCTTCCTTTCGTGTTTGGACCCACTGTGCGGTCAGGGTTCTCGTTGATCGGTTTCGTCCTCGGCGAGGATTCGCCAGGCGGCGCCTTGAAGGTCGTCATACTGGCCGCTCTTCAGCGACCAGAGGAATGCCAAGAGTCCTATTCCTCCCATTAGCAGCGCGATCGGTATGAGATAGATCAACATGTTCATGCGGCTTTGACCTCCGCACTCCTGCCGATCCGCCCTCGAATGTGCATATCCGGACGCTTGCCGAAGGCGTTCAGGCGCAGGGCGTTCGTCACGACGATGATCGAAGATGTCGACATTGCCACCGCCGCTATCAGCGGCGTCGCCAATCCGGCGATGGCGATCGGCACTGCTAGAACGTTGTAACCGATGGCGAGAGCGAAGTTCTGCCGGATGAGGCTGGCGGATCGTCGCGCAACGGCGATCGCTTCCGGAACAGCGTCAAGGCGATCGTTGAAGAAAACCAGGTCGGCCGCCTGTCTTCCGATATCGGAGGCTGTGGCCGGCGCCATCGAGACATGCGCGGCTGCAAGTGCCGGGGCGTCGTTGATCCCGTCGCCAACCATGAGCACGCGACGACCTTCGCCATTCAGCCTCTGGCATTCCTCGACCTTCTGTTTCGGCGTCAGAGAGCCCAAAGCCCTGTCGATACCCAGGGCATGCGCCGTATTGTCGACGACGGTCTGCCTGTCTCCGGACACGATCAGCGTTTCAAGGCCGGCTGCATCGAGCCGGTCGATTGCCTCGCAAGCACCCGGACGAAGCGTGTCATCGAAGAAGAAGCGGGCAAGATCGACACCATTCTTCGACAGGACCACTTCCGAGAACGGACTGTCGGCGGTGCGGGGCACGATGCTGGTTCCGCAGGCAAACGCCAAGTTGCCCAATCGATAGACATCTGCTCCGTTCCTGGCTTCCAGTCCCCTGCCGGGGATTTCCGTGACGATGTCGAAGGACATGAGGTCGGTTTCGGTGTCCCGTACCAGGGCCCGAGAAAGGGGATGCCGTGAATGCGCTGCCAATCCACGGGCGATCGCGGTGGCGCTCTCGTCCATGGCATCCACTCTGACAAGGCGCGAACTGCCGATCGTCAAGGTGCCCGTCTTGTCAAAGGCCACGGTGTCGGTTTCGGCCAGTCTTTCGAGTGCTGAGCCGTCCTTCACCATGATGCCCTTCCGGAAAAGTTCGCCCGCGGCGACGACCTGGACCACAGGTACGGCAAGACCCAATGCGCATGGGCAGGTAATGATCAGCACCGCTACGGCGACCAGCATGGCCTGTTTCCAGTCTCCGCCCAGGAGGCCCCAGGCAAGGAAGGAGACCAGCGCCAGCAGATGCACGACCGGGGAATAGAGCGTCGCAGCGCGATCGGCGATCCTGCGATAGCGAGCTCTTCCGCCCTCGGCGGCTTCCATGAGGCCGATGATCTCCGAGAGAAGCGAATTCTTGGCAATTCTCGTCGCCCGCAACACGAGGGAGCCAGTCAGATTCATCGCCCCGGAACTCACTTCGCTGTTGTTGGCGACGGCGACCGGGCTGCTCTCGCCGGTGACGATGGAGAGGTCCAAGTCACTTTCTCCGCTGACGACGATGCCATCGACGGGAACCCGTTCGCCTGCGGCTATCGAGATTTCATCCCCCGCCGCGATCTCTTCTACCGCAATGTAGCGTCGCGACCCGTCCAGATTGATCAGCAATGCTCCGCGCGGCGCCAGTCTTGCGAGTCCGTTGATCGCCGCCCGAGCCTTTTCCCGCATGACATGATCGAGGGTTCTGCCGATCAGCAGGAAGAAGAGCAGCGAGACCGAAGCGTCGAACCAGGCATGCTCGCCGTGATGGACGGTCTCCCACAATGAAACGGCATAGGAGAGCGTCACGGCGAGCGAAATCGGAACGTCCATGTTGGTGCGCCAGTGCCGCAGCGCATTCCAGGCCGATCTGAAGAAGAAGCGCCCCGCATAAACCAGCGCGGGCGCTGCTATCATCGCCGAGATCCAATGAAACATGTCGCGCGTCGCAGCATCTGCGCCCGACCAGACCGATACCGAGAGCAACATGATGTTGGCGGCCGCAAAACCGGACACGCCGATCGCGAGGAGAAGTTGATTTCTGGTCTTGTCGTTCTCGGGAGCTGAGGGCGTGAAGAGATGCGCGCGATATCCGGACGAGTTGATCGCTGCGAGGATCTTGGACGGATCGGTTGCGCGTGTCTCCATCTCCTCCTGGTAGACGCAGCTCACCCTTCGAGCCGTGAGATTGACTCGCGCTGTCTTGACGAAGGAAAGCGCCAACAACGCCCTTTCGATGGTCGAAATGCAGCCACCGCAGTGGGCGTCGGGGACGCTCAGGTCCAGCTGGCGCAATCCTTCGCCGAGCGGCTGGCTGGCAAGGCGAACCTCTTCGGCACTGAATGATGTCGTGCTGAGGGCAAGCACGCTTTCCGCGTCCATGGTACAGCAGCTCACTGGCCTAACTCCGCGGTATCGATGCGTTTTGCCTCATGCATGACGACCACGCCGCCGTTTCGCGAGATGGCCTCGACGATCCAGTCACCGTCGGCTAGATCATGCTCCGCTTCGAACCGCCCCGCGGCTGTCTTCCTGAGCGTAAGGAGGAAGTCCTCGTGGTCTCCGACCGGACGTTTGAAATTCAGAATGACGTCGTCGACGATCGCAGGCGATCCGCTCTTGTCGTGAATATCGTAGCGGATCTCGTGCCCCTTTATGGAGAGGTTGCCCTCGATGCCGGAAGCGGCCATTGCCTTCATCGCCGCCGCTTTGCGGTTGAACTCCTGACTGGCGACATAGGTGTTTTCCACGACCAGACCGCTCCAGCTCGAAGAAGCATAGAAGGCCATGGTGACGTTCACCGCGATCACCACGCCAAAGAATGCCGAGGTCGAAAGCAGCATGTGCAGGCCTGTAAAACCTTGAGCGGAGGTCTTCATTTGATGTCTCCCGGTGCATTGAACGCCGCGCGGTAGGTTGCCCGATCGGCATGTTCGGTATCTTCGACAACGAACAGAAATTCATTGATCGCGGCTCCGGTAGGCTTGCGCGTAACGAAGACCTTCAGCGTCGTGGCCGCGTCGGGTTCGGCATGGACCGTAAAGCTGCGAGCGTCTTCCTTGCCGAACTCGGGAATGCGCATCGTCGCCCCCTCCAACCCGACCAGGTTTATGTTCACATCCCTCGGCTTCGGCACCATGTTCAGGACACGAAGCGTGTAGCCATTCCGCAGCGAGCCGTCGCTTTCCAGAACATATTGGGGGTTTCGGTCGTGAACGACGTTGAGTTCAAGGCGCTCCCGAAAGGTGAGGTGGACGAGCATGGCCACGCCGACCGACGCCCAGGCGACTGCGTAAAACACGGTTCTCGGACGAAAGATGATCCGCCAGTTGAAGTGCCGGATCGCCGGAACGAAGGTCCCATCCTCGTTTCGAACTCTGGACGGTTGGACGGCCGTTCGTCCTTCGTCGGTGGCAAGCGCCATGTTGCTCGAGTATTCGCTCAGCGTGGCGTAGGCGATCAGGCCGCGAGGCTTTCCGAGCTTGTCCATGACACCGTCGCAGGCGTCGATGCAGAGCGCGCATGTGATGCACTCCATCTGCTGTCCGTCGCGAATGTCGATTCCCATCGGACACACCGCCACGCAGGCATTGCAATCCACGCAATCCCCGACCGATAGGCCATTGACCAAAGCCTTCTTGGCGTGACGCGACCGCTGCTCGCCCCGCCAGTCATTGTAGGTGACGACGAGAGAATTTTCGTCGAGCATCGCACCCTGGATGCGTGGCCACGGGCACATATAGGTGCACACCTGCTCTCGCATGAGACCGCCGAGCACATAGGTCGTCGCAGTAAGGATGGCGACGGTGGTGTAGGCGGCTGCAGGAGCGTGGCCGGTGAACAGCGAAACAAGCAGGCTCGGCGCGTCGGCAAAATAAAAGATCCACGCTCCGCCTGTGACGATGCCGATCAGCAGCCAGATCAAGTGTTTGACGACACGCTTCCTCAGCTTGGCAAAGCTCAGGGGGCTAGCGTCAAGCTTCATTCGCGCGTTTCGATCGCCTTCTATCGCACGTTCGACGACGAGAAAAAGATCAACCCAGACCGTCTGCGGACAAGCGTAGCCGCACCATGCACGGCCAACCGCGGAAGTTACGAGAAACAGCCCGAACCCGGCCATGACCAGGAGACCCGCTACATAATAAAATTCCTGAGGCCAGATTTCGATGAAGAAAAAGAAGAAGCGCCGCGAGGAAAGGTCGATGAGGATTGCCTGGTCAGGCGCGTAAGGACCGCGATCCCAGCGAATCCATGGCGCGAGATAGTAGATGCCGAGCGTAACCAGCATGACGATCCACTTGAACCGACGGAATCGTCCCTCTGCACGCTTGGGAAAAACCTTCCTCCGAGGTGCGTAGAGAGGTTGCCGGTTGCGACGGGCATTGACCGGCTCGACATTGAGCCGCTCGATGTTATCGGGATCTGGTGCAGTGTAGAGGTTCATGGGACCTATCCGATTTCACCCGCCCTTTGTCCCATCTGCCGCGCATCCGTTCCTTGATGCAGATCAAGAGACAAGGCCTACCCGCGAAAGGAAAAGGCCACGCCCTGGAGAGAGGGCGCGGCCTGGAGGAGCTACGGGGGGACAACCACCGCTGCGACCTCCTCGGCAAGGCTCTAGCGGCTTGTCTGCTCGTGGTCTTTGAGGCAGGTCAAACTGACGATCGAACTGCCGATCTTTGCCGGGTCGTCCTGATCGGAAGGGGGCGGCGTGGCCTTGGCGCGCGCCGACACACGCGATCGTATGCTGGCGCGCGACGTGCCATAGAGATCGAGGATCGGGTTGTGGCCGTGAACTGCCATGGCTTTTCTCCTCACGTCCCGCCGCCGAGCGAATGGACGAAAATCGTAAGTTCCTTGACCGTCGTATCGCCGAGACGCCCTGCCCAGGCAGGCATGACGCCATGCTTGGGACCGGCCACCTGACGGATGATCGCATCCTCGCCGCGTGCCTTCAGCCAGATCGCATCGGCGAGATCCGGCGCGCCCATTTCGGCTTTTCCTTTGGCGTCGTCGCCGTGACATGCGGCACAGTTATCGACGAAGACCTGTTTTCCGGCCTCTGCGAGACCGGGGTCCGACGGTGTATTGGTCAGTCCCCAGACGTAAGCCGCGACCTGCCTTGTCTGGAGGGGATCCAGAACATCGGCAAAGGGCGGCATCTCGGAAGCATGAGTGTCCGTATCCTCGTTGAAGCGAATTCCATGCGCGATCGTCGCCTGGATGGCATCCAGGTCTCCACCCCACAGCCAATCGTCGTCGTTGAGGTTCGGAAATCCCGGGCCGCCGCTTGCTCCCGAGCCATGGCACGGCGCGCAGTTCACCTTGAATGCAGATGCGCCGCCGGCGACCGCGAATTCGCGAAGGGCTGAATCGGAATTGATCTCGTGCACCGTCTTGGCGGCGATCAGATCACGCAGCGTCGTCTGCGATGCTTTGGCCTGATCCAGGTTCTGCTGCAACTCGGCGCGGCTGGAGAAACCCAGCATGCCCTTCGTGGCGTCGGTAACCATCGGGATCGCGGGATATGCGATCGCATAGCCCAAGGCCCAGACGATAGTGGCGTAGAAGGTCCACACCCACCAGCGGGGCATCGGATTGTTGAGTTCGCGGATGCCGTCCCATTCATGTCCGGTCGTTTCGATGCCGCTAAATTCATCGATATGTTTTTCCGACATCTCAATCGTCCTTCAAGGGAATATCGGCGGCTTCTTTCGCCGTTTGCTTGCTGCCTGGGCGAAGGGTGAACACAACCGCGCCGACGAAGAATGCCGCCATTGCCAAAAGGCCCCAGCTGTCGGCGAAGTGTCTCATTGCAGTATAGGTTTCCATGGATCACCTCATCGGTAGCCGGTCGCGTCGTCGTAGGTCGAGAAATCGACCAACGTTCCGAGCATCTGCAGGTAGGACACCAGGGCATCCATTTCGGTCAGCGCAGCAGGATCGCCGTCGAAATCGCCGGTCTTCGCTTTCGGATAGCGGGCAAGCAGGGCCGTCGTATCTGCGTTCGGATCGGCTTGGGCCTTCATGTCGGCCTCCGCATTCGCCAGCATGTCGTCGTTATAAGGCACGCCCACGTCCTCGTTGGCCTTCAGGTCCATTCCCACGTCCTTGACCGTCACCCTCTGCTCTTTGAGGAAGGCGTAACTCGGCATGATCGACTCCGGCACGACCGCCCGTGGATCCGCGAGATGCTGGACATGCCATTCGTTGGAGTAACGTGCCCCGACACGGGCCAGATCCGGCCCGGTTCGCTTGGATCCCCATTGGAAAGGATGATCGTACATGGACTCGGCCGCGAGCGAATAATGGCCGTAGCGTTCGACCTCGTCGCGGAACGGCCTGATCATCTGGCTGTGGCAGAGGTAGCAGCCTTCGCGGATGTAGATGTTCCGGCCGGCCAATTCGAGCGGCGTATACGGCCGCATGCCTTCCACCTTTTCAATCGTATTCTGCAGGTAGAAAAGCGGTGCGATTTCGACGATGCCGCCGATGCTCACGACGAGCAGCGAGCCGACGAGAAGAAGCGTCGCGTTCTTCTCGAGGATCTGATGTTTATCTAGTATCGATGCCATGTCTCACCTCATTCGGCAGGCTGTGGTTGGGGCACGAAAGTGGTTGGGATTGCAGCTTCGTCGCGCAAGTGGCCGCGGATCGTCATGAACACGTTCCAGGCCATGACGAGACCGCCCGCCAGGTAAAGCGTTCCGCCGACCGCGCGCAGCACGTAGTAGGGGAACATCGCCGCGACCGTCTCCGCGAAGGAATAGACGAGGAAGCCCTGGGAATTGTACTCGCGCCACATCAGCCCCTGCTGGATGCCGGCAACCCAAAGCACGGCGGCGTAGACGACGATCCCGAGGGTCGCGAGCCAGAAGTGCCAGTTGACCATCCGCAGGCTGTAGAGACGCTCGCGTCCCCATAGCTTCGGCGTCAGGTAGTAGATCGCCCCGAAGGTGATCATCCCGACCCAGCCGAGAGCGCCGGAATGCACGTGGCCGATCGTCCATTCGGTATAGTGGCTGAGCGAATTGACGGTTTTCACAGACATCATCGGGCCTTCGAAGGTCGACATCCCGTAAAAGGCGATGGCGACGATCATCATACGGATGATCGGATCGGTGCGGATCTTGTCCCAGGCGCCCGAAAGGGTCATGAGACCGTTGATCATGCCGCCCCAGGAGGGCATCCAGAGCATTATCGAGAAAACCATGCCGAGCGTCTGGGCCCAGTCGGGCAATGCCGTGTAGTGCAGATGATGCGGGCCGGCCCAGATGTACATGAAGATCAGCGCCCAGAAGTGGATGATCGAGAGCCGGTATGAATAGACGGGTCGGTTGGCCTGCTTCGGCACGAAGTAGTACATCATGCCCAGGAAGCCGGCGGTGAGGAAAAAGCCGACGGCGTTGTGGCCGTACCACCATTGGGTCAGCGCGTCCTGGACGCCCGAGAAGACAGAATAGCTCTTGGAGCCAAGGAACGAGGTGGGAACCGCCAGGTTGTTGACCACGTGCAGCATCGCGATGGTGACGATGAAGCTGAGATAGAACCAGTTTGCCACGTAGATGTGCGGCTCTTTGCGCTTCAGGATCGTTCCAAGATAGACGGCGAGATAGGCGACCCAGACGATGGTCAGCCAGAGGTCGACGTACCACTCAGGCTCGGCATATTCACGGGCCTGGGTGATTCCGAGAACGTATCCGGTCGCAGCCATCACGATGAAAAGCTGGTAACCCCAGAATACGAACCAGGCCAGGCTGCCGCCGAAAAGACGCGCGCGACAGGTGCGTTGCACCACGTAGAACGACGTCATGATCAGCGCATTGCCGCCGAAGGCGAAAATGACCGCCGATGTGTGAACGGGCCGCAGCCTTCCGAAATTGAGATAAGGGGCGATGTTGAGGTCGGGAAAGGCCAGTTGCAGCGCGATGACCACGCCAACCAGGAAGCCGACTACGCCCCAGAATACCGTGGCGATCAGGCCATACCGTATCACCTCGTCGAAATAGCCTGATATATCGACTTTCCGCCGTTGGCCTGCCGGCGAAAAATCAACTCTCCTGATCAGCACAGCAGCGCCCGCGGCAAGGCAGAAGCAAAGTATCCCCATATGGACCGCAAAGAGATGATCATGCGCGAATGCGGCTAGTAGCAGCGCTAGAAACGCCGCGACCGCGATCACCATCGTTTCCGTTGTGTAATTCATGATGTCGTCCCCAGTGCGCCGACGACCGCGTCGCGGCCGTCTTTCTCGCCAGGACTGTCATGAAGCGGCAAATTGCGCCTTGATCTGCGTCAACGAGAGGGCCGGAAAATGGGACAGCGCTACGCGTCTTAAGTCGTTGGCACATTCCGACTGTCATACCGTCAACCAGGGTGTTCTTGGTTCGATCTCGCGTTTTGCTGGTGGATCAGTTCTCTGGATTGCCGGAAGCATGTTGCTTTCAGCTTGTCGGTCCTTCCAGACATTGCGCTGACCACGGCGATAATCTTATTTCTTCCTGCACCGCAACTCAGCTAAATGCCGAACAACTCGAGCGTAATGACAAAGATCTCGAAAACTCGACTCTCCGAATTTGACAATGGTCGTCTTTATGTTTCACCTAGAATATCGGCGCTGTGAACCACCAGGCCGACCATCAGTCCAAGCGTGTCGACGACGATATGACGCTTGCGTCCCTTGATCTTCTTGCCCGCGTCAAATGCCGCCGCTTTCCGTGGTTTTTACGCTTTGACTGTCGATCACGCCCGCAGACGGCGAGGCTTCCCGGCCTTCCAATTCACGCGCCTCCATCACAAGATGATGGTTGATCCGACCCCATAACCCTGTCGCTCGCCATTCATAGAAATAGGACTGCACAGTTGTAAAAGGCGGAAAATCCTTGGGCATCATCCGCCATTGGCACCCAGTCGTGGCGATGTAAAGCAACGCATTCACGACCTCGCGAAGATCGGTGCTACGCGGCCTGCCCAGCCGCCTCGGTTCGGGCAGGCAAGGCGAGATCAATCCCCATTCCCGGTCCGTCAGATCGCTTGCATACCGCATTGCCCGTCGGGCATATTGCCGACGGGTGAAATCAGTCCAGCCCATTGTGGTCTCCGTTCGTCCTAAGCAAACAAACAGAATCACAACGGCCTGGTTTCACTCAACTCTTTTTCGGTCAGGCTCTTAGAGATCCTTACAATGTTCTTATGAGAACTTTTACTCAAATCACTGCCAGCTTTATTCTATTCTAAGCTTTATGGCCGCCCAATGCTGGCGGGAATGCTAATCGTCAGCGTCTGGGCGGCGCGCATGACGAAGGGCTGGTTGACCGACGGAGGCCGCTGTCGCGGTCGCCGTAAACAAGACCCTCGGAGCAGGCAAGATTACATGCACGCCGGCCACCGCCTATGAACTGCTCATTAGCTGCAGTTTCTTTCATCCGCCGATTGCTTCGTAGCGTGCAGAATTGGGGCCTCAGGGTGACGAGCGCGCGAGAGCGGGCGGAGGTGGATATTCGACTTTCCGCCTCAACCTTCGCGCAAGACCAGAAGAGAATTGTGGGTGTAGGAAACCCCTTACTGGCAGGCGGTCAGGCCGCCCGGATTTCGAATGGCGGCAAAACCGACGCCGTCGATCGTGTTGTCGTTACGGACAATGAAGCAGTAATTCATCGGCGGGAGGTGCGGCGACGATGCAGGAGTTGGCCCCAGCCGGAATGACATAGGTGTCCGCTCCGACGATCGCAAAGACGGAGGCCGTTCCATTCGGATGGGGCACCGGCTGCTTGGTGAACAGGATCGCATCGTTCGGCGGTGCGACCGCAATGGCCTGCTAGTTCCGGGAATCGGACGAAAATACGAGTTGTGCCGCGTCGGGCAGCGCTGTTGCGAGGATAGAGACGGTGGCAATGGCAAGCCCGGCAGCGATTTTACCGCGACGTGCTGTTTGGCCAGCGGATTTCAATGTAATACGTAACGTTGCTATATTCCTTTTGTTCAAGGGTTTATTGGCTTGCTCAAGCGTCAGTGATGATCCGGATCTCTGGGTCTATGGTCCTCCTGTCGCCGAAAAGGTTCCGTCAGCTTTGTAAGTCACGGTGTAGGCCGCGTAGCCCATGGTGAAATCGCAGCATGCCGAGTTGCTCTCGTCATAAGCGACGGTGCTTCCGACCGGCTGGTAGCCCATCTTCACGAAAAAGATCTGCTTCGGTATGCAGTTCATGACGGCGTTGGGGACAGGAGCGACAAAGCTCGAGAGTATAACCGCCTGATTGTTGTTCAGGGCGACGACGCCGCAATAGAGTTCGGGATGCGGCAACGGGGTATAGGAAGGCACGTTCATGCCAAACCCTCCGATCGCAATTCCGGCTTGATTGGCGGGCGCGGAAAGTCCGAGCGGATCGAGCGTCAAGGTCGTGCAGTTGTCCGGCGAACCGTCAACCGTGGTGAGCGTAACCGGTCGGAACGCGGATGTGCTACCGACCACGGATAGTGTGGCGGCATTGAGCGAGAGAAGCGCGATCAGCTGCGAGGGCGACGCCGCCTGTTTGGTGCTGAATGCACCTGCATAGACCTGACTGTCCAAACCGAAATTGACTTGCGCTCCCGAACTTGCGTAATTGCCGATGCTTTGGCAGCCGAGACTGCCGCTGAAGACGAGACCAGGGCTCGGCAGCAACGGAAATGCGGCCTGCTTCTGGAACACATAGAAATATTGCGTCGTCTGCGAAAAGTTCCGAACGATGATCTGGTAGGACGAACTGGTCATTGCGTGTGACAATCCCCTTAGAGATCCAGCCTGTCCGCGCCCGGGCGGCGGCGGCAACCGCGAGGATGGTGCGCAGGTGAAGAGGGGACGGTTCTTCACCTGCATGGGTGCCAAGGCTTACTGGAGCTGCGTGGTCCAGGTGCCGTCAGATTTCAGGCTGACGTTGCAGACGGAATAGCCGCCAGTGAAATCGGAAAGCGCCGCGTTCACGCTCGATTGCGTGAAGTTCATCACGACACCTGGCGTGTAGGCGCCGGTCTGGACATAATATTTAAGGATCGGCTGGCAATCGGTATTGCTGGCGGGGTTTGCCTGCACGAAGTTGGAGAGCACGATGCCGCCATTGACGGCAACCGCCGAGCCGACATTGAAATAGGGCGGCGCGTTGAAGACCGGCGTGGTGATGCGGAAGGCGCCAGGCTGCACACCCTCCCCGTAGATCGGCGAGGATAGTCCGAGCGGATTAACCGTCGCGGTCGTCCAATCGTTCGGTTTGCCGCTGCTACCGGAACTCGTAGCAAGATCGATGGCGCGGCTGGCTGACGAGTAGCCGGAAGAGGCGCCGATTTGCGGCTGTGTGTTCGCCGGCTGGATGCCGGCATAATATTGCAGGTTAACCTGGAAGGTCAGGATCGCGCCCGTGTTGTCATAGTTGCCGAGCGATTGCGAGAAAAGGCTATTCGAATAGACTCTCCCCCCGCCGGTATAAATGGCCGGCTGCTGGAAGAAGTAGAAGGTTTGCGTCTGGGGTTCGCAATTTTTCACGTTGATGGTCAGCATTGTAGACATGTCGGCAACCCTTCTGCCTGAGGGATTTTGCACTTACGTGCAACAGTCGATTTGTGAGATACTCACGGCTGGTCGGCGTGGCATGTTTCGTTCCTGTTGTTTGATCTGCGACACGTTTGAGGTGCTGTGGGGTGTTAAATGCCGCACCCGATCCTCCTTCTCATTTATTTTCCTCCACGTGTTCGAACCGATGCGGTTATCCCGCAACGCGGATGCGAAAGCCGTTCCGCTGCCTCGCAATAGCTCACAAGATTCGTGCCAAGCAGGCCGATAGAGATGACGAACAATATTTACTGCGATTCCAGTTATGTGGGCGCAAAATGCGCGATTGAGAACAGGAACGCTTGTCACGTAAACGACAAAGGTGATGACAATGTCGCAAATTGTTGTATGCGTCTGAAGGACCACAAGCTGGCGCTGGCTCAGCAGTAAGGCGCGTCAGATCAAGTGGCTTCGGCTTTGGTTATGCGGTAGCTCGCCCAACCGATCAGAACGGCGTTGATGTAACGATTGAGGCGGAGAAAAGCCAAGACCTCGACGCGCTGCAGCAGCTTTTATGGACGGCTTTCGATTGATATTTCCAGCAAGGGTTACTCGACGCTTCTGGCAATCATCCTGTTCACGCCCGCAACATCAGCTAAACCGCTTGTCCAAGCCTCACTAGGCGCCCGCAGCGTTATTTTCTCGATCGCTGTGCTTCTGATCGCGCATACGGTGTCGCTAGTCAGATTATCAACGGCAAACCGAAGCGCGATACACGCCCACCGCACCAGAGCTTCAGTCCCCGTGCTATCTCCCGGGGGATTATTCGGCGTTGAAATCTTCCAACTCGTGGCGCAGCTATCATGGACTTGTCCGACCTGAAGGCTATCGAACCGCCCCTCCACTCGCGGTGGTGATCGGGGCGGATTGCGACACGACATGTCGGCAACCCTACAAAACCCCTTCGCATAGCGACAACGAAACATGTGCAATCTCGAAGGCTTACCGGCGCAACCTGATTGGCACGAGCAGTGCTCAGAGTTAGCCGGGTCCCTAAAGCCCGAATCCGATTGGGAGCTTAAACGACGATGCACATCGTGGTCTGTATCAAACAAGTGCCGGACTCAGCGCAGATACGCGTCCACCCGGTGACAAATACGATCATGCGCCAAGGCGTACCGACCATCATTAACCCATACGACCTGTTTGCTCTCGAAGAGGCACTTCAGGTTCGTGACCGCTATGGGGGCGAGGTGACCGTTCTAACGATGGGACCGCCCATGGCTGAGCAAGCGCTACGCAAAGCCCTTACCCACGGCGCAGATCGCGCAGTGCTTCTGACCGACCGCCACTTTGCCGGATCTGACACGCTGGCGACCTCGTATGCTCTTTCTCAAGCAGTAGCGAAGATTGGCGAGAGCTATGGGGGGCCTGATATCGTCTTTACGGGAAAGCAGACAATTGACGGCGACACGGCCCAGGTCGGACCCGGAATTGCAAAGAGGCTGAACCTCCAGCAACTGACTTACGTAACGAAGATTGTCTCCATTGATCCCACTTCGCGCGAGCTCATGGTTGAACGGCACGCGGAGAGCGGCACGCAGATGCTGAAGAGCACGTTGCCATGTCTCATCACCGTGCTGGAAGGTGTCAATGCTATCCGCCGGGGCTCTCTCGATGATGCTTTCCGTGCAGCGCGAAGCCAGGGTCTTAAATGGGGGGCCGCTGACGCCGGCATTGGGGAGTTGACCAAATGCGGCCTACGAGGATCGCCGACGGTCGTGAAGCGAGTATTCGCTCCTGGTCCGCGCGCCGAAAAAGCTATGCAAGTGGACATTAACGACAAAACGTTGGCCGAGGTCGCCGCGGACACGGTCGTTGCAATTTTTGCCCGCCAGCCCGTTTTGGAACGCAAGCTCACGTCCCATGGCAATCGGTGAGCAGCGAGGAGTAGATTTTGGTCGCTAGAAAAAATGAAACGCCGTCAAACGCGGTCGGCCGCGCCAGCTCAGGGAAAAAGCTGCTTAAGTGTTTCGAAGATCACCGGCACGTCTGGGTCTTCATGGAACTTGAGGGCGGCAATGTTCATCCCGTATCGATTGAACTCCTCGGCGAAGGCCGCAGACTAGCTGACAAACTGGGTGTCCAACTGGCCGGGGTAATCCTCGGTTCGTCTGAAGGCGTGGGCACCAAGCCGGCGATCGAAGAGGCCTTCGCTTACGGAGCTGATGTCGCCTATCTGGTAGAGTCGCCCCTCCTCGCCAACTATCGAAACGAACCCTTCACCAAGGCTTTGACGGATCTGGTCACTACTCACAAACCAGAAATTCTCCTTCTCGGCGCGACTACGCTCGGCCGCGACCTCGCCGGTGCTGTTGCAACGACCTTACAAACAGGGCTTACGGCTGATTGCACCGAGCTGGATGTTGATGGAGATGGTTCACTCGCAGCGACGCGGCCAACTTTCGGCGGGTCCTTGTTGTGCACGATCTACACGCTGAACAGCCGGCCGCAAATGGCAACGGTGCGGTCCAGGGTCATGGCGACGCCGCAACGCTCGGATAAGCCAATTGGACGCGTTATCCAACATCAACTCCTGATGGTTGAGGAGGAGATCGTCACCAAAGTGCTCGCGTTCCTTTGTAACAGCGGGTCTGAGCAATCCGATCTGGCCAACTCCGACATCGTGGTTGGGGGCGGACTCGGCCTCGGCGCTGCAGGAAACCTGCAATACTTGAGAAACCTGGCAACGACGATCGGCGGGGGAGTCGGGTGCTCGCGCCCACTGGTCCAAAAAGGCTGGATGCCTGCTGATCGACAAATTGGTCAGTCCGGCCATACCATTAGACCCAAGCTCTACATCGCGGCGGGAATATCTGGCGCGGTCCAACATCGCGTTGGCGTCGAAGGAGCCGATCTGATTGTGGCTATCAACCTTGACGAGAACGCTCCGATCTTTGACTTCGCCCACATCGGCGTTGTCGCATGCGCGCTGGAGTTCTTGCCGGCGTTGACAGAAGCTTTCGCCAAGCGAATGCCACCGCACAACTCTATCAAGGTTATGGACCGAGGAAGGCTAGATGACCAAGGGTAAGTTCGACGCGATAGTCATTGGCGCCGGTATGTCCGGCAACGCCGCAGCGTATTCGATGGCTAGTCGCGGTCTAAAAGTGCTGCAGCTGGAGCGCGGAGAACATTCAGGCTCTAAAAATGTTCAAGGGGCTATATTGTACGCCAACATGTTGGAGGCGATTATCCCAAACTTCCGCGATGACGCTCCTCTTGAACGGCATCTGGTAGAGCAACGATTCTGGCTAATGGATGACTCGTCGCACACGGGCGTGCACTATCGCTCTGATGACTTTAACGAACTGAAGCCAAACCGGTATACGATCATCCGCGCCCAGTTTGACAAGTGGTTCTCGTCCAAGGTGCGCGATGCCGGCGGCACAATCCTTTGTGAAACGACAGCGACTAGGCTCGCTCGGAACCTGAGAGGTAAAGTAGTAGGCGTCCACACGGACCGGGAGGGCGGTGTGATCCTCGCGGACGTGGTCGTCCTCGCTGAGGGCGTAAACGGACTGCTTGGAACTCGAGCCGGCTTACGCGATATACCGAGGCCAGAAAATGTGGCCCTCGCTGTCAAGGAAATGCATTTCATGCCGGAAGAGGTCATCGCAGAGCGCTTCGGCCTCAACGGTAGCGAAGGCTGTGTGATCGAAGCCGGCGGCACGATCTCACGCGGAATGGCCGGACTGGGCTTCCTTTATACCAACAAGGAGTCGATCTCGGTGGGGATCGGCTGCCTCGTCTCCGGTTTAGCGGGAGGCATGGAAAATCCGTACCGCCTTCTTGACGCCTTCAAGCGACATCCCTCGATCCGACCATTACTGGCCGGATCAGAGATAAAAGAATACGCCGCGCATCTTATTCCCGAAGGGGGCTTCAAGGCAATCCCGCAACTCTTTGGCGACGGGTGGGTGGTCGTGGGCGATGCGGCGCAACTAAACAATGCCGTGCATAGGGAGGGATCAAACCTCGCGATGACATCAGGCCTCATGGCCGGCGAAGCGATCTGTCAGATAAAGAGCCGTGGCGGCTTGATGACGAAGCGCAATCTCTCTCTCTATAAGGGCATGCTGGATAAGTCGTTCGTCATGAAAGATCTGATAAAACACAAAGATCTTCCAAGCCTCCTCCACACTGACAGTCACAACTTTTTCATGACGTATCCAACGCTTATATCTCAGGCAGCGCAAAATTTTGTGCGCGTCGACGGTGAACCTAAAATCAACAGGGAGAAGGCCACAGCCGCCTCCTTTATCAAGGCACGATCCCGTTGGGGGTTGATTAGCGACGCGGTCCGCTCCGCCGTATCTTGGCGTTAAAGGAAAATTCGATGAAGGCGACCATCATTGAGCGCATTGAGGACAAGCTGTACCAAAACCGATATCTCGTCGACACTGGACGTCCGCATATAACAGTGCGACCGCACCGGTCGCCAAGCCCGAACCTGCTCGCCTTGACGCAAATCTGTCCGGCCAAATGCTACGAGCTGAACGAAATTGGTCAGGTGGCGATTGTTCCCGATGGCTGCTTGGAATGCGGCACATGCAGAGTGTTGTGCGAAGCTAGTGGCGACATAAAGTGGAATTATCCCCGGGGCGGGTTCGGGGTCCTCTTCAAATTCGGATGAGGAGTCCCTACCTCCGGCGGGATAGCAGCGACCGATCCAGCTGCATTAGCGGCGGCGATTGAATGTGCATCCACTCAACCTTTCGAAAGGCTAATTTTTGCGCCGTCGATAACACCTATTTTTAACTTAGGAATATGCGTTAGCATATTTCGTGCACCAGGGTAAAAAGCAGTGCACCCTCCCCTGTTTGTAGGCATGATTAAACCAGAGGCGCGGCTCCATATACTCTACGACATATCCAAAGAGCTTATCTCTTCTTTTCCTCTAGACAACGTCCTGAAGGCTGCGATGAACGCCCTCGCCGAGCATCTGCGATTGCGCGATGGCGGAATCGTGATTCACGGCTCCGGAGGAGAGCCCTGGATAAACGTACGGGCTCCCATTGGGCACGACGTTCGCTCACGTTCTCTTACGATTGAACAGGCGGACACAATAAATCGTGTCATCGCTAGCGGGGAAAAGCACTTTGGGAAAAATTCTGTCGTTCTCCCCGTTAAAGTGAACCGGAAAGCAATCGGCGCATTATGGATAGATTTCGCTCAGCAAAGCGGAGCTCAGGACGAAAGCCTTCTGGCAATGATTGCCGTCCTGATCGGCTTAGCCTGCCAGCGCTATCGCGAATTGTGCAGCGATGGCTGCTCAGTCGCCGAGGAACAACAAGCAGGACAGATTCCCAAAATCAAGCCGAAGTCTCATCCCATCCAAGTCGATAAAATCGACTGGATCGTTGGGGAGAGCCTCGCGCTCAAGAGGGTATTAGCTACCACCAAGATCGTGGCCGCGACGAACTCCGCGGTGCTCTTGAGAGGAGAGAGCGGCACTGGCAAGGAATGCTTTGCAAGAGCAATACACGCGTTATCGATACGGAAAAGCAAGGCGTTTATTAAGTTGAATTGCGCCGCGCTGTCGGAGACCGTTCTGGAATCCGAATTGTTTGGCCATGAGAAGGGCGCTTTCACCGGCGCTCTCCTTCAACGAGCTGGACGTTTCGAACTGGCCAATGGCGGAACGCTGTTGCTTGATGAAATTGGCGATGTATCGCCACAATTCCAGGCAAAGTTATTGCGCGTGTTACAGGAAGGCGAATTCGAACGTCTCGGCGGAACGAAGACATTGAAAGTAGACGTTCGAGTCATATGCGCCACCAACAAAAACCTTGAAGTGGCCGTCCTTCGAGGTGAGTTCAGAGCCGACCTCTATTACCGGATCAATGTGGTGCCCATCATTTTGCCGCCACTTCGGCAGCGCGACGGTGACATTTCGCTTCTAGCGCAAGTGTTCCTCGAGCAATTCAACAAGGCAAATGATCGAAATTTCGACTTCGCGCCGTCGGCAATAGGCATTATGTCGAAATGCGCCTTCCCCGGCAATGTTCGCGAGCTGGACAACTGCGTACAAAGGACCGCTACTCTCGCCAGTTCAAATACGATCGCTTCATCAGATTTTGCCTGTCAGCAAGGCCAGTGTTCTTCGGCGCTCCTCTGGAAAGACGGCCGCGACGGCATTGACAACGACGCGGTGCATAGTCTCAACCCGCGAGATACAATGTCGAGCGGACTGGGGCTCTACGCAGGTACCCCCAGCGGTGCCACAGCCACAATGGAGGCACCGGGTCTCACTGAGCGTGATCGACTGATCAATGCAATGGTGAAGGCTGGTTGGGTGCAGGCCAAAGCAGCTCGTATCCTGGGTAAAACGCCGCGGCAGGTCGGCTATGCGCTACGCCGGTTTCGTATCGATGTGAAGAAGGAGTGACCGCGATCGCCAAGAGCTCCGTAAGCGTGGCACAACGACTTCGGGGGCGAGCTATTTTCATTTCTACAAGACATCTCCGGCAGCAAGCGGGGAAACGGGCGGTAAGGCGACATAAGAGCTGAAACAATAATATCTCATCGCTCGAAATCTCTCTTGCTTTTGGAGATCTAACCTTTCCTCACCAGTGGAACAGTGCAATGTCGGAACCGGAGATAAAGGTCGGGAAGACCAGCAGTGCCCTCTTCGACCGGGCGCCGATGGCTCCCTCTATGCCCGGCGGCCGCGCATCTTCGTCCCATGGCCTTTCGGTGACGGATGACATAGATGCGCGGATCTGGGAGAGAATCAAAGACCATCCCTGCTTTTCAGAGCAAGCCCACCACTATTTCGCTCGCATGCATGTCGCGGTCGCGCCAGCCTGTAACATCCAGTGCAACTACTGCAATCGCAAATATGATTGCACCAACGAAAGCCGTCCCGGGGTCGCATCAGTAAAGCTAACTCCCGACCAGGCACTACGCAAGGTGCTTGCCGTCGCCAGCAAAGTGCCGGAGCTTTCCGTAATCGGCGTTGCCGGACCGGGCGACGCTTGTTACGACTGGAGGAAAACAGTCGCGACGTTTGAAGGAGTTGCGAGAGAAATACCTGACATGAAACTATGCATCTCCACCAATGGATTGGCGCTTCCGGATCATGTCGATGAGCTAGCTGACATGAATATCGATCACGTGACGATCACTATCAACATGGTGGATCCGGAGATAGGGGCGAAGATCTATCCATGGATAATTCACGGACATCGTCGATACACTGGCATAGCAGCTGCCGGGATCCTTCACGAGCGCCAAATGTTGGGTTTGGAATTGCTGACCAAGCGCGGCATCCTCACCAAAATCAATTCGGTTATGATTCCAGGCGTCAATGACACGCACCTCGTCGAAGTTAACCGATGGATCAGAGACCGCGGCGCATTCATGCACAATGTGGTGCCCCTGATTTCCAAGCCTTCGCATGGTACTTATTACGGTCTTACGGGTCAACGTTGCCCGGAGCCGTTCGAACTGAAGGCACTTCAAGACTGTCTCGATGGCAACATTAAGCTTATGCGCCACTGCCAACAATGCCGGGCCGACTCCATCGGTTTGCTGGGCGATGATCGTGAGCGAGAGTTTGCCCTCGACCAGATCTCCACCAAAGTTGAATTCGACACCAGCAAGCGCGAGGCCTATCGCAAGCTGGTCCAGCATGAGCGAGGGGATCAACTGGCAGCAAAATTGGACGCGAACAAAGCAGTCAAGTCACTGGGTTCTTCGGGAACCCTTGCAGTTGCCGTGGCGACTAAAGGTGGCGGCCGGATCAACGAACATTTCGGTCAGGCAAGGGAACTCCAAGTGTATGCAGTCTCACTAAAGGGGATCAACTTGGTGGGACACCGCAAGGTCGAGCAGTATTGCCTCGGTGGTATAGGCGAGAAGGCCACTCTCGATCACACCATCGTTGCACTCGACGGCATCGACATTCTGCTTTCTTCCAAAATCGGCGATTGCCCAAAAAAGCGGTTGGCAGAAACTGGCGTGCGAGCCAGTGACGCATTTTCCTATGATTACATCGAGACTGCGATTGGCGCGCTATACGCCGCCGAGTTTGGCGGCAAACCGGCAATGCCGACGGCTTAAGGCCCCTCTAATTGAATCAGGAGCTAAAACATGGCCTTCAAGATCATTGTATCCCAATGCACCCAGTGCGGCGCTTGCGAATTTGAATGTCCCTCAGATGCGATCAGTTTCAAAGGTGAGGGATATGTTGTGGATCCAAAAAAATGTACCGAGTGCAGGGGTGAGTTTGACACGCAACAATGCGCTTCGGTGTGTCCGATGCCGAAGACCTGCGTCCCTGCCTGATCGCCACCGGACTAAAGCGCAAAGACAGAGCCACGCCGGAGATATCGGCCTGCGCATATGTAGTACTAAAATAGCAGGCTTTGATAGCGCTCGACTTCCGGAGCTCCAAAGCCGCCGCAGCGAGAAGGGACATGCATGAGAGTGACAATCAGCAGAACTGACGTCGGCTTATCGGTCTATATTCACAAGAAAGACCTTGAGGAACCGATCATTTCGGTTGAGCACAAAAACCTATGGGGCGGCTTAATTTTGCTGAAAAATGGATGGCGGATAGCCCTCCCCGACCTATCGCAGAACAGGCGCCTGCCCGTTACTGTCGACGCGAGGAGGCTATCCAGTTAGCATGTGCGCAGGTTGATAGATGAGCGTCGATGCGAAGGGCAAGCGGGCATACAACCCAAATAGAGGGCATGGAGTTCCCGATCCCTTGAAGGCGGCCATCGGCAAGAGGCCGCCAGTAAATCAGCAGGAATCCGATATGATGCAATTCAACGAAACAACGCTCAAGGACCCCGTGGTCCCCATCCTTAGCGATATTGGCGGAGCTGTCAGCGTGCCGCTGGTGCGGATCGGAGATGCTCACGGGCTATACAGCTGAAGGCAGTCGGGCCGGTGAAGGCCGACGAACTTGCCGATGCCTCGGATGCGCACTCGTTATGTGCGGGAGTGGCTGGCGGCACGGGCCGCCTCAGGCTGTGTGCACCAGGAGCGAGGATTGTTCTCGCTGGCACCCGAGCGGGCCCACGTGTTCGCCGAGCCGGGCAGCCCGGTCAACCTGATTGGCGCGTTACGATACGGCTGCCGCGATGGTCGAGAACCAACTGCAAGCCGCCTTCAAAACGACCGGGGGTTGCCTGGGGCGACCAAACTCGCTGCATGTTCTGCGCCGTCGCGCGGCTGTTCCGCCCTGGTTACGTCGATGCCCTCGTCCTGGAGTGGCTGCCGGGGCTCGATGGTGTGATCGACAAGCGGAAAACCGGTGCCACGGTTGCCGACGGAGAAAACATCAATCCGGTTGAGGGGCTTTACTACTCAGCCTCGACGATGATCTGCGTTCCGACCTCCATCGCACAAGAGACAGGGCTCGCGCTTGGTGCGCAAGCGGGAGAGAAGCGACGACGGACATGCGACCAGCAAAATGCCAGAGATACGGTGTTCTTGGCAGCCAACGGGCGATAGCCGCTATAGCCGTCTACCTGAAGAATGCCGACGAAACCGTCGAGATGGGCCATCGGACGCTCGGCTTTGCGATCCGGCGCGTAGACATAGACGACGCCGGGCGGATCGGTTCCCTGCCAAGGCCTGTCATCGCGGGCATACGCCCAGAGCTGGCCGGTCTTGGTCCTGCCCCGTCCCGGATCGAGCACGGGTGCTGTCGTTTCGTCGGCGAAGAGCTTGGATGATGTCTTCAAAAGGTCGAGCAACCTTTGATGAACAGGTCGCAGATGCCAGGCGGCGCGGCCGACCCAATCCGCGAGTGTCGATCGGTCGAGATCGATCCCTTGCCGCTTGTAGATTTGCGCTTGACGATAGAGCGGCAGGTGATCGGCATACTTGGAGACCAGGACCTGGGCGACGGTTGCTTCGGTCGGAATACCGCCTTCGATCAGCCGGGAGGGAGCCGGAGCCTGAACCACGACATCCTCACAGGCCCGGCAGGCATACTTCGGGCGGCGCACGACCAGCACACGGAACTGGGCCGGAACGATACGTCTTCGCCAATCCGATGCAGATCATGGCGACACCCTGGGCAGGCGTGATCATCGATATCGACGACCATCTCAATGCGTGGCAGGTGAGCTGGCAATGAACCCCGGTTCGTCCGCCGTTTGGCAACACGTGCCCGGCGTTCAGCGACCGACGCCTCTTCCTTCGCTTCGAGACCATCCGCTTCGACCTGCTCGGCCTCTTCCAAGCCCAAAAGTAGCTGATCTTCGGGAAGCGTTTCGGCTCGGCGACCGAACCGGTGGCGCTGCAATTCCTTGATGATCTGCCGCAAGCGGGCATTCTCCGCCTCGCGCGAAAGCACCATCGCTTTCAGCTCGTTCAGGTCATCCGGAAGCTCGTCCGCCCTTGTCGTCATGGGACAAGAACAGCATATCTTGCCTCGCAAAACGAGCTATTGGATGCGGCTGATTCAATTGGTCGCGGCCGCTATCCGGCCTCAACGGGGGTGCGCGTTTCGATTGGCGCATGCACGCGTTTCCAATCGAGTCCCTCGAACAAAGCCGAGAATTGCGCGGCCGTCAGATGCATCGCGCCGTCCTGCATTCGGGGCCAATGGAACTCGCCATCCTCAAGCCGCTTGGCGACCAGGCATACGCCACTGCCATCCCAGAATATCAGTTTGATGCGGTCGGTTCGCTTGGCCCGGAACACATAGATTGTGCCGGAGAACGGATCGGCACCCATCTCGGCCTTCACCAATGCGGCCAATCCCTCTGCGCCTTTGCGGAAGTCGACGGGCTTGGTGGCGATCATGACTTTCACCGCACCAGACGGGCCAATCACGACGATGCCTTCATGGCTTGGATGACCGCTGCGATGGTCGCGCTGTCCGTGCCAGATGCGATCCTGAGTATCGCACCGTCAATCTCCAGCTCGATGGCGACTGCTAGCGGCGTGCTCCTAGCCATCGTCTTTCGCCGTCTCAAAGGCATCTCTGCAGGCTGATCCATCACCGCTGGCACGAACATCGGCGTTGACGTCTGCTCCGATGGGCTCCGCGACTGCCGCCGCCAGGTGAACAACTGACCGGGCGACAAACCGTGCCGCCGCGCAACAGCGCTGACCGACATCTCGCCGCTATGACTTTCGGCAACAATCTGAAGCTTCTCCTCGTCGCTCCATTCGCGGCGGCGACCTGATCCAGTGAAAACCTCAAACCGCTGCACCATCTCATCGGCCTTGGTGCTACGCGTAAACCCTGTAATCGTCATATGTCGAAGCCCTGTTCGGGCACAACATCAACGATCAGCCGGCGACCCGAGAGGTGGGAGGAAAACGGCGCTTACCGCTCAATGCGCTAGCTTTGATAGCAACCCGTCATCGCAAGGCCATGCGTTGATCAGAAGACGCGCCGTGTCGCCCAGCGTCCATGCGATCTTGCGGGATGCCGGGCCTCGCCCCCAAAACCGGCGTGAGTGCTGATGATGATGTGAAGCAGCATCCGTCACCGCATTAGTCGCCGCCGAAGCAATGCGGTCGACATGAAGAATGGCACAACTATGTAGATGCAGAGAACACCGATATGCAGGCAGGCATTGGTTATTGGTTGGCCCAGCATCGTCGGGCGGATAACATCTATCGAATGTGCCAAGGGCAAGAAGGCCGCTAGCTGCTGGAACGCTACAGGCAATTGGTCTATGGGAAAGACCGCGCCTGATAAGAACAACATCGGTGTGATGACCAGCGTTTGATAAAATATGAAATAATCGTAGCTGGGCGCGAGGGCCGTGACGACCATTCCAAGGCTCGCAAAGGCTAAGCCCGTGATGGCGATGACCGGAAGAGCATAGAGAAGAGCCAGCCAGTGAGTGTATCCCAACATGGCGGCGACGATACCAATACCGGTGCCTGCGAGCGACGCCTTGGTTGCTGCCCACGCCATTTCCCCAACGACGATATCCCCTAGCGTGAGCTGTGTGTACAACATTGCTTCCCAGGTGCGCTGGCCCTGCATTCGGCCAAAGGCCGCATAGATAGTCTCGAAGGTTGCAGCAGTCATCGCGCTTGTCGCGATCATTCCAGCCGCCAAAAATGCAGTGTACGATACGCCGTCAACGCGCCCGACCATCACTCCCAATCCAGCGCCGAGCCCGAATAGGTATATTATGGGATCGGCTAGATTTCCGAGAATGGATGCCAGCGCCGCTTTTTTCCAAGCCAGATAGTTTCTGCGCCAAACTGCGAGCCAGTTCAAACCGCCGGCGGGTAATGTTGCTACGCCCATCGTCTACTTCTCCATCTCGCGTCCGGTTAACCGCAAGAAGACATCCTCTAGATTTGGTGGACGCTCCAGCAAGCGCAGGTTCGAATATGCACGCAGTTGCGCGCGCACCTGCTCTGGATCAGGCGTGTAGCAGAACAGGGTCTCTCCGCTGATTTCCAGTCGCCTAGCATTCGGCCTGATCAAAAGACTTAGCTCCTGCGGATCGCCACCATAAATTTCGATCACGGGACAGCCAATCTGCTCCTCGATCAGGGCATGCGGTCGGCCTTCGGCGATCTTTCGGCCAGCTTCAAGCACGCACAGCCGGTCGCACAAGCGCTCCGCCTCTTCCATGATATGGGTCGTCAGAAGAATTGTCTTGCCGCGTGCCAACAGCGATCGAAGTCGTTCCCAGATCAAGTGGCGCGCGTGTGGGTCGAGACCGGTGGTCGGCTCGTCCAAAATGAGTAGCTGCGGGTCATTAATGAGCGCACGCGCCAAAGTGAGGCGCCGCTTCATTCCTCCCGATAGGTCTGCCACACGCGTATTCGCCTTGCTTTCAAGTCGCGCAAATTCAAGCAGCGATGGGATGACCGTTTCGATTTCTCGGGTGCTCATGCGGAAGTAGCGGCCGTATACCAAAAGGTTCTCACGGACCGTGAATTCCAGGTCGAGATTATCGAACTGAGACACGATCCCGATTTTCGCGCGCGCCAAGCGAACCTGGCCCGGCTCCTGCGCTCCGAGTACAGTGATCTTGCCTACACTCGGCGACGTCATTCCTAGGATCATACGGGTGATCGTGCTTTTACCTGCGCCGTTCGGTCCTAAAAGACCAAAACATTCTCCTGCGGCGATAGTAAACGACAAGTCATTGACGACGATTTTACCACCATATGATTTCGAAACGCCGGCCAGGTCGATTGCGACTGGGGACAATGAGCCAGAAGGCGAATCCATTGCCTTAAATTTCCATTGGTGCTGCCGCTCCGATAGGATGAGATGATCCTGGTGCCGATCAGCGATCGTCGTCTTCAAATTCGTTAATTGCCCGTTCATTTCTTGTCCCAGATTTTGAGCTGCAGTGACGCGTTCATCACTCGCCACTATAGGCAATTTCAGATGTCGCCCGCCCTGGCATT
Organism: Rhizobium sp. SRDI969; assembly: GCF_025152725.1. Taxonomy (NCBI): domain Bacteria; kingdom Pseudomonadati; phylum Pseudomonadota; class Alphaproteobacteria; order Hyphomicrobiales; family Rhizobiaceae; genus Rhizobium; species Rhizobium sp. SRDI969. The sequence continues at coordinate 3,928,516 of NZ_CP104035.1, forward strand.
TTGGTAGCGCCCTGCTGCCCAACAGTGGGCGCAATCGCGACTGATCCGCGCGACAGCCAGTCGCTATTGGATAGGGTACAAAGGGCATAGGCCTTCAAGGGAATTAAGAGAAAGATGTTCACGAGCGTGTGGAGAGCAAAACCCAAAAACCTAAGTTCGCGGGCGCGATAGGCAGCCACGCTACAGCGTACAAGAGTCATGGATCCAATGACCAGGATCGTCCACCAGGGCAGTGTGGCGGTCAGCGCAAACTGGCCAATTCCTGTCAATACCGACAGCGCAAGAAGTAGCAGGCCGACATTTTGCCCGATTGCGTCCAGCGTGAGATACCGATCGAGACCAGGCAGTACAGGAAGCGCAAGCAAAGTATCCCGAAAGGTGCTGCGTGCCCACCGTAGTTGTTGGCGTAGATAAACACCCATCGTGTCTGGAACGACTGTCGCCGCGATGGCGCTCGGAACATACTCAGTTCGAAAGCCTGCGCTCAGCATGAGAATCGTCAAATGGCGATCTTCGCCGAAGTCACTCGGCTTGCCGCGATAAAGCTGCGTCTCGTACTGATCGAGCAGCGAAAGCATAGCAGACCGACGGTACATCGCACATGGGCCGCAGCAACACATAACTGCACCGAAGCGAGCTTGTGCCGCGCGCTCCTCGTTGCAGGCAAGCCAGTACTCCATGTCAATCAAGCGAGTTAGCCAGGTGTCCGCCTGGTTACTGGCTTTCATTTGGCCCATCGCCGCACCGACTGCTGGATCCCGCATTTTGTGGGCAAGCTTAGATACGACGTCGGGGGCGATCGTGGTGTCTGAGTCCACATTCAAAATGAGATCCCCAGAGGACTGGGTTATAGCGGCGATTTGCGCTTTGCGCTTTCCAACATTTTTAGGGAGAATTGTGAAGTTGAATCTCTCATCGTCTGCATAGGCAGCGCGCTGAGCCACAACCGCGTCGCGATTTTTGGAACCGTCGTCGACTACATAGATGCGCAATTTTCCGGCATAATCTTGCTCCGCAAGCGACGCGAGGCATTCCGAAAGAACGATTGGGTCCTCGTTGAAGCACGGCACGATGACATCAACGCTTGGCACGGGGTTGGTTTCAATGTCTTTCGCAGGTGTTGTTGAGATCGTTGTCCGCCTAGCATGAAAGACCTGCGCGCTCTTGTAAACGGTGGAGAGCATTGCATAAAGCGAGATGGCGGCGATGCTGGTTGTTGCGAGCAGGGTCATGGTTTCTCGTTTGTCCAGTGTTTCAGGGAAGTGAACGAATCTCGAATCCGCGGCTATGCAGTGCCGGAATAATTCGAGAGAGTGCTATGAGCGTCTGGTCACGGAGTCCGGCAAGCGAGCATTGCTCCACCTCATCGGGAGGACACCCGTCGTGCAAAAGCACGATTGCCCCAGGCCGAGCAGCAGCAAGCACCTCATCAACGATCACGTCGACGCCCGGGCAAGACCAGTCTCTAGGGTCGGCCGACCAGTGAACGGCTCCAAGTCCAGCCCTCACCGATGCTGAAAGGACGTCTTCAGTCCAAACCCCGTAAGGCGCTCGTAAGTGCCGGACCAAGGCTTGGGGACAGGCCGAGACAATAGCTTGATGCGCCTCGTCTATTTCACGTTTCACATCCTTGGGATCGCAGGTGGCGAGGTCGGGATGCGTCATGGTATGATTGGCGACATCATGACCTTCCGCCACAAGACGCCGAATGAGTTCGGGGTGATCCTTCACGTATGAGCCGATAGCAAAAAATGTCGCCGGAACGCGGTGCTCAGCTAGAACATCCAGGATTTGCGGCGTGCAGAATGGATTAGGACCGTCGTCGAACGTCAAGTAAACGCAGCGAGCTTCCTGGCCGCTTGTGTGATTGACCGGTACTTCGCTCATATATGCGGGCCGCTTCATAGTTCCGACCCGTTTCGTTCAATCAACGAGCCCGCGGGCCACTCAGTCATTGGACGGTCGACGGGAACCACCAATACGAGGACATCTTCAGTGCGCGTGGCTGGCAGGTCGGAATGCGCGTCTGGAAGCGTCGAGCGCACACGCAGCCCGGTCATGATATTTGCGGTACCGTCTCGGCAGTATCTTTCCATATGATTCCGCATGGCGTGGCGAACTGTTCCGAAAGCAAATGGAACGCTCAACTCGCGCAGAATCGGAAACATAGCGCGGACCGAGTGAGCGATGCCTAATCCTTCTAGATCCGGTCGCACTCCGTACAGGCCTAGCTCGGCCACAAGCAATTCAGTCGTACCGACTTTTATGAAGCGGCGTAACAAGCCCATGTGGCTAGCGACGCCGTGCGAGTCATATGCGATTGCGCGGCGTTCGGGCCTCGCACCACCCCAGCTTCGGCCAGTCTCGAACGGCTTGGCATTGAACGCTCCCGTCGGCCCATAGGTCTTGCAAAAAAAATCGGCGAGTTCCGCGTGGTCGGAAGCTTCCAGCTCATTTTCCCAGCATATTTTCCATCGCACTTCAGAAGACATGCAAAAGCTCCAAGTTGTTTCTTCGCCCAACCACGATCAGAGCTGCGCGATATTGTTGCGCATACTTGTTGGATTGCCGGTTAGGCAATCGAGCGGTTAAGAGATGTAAGAGTCTCAAATCGGGCCCCTGCCCGGCGCTTCGTTTTTTAGTTCCTGGTCCTGATATTGATCAAGTTCCGGGTTTTCTATAAGTGATCCGAAAGATTGGTAAAATTGATTGTTTGGATGGCAATCATCTATGGAATGGATATTCAACCCATGCGTTTTAAAGGCCTAGATCTAAACCTTCTTGTAGCACTCGACGCTCTAATGACCGAGCGCAAGCTCACAGCAGCGGCGCGCAGCATCAACCTCAGCCAACCCGCCATGAGCGCTGCCATCTCTAGGTTGCGCGACTATTTCCGCGACGACCTTTTTATCATGCAGAGACGGGAGCTAGTTCCGACCCCGCGTGCAGAGGCACTTGCCCCCGCTGTTCGCGAAGCCCTCTTGCATATTCAGCTCTCCGTTATCGCTTGGGATCCAATAAACCCAGCGGAGTCCGACCGCCGATTCAGAATTATCCTCTCAGACTTCATGGCACTGGTCTTCTTCGACAAGATAATACTGCGCTTAGCTCGGGAGGCGCCAGGAGTCAGCTTCGAGTTGCTGCCACTTGACGACGATCCGGAGGAGCTTCTCCGCCGTGGTGATGTCGATTTTCTGATCCTCCCGGACTTATTCATGTCCGGCGCCCATCCGAAGGCAAGGCTTTTCGAAGAGAGACTGGTGTGCGTCGGCTGCCCTACGAACGAGCAGTTACAAGGGCAGCTCTCCTTGGAGCAATATATGTCCATGGGACATGTTGCGGCTAAGTTCGGACGTGGTCTCAAGCCTTCCGTAGAGCAATGGCTATTGATGCAGCACGGCCTCAAGAGGCGTATTGAGCTCGTCGTCCCGGGGTTTAACTTGATCCCGCCATTGCTGTCTGGCACTAATCGAATAGCAACCATCCCCCTGCGGCTGGTCAAACATTACGAACGAACTATCCCACTAAGAATCATTGAGCATCCTTTGCCGCTTGTTTCGTTCACTGAGGCTGTCCAATGGCCGGCTCTTCACAACACTGATCCTGGAAACATCTGGATGCGCGAGATTATGATCCAAGAGGCTTTGCGCATGGAATCTGAGATGGAAAGTTGTACGTCGTAAGCGGCACCGTCGGCTCATTTCACAGCCCCAGTAATTAGATCCATACGCATTGGCTGTGTTCCCAAAGGAGGTATTACGTTACAGGCGGCCCCCCGCCGCCTCAGCTCAGCTAGCAATCGAAGCTATTGCCGAGAGCGATCGTTTCTATCTGAGAAGGTGCGATTCGTAATGCTTTCCCTGGCCTCATGCAAAAGTGATTCAAAACTTTATTCCTGTAACTTATGTTCGGCCCATCGCGGAAACCAGCATCCAGCTGCGGCGACTTCCCCGACCTTCCGCACATGCCTTCTGCGCGAAATTGAGCAACGCGCCGACCCGGGATAGTAGCCGAAGCTCTACTTTCGATCCCGCAATACTTGTTCTTAAGGATTTGCAACGGCGCCGGCGCGAGAAGTTAGCCGCGGCAATATGTCGAGCCACAATCCATAGTGTGGATGCTTTTGATCCACACAATCAATTTTACCAATGATGCCATATGATCCATAGCAGGGCAGCCGCGCGGCGAGATTCCGGTAAGTTTTATTGGTTTCTGTCGTCACTTCGCAGACGAGCCGGAACATCTTCCGATGTTCGCAGCAATTAGATCGAGCCTTCTCGCAAGGCCGTCGGCTTGTCGAAATTAGGCATGATGGAGAGGAATACAAATGGCTGATCAACTCACACTGGAAATTATCAGTGCGATCAATAAGCTCGTCAAAGCTGAAAACGGCGAAAGAACGAGCGTAGCCCTCGGCGAAATAACGACTGACACTGAGTTGACTTCACTTGGCATCGATTCGCTGGGTTTGGCCGATGTCCTTTGGGATCTGGAGCAGCTCTACGGCATTAAGATCGAGATGAATACGGCCGATGCCTGGTCGAACCTCAACAATATCGGCGACGTGGTGGAAGCCGTCCGTGGCTTGCTCACCAAGGAGGTCTGAATGGACAGGCGCGTCGTTATCACCGGATTGGGCGGACTGTGCGGACTGGGCACCGATGCTTCCTCTATCTGGACGGAGATGCGCGAAGGCCGCTCCGCCATCGGCCCGATCTCAAACTCAGAGATTCATGAGCTGAAGGGGATGATCGGGACCGAGATCAAGGTGCTGCCTCAACACGACATTGATCGCAAACAGCTCATCTCCATGGACCGCTTCAGCCTGCTAGCCGTGCTTGCAGCTAAACAAGCCATGCTACAGGCCGGCCTTTCGTGCAATGAAGGAAATGCCCACCGTTTCGGCGCGACAGTGGGCGTTGGCTTTGGCGGCTGGGACGCTACCGAGAAGGCCTACCGCACCCTCCTATTGGGCGGCGCGACTCGCACTGAGCTATTCACTGGGGTAAAGGCAATGCCTAGCGCGGCTGCCTGTCAGGTAAGCATGAACCTCGGGCTGCGGGGGCCAGTCTTCGGTGCCACCTCTGCCTGCGCCTCGGCCAACCATGCGATCGCTTCAGCGGTAGATCAGATCAAGCTCGGTAGGGCGGACGTTATGCTAGCTGGAGGAAGCGACGCGCCACTCGTGTGGATCGTGCTTAAGGCATGGGAAGCAATGCGCGTACTCGCTCCAGATACTTGCCGGCCATTCTCGGCCGACAGGAAAGGACTAGTTTTGGGCGAGGGTGCGGGCATGGCCGTGCTGGAAAGCTATGAGCATGCCGCCGCCCGCGGTGCAACGATGCTTGCCGAGGTCGCCGGCATCGGCCTTTCCGCCGATGCCTACCACATCGCTGCACCAGCTGTGCATGGGCCGGAGGCGGCGATGCGCGCCTGCCTTGTTGATGCGAGTTTAAATGCCGAGGATGTAGACTACCTCAACGCCCATGGCACCGGCACCAAGGCCAACGATCAGATCGAAACGACGGCGATTAAGCGCGTCTTTGGTGACCATGCTCGATCGATGTCCATCTCTTCTACCAAATCCACTCACGCGCACTGCCTCGGGGCAGCAAGTGCGCTCGAAATGATAGCCTGCGTGATGGCGATCCAAGAAGGTGTCGTGCCGCCCACCGCCAACTATCGCGAGCCAGACCCCGATTGTGACCTGGATGTGACCCCTAATGTGCCCCGGGAGCGAAAGGTGCGCGTGGCCATGAGCAACGCCTTCGCCATGGGCGGCATGAATGCTGTCCTTGCGTTCAAGCAGGTGCCATGAAGTTAAGACCGTCACGATTGAACCCCTTGTAGGGCCAGCAGCAAATGCCTGAACCAGGCGCCGCCGATTCCCTTCAGCAAGGCTTCGCTGCAATTCCGCAGATACTCAGGCATCTGAAAGCTCACGCTACACCGAATTCACCACGTGCCGCGGGGAGCTGGAGCCCGCTATTTTTCGACGCCGGGAGCTCTCACGCGGCTCGCCGGCGACCAAAGTTTAGGCCTCACCTTTTCTGCCCGCGAATAAGGAGTGTTGCTTTCGATTCCACCTCTGCCTTCACCCGATATCCCGCCAGGTGCCAGCTTGATCGCGAATTAGTCGCTGGTCCGGTGTTTTTGGGGCGCTTGCCGCTGTGTACGGAACCTGCCAAGTTGAATCCGCACATCTGATTGTGCCCTCCCCGAGCTGGTGAAACGCAAGGTCGCTGGTGCCGTCAGCCCCTTGTGCAGGATTTGCCTCGCTTGAGCAGACGACTTCAACCGGCCGCCAAAGGGGAAAGATTGCTGTTTACTCCTCTGTGAGCTCTGCCGTTATTAGTTGAATTCCAGCGGCAATCACCGACCACCCCCACGAACAAGATCTGAGAAGATACGATGACACGCAGCCAAAAAGAGAAGATGCTAGCAGGCGAAATGTACAACGCAGCGGACCCCGAGATCCAAGCCGAGTTGCTCCTCACCGGGGCTTGGTTGAAGCGGTATAATGACACGCTGGGCGACTCCGCCGAGCGGTGGAATGGGCTCCTTTTAGAACGATTGGGAGCAGTCGGGCTTGGAGCGGTTATTCGTCCTCCGTTCCACTGCGATTACGGGTTCAACATCCGGATCGGAGCTTGGGTTTACATCAATTACAACTGCGTCATTCTTGACGTGGCAGCGGTAACTATCGGTGACGGAACCGCAATAGGCCCTGCTGTGCAGATTTACACCGCGGACCATCCACATGATCCAGAGCAGCGCCAGGCTGGACTGCAGTTGGGACGACCTGTCAGCATTGGCAGGCACGCCTGGATTGGCGGTGGAGCAATCATTCTCCCGGGCGTGACAATTGGCGATCACGCTGTCATTGGCGCTGGTAGTGTGGTCACGCGAGATGTTCCTGCAGGAAGCACGGCCATGGGAAATCCAGCTCGGGTCAAGGCTGGTGGACGCTTGCCGAAATCATAAAAGCAGGCCTTGGGGTAAATCCGGCGGTAAAGGGCTGGTTTCTTTGCTTCTGCGAACGGACTTCTGGCCGCCATGGCCCTTTCGGTTCCAACTGTCGGCACTTTCACTCTGACGCCAACCTCTTTGCAAATGCGGCTGCGCAGTCCTGCTGACCGATTCGTGATCATGTTTGCATGCAAAGGGGCAACTACGCCTTAGGGTCAGCCCGCAGACACATACCGCTTCACCTGCAGAAAAACGAATTGCCTTTCAGCCCGTGCGCCGATGAAAAACAATTGGCGGCATGTCGTCGGCAAATAACAATTCCTGTTGGCGCGAACATTTTCAGAGGCAGGCCCCACGCCCCGGTCGTAGCTTATCAGTCGACACTTTGCAGAAGGCATCATGCGCTGCCTACAGCGTCTAATCGACGCAACCCGAGTGGGAGACATCCATATCGTGGATGATAGCTATCCCAACAATCAATTTTACTAATCTGTTTGGATTTATTAGCACGCGCTGGAGGACACGCGCCGAGCGGCGTCCGCCTCCTGATTACCTGTCGGGGGCTCTTGGGACATGGGTGACGAGCATGTGTGGGATTGTTGGCATAGTGGGACATAAGCCCGTGTCGGAGCGGCTGATCGAAGCCTTGGGGCGGCTGGAATATCGCGGCTATGATTCATCCGGCGTTGCTACGATCTTCGAAGGAGAATTGCACCGGCGCCGTGCGGAAGGCAAGCTCGGGAACCTTAAAACGAGATTGAAGGAAGCGCCCCTGAGCGGCACTGTCGGCATTGCCCACACACGATGGGCGACCCATGGCGCACCGACAGAATGCAACGCTCACCCGCACTTTACCGATGGTGTAGCCGTTGTTCATAACGGCATCATCGAAAATTTCTCCAAGCTAAAGGACGCATTGGCGGAGGTAGGGGCCAAGTTCCAGACTGACACGGACACCGAGGTGATTGCGCATCTCCTGACAAAATTCCGCCGGGATGGCATGGGATGCCTTGAGGCAATGCATGCCATGTTGAAGTGCGTCGAGGGCGCCTTCGCTCTTGCCATCCTGTTTGAGGATGATCCCGCGACCATAATGGTGGCGCGCAATGGACCACCGTTAGTGATAGGCCACGGCGATGGTGAGATGTTTCTAGGCTCCGACGCGATCGCTCTTGCTCCGTTCACCAATGACATCACATATCTGAACGATGGCGATTGGGCTGTTGTAGGCAAAACGAGTGTCCAGGTTTTCGATATCGAAGGCAATGTCGTTACGCGCCCACGGCACATATCGCTTGCTACCGCAGACCTGGTCGGCAAGGGCAATCACCCGCATTTTATGGAGAAGGAAATCTACGAGCAACCGGAGGTCATCGCCCGTGCTCTTGGTCACTACATCAATGTCAACGATAGTCATGTCACAACGACTTCAACCGACATCGATTTCGCCGGGGTTGAGAGCCTCGCGATCTCCGCCTGCGGCACGGCATATCTTGCGGGACTAATTGGCAAATATTGGTTCGAGCGCTACGCACGCTTAATCGTTGAAATTGATGTCGCCTCTGAATTCCGTTATCGAGAAATCCCGTTGTCGCCGCGGTCGGCAGCGCTCTTCATCTCTCAATCTGGTGAGACGGCTGACACGCTTGCATCGCTGCGCTATTGCAAAGCACATGGTCTGAGAATAGGCGCTGTCGTCAATACGCGAGAATCAACTATGGCCCGCGAGGCAGATGCCATCTTTCCGATCCTCGCCGGGCCAGAGATCGGCGTTGCTTCTACCAAGGCATTCACTTGCCAGCTTGCTGTTCTCGCTGCGCTAGCCATCGGCGCAGGCAAGGCGCGGGGCACGATCACAGACGACGAGGAACAGGTGCTCGTCCAAAGTTTGGCGACCTTGCCGGGCGTTATGCGACAGGTGCTGAACGACATCACGCCGGAGATCGAACTCTTGTCTCGGGAATTGTCGCATTACCGCGACGTGCTCTATCTCGGCCGCGGCACGAGTTTCCCATTGGCCATGGAAGGTGCGCTGAAGCTCAAGGAGGTTTCCTATATCCATGCTGAAGGTTATGCGGCAGGAGAATTAAAACACGGTCCGATCGCCCTGATCGATGAAAATATGCCAGTCATTGTCATCGCGCCACATGATCGGTTCTTCGATAAAACTGTCTCCAATATGCAGGAAGTGGCCGCCCGCGGCGGCCGCATCATTCTGATCACCGACGAAACGGGAGCTTCGATGTCAAAGCTTCCCACCATGCACACTATCGTATTACCCGATGTTGCGGAGATTATCGCGCCGATGATCTTCTCTCTGCCGCTGCAGCTTCTTGCGTATCATACCGCGGTCGTTATGGGGGCAGATGTGGACCAGCCGCGGAATCTAGCTAAATCGGTCACAGTCGAATGATTGTGACGATTGGTTAGATCGCAAATCGCCTCCCGGAAAATCCAGGACTTGATCAGACATCAAAAAAGTGAGGTCGTATGCACGAACTTTCGCTCGCCGACGTGCCGTCGCGAATTGGCCAGGAGCTCGGTAAATCCGAATGGATCACCGTCGATCAAACTACAATCGATCTCTTTGCCGATGCGACACACGATCATCAATTCATCCACGTGCACCCGGAACGCGCGGCAGTCGAAAGCCCGTTTGGTGGCACTATCGCTCACGGCTTCCTGACACTCTCGCTTCTGTCGGCGATGAACTTCAGCGGCATGCCAAAGATCCGCGAGCAGACCATGGGCCTTAACTACGGCTTAGACCGGGTGCGTTTCATGTCACCAGTTAAGACCGGCAGCCGTGTGCGCGGTCGCTTCGTTCTCTCTGAATGTCAATTTCGCGGCGCAAGCATGCTGGTGACTACCTACGAGGTTACGGTGGAGATCGAGAACGAGAACCGACCGGCACTCACTGCTAATTGGATCACTATCATTCAGTTTGATCCGAACGACAGGCCTAAAGGGATTTGACGCCAGCTCGCGCCAGCGGGTGTCGACTTGTTGTTTTGGCTGCACGCGATTTCGTAGTGTCACGCCGGAATTCTCGATCTGCTGCGTCGGCAATTGCGCGCTGGCATCATCCTTCGGGCAGGCGAAACGGGTTTGAGTTGAATTTCGCTGTAATGGAGGCTGATTGATTGCATTCGTTCCGTCTGGCCGCTGCGGTGTTGCCGCTACTTTTGTCATCTTGCATGCTCGGGCCCGACCATGCACCGCCGGAAACGCCTTTGCCGGAGAAGTTTTCCGAGGGTGCAAAACAGAGCGCCGGCGATGTTGCGGTGTCGGCGTGGTGGGATTCGTTTTCAGATCGTACGCTCAACCAGTACGTTGCCTCCGGCCTGGATGAGAACCTCAGTGTTCAGCAGGCGCTCGAAAGGGTTAATGCCGCCGCCGCGGACGTCACCATCGCTGGCGCCGGGGGCCTTCCCAAGGCATCACACACGACAAGCGGCGAGATCGGCAAAGGGGGAGATGTCACGAGCACACAGAATATCTCCAGCGTGCAACTATCGTTGACCTGGCTGCTGGACGTATTCGGTCAGTACCGGCGCAGCACTGAAAGCGCACTGGCTTCTCTTGATTCTGCGCATGCGGCTGTCGACGCCGCAAAGCTAGCTCTAATCAAAGATCTTGTTTCCTCCTACATCGACGCCCGGTACTACCAGCAGCGCGTCTCGATTTCCCGAGCGAACCTGAAGTCCCGCCAGGAGACCTACGATTTCACGAATTTTCAAGTCGAAGCGGGAGCGGCTTCCCGGCTGGATGTCTTGCAAGCCGAAGGACTTGTCCGATCGACGATTGCCGAAATACCAAGGCTAGAACTGAATTTTCGCGTGTCGGCGCATCACATTGCGGCCCTCCTCGCTTTGCCGTCGGAAACAGTGATCAAGCAACTGCAGAAAAGTGAAGGGCAGCCGGTCTATCGCGGAAAGATCAATGCCGGCATTCCCGCCGATCTTATTCGCAATCGATTCGATATTCGCCAGGCTGAACGGGATCTCGCCGCCGCGACTGCACAGATCGGCGTGGCGGAAGCACAGCTTTACCCCGCGATAACGCTCTCCGGCTCGATCACCCCTTCCTATATCAAGCAGCGCGGCCGTCACGGGGGTATCTTGAAATGGTCCTTCGGGCCGAGCCTTGACCTCCCAATTCTGGACGGCGGCCGTTTGCGGGCAAACGTGGAGACTTCTAAATCGGACGCCGCAGCAGCCTACATAAGCTGGAAATTAACCGTCCTGACAGCTGTGCAGGAAGTCGAGGACGCTTTGACAGCCGTCCGACGCGACGTTCACACAGAGAACTCACGTCGCAGGCAAGTAGAAACGATCGAAGAAGCACTGAAGCTTTCGACGGCCTCGTACACGGATGGCGCCTCTTCTCTCCTCGATGTTCTCGAAGCGCAAAGGCAGGTGTCCAGCGCTCAGGCGAGCCTCGCTGCGGCGATCCAGCAACTGGCCAAGGATCACGTGCGGTTGAATGTAGCAATCCGCGGTGGTTTTGCGGCTCCCAAAGTCGCGTCACCCAGGGAGGCCTCGACGGTTGCAGCCGCAAATGCAAACATCCAATCCGCACATTCGCAATAGCCGAGCGCTGGATGCGGGATGGTTTAACCTGATCAAGTCATTAGCGCGCCAGCGCCTGAGTTGTATTGGCGCCGGCCGGGAGGTCGTCCAATCGCGGCACATGCCCTTCACCACCTCCCGCTTACGAGCAGGGCTTAGAGCTAATGGGATGGTCCGCCCTGTCTCCCGAGAGCATAACGGAGGTGGGCAAAGGAGGGCTGAAATTATGGATCGCAACCAACTGCGCCAATGCGCCGTCTTCGGCATCGATATCGGAAAGAACCTCTTCCACGTGGTCGGCCTGGATAGTTCCGGCGCGAGACGCTACTGCAGTTCTTCGAACGAGCGAACAGAACGCTTGTCGGAATGGAATCCCGTCCGGGTTCCCAATGGCTTGCGCCAAGTTGCAGACGATGGGGCATTCCGTCCGCATCATCCCGGCGCAGTGAAGTCTACGCAAAATCGAACAAGAATGACATCATCGATGCTGCGGCGATCGCAGAAGCTGCAAGGCGACCGACGATGCGCTTCGTTGGCATTAAGCAAGCCGATCAGGTCGATCTTCAGATGTTGCATTGGGTGCGTATTCCGATGAAACCGGCCACCGATTCCGATTTGAAGCCGGCTATTTTTCGGGCTGATCCTGGGTCTGTTTGATGTTTGGATCGGGTTTTGTGTCAGGTCAAGCTTTGCTGTGTTTCAAGCGCCATCGGTGAACGCTGTTTGCGCATACTTTCGCCAATGAGATCGATGCCTCGGCGTTGTGAACGAGGCGATCCAGTATCGCATCGGCGGCGTTGGGTTTGAAATAATTTCCCACCAGCGATCCAGGGGCACCTGGCTTGTGACGATCGTCGAGCGACGCTCGTAGCGGTCTTCGATGATCTCGAGAAGATCGCGGCGCTGTTCATCGTTGAGTTTTTCCGGTCCCTAGTCATCGAGGATCAGCAGGTCGGTCTTGGCGATAGATTTGGGGATTCTGCCGTATCGCCCGTCACCCCTTGCAAGCGCGAGCGTGGCGAACAGCCGGGGAACGCGGTGGTATGCAACGGAGAAATCCTCGCGGCATGCTTTGACCGATGGATGCGGCCCAGCGCCGAAAGCGATCTGGTGTCCACTCAGCGTATCGCCGGTGGGAACTGGGCATGTGATCTGGGTCGGTTCCATGACGACAGCCGCCATAGCGGCGCTGATGGACGGCGATGCGCTTGCCGCGGTAAAAGATCTCGATGGTGCGCGCCGTTGCTCTAAGATCGACCTGCTGGCGAATGAGGGCATGAGGGACGGAATAGAAGAAGCTTTTGAACTCGACGTGATAATCGGTCGAGACACGGAGCAGACGCCATTCGGCGAATTCGTAGTTTCACCCGGGAGGCTAGCGAGCGCAGCACGTTCGACACGTTCAAATACTTGCCGCCGGGTAAACACCCAATCGACGCATGAGGTGATCGTTGATGCGATCAAGTGCCAATAGCGGCATTGGCCTCAGCCAGCGAGAAGAAAGTCAGCTTGCGCAACCGCCCCAGGATGCAGGTGGCGCATGGCGGCGTCGTCATCGGCGACGAGAACTTGTTTCAATGGCGTACCTTTACTGGTGCAGTCGATCAATAAAATCACGTCGTTTCTATTTTCAGTTCCCTGCGCCATGTTGGAAAAGAGAAGCGCCCCAAGGGTGGAACGCTCCTCGGATCATCGAATTAAATGAAGCCGAAATTTTCCGCCGTAAGCGAGGTAAGATCCGACATGTCGTGCAGATTGTCGACATGAGCGAAGGCATGCGCGTGGTTCGCAGAATCGACATAGGCTAGTGTCGCACCGTGAGTTTCGCCATCTTGACCGAGAGTTTTTTGATCATGGAAGACAATGATGTCACCGCGGGCTTCGTGATCAATAGCAGTCGCGGCGGCAGCGGCAGACGCAAAGCCTCGATCAGTGATTACCACGACGTGCTCGCCGTGCGCGCCTTCGGCCGCGCCGTTGTAGAAGGTGTCCACAAATTCGCCCGGAAAGCCCTTGGAATGATTGATGAAATTTGCATCAAACAGATTCCGGTCACCACCGAAATCTGCGGCGTCCAGGACAAAGCGGTCCTGCTTCGTGTCGAAATCCATCACACTCGTATAGCAGTGCGTTGTTCCAACCATAGGGTCGTGGAACCGAAACACGAAGGCGTCGCCGTCGTCGCCGCCAGTCAGAACATCTGCGCCGTCACCAGCCACAAGTATATCGCTGCCAGGGCCGGCGTAGAGCACGTCATCGCCCTCGCCGCTATGCGGTATTACGCGGTGAGGGTCGGTGACGTATAAGGGGTAGGAGGCGTCGCTGTACAAGAGATCGTCACCACCGTCGGCATGGATTACGTCTGAGCCTTTCCCGGCCCAGACAATGTCATGGCCCGGACCGGCCGTGATGCTGTCTTGGCCGTCACCAGCTTTGATCCGATCATCGCCGTTGCCGGCATCAATCCAGTCGTTCTTCTTGCCGCCATCGATTATGTCGTTTTCAGGGGATCCTTTGATAAAACTGCCGTTATCACTGCCTTTGATATTCATCGCATATACTCCTTATTAGGCAACGGGCGCCGCCTGTGCCCCTTATCTTTTCCAAGAGCGAATTAGTGAAATCCATTGTTTTGATATGACCTATTTGAATGACGGATGCGAAAATGTTTATCTCGGCCGCACGGCACGCCCTTCGTAGTTGGCCGGCAGATATGAAAACGACTGGGGGCTATGACGATCGGCGGCCGTTGACGAAGGCCACAACTTCTTCCCTCGTATACGCTGAAGACAAATCTGCAGAGCACCTGATCTCAGGGTGCTTTGCAGATCGAAAACCTCAGCTCCAGGCGTGGAGCGGTGGCTTCTCGCCGTTCAGGAAATACTTACCCAAAATGGCGTACTTCCGGCGGACGGGTCGTGCAGAGTATGGGTGCGGGCGTTGCGCCAGTGGCGATCAAGCCCGTGCTCTGCAAGGGTCGAGCGCGTTGAGTATCTTCGCTTCGGCGGTAACGATCTGGGCTTCCGCAACGGCTCAGGAAGAACAAATTGCGATGCTGATCACCAGCAGGAACAGCGCCGAGATACTGGTCTCGACGACGCCGTCAATGTTCTGAATATCCTCAAGCCGACCCGACGCTTCCCTATGACACGCTTCTCCACCAACGGTGAGCCCAACACGGCGGGGTGGGAGTCGGACGGGCGGCTTACCCATTACTCGCGAGTTGCCCAGACGGCTGAACCGGCCTCGGGATCGGGCATCGCACCGCAGAGTCGGCAGCCGCTCGGCCCCACCCATTGGCTGACCGACGATCATATCACTGCGGATTACAGGCTCCTGGACCAGGAGTGGCAGGGACGCTCTGCGGATCTGGCCGCCCGGACGAGCGTCGTGAATTCTGTCGTGGCATAAGCTCAGCTACAGTCGCGCTTTCGTTGTGCGAGCCTAAATTTGTTGGCGCGGCAAATGCTTGTGCCACCAGCTGGAAAATAAATTAATATATTTGAAAATATATGACGTATAAGT
Organism: Rhizobium sp. SRDI969; assembly: GCF_025152725.1. NCBI lineage: Bacteria > Pseudomonadati > Pseudomonadota > Alphaproteobacteria > Hyphomicrobiales > Rhizobiaceae > Rhizobium > Rhizobium sp. SRDI969. The sequence continues at coordinate 3,943,581 of NZ_CP104035.1, forward strand.
TTGCTTTAAATGGCGAAGTATCAATCCATTACCGATTTTTGATATAACATAAACGAATATACGACTAAATATATCCTCTGCATCTCTTGTCTTAAATCAGGTAATTGTAGAGAGTCTGCTTATGAAAGCAGGTATGACAATGCTGAAATATTCAACAAGGGCTGTCGCAGGGAGGAACGTCGGGGGCTATGGTCCAGGAGGAAGGCTCCAGCACAGCAGGGACAACGCCTCCTATGTCCCGAAGAGCGTCGGGTCGACTCAAGACCCAACGGACGCGAGGCGAAACTTGATCCAGTCGAGCGATTTGGCTTTTCTCATGGAAGCTCATGATGCCCTCTCCGCGAGTAAGGCGTGGTTTGCAGACCCTTGCGCGTCCAGCCCAGCACCGGATGTTAGTTTCGTTCGTTATCGAGTTACATATGTCGCTAATTAAAAGAAAAATCTTCTCCGTGGGCGTCTCGATGCTAATGGCATGCGGCGCGTCGGCGGCCGATCTAGCTGACCACAGCGTTCCGAGCGCCCCCTCTTATGACGCACCGGGAACCTTCTCGTGGGCCGGGGCTTACGCCGGTCTTCATGGAGGTGTCGCGGCCTCCAAATTCAACCCGTTCAACAATGGTCGCGCCCCAGCGGTGGGCGCTCAGGTAGGTTACAATTTCCAGGCTGGATCGGGCGTTTTCGGCGCAGAACTGGAAGGCTCTTACTTGAACAACGAAGTACGTGTGCCCGGCGGCAACGTGGAAAGCCGCTTCCGAGGTGCCGCGAAAGCGAAGGCTGGCTTGGGCTTTGATCGCACTTTCGTCTACGGCACCGCGGGCGTCACAACGACCGAGTTCGAGGGCCACCGCCTCGTATCCGGATCGGACAAATGGAAATCCGGGCCGGATAGCTGGAAACAGGGCTACCTCTTTGGTGGCGGCGTCGAGCACGCGTTTTCGGGCGGCGTGTCGGCAAAGATCGAGTACAACTACGTCATTAACAACGCCGTCCCGACCACGAGTGGAGGCATCAGCTCAAGGTCCGACCTCAACGATAATGTAATTGAGGCGGGCCTAAACTTTCGCTTCTGACGAATTCGCCTGAAGCCTTGAGCAAAACCCAAATACAAGGCAACCGCCCGCACGATCAGCCATGCCTCGAACAATTCCGGCGCTTGAAACCATCCATCGATTGCCGCTTCAGCTTTTCGGCAATAGCATTCAGAATCATCGGCTCGCTCCACAACTTTCGGAACGGCAATCATCTTCCCATGTCAACATACCGTTGAGCGCCAAAATTTGCGACAGGCCCTGCTTTGAAGTTCTCAGTCGTCTGCCGTACGGTTCCGAGTGAATGCGAAGCTATGGCGATCGGGCTGACGCACTCGGTTAAAATTGACGGCTCGAATTGTTTTTCAGACGAGCGGCGCCAAACGGTTTGCCGAGGACGATCCCGCCTGAAGATGCGCTTTTTGGTTGTATGCATCAAGGGTATATAATATGGTTTTCAGAGTTTAGCTGCCCACGGAACTGGACACTCACTGCTTAGATGTGAGGAAGTTAATCTTGCACCGAACCGGGAGGTTGTCGTGAAGGAAGAATCCTCAGCGGTCTCGAATCTGGTGTTCGATTTCCTGTCAGAGTCAGCCAGCGCAAAGAGCAAAGACGATGTGTTACTCTTATTTGGAAAAATTTCGCAGTATTTCGGGTTTAGTTATTTCGCGATATCCGGCATCCCCTCGCCTATTGAGCGAATTGATTCCTATTTCGTTTTGGGCAATTGGTCAGTCGGGTGGTTTGATCGTTATCGTGAAAACAATTATGTCCACGCCGACCCCATAGTGCATCTTAGCAAGACATGCGATCACGCATTTGTTTGGTCGGAAGCTCTGCGAGATCAAAAACTCGATCGGCAGAGCCGTCGTGTCATGGATGAGGCACGCGAATTCAAGTTGATTGACGGCTTCAGCGTTCCTTTACACACTGCCGCTGGGTTTCAATCGATTGTCAGTTTTGGAGCGGAAAAGGTAGAGCTCTCAACCTGCGACCGAAGCGCGCTCTATCTGATGGCGGCTTACGCGCACAGCTTGCTCCGCGCCCAAATTGCGAATGATGCCAGTCGAAAAATTCAGGCCTTACCCATGATCACAACGCGAGAGCGCGAAATCATCCATTGGTGTGCCGCAGGCAAAACAGCAATAGAGATCGCAACGATTCTCGGACGATCCCATCGAACCATTCAAAATGTCATTTTGAACATCCAGCGAAAGCTCAATGTGGTTAATACACCTCAGATGATTGCCGAAAGCTTTCGTCTCAGAATCATTCGCTGAAGCATATGGAGTTTTCGGCCACTTCAAAGATCGGGCCTGTTGGATCACGACAGCCATCATGATCAGATAGTAGCCCCGTTGAAATGCAGAGCTAAATCTGCGTCTGAATTGATAGACAGGCGCAACACAGTTTTCGGTAGGTCGAGCAGGCAGCATCGATTGGGGGGCTGCGAGGACGTGCTTTGAATTTGTTTCCCCAGAAGTCGTCCAATGACCGCCTACCGCCAGACGGCCCCCCCGAATTGACCAGTCGCGTCTTTTGGGGTGATCCCCGACAGATCGCAGTGGTTGGCATTTTCTGGTCGGGCAGCTTGGATCAGCCGCGCACTTTTAACCGGCGCATTTATCATGCAATACGCGTTAAAGCGTGCGGGTAGCCCTGGCGTTGTATTCGCCTGGTTGCCATTTGGCCTGCAGTTGACGCTTGCCCCCTCCAAACGCCCCGATGGATCCACGGGCTCACCGCTGAAGTCGCATGTTTTCCCGGTTGACGTTCCCGGATTTCCAACCGGACCGGCAAGCGTGACGCCGCGGATCACGACGCCAGTTTCTACGGGCTTCGCTGCGACCTTGCCTTTTTGATGCTCCTCAGCCGCGGCCGCCTGCGCGAAGGTGACCGTCAGAGCGAAAGCAGCTAGGCATCCGAAAGCTCTCAAAGTAGCATTCATTAAAACTTCTCCTCTTTTGCCGGCCGGCAAGATGTCGCTTCCGGACCGATGTCTCTGAATCGAATGAAAGGACCTGCGCCCCTTTCAAGTTACCGAAACTTGATCAGGTAGTTCACGGCCACGTTCTTGGGACGCCTCTCAAGAGCGGTGCGTGCCGGACTTTCCGGCGAGCCTGTCGATTTGCTTGAAATGGAAGTTCCCGCGGCACTGCCCTGTTGCGAAATTCCCGACGGCGTCGTTATCTCATAGGGATGCGAATGAATTTGCAGAGCATCGCATTGGAGTGATCCAACAACATTTGCAACATTGTTGCCAGTTGGATCCAGCCGTCGTTTCGCGTCGGGGTCCATACCGGCACCGGCATCGAAACCGCGCAGGAACAGTCCACGGTAGTCTGGAATCCGAAATTCCAGATCGGCCGTAGAATTCCGCTCTCCATAGAGTCCACCGAGAACGGCGTAGAGTTCTGGATAGGCGGCTGCCTTGAGATAGCGCCCATCGCAAAGTATCCATCCTTGGGCTTCGACGTAGCTGATAGGAGCTTCCGCATTTGTACCCGCAGCCACGCCAGAGCTTGCGCAGGGTGTGTTGCTCCAGATCGTATTGACCGAGCTCGAGATAGGGGCAACTTGCCCCGCAAAGGGACAAATCGCACCGATTGGAGGCCCTGCAAACATCGTTGGTTCCTCGGGCAATATTGATGTGTGAGGAAAGGAGTGCCAATTATCAGCAACAACAGGCACTCCCATGTATTAGTTCCGCCCTGACGGGCGGAGCTGAAGCCAATTCACCCTGCCATCAAGCCGGGTTGACGTCCCAGGTGTTGTCCTCTTGGAGCACGCCTACGAGATTGAAGACGGCAGAGGGAAACTTGGCTTCCCTGGTCTGGGTGATCGTGTCGATGCTGAGCACCGACCCGATAGTGACATTCGTTCCCGCCGCAATCCAATAGCTCGGAGTTGGCGTGAACGTGTGGAGCAGATTGGTGCCCGCTTGTGCAACATAAGTCCCTGTTCCGGACATGCCGATGCCCACGGAGAACCGGTTGTTTGGCACATTGCCAGCATCGTTGATGACCAGTGATCCTGCAGGATCCCCCTTGATCGGCGCGGTCAGGCCAGGTCCATCGCTTAATGAAAAAGTAGTGGTGTTTCTCCCGCTGGGGCTGCAGTCCTCCACCCCGGAGGCAAAAAAGTCCACGCCAGGAATCAGTTGTCCCGTGTCGCTCCAGACGAAATTATAGGCGAGCTCCCAAGTGAACTTGATTTGATTGCCAACCCGAATTTGATACGGAGAGCAGAACCACGCCAAGGAGAAGACATTGGCAACAGGTTGAGGCATCTTTTGATAGACATAGAAGGTCCAAGGTTGCGCCGATTGATTCTTCAGCAATAACGAATATTGCGTTCCTTGGGCAAGCGCTGCGCTTCCCGGCTGTGATGCACGGGCATGATCCGTCATTTCCTTGTCTACGTAGCTGACATGCAAGGACATTTAACTCTCCCTTTCCATTGATTTTCTGTCTTCACGCCAGGACTGATCCAATCGCTTGGACCGCTTCTTGGCCCAGCTCCAACTGAGGCGAGTGTTATTGGAGACACCAATTCAGCTATAATCATTTCCGGGTGACGTAAATGAGTAGATTTACTCCCTGACAGACCACGATTAACCCATAGGCATGCCCCCGAAACCCGGGACGGTAAGAGCGGCCGAAGTCTATTTGGTCGGTAGCAGATAAGCACCGGCCGAGATGGCTTTCTAACGTGATCCCATCAACGAAAAGTGGCCTGAGAGGCGGCTTGATCGAGCCCCTGGCGTCTTTGACGCACACCGTATGCTCTGCAAATTTACTCTAGCGGTACGAGATGATGGCATTCTTAAGCCCGTTTTGGCGATCTTTCCGTTACCGCCATTTCCCATGCCGCGCGGGATTGTCTGATTTCAAACTATGGTAGCGCGACGAACGACCTGATCATCCGCGACCTGGCGCAGAGATGAGTATTTCTACTCATTTTGAGGGACAGTAAGATCGTGCATAGTGATCCGGGGGTCAGCGAGCGATGATCAAGATTTGCATTGGGCACTCTCGGGCTAACGCCGTAATCATGGAGAAAATCTGGCGATTTCGACACCAGCAATTTGTGGAACGACGTGGGTGGGAGGCGTTACGCAAGAGTGACAGACGGGAAATAGATCAGTTTGATCACGATTGCGCTATTCATTTTAGCGTTCTCAAGAACGATGCGGTGATCGGGTATTCTCGGCTCCTTCCTACTGTGCAGCCACATCTTCTATCAACCGTCTACCCGCAAATCATGCGAGGTCAAAAGTGGCCAAGGTCGCACGACGTTTTCGAATGGACGCGGTGGGCGATTGCAAGCGGTGACGAAAAGATTGACGGGATTCCAATATCGCGTGTTCTGATGATCGGGTTGATGGAGTTTTGCCGTGCTGCCGGCATCACCTCGCTCATCGGCGAAACGCACCCAAAGCTGATAAACTCGTTGCGCACCAATGGGTGGCGAACACACATCCTCTCAGAGCCTAGCATTTTCGAAAAAGAATTAGTCGTGCCGCTCGAAGTCATCCCATCGTCCTCTCCGCAGACGTTTTAGGCAATTAGCTAGCATAGGGAATTCCGCTCGATGTTTGAACCTTACGGCTCAGGAAGTTTTGGTCACCAATTCGCCGCCAGTCCGGCTCATAAGCGAGCACGAGTCCCCGCCTCGATTTCTGTTGTACAAGCGGCGCCACATCGCAATCAGACCCGCTTCTTTACCGGGCGATTGTCGTACGCTCAATGCTTAGGTCAGAGAGCCAACCGCGTAGCCGCCCGGATCGATTGCAGCCAAATAATTTCGCAGTCCATGCCGCCCTAGAACGGCATGCGACAGTGTACCTCAGTCAATCGCGTCATTGGCCCCTTAGGGGGACGGCGAGGAAAACCAAAGGAGAGTCATAACATGGAAACGATAACTACCCGCAAGCCAATTGATCCAATCGGCAGCGAGTTGAGCGTCTTTGCCAAGACGCCGCGCGTCGGATCGACCCCTTCGACTACAGAAATTGCTGCCATGATCAAGGGGGGCAAGCCAGGCGACATGGACAAACTGGACGTTTAAGTTTCGTCCGTGTGACCGTCGCCAAGGCGGCGGTCACTGCCCCTTTAGATTTTCATCAAATAAGCGATCACTCATGTTCAAGGGAACGATTGACCGAGGTCATCTCGAGTGCGTGGCTGAGCCCCCGATGTACTCGCTGCCCTACCCCAACATCTCTATCAAGATCCTAGACCATCCTTTGCTCGAGAGCTTCCGGTGGGACACCACTGATCAAATCGTCCTGATCTGCCGCGAGCGTTCCGCCGAAGCGAATGGGCAGGTTGTGGCACTCAGGGATTGGCCGATAGAACGAGCGCATGATTTCTGTGCTTTTGGGCGATGGCCATTGGACTATCAGACAATTTCGATCAATCGCCATTCCGGCACGGTGACCTTCAGCGCCGGACATGGGGGTGTTGCGCCACTTTATATTAAGGTCAGCGGCGAGCGCATTGATCTCTCCTGGTCGATAGCGGACTTTTATTCGGGCATGACTCTCGCCGACGTCGACACGGACCGAGCTGGCCTGCGTCTTGTGGGGACGCTCCCCTATGCAACAACCACGATGTTTCGCGGTGTTTTCATGCTGACGGAGCGCGCGTCACTTTGCATCGACAGGATGGGAGCCGTGGAGACGAAATATCCCCCTCCGGCACCGTATTTCATTCCGACCCCACTTGTGGATGGGGCCGATGTTGCCGCCGCAGCATGCCATTTGATCGACACCCTGCTGCGTCGCTGGCCGCTCACGCCCGCTCTCACGGCTAGCGAATTCAGCGGAGGATTGGATTCGGCGGTCGTTGCCGCCATTTTGGCGGGGCAGCATCCTGACGCCCTGCAAACCTATGCCTTGGAGGTCGAGGGACCAGCTCGTAGTCAACAGACTTCGCGGCGCGAAATAGCAATCGAGCACTTCGGCTTTCGCGACCAAACGCTGCGTGTTGACACGATACCAATGGTTCCGTGTGGGTTCGAAGTGAGTAGCGACTACGTCCCCGCTCCCTACAATGCCGATCTGCAGCGGCCTCTCCATCAACTATTGAAGTCGCTCGCAACTGCCTCAGCCCCGCGGGCGGTCGCAACCGGTACAGGCGGTGATGAGTTGCTAATGGCCCATGCTTTCGAGCAAAATCACGAGCAGTTCGCTCGTAATGTTAGCGATGCATTCCTTCCTGCGATCTTTCCCTCCGCCATGACGCTGGTGCTCAAAAACCAATTGCCCGACTATGCAGCAAGCTGCGATCGGGCACCCTTTCCTATTCTGCCGATCTCGGTACTGGAGGCACACGCCGCGCGGGCTCCTTTGTTTGCGAGCCATGGCATATGGCCAATTAGCCCATTCGCCCAGCCAGAAGCCGTACGATTTTATCGGAGTTTGCCTTTGGCCTGGAGGCACGAAAAGGCGCTGCATCGCCGGATGTTGGAACGGCTTGGATATCCAAAACGGTTCTTCGGAGTTTCTATAAGAGAAAATTTCGAACACTATCTGACCGGCTCGCTGACTATCGGTGCTAGCGAGATCACTAGTCAATTATCCCGTCGTTGCCTGCTGCATGAACTGGGACTGATCGATGCTGACCGCCTGATCGCCACAATAGACGACATCCGATACGATTCTCCGCTTGGCGAGCTCGGCTTTATCTTCCACGCAATTAACGTTGAACACATGCTTCGGCGAATTGACGGAACTTGAAGGAGATCACCCGCTAACGCAGCGGGGACCTCAACACGCCTGCAATTGGTAACCCGTGCATCGCCGCGGAACGAGGCCGATGGGTTCGCTGCCACTTTGAAATGTCGTGTTTCTGGAGCGAGACTTATATGAACATTTGCCATCGCTCGCGCCCAGACGCCGCGTCAATGACGTCTTCCTCGTGAAGTGGATCGCTAGCCGTGGCGTAGTCGAGTGACATGGCGCTTGATCATCGCCGGAAACAGCCCTTTGCCGCAAGTGATCAGAATTCGTTACTGCTGGTCTGGTGATGGGATACAGGCTGTTCGAACAATGGTCCTAGAAGCTACACATGGATAAATGAGACATCCTGTCGGCTGGTCAGATATTCGACATTGTCATCACCTTTGTCGGTTACGTGACAAGCGTTCCTGTTCTCAATCCCGCATCTTTGCGCCCACATAACTGGAATCGCAGTAAATTATTGTTCGTCATCTCTATCGGCCTGCTTGGCACGAATCTTGTGAGCTATTGCGAGGCAGCGGAACGGCCTCCGCATCCACGTTGCGGGATAACCGCATTGCCTCGAACACATGAAGGAACGCCAAACATGGCAGCTCTGCGTCAGATCGCATTCTATGGAAAGGGCGGCATTGGCAAGTCCACTACATCCCAAAACACGCTAGCCGCCCTTGTGGACCATGGGCAGAAGATCCTCATCGTCGGCTGTGACCCTAAGGCCGATTCTACGCGCCTGATCTTGAACTCGAAGGCCCAGGATACGGTTCTTGATCTCGCTGCAACGAGAGGTTCGGTTGAAGATCTTGAACTCGAAGACGTGCTCAAGGTAGGCTATAAAGGTATCAAATGCGTGGAGTCTGGCGGCCCGGAGCCAGGCGTCGGCTGCGCGGGACGTGGCGTTATCACGTCGATCAACTTTCTCGAGGAGAACGGCGCCTACAACGATGTCGACTACGTGTCTTATGACGTGCTCGGTGACGTTGTGTGCGGCGGCTTCGCGATGCCGATCCGTGAAAACAAAGCTCAGGAAATTTATATCGTCATGTCCGGCGAGATGATGGCGCTGTATGCGGCCAACAATATCGCCAGGGGCATCCTGAAATATGCTGCAGGCGGCAGCGTACGCCTGGGCGGCCTCATTTGTAACGAGCGTCAAACCGATCGCGAACTCGACCTCGCCGAAGCGCTGGCTGCCAAACTCAATTCTAAGCTCATCCATTTCGTGCCACGCGACAACATTGTCCAACACGCCGAGCTTAGAAAGATGACGGTGATCCAATATGCGCCGGACTCTCAGCAAGCGGCCGAGTACCGAACACTTGCCCAAAGAATACATGACAATTCTGGCAAAGGCACCATCCCGACCCCCATCACCATGGAAGAGCTTGAGGACATGCTTCTCGATTTCGGGATCATGAAGACCGACGAGCAGATGCTTGCCGAACTTCAAGCCAGGGATGCCAAGTTGAAAGCTGCCCAGTGATCACACTGACACGAGCGCGCAGCGACACGCAAAGCACCCGCCATCCCGTGAGGGAGGTTTCGCCGATGTGGCTTCAGCCGGATTTTCCAAGGGGTTGGGTTAATGACCTTCAAATACGCCAATGACAGTGATTTACATGCGAAGCTTATAGCGGATGTGCTGTCGCAATATCCGGACAAAGCAGCGAAACGCCGAAGTAAACACCTTAGCCTGGCAACGAGCGAAAAGGACGCCGGCGAAGACCCAAACGCGATTAGCGAATGCGAGGTAAAGTCGAATATCAAGTCTGTTCCAGGCGTGATGACGATCCGCGGCTGCGCTTACGCCGGTTCAAAAGGTGTCGTCTGGGGACCAATCAAGGATATGGTTCACATTTCACACGGGCCGGTCGGCTGTGGTCAATACTCCTGGTCGCAACGTCGCAACTATTACGTCGGTCTGACAGGCATCGACACTTTCGTGACGATGCAATTTACCTCCGATTTCCAGGAGAAGGACATCGTTTTCGGCGGTGACAAGAAACTGGAAAATGTCATCGATGAGACCGCTGAACTTTTCCCGCTAAGCAATGGCGTCACCCTGCAATCAGAATGTCCGATCGGCCTGATTGGCGACGATATCGAGGCCGTAGCTCGAAAAAAGGCCAAAGAACACGCGACGACCGTTGTCCCGGTACGCTGCGAAGGCTTCCGTGGCGTGTCGCAATCGCTTGGCCACCACATCGCCAACGACGCAATTCGAGATTGGGTCTTCGACAAGAAAGACATAAAATTCGAGGCAGGTCCCTACGACGTTAATGTCATAGGCGACTATAACATTGGTGGCGATGCATGGGCCTCGCGCATCCTGCTCGAGGAGATCGGATTGCGCGTGGTCGGCAACTGGTCAGGAGATGCAACTCTCGCCGAAGTGGAGCGCGCGCCGAGAGCGGCACTCAACCTCATTCACTGCTATCGGTCGATGAATTATATCTCCAGGCACATGGAGGAAAAGTATGGCATTCCTTGGATGGAGTACAATTTCTTTGGGCACTCCCAAATCGATGCCTCGCTGCGCAACATAGCCAAGCACTTCGGGCCGGAGATCCAAGAAAAAGCTGAAAAGGTCATAGCCAGATACCAACCCCTCGTTTGGGCCGTAATCGACAAATACTGGCAGCGCCTTTCCGGTAAACGGGTGATGCTCTACGTCGGGGGATTGCGTCCTCGTCACGTCGTCACCGCTTATGAAGACCTTGGTATGGAAATCGTAGGAACAGGCTACGAATTCGGTCATGGCGATGACTATCAGCGCACCGGCCATTACGTAAAGGAAGGCACGCTGATCTACGACGATGTGACTGGCTATGAACTAGAGAAATTCGTTGAGGGAATCCGCCCCGATCTCGTCGGGTCCGGCGTTAAAGAAAAATACCCGGTACAGAAAATGGGCATTCCGTTCCGTCAGATGCACTCCTGGGATTATTCTGGCCCGTATCACGGTTATGACGGCTTCTCGATTTTCGCCCGAGACATGGATATGGCCATCAACAATCCCGTTTGGGGTCTTTACGACGCGCCGTGGAAGAATGACCGCGCCTCGGCGGGTGGTAGTAGCATGAGGACCTAATATTCCTCGAATAAAAACGCGGGAGGCCTTACGCGCCGAAGGGCTCTGATCGCCACCATGTCGTCGCAGCCAGACCGAAAGAGGTGACCCTATGCCGCAATCAGCTGAGAAAGCTCTCGACCATGCGCCTTTGTTCTGCGAGCCGGAATATAGGCAAATGTTGGCCGAGAAAAAGCTGAACTTCGAATGCCCACACCCGGATCAGGTCGTGTCAGACCAACGCGAATTCACGAAGACCTGGGAATACCGCGAGAAAAACTTGGCCCGCCAAGCCCTTGTCGTTAATCCAGCCAAAGCCTGCCAGCCACTCGGCGCGGTTTTCGCAGCGGCGGGATTCGAACGAACGATGTCGTTCGTCCATGGCAGCCAAGGTTGCGTTGCCTACTACAGGTCGCACCTATCGCGCCATTTCAAGGAGCCGTCATCGGTGGTCTCGTCATCGATGACAGAAGACGCCGCTGTATTTGGTGGCCTGAAGAATATGGTCGACGGCCTCGCCAACACGTACAAGCTTTATAATCCGAAGATGATCGCGGTATCGACCACATGTATGGCCGAGGTCATCGGAGATGACCTGCATGGTTTTATCGAAAACGCCAAAAGTGAAGGTTCTGTCCCGCGCGATTTCGATGTCCCCTTCGCCCACACACCTGCCTTTGTCGGCAGCCATGTCGATGGCTATGACAGCATGGTAAAAGGTGTGCTGGAGAATTTCTGGAAGGGCACCGCGCGAAATGAAGCCACCGCTACTATCAACATCATTCCTGGATTTGATGGCTTCTGCGTTGGGAACAATCGCGAACTAAAACGCCTGCTTGACCTGATGCAAGTGACTTACATGTTCATCCAGGACGCATCAGATCAGTTCGATACGCCTTCCGATGGCAAATTTCGGATGTATGACGGCGGGACCAGCATCAATGACGTGAAGGCGGCGTTGAATGCGGAGTGGACATTGTCCCTGCAGTATTTCAACACTCGCAAGACGTTAGATTACTGCAGAGACGTTGGACAAGCGGCGACTTCCTTCCACTACCCTCTCGGCGTCGAAGCTACCGACGAACTTCTGATGGTGATATCGGAAATTTCCAGCAGAGAAATTCCCGAGGCGATCCGTCTGGAGCGCGGCCGACTCATCGATGCGATGGCGGACAGTCAAGCTTGGCTATACGGAAAGAAATACGCGATCTACGGCGATCCAGATTTCGTCTATGCGATGGCGCGCTTCATCATGGAGACCGGCGGCGAGCCAACCCACTGCCTGGCCACAAATGGCACCTCAGCTTGGGAGGACGAGATGAAGGAACTCCTCGCATCCTCGCCCTTCGGGAAGAATGCACAGGTTTGGCCAGGCAAAGATCTCTGGGCACTGCGCTCGCTACTGTTCACAGAGCCGGTGGATCTCCTGATCGGAAATTCTTATGGGAAGTATCTCGAACGGGACACCGGTACCCCACTGGTTCGGCTGATGTTTCCAATTTTCGACCGGCACCATCATCATCGATTCCCCCTCATGGGGTACCAAGGCGGACTGCGTCTTCTAACGGCGATCCTCGACAAGATCTTCGACAACCTCGATCGCGAAACAATGCACGCGGGTGTGACAGATTATTCGTATGACCTCACTCGCTAAGAGCGACGGTCGGCCGGGCGGCCTATCTCTCAACCAGATATGAAGGCAGACGAATGTCCTCGCTCAACGCCAAAAACAAAGATGCCTTCCACGCGCTAGCGAGTGAAAGGAGCGGCAGCAAGCTTCCCAAGGCGCGCCGAAGAAATTGCGCGAGGCCAATGGCCCCGGGAACGGCCGTCGGCGGTTGCGCTTTCGACGGCGCCAAGGTCGCACTGCAGCCGATCACCGATGTCGCACATCTGATTCACGGGCCGCTCGCCTGCGAGGGAAATTCCTGGGACAACCGTGGCGCTGCCTCGTCAGGTCCAACACTTTGGCGGACGAGCTTCACGACTGATCTTACGGAAATCGACATTGTAATGGGACACAGCGAACGGAGGCTCTTTAAAGCGATCCGGGAAATCAAGGATGGGTATGCGCCCGCGGCAATTTTTGTCTATTCAACCTGCGTTACAGCGATGATCGGTGACGACATCGACGTTGTTTGCAAGCGAGCGACGGACGAATTTGCTTTACCGGTGGTGCCGGTCAATGCACCAGGTTTTGTCGGATCTAAAAACCTCGGCAACAAGCTAGCGGGCGAGGCGCTGCTCAAGCATGTCATAGGTACGGTTGAGCCCGATGAACCGGGCCTTTGCGACATCAACATACTCGGCGAATTTAACCTCTCGGGTGAGTTCTGGCAGGTGAAGCCACTCTTGCATAGGCTCGGCATCCGCGTCCGCGCCTGTATTCCCGGAGACGCGCGATATCTGCAAGTCGCCTCCGCCCACCGCTCACGCGCGGCGATGACGGTGTGTTCGACAGCGTTCGTTACGTTGGCACGTAAGATGCAGGAACGCTGGGATATTCCGTTTTTCGAGGGCTCCTTCTATGGCATCTCCGGCACCTCGGAGGCGCTCCGGCGGATCGCCGATCTGCTTGTAAAGAAGGGTGCTGACCCCTCGCTTTTGCATCGCACGGAAATCCTTGTAGCGGAAGAAGAGGAAAAGGTGTGGAAGAGGCTGGAAGCGTACCGACCTCGCCTTGAGGGCAAGCGCGTGCTTCTAAATACAGGCGGCGTGAAATCCTGGTCGGTCGTCCATGCCTTGATGGAGATCGGCATGGAGATCGTCGGCACATCAGTCAAGAAATCGACGCTCGAAGATAGGGAGCGAGTGAAACAGACCCTGAAGGAGGAGAACCTCCTGTTCGAGTCGATGTCGCCGCGCGAGCTTTTCTCGCTTCTACTCGAGAGAAAGGCTGACATCATGCTGTCGGGCGGACGCACCCAGTATATAGCGCTAAAGGCAAAACTGCCCTGGCTTGACATCAACCAGGAGCGTCATCACGCTTACGCTGGCTATGAGGGTATCGTGCAACTTGCTCGACAAATTGACCTGGCAATCCACAATCCGGTGTGGCCGCAGGTGCGCGAGCCGGCGCCATGGGAGCCGGCATTGGTCGTTGAAAAGCGAGCGAAAAGGGAAGCGTAAGCGCGTCGAACCAAAACCGCGAGATCACTCGCAAAAAATGTTGAGGTCGTACTATGGCACGCGTCGTATCTCAAACCAAGTCGGCGGCGGTCAACCCCCTGAAGTCGTCTCAGCCGCTTGGTGCTGCCTTCGCCTTTCTGGGCGTCGACGGCGCAATACCTCTGCTCCATGGAAGCCAGGGATGTACGAGCTTCGCGCTCGCACTGCTCGTGAGGCACTTCAATGAAGCGATCCCGCTGCAAACCACGGCGATGAACGAAGCCGCGACAATCGTCGGCGGCGCGGATCGTCTTGAAGAGGCAATTCTCAGCCTCAAAGCCCGCACAAGGCCACGACTGATCGGGATATGCACGACCGCATCGGTAGAGGCCCGCGACGAGGATGTCGTCGTTGACGTCGAAAACATCAAACGCAGGCGGGCGATAGAACTTGTGGGCACCGAAGTGGTAGTCGCCAACACGCCTGACTTTGACGGCGCCATAGAGGAGGGTTGGTCTAAAGCTGTTACCGCCGTGATCGAGGCAACAGCGCGACCTGACAAGCAGTATCGCAATCCGAGGAAGATCGCGATACTGCCTGGCTGGAACTTAACGGTTGCTGACATAGAACATCTGCGCGAAACGGCCGTAAGTTTCGGCCTCGACCCGGTTATTCTGCCCGACGTATCCGGAGCGCTCGACGGCTCCATCCCCGAAGAATGGATGCCGATAACGAATGGCGGCACGAAATTGCAGGAGATCCGCGATCTCGGTGCGACGATGCAGTGTATCGCAATCGGTGAGCATATGCGGCGACCGGCTGAAGCGCTGCAGAGACTGACCGGCGTGCCGTACGTGCTGTTTAGATCGCTGACGGGCCTAGAAAACGTCGATCGCTTTATTCGCGTGCTTGCCGCTATGTCACGCAAACAGACACCGCTCAATGTCCGCCGCAACCGAATGCAGTTGCAGGATGCCATGCTCGACGGACATTCCCATATGGCAGGCAAGAAGATCGCAATCGCTTCGGAGCCCGATCAACTTTTCCAGCTCTCCAACTTTTTTGCTGCCATGGGTGCGGAAATTGCGGCCGCGGTCACCACGACCGGCACTTCGAAGGCGCTCGAGATGGTACCGGCGAAAACCGTTAAAGTCGGCGATCTCAGTGATCTGGAAAGTCTCGCCGCAATGGCCGATCTTATCGTCACGCACTCGCACGGCCGAGAAGCTGCCAGACGTCTCGGCGTTCCGCTGATGCGGGTGGGTTTCCCCATGTTCGACCGCTTCGGCAGCCAGCACAAGCTTACAGTATTATACCGGGGAACCCGCGACGTGATCTTCGACTTCGCGAACATCATTCAGGCTAACCACCCTCCGAACCCCGGCCCAGTTGACTCAACCGATAGGCGGGAATCGCAATAATGAGATCAATTCGTCGCGTCTCGCTCTTCAATGGCGGACTTCATCAACGCGGACGAAACGGCAGGTGGGCACTTCGCGAATTGCCATCGCCACACAAGATATGAAGGGACTGACAGCGCAGTTTGAATCGGTCAGACGATTTGACGCGACATGCGACTCGAGGACCTTCGTGGAAGCCGCTGGGTTCGAAAGTACAAGATCGGAAGACAGAAGCGAAGGTGGAGGACCGCACTGGGTAAAGATTGCGGCGTTAGACAGCTGCCAACTCGCGTTTGTCTGACAATTGGCGGGCCTTCCTCAGCCACTTTGTCAGTGGCAGAACACGATAAATCGGAGGAATCTATGACAAGCTCATCCGTGACTCGCGACGGGTCCCGATGGATGCCGGAATATCTGAATTCGATCAACCCTGCGATGTGCATCGGCTGCGGTCGCTGCTTCAAGGTTTGCTTACGCGAGGTCATGCATCCCCACGGCATCGATGAGGCAGGTGACATGCTCGGTGTTTGCGATGGCGAAGACGACTTTAATGGTGAGCTCAGTCGCGTGATCATGGTCATTGATTATCCCGGCCGATGTATCGGCTGCGGAGCGTGCGCCCGCGTCTGCCCCAAGAACTGCCAGACTCATATCGCCGTCGATCATCGTCCAGTGCACGAATCTTGAATTCCGTTCCGAGCGGTAAAAGGCGCCGGCGACATACAAAGTGCGAGACAATCGCATCGGTCGAACGCGCGGAGAAGGCAGCATGGCAGCTTTGCGTGAAAGTAAATCCGGAAATGCGACGCGAAGCTCTTTCTGGGCATCCAATCTGCTTCGGAGGCAGTGGTTACTGGAAACACCACGTCGAAAACCGACGACCAGAGATAGGAGGCACTGAAGTGTGCATCAAGCCGCGACCTACTTCTCCGAAAGTGAGGTGATTTCTCAGCGTCGCCGAAAGCAACTGTCGCGACTTGAGAAGATCAGGCATGGCCCCGCGAATTAAGTGGAACTTTATCGTGAAACAATCCGCCAATCTTTTCCTGCGCCAGACCCAGTCCCTGGGGATGACACCGCAACTGATGCAATCCATCCAGTTGCTGCAGATGACGCATTTTGAACTCACCCAGTTCATCGCCCAGGAAGTCGAGAAGAACCCGCTGCTCGAATTTCCGTCGAATGACGGCGAGGGGGGCGGCGAACGCGGCGAGGCCGAAGATGGCGAGTATGCTCATCAGCCTGAGGATGCCGGGTCGGATGACGGTTACGACAACCGGACCGAGGCGCTTTCCAGCGACTGGTATGACAATGGCGGCAGCGCCAGCACGAGCCGGCTGAACGATGAACTCGACGCCAATTACACCAATGTCTTTCCTGATGACGGTGCCCCGCAGCGCCTCGATGCGCCGGAGCTCGTCAGCCAGTGGAAATCGATGCCGGGCAGCGGCGAGGGCGCCGATTACGATCTCGATGATTTCGTCGCCGGCCAGGTGTCGCTGCGTGATCATCTCGCCCAGCAGATCCCCTTCGTCCTGCCTGACATGGCCGACCGGCTGATCGCGCAGAATTTCGTCGACCAGCTCGACGACTGCGGTTATCTGCAGGCCGATATCGTCGAGGCGGGCGAGAGGCTGGGCACGAGCCTCGCACAGGCCGAACGGGTGCTCGCCACCCTCCAGAGCCTCGATCCGCCGGGTGTTTTCGCCCGCAGCCTCGCCGAATGCCTGGCGATCCAGCTCAGGCAGAAGGACCGGTATGACCCCGCCATGCAGGCTCTGGTCGAAAACCTCGAACTCCTGGCGCGGCGTGATTTCGCCACGTTGAAGCGGCTCTGCGGCGTCGACGAGGAAGATCTTCTCGACATGCTCGGCGAGATCCGCCAGCTCAATCCCAAGCCCGGCAGCGGTTTCGAGGCGGGTGTTTCCGAAGCGATCATGCCGGATGTGGTCGTCAGAGCCTCCTCTGATGGCGGCTGGCTGGTCGAGCTCAATCCGGATACGCTGCCGCGCGTGCTGGTCAACCAATCCTATTTTTCCCGCGTGACCCGCAATGGAGAGGATCATGCCTTCCTCTCCGATTGCCTGCAGAGCGCCAACTGGCTGACGCGCAGCCTCGACCAGCGGGCAAAAACCATCATGAAGGTGGCAAGTGAAATCGTCCGCCAGCAGGACGCCTTCCTGCTGCATGGCGTCGACTATCTGCGCCCGCTGAACCTGAAAACGGTCGCCGAGGCGATCAAGATGCATGAATCCACCGTCAGCCGCGTCACGTCGAACAAATATATGCTGACGCCGCGCGGCCTCTTCGAACTCAAATATTTCTTCACTGTCTCGATCAGCGCGGTCGCGGGCGGCGACAGTCATTCGGCCGAGGCCGTGCGTCACAAGATCCGTGCGCTGATCCTGCAGGAGAGCCCTGAGGCGGTGCTTTCCGATGACGATATCGTCGACATGCTGAAGAAGGGCGGCGTCGATCTCGCCCGCCGCACGGTTGCGAAATACCGGGAGGCAATGAACATCGCCTCTTCAGTCCAGCGCCGCCGCGAGAAGCGGGCACTCGCCAAGGTCGCGGGCTTCTGAGTCCCTTGCCAAGATCGCGGGAGCTGCTGCTGCCGCAATGCGTCGTTCTCCGTGTTCGGCTACGCAAATGTTCCATACTTTAGAAAAAACCAATGTCTGACCGAGGACGAGGCGCCGCTGAACCGCGATAAAAGCCCCTTTGGGCTTTCCCTCCAAGTGCGTTTGTGGCCAAGCTAGGAAATGCGTTTGACACGCCGCCCATGCCCAAGGTCCGGAGCATGGGTTTATGACAGGTTCAGCGTTCGAAACGTTCCAGCATCCTCTTCAATTGTGCATTTTGCATTTGAAGCTTGCGTGCCAACTGGTACCGGAGAAGCCTGATTTCTTCGTCGAGATTGATTGCATCGCCGAAAGCGGTGGGAGCGGGTGGGACAACGACTGCAATAGTTTCCGGTTTCTTGCCCCGCATGCGCTTTCGCGTTTGACCTTCGCCAACTCGAAAGACTTTTGGTTCTGCATGCGCGGCTGTATCGGCCTCATTGGACAAAGCCGGGTCAGCCGCTTCCACGGGCCTGGCGCTTTCGACATCTGCGGTATCGTCAACAATGCTTACCGCTTCCTCGGCATGATGCGGGTCCACTGACACCGCCTCGCGTTCTTCGTGAATGAAGGGCTTTTCGTTGGCCGCACGATCCACGGCGCTCAACCGATTGTCGGCCGGCGCTTCAGTCAGCTCGGCGATGGATGATACGTCCGGCTTCACATCATCGGTCGAGCCGCGTTCTTGCTTCTGCTGGCGTCGCCGTGACACCAGCCCAGCAAGAAGTTTCCATGGAGACGCCATTTTATTCGACCTCGAATTCTACTGCGTATGCAAACTGCGAGCAAAAAACGTCGGCGGCAGAAGGATCCGCCGCCAAAATATTCACTTCAATAAGCATGAGAGTGCGGCCAGCGCGTGACCGTCTGCTGCCGATCAACCGAGGTTCAGTCGCTTTCGCAGATCGGCATTTTCAGCGCGGAGCTTTTCCGCCAGCAGCTTGCGCAGTCTCTGGTTTTCCTCTTCGAGCTGCAGAAGATCCGCGATCTCATCAACTGCCGCCACCGACGGTGCCGCCGCTGTCGACACAGCCTTCGGAGCACGTTTGACAGGCGCGCGCTTGGCACTCGGCGTACCTTCGTCAGGCTTTGCCTTACGTCCTCTTTTTTGTTTTCCAACTGCGGCACCCGAAGCAACTGCCGGTTCCGCCGAAACGGTGACTGGGGCCGTTGCAGGGACCACCTTCTTGGCGCGAGGTTTGCGCACCTTCTTCGGTACATCGGGCGCCGCGGCGGCCGGCGTGTTAGCATTGGTCATCGTATCGTTTTCGTCGGCCATTATGGTCTCCTGTAAAGCCGATGCATTTTTCTCCTGCTCAATCGGCAGTGTCAATAACGGCCCGGCCTGTTCTTCTCCGGATACAAGCATCTCGCTACTTTTTGCGTGAGGAGCTAGTGACATAAATGGCATTGCCTCGTCCTGCAGATCTTGAGCAACGGACTTGAGATCGGTGTCTCCCCAAATCGAGTTCGGTTTGGAATTCAGTTTTCGCCGACCTGATTTGAACTCCACGGCAAAGCTGCGCTGCACTTTTTTCACTTTAAAGAAGCCTCTGGTGTCTGTGGTAATTTTTCAGCGACGTCTTCAGCCATCGCAACAAGCCTTTCAGATAACGACTGCCGTCCATTCGGTCTATCCTTTTTAAGTATTCGGCTCACACGCGGCTCCAATCGCAGAAAACCACTTATGGACGCAACCGTGACAAAACGATCGAATCGCAGCCGTCGGATTTAGTTCCGTTGACGCCGCTCACTGTGACTGATTCTTGTGACTACTTCGCGTTTTCGCCGGCCCCGGCACTCGTCGCACGAAGTGCACAACTCTCTACGACCCACATGGCGAGCGATTGCATCGAGAAGAGGCTGACGACCCCACCGAGGTCTTAGGTGATGGATTCAAAAATTCGGGCTACTCGTTGCAGCAAGACCCTTGAACTTGGAAAACCAATTTCGATTGGATTGAGGTCGGGCGAATGGCGGGCAAGACGAGGAGCCGGGCGCTTTTTTTCTTTGACCAATTGATTAGCCTGTCGCTTTTGTGGGAGCCAACGTTGTAGACGATGAACGGGTGACCCTCAGCGTCAGTCAGGGTGTGGCACGGCGTGCAGAGATGTGATGAATGGAGTTACGCCGCGGCGCATTTATCAGACGATGATCCGCAGGCGTACTCTGATCCTCAGACGCCGAGCGCGATTTATTCGGGCGGTATCGACCGGCCGAGCCGCTTGCGGAAATCCGGGTACTTGCGGGTGATCTTTGAAAGAAAAGCTGGGGAAGCACGCCGGTGGTTGCCGCGTCAGATGCTCCTGCTTTGCAACAAAAATCAGCAATCGGCCTCCCCCTAGAAATTCAAGACAATGCGATCTCCGCTCAATTTCTTCTGCACGGACCGTAAGTCGCAGTCCCGGACGGCCCGATTAACCGAGATTCTCCACGTCCAACTTACGACATTGTCGTCACCTTTGTCGGCTTCGCGAAACGCATTCGTCTTCGCCCAATCACGTATTTTCCGCTAGGAAGTTGAAATAGCAGCAATTTATTGTTCGTCGGCTGTATCATCCTGGTTGGCACGAATCTTGAGAGCTATTGCGAGGCAGCGGAACGGCCGCGGCATCCGCGTTGCGGGATAACCTCATTGGGCTGAACACATGAAGGGACACAAACTATGGCGGGAAGTGGCGGAACTGGCAACTCGCCGAGAATGTCGGCAAGTCCCAAAAGGGGGTGGACGTGCTCGCCGGCATCCGCGACGAGGATGTCGATGTCGGAGCGGCGCCGAAGACGTATCATGCTTCACGCACGGCCAAGGCTTTCTGAGCTCGAGGCGATCTGGAGATTAAAGATGTCCAAAACAGAACCTAAGTGTTTCGTTGCCGTCATACATCATCAGGAAGCACGAAGGAGTTCATCATGCCGTTGACCAAGACGAACACCAACAACGCAATTCGGGGAGGAGTTACCCCGAACCATGAGCAGCGGAATGACTGTAGCGCTGCCATTGCACAAATCACTTTCGCCGATCTGGGACGTGGGGCTGGCACACTGCACACCGTGGGCGTTGCCCGTGTCGACATACAGGGACGAACCGCGGCGGGTGATGCGAACATCCAAGTCCAGATGGGTGGACGTACGGTCGCTGCTGCAATGATCTTCAATTCCGTGCAACAGACGACGGATCCCGCCCATCAAAGGGGAGCGGCCAACGGCACCATCTCGGTGCTCCGTCAGAGCATGGACAGCGGGACGGTCTGGAATTTGACAGGAACGCTTCCATGACAGTCTAGCGCGCAGCAGGCTGCGCTGCGACAAACAAGTTGAGACTCAGCGTCAATCAGGATGAGACTCGGCGGCGGGGGTGTGACGAAGGGAGGGCGTAGCCCGACCGGAGTTACACCCCCGCCGCGGTGCAATTTTTCGGCGTCTCATGATCGCGGTTGGGCCCCGTAGCGTCGGTGATTTTCTGAGAATGGAGAATCAACTTTGTGCCGGGTCGCCATTTAACCGATCATCAGACGAGGCTTTTTATGAAGTACCGACAACACAGCGTCTCCCATCGCAGACCAAGCCGCCGCGCGACCGGCGTCGCCCCGATCCCCTTGAGCACATCTTCGACGCCGAGATTGTTCCGCTTCTCAAGGCCGCGCCCGGCATCCGAGCAGTCGCCGTTTACAACGAGATGCTGCGGCCTCATCCAGAGTTGTCAGAAGGTGTTCGCCGTACGATTGAGCGTCGTATTCGATCATGGCGGGCTGTTCACGGTCAGGAGCAGGAAGTGATCTTCCGTCAGATGCACGAACCCGGTCGGTTAGGACTGTCGGATTTTACCGACATGGGCAGCCTCGGCGTGACGATCGCCGGCCAATCGCTCGATCATCTGCTTTATCACTTCCGGCTGGTCTGGTCGGGCTTCGAGCATGCCCATGTCGTCCTGGGTGGAGAGAGCTTCGTCGCTCTGGCCGAGGGGTTGCAGAACGCCCTGCGGTCGGTTCGGCCGCCTTCCGCAACCTCGATGCCGACGCCAAGGTCGATCTGACGCAGCGCTACGACGAACTGTGCGCTCATTGCCGCATGATACCGACGCGCAACAACAAGGGCGTCGCGCACGAGAACGGCTCGATCGAAAGTTCCCACGGCCATCTCAAGAATGCATCCGCGATGCTCTGCTGATGCGCGGAACAGGGACTTTGGCGACCTCGGATCCTATCGCGCCTTCATCGATGAGATCGTCAGCCGTCGCAATGCCGCACATGGCAAGCGCATCGATGCCAAGCGCACGCATCTGCAAGCTCTTGCCGATCGTCGCACCACCGACTTCGAAGAGGTCATCGTCACCGTATCGAGCACCGGCGGCTTCGCGTTGCGCAAGCTCTTCTACACCGTGCCTTCCCGCCTGATCGGCCACCGGCTGCGGTGTGTCTGTTCGACGATCGCCTCGACGTCTTCATCGGCGGCACGCATCTGCTGACACTACCCCGAGGCCGCCCCCATGCGAGTGGCAAGCACGATCAAGTCGTCAACTATCGTCACGTCATTCATTCCTATTGAGCGAGTCCTTCAAGAAGCTTACTGGACGATCAATCGTAACAGCTGTTCGGTTCCCATGTTTTCTCCCCACCCCAATCGGTGATCGTCTTTCCATGGAGACTTTTGTGGTTGCCGTCCGTGGCCCAAGAAGTTTTAAAAACTGCGCCGGAGTTAGAACAGCATCCCGTTGAAGCGCGACCCGTGAGTTTCTGCACCCATCTTCCTTCAAGAGTTGCAGCGGTGGAAGAAGCTGTTCAACGATGTCAGCGCGGCGCATCGCATATCTTTTCTAGAATCCTTAGAGCGGATGCGGTCCTTCGGATCCTCGACGCGTCGAAATCCGCGTCGTTCTCTAGAGCTGTCACCTCGGCCACAGTCAAACCAGTGGTTTCTGCGACGTCGTCCAGCGAATAGCCGCGAGCCAGGCGAGCTTCTGCAAGCAGAGCGCCAACGGACGGGGCAGCTGGGGATTTCGCAATCTTCGGGACCATGTTCATGTCGTTTAGGGCTCCTTTTGGCGGCCGGAAAACGTGCATCCGTTTTCTAGTTCCACCGCTGCCGACCGCGTCCGGCAACGGACAGTTTCTTCGATCTCCGCGGGCGCTCTTTCTATCAGTTTGTGCAGCGGAGTACAGGTCTGACGCGACCAGGGCGGACAACCACCCTTGCATGGCAGCGGACGAGAGGTAACCCAAGCTCACAGCTGCGGCGCACACTCACGAAGGCCCACAAGCAGCTTCCGATCTGGCAGGAGCGTTCGCCCCGGAAGGGGGCTCGTGGGAAGTGGTGTACTGATCATTTCCAAGCGGCGAGCGATGGACAAACATTCGAGAATTGCCTCGGCGTGATACGCTCATGGCCGGCAGGTTTGGCCAGAGCGTGTGCGAAACCTGCCGGGCGCTGTTGATCGGCCGTCGTCTTGAAGAGATCGCCGAAGAACGGCGCATCGGGATCAAGCGCGGCCTGAGCTCAGGGGTCGTTCATAGTCTTGGCACCTTGGAGATTGTGGATCTTCCAACGCCACACAGGATGCGAGCAAACTCCGCGTCCTGCGTGGCGTCGACGCCGCCCACGACGACCTTGCTCATATCCTTGCCGGTCTTTTGAAACGGCTGATCATACCGTGGTGCCTTGCGGCCCACGGATTTGGACGTGCGCAGTCAAGCATGGGTTGAGAACGGCGCAGTTGATGACGCCTTCGTCTGCTGACCGGGCCGCGACCTCGCCCGCAGACGCCGCCCGAGGATGGACTTGTATCGTGCCGTTTCGACCAGCGAGCGTTTGCCGTACCCGTTAGAGATCTGCCATTTCATCCGGCCGCCAAGATATGAAGCGCGATGTATATAGTAACATATATTACAACGTATTCCCCAACTTACGCGTTTTCGAAGCGGAAAGTAAGAGCTGACAAATTGGAAGAGATATACTTTAACATATATCCCACACATCTGTTGCGTTGTTCGTCGTTTTCGTAAAGTGTCCTGTTATGATGAGTTACGATAGTGCAACAGGAAAATTCTTTCCGATGAATCCTGAAATCTTGCCGGCGACGTCATCGTCGGGAGGCTTGCACAAGGAGCACGACGACATGGATCACCAAAAGACATCAGCCAAGCGTCTTGGCTATTCGCATCTGCGGCTGGCAACCATCGACGGCGTGTCGCTGCCTGGTCTACAATTGTCACTCGACCGGAAGGAGGGCTCTGCGTCGCCGAAGAAGACCTTTTTCCAACAATTGCTCCTCGATTTTGCTGTCGGTTGCGAGCTATTTTATCCGCTCCAGCTATATGAACATTCCGCAACGAGGGAGGGGCGACAAAGGCGCTGAACCGTTAAGCGAGAGTTACGATATATGATGAGGAAGATTCGGACCGGCCGCCATGTTCCTCATTTGAAATCCACGTCTATCGGGTTTCCATATTACAGGGTGGAAGCGCCGGCTCGGTGGCCAACGCTTGCAAACTCCAACAACAGGTCGGCGAGCGGATGGAGGATATCATGAACGACCTTGATGCGACGCAAGCAAAGGACGGCCCGGGCACACAGGCTTCAACAGGTGTGAACCAGCACGGCAGGAACATCGGAAGATGGTAAGAAAGTCTATCGGGAACCCGACCGTTAAACGGTACCCGCAAGGCGCAGTTCAAATCTTGCGGCCGGTATCAAATACGCTGACAACGCGCGGTCGCCACCAAAATCAACGAAACTTGACGCGCAGGGTTCGCCCATCAAATTTACTGCAGAAAGGATTTCGTTCTCCGTGTCATTTTGTTCTTCGAAACGCATTCGCATCGCCGCACTTGCAGCGACTGCCATCGTGCTGGGCACCCAGATCGCAATTGCGCAAGAACCGTCTATAGGGTCTCAGTGGCTGAACTCGCCGACATCTCGAGTGGAAGCGCTTGCGGTCCTTCAGACCTTGAATGCCAATCTCCTGAGTAACGCCAGTGCTACGTTGACCCTTGATCGCTGGTGCGCCGCGCACAAGCTTGCACCGGAAGGTTCCAAGATTGTAGCGCAGCGTGTGGGCGGGCAAGACAAGCCGGCCGATGAGCACATCCGTGAACTTCTGACCGTCGGACCCGGTGAGCTGATCGCTTATCGCCGCGTCCGCCTGGTCTGCGGCGACCGCGTCTTGTCGGAAGCCGACAATTGGTATGTACCCGCAAAATTAACTGCAGAGGTGAATCAGACGTTGAAGACCAGCGACATCGCGTTTGGCAGAGCCGTTCAGGCTCTTAATTTCACTCGCACAAACCTGTCTGCCAAGTTGCTCTGGTCCCCTCTATCCGAAGGCTGGGACATGGAGGGCTTAATAGCGCATCAAACAAGTTCCCTTAGCCTGCCGCCGTTCCTGCTCGAACATCGTGCTGTACTGAAACTTCAGGACGGCACGCCGTTTAGCGCCTTGGTCGAAAGCTACACGGACAAAGTACTAGACTTTCCAGTTCCGCGCCTGCTTTCTCAATAGCGCTTCGGTAACTCGGTATAGGCGGCGCCGTCGCCATCGTGGCTAGTGCCCGAATCCTTCCACAGCATTCGTCGCTGAATGGACAGCGATCTGCCCTCACCGCGTTACGCGGATCTTCGACAGCGACCGCAACGGTCCGGTCGCCCGCTCTTAACCTTTGGCTTCCAACTCCACAGGCTGCAGAACGTGTCCGATCCTCGCTCGCACAACACCCTGTGCGGACTTGATCAGAGCGACTCGGCACGCGGCGAACCATCGAGGCGGTAGGCCAGTCCGATGCCGCGTGGATATGCCATCCGTCGTCTAAATGCTCTGTCTCCTCCTTTGTTCATCAGTTCATGCATGTGCTTTCGTCATCAAAGTCGGAAAGGAAAAATCATGACCAAAGAGCTTGAAAACGAACATAAGAGTAGACCCACTTCCTCAGCGTGACGCTCTCCAATTGGGGTGGGCCGGCACTGATGGCGTCGGATGATCAAGACCGCGCCAACCTTTTCCTCAAGCGCCCTTATGCGCTACGACACTGCCGAAGGCGTGATCCCGTGGTTTTTACGCTTTGACTGTCGATCACGCCCGCAGACGGGGAGGCTTCCCGGCCTTCCAGTTCACGCGTCGCCATTACAAGACGATGATTGATCCGACCCCACAGCCCTGTCGCTCGCCATTCGTAGAAGTATGACTGCACAGTTGTAAAAGGCGGAAAATCCCTGGGCAGCATCCGCCATTGGCACCCAGTCGCGGCGATGTAAAGCAACGCATTCACGACCTCGCGAAGATCGGTACTGCGCGGCCTGCCCAGCCGCCTCGGTTCAGGCAGGCAAGGCGAGATCAATCCCCATTCCCGGTCCGTCAGATCGCTTGCATACCGCATTGCCCGTCGGGCATATTGCCGACGGGTGAAATCAGTCCAGCCCATTGTGGTCTCCGTTCGTCCTAAGCAAACAAACAGAATCACAACGGCCTGGTTTCACTCAACTCTTTTTCGGTCAGGCTCTAAGACACCTGATGATAGACAACGGAGGCCGCCAAAAATGACTACTGTTTTGCGAGACAAGTTCGAAATGCTGTCGAACATGACGCCCTCGCTCATAGACGGCGAGTATGTGTTCTGCTCGATACCTAATGATGGGAGCAAAGTTCACGATCTGAATCCGATTGCGACATTCCAAGAAAGGGAAGGCTTGGCAGTGGTCCTTGAGAAAGGAGAAGCCCACGAAGCGGGGTTCGAAACTTCGCTTGCGATGCGCCAGATCACCCTCAACGTGAATTCTGCGCTCGACGGCGTCGGCCTTACGGCGGGCGTCGCTGCCTGTCTCGCAGACGCTGGCATTCCGTGCAACATGGTGGCAGCATATCACCACGATCACATTTTTGTGCCGACGGGCTTAGCTGACCGAGCATTGCATCTGCTGGCAGCATTGCAAGCCGAGTCTGCACGGGCGACGCGCAAATATTGACGAACAGTTAGTCCCCGCACATAACCGGCGAGGCAGCAATAATTTCGCGGGCAAGGGGCAGCACGAGCAGACCGGGGCGTTCCTCGCCGAGAAGGCCCGAAGACCGACGCTATGTGCGCGATCATTGTTTTCGCTAAAAGCTGTGCGCACTCGCCTGACACCGACAGCACATCGAAGTTGTTATAGGGAGGACGCCAGTAGATAACATCGGCCTGGTTCGGGCAATCCACGATCTTTGGAATACGGGTGATTTAAAGCTGTGCGATCAAATGTACGCTTCGGATTGTCGCACATTGGCCGGCGAGTGCGCATGAACTGACAAGGGGGGCATCAGAGGCTACGCCATGTCTATGCCTACCACGATCTCACAGCCAGTTGCTCGCGGCGCCTCAGCCGATGATATACGGCCCATCGCAATCACCATTGCCTTCGCCACATGATGATCCTAGTTTCGCGCCGCGACGCTCCGGCGCCTTAGACCGCATGTTCGTGGGGAGAAAGTGGCCCGCCCCCGCGGTAAGCTGATTTCGGGGGTTGCTCTGGATAGGCCGGAGCCTTGCCCCAAGCTTAGCGAGGGCGAACCATGACAGACGATAGCGTAATTTTCATTGGCTTGGATACGTCGAAGTGAAAGATTTCGGTGGCCATTGCCGACGGATCCCGCAACGGCGAAGTGCGGTTTTTGGGCGACATCTCCTCGGAGCCGACCTGGGTGGCCTCAATGGTCAACAAGCTTTCCAAGCGCGGTTCCAAGCTTCACTTCTGCTATGAGGCTGGTCCCACGGGTTTCGTAAGGACGTATTTGGCCCTCTCCCGTGATTGCAGAGTTCGTGCGATGTCTTATCGTCGCCGAGCCGCCCAATTCCCTCGAGATGACGTTCCTCGCGCCAAAGAAGAGGGGCACCTCGAAGCGACGGAACGATGACCTAGAAAAGCCAGAGGACCGTTAGCGCTGCGCAAGGAACATGTTCTCGTGGGGCTAGGGAACTCATACGCTCAGCGTAATTCTCAAAGATGCCAGTCGCAACTCTCCATGCGTTGAAACGAGGTGGCGACATGCCGGCACGTTTGTCAATGCCTTCTCGGGAACGACGCTCGGCCGCCATGAGTTCGTCGTCTCCACTCACCACTCACCACTATGGGAAAGAGGTGCTGCTTTTTGCGCGTTCAGGCCAAAAACCAGACCGTCAATGAAAATTCCTGCTCTTCACCTTCAGCGTATCGATATGAAGGTCAGGCACGAACATGTCTCGCGCGGCCATAACCGACTTCGGTTTGTCCCGTGGATCGGGTCCGCCACCTCTGGCGAATTCATCAGCACGGCCGGCTGGAAGGTTGAACTCTTCATCGCGATCGGCAAGGCCCGTCAGGTCGCCTGACAGGTCGAACAGCTGCTGGGCGACAAGATGCACGACCTCCCCTTCCCGTTGGATCCGGCCATTGATCGCCATCATCGAGGATCCGAGAACGACCCGCCGCCGCTTTTCGAACAGCGTCGGCCAGACGACGAGGTTGGCCGGCCCGGTCTCGTCCTCGATGGTGATGAACATGACGCCCTTGGCCGATCCGGGCTTTTGCCGCACCAGCACAAGTCCGGCGGTATAGACCCAACGCCCGTCCCTCGAGTTCATCGCCTCGGCACAAGTGATAATGTTGCGCACTGATAAATCCTTGCGTAGGAAGGCGATCGGATGCTGCCGCAATGTCAGTCCGGTATGACTATAGTCCTCGATAACATTGTGCCCGTCCGTCATCTGTCGAAGCAGGACTTCAGGCTCCCGCTGCTCGGCGATTGCAGCCCTCTCCCGTTCGGCAGCCGCCGCAAACAGCGGCAGGGGTTCGTCGCGCAGCGCCTTGATCGCCCAGAGGGCGTCCCGGCGTTCGAGCTTCAGCGACGGCAGAAAGGCATCGGCCTTGGCAAGCTGGACGAGCGCCTCCGATCGCACGCCGGATCGTCGCCACATATCATCGACAGAGGCAAAGATGCTGTTCATGCGCGCCGCGACGATGCGCGCGGCGTCAGCGACCGCCAATCCTTTCACCTGCCGGAAACCGAGCCGTACGGCATGGCGACCAGAATTGCCGATGCGCTCCAGCGTACAGTCCCATCGGGACCGATTGATGCAGACCGGCCGCACCTCGACGCCGTGGGCTCTCGCGTCGCCGACAATCTGCGCCGGCGCGTAAAATCCCATCGGCTGCGAATTGATGAGCGCCGCACAGAAGGCTTCCGGATAATGGCATTTGATGTAGCTCGACGCATAGGCGATCAATGCGAACGACGCCGCATGGCTCTCCGGGAAACCATAGGAGCCAAAGCCTTCGAGCTGCGAAAAGGTCTTCTCGGCGAATTCCGGCGTGTAGCCATTCCTCACCATTCCCGATACCAGCTTGTCCTTGAACCGCGAGACGCCGCCTGTGAACTTGAAGGTCGCCATCGACTTGCGAAGCTGGTCGGCCTCGCCGCCGGTAAAGCCGGCACAGACCATCGCCACCCTCATCGCCGACTCTTGAAACAGCGGCACGCCCAGCGTCTTGCCGAGCACCGCCTCAAGCTCCGGCGTCGGATACTCGACCGCCTCCTTGCCTTCGCGCCGGCGCAGATAGGGATGCACCATGTCCCCCTGGATCGGGCCTGGCCGGACAATTGCGACCTGCACCACGAGGTCATAGAAGGTTCGGGGTTTCAGCCGCGGCAGCATTGCCATCTGCGCGCGGCTTTCGATCTGGAACGTGCCGAGCGTATCGGCCTTGCGGATCATCGCATAGGTCGCCTGATCCTCTTGTTCGACGGCAAGGTCAAGTGTCCGACCGTTGTGCTCTTCGATGAGCTTGAACGCTTTCGCCATGCAGGTCAGCATCCCAAGCGCCAGAACATCAACCTTCATAAACTTCAACGCCTCGACGTCGTCCTTGTCCCACTCGATGATCTGCCGGTCCTTCATCGTCGCCGGTTCGATCGGCACGAGATCGTCGAGCCGATCATGGGTGAGGACGAAGCCGCCCGGATGCTGGCCGAGGTGCCGCGGGGCGCCCATCAATTGCTGCGCGAGTTTCAAGGTCAGCACGAGACGCCGGTCGTCTGGATTGAGATTGAGCTCGCGGACATTGCGATCGCAGACCTCCTCCGACCAGGCCCACATGCCCGAAGACAGCGCCTTGATCACGTCTTCCGGCAGGCCGAGCGCCTTGCCGACGCCACGGATCGCGCCGCGCGCCCGGTAGCGGGTCACGGTGGCGCAGAGCGCTGCCTTTTCCCGTGTATAGGTGCGATAGATCCACTGGATCACCTCTTCGCGCCGCTCGTGCTCGAAATCGACATCGATATCCGGCGGCTCGTCGCGCTCCTGGCTGACGAAGCGTTCGAACAGAAGATCGTTTGTCGAGGGATCGATGCTGGTGATGCCGAGAATGTAGCAGACGGCGCTGTTGGCGGCAGAACCCCTTCCCTGGCAGAGGATACCTTCAGACCGCGCATAACGCACGATCGAGAAAACGGTCAGAAAATAAGGAGCGTATTTCATGGTGCGGATCAGATCGAGCTCGTGCCGCACAACCTTCAACACATCAGGCGGTAGTCCTTCAGGATAGCGATCGGGCACGCATTGCCAGACATAATGCTCCAGCGAGGCCTGAGCATCCTTGCCCGGCACGATCGCCTCCTCCGGATATTGGTAGGTGAGTTCCTCGAGCGAGAATTTACACCGACGGACAATCTCCATGGTTCGTGCCAAGGCCTCTGAATATCGGGGAAACAGCCGCTCCATTTCTTCCGGCGGCTTCAGATAGCGGTCGGCATGGCGCTCGCGCTCGAAGCCGACCTCGTCGATCGTCGTGCGGGTCCGAATGCAGGTGACAATGTCCTGCAGCTGCCGTCGACCTGGTTCATGGAAGAGGACGTCGTTGGTGACGACCGTCTTCACCTTGAACCGCGCGGCGAGATTGGAAATCTCATGCAGCCGCATCTGGTCGTTCTGCCGGCGCCGGAGGCAGAGCGCCACATAGGCCCGATCGCTAAACACCTCGGCCATCTTGCGCAGCTGGATTCCACAGGCGTCATCCGGCAGATCCGGCACCAGGATGCCGATCATGCCGTCGTTGTATGCGACGACATCGTCCCAGTGCAGGATGCAGTTGTTCTTGCCGCCGCGCGATTTGCCAAGTGTGATCAGTCGCGTCAGCCGGGAATAGGCAGCCCGATCGGTCGGGTAGACCAGCAACGACATGCCGTCTTGCAGATCAAGCCGGCAACCGACGACCAAACGCAAACCGGTGGCACGGGATGCTTCGAGTGCCCGGACAATCCCCGCCAGCGAATTGCGATCGACCACGCCGAGGGCTTCGATGCCGAGAGCCTTGGCGGTTTCGAACAATTCCTGCGCCGAGCTTGCACCGCGCAGGAAGGAAAAATGGGTCGTGACCTGCAGCTCGGCATAACTCATGCGAAGATCCCATGCATGAACCAGCGATGGCTTCCGGTTTCAGGATCGATGCCATCACCGGAGCGAAACACCCAGAGACGCTCGCCGGCCTCGTCTTCGATGACGAAGTAATCCCGCACCGCCTCCATCTCAGCGTCGCGCTGCCACCACTCGCCAAAGATCCGTTCCGGACCATCGGCCTGCTTGACCTTCCGGCGCCTGCCGCGCCAGGTGATCGAGACCGGCGGGGCGGTCCGGCAGCAAGGCGATGGCCTCGATCAGTTCGGGACGGACCAGCAGCCGCACCGGCCGGCGCCAATGACTGACCCAGGTGACCTCGACCGGATCGGCAGCGGGACTGATGCGCTGGACGGAGCGCTCTGGCACGTCGGATGCAACGGGTGCCACCCGATAAACACGCTGGCCACGGTTGCCGTAAATATCGATCAGCGGAGTCACGTCCTTCACTTCCTCCTCGACCAGCGAGGAGGATTTCTGGCGCTCCTCCAGGGGCTCAGCCATCACCGCAACCAGGTTGAGTTTCTCGATCCCGAAGCCGGGCTCGATCTTCTCTGTCCGGTCGCGAAACAGCTTCGTCAGCCAGGCGACATCGCGCACCGGCTTCACCGTGCCGGCGCGGATTGCCTGCCGCGTACCGTCGACCTTTTCGACGATCAGGTCGGCGCGCCGAACACCAAGGCCGCGCCTTTGCAGCTCCTCGATCAGTTGCACGACCAGCCGGCCGACATATTTGTTGATGGTTTCGGCAGCACCGATCGGTTCGGCGAAGGCGCGGCTCACCTCGATCAGTTCGGCGGTGCGGATCGGATTGATCGGTTCGGAAGCGCGGCCGAACATCTGGTCCAGCCGCCGGCCGATCTCCGGACCGAAACGGAGCGTCAGCGGTGCACGCGGCGTGTTGGCCAATTCGCCGATGGTCTGGAAGCCAAGCGTGCGCAGATCGCTGACGACTTTCCCGGGAAGGCGCAGCAACGATATCGGCAGCTTTTCGACGGCGCGGACGGTCTCACCTGAAGGCACGATGACCGTTTCGCGGCTGATGGCACGGGCGCAGGCGTGGGCCGCACCCCAGGTGTCGGCGATCGCGACACGGGGGGTGAGTTTTTTGGCCAGGAACTGATTGGCGATCTTCGTCACCATGGCGAGCTCGCCGCCCTGCAGGTGATCGGCACCCTCGGTGTCCATGACGATCCCGTCGATCCCGTCGACTGCGACGATCGGCGAATAGAGCGTCAGTGCCCAAAGGGTAATGCGTTCGAGTGCTGCTGCATCCTTTACAGGATCCGCATCGACCAGCATCAGGCCGCGGAACAGCGCCTGTGCTTTCGCCGCCGGCATGCCGATGTGCACGCCGGCTTTTCTGGCGGCCGCGTCGGCGGCCGACACCCAGCGTTTCGAGCCGCTCCTGGCGATCACGGCGATCGCCTGTTCAGGCGGAATAGACGGATCGGCGCGACGAATGCGATCCGTCGGCAGATCCGGGAGATAGATCGAGACGACCCTTGTCATCGCATGCCCTCACGAGAAACTCAGCACATTCACCCGCTTTCACGCGCATCAATTCCAGCAACCATTGAGCCCTTCCGACGCCCGGCACTGGCAATTCCTCCGACGGCATGACGCTCACCCGCCATCGCGTGGTCGACGCCGTCGGTTGGCCAAAATCATTCGCCTCCGTCTGCCGTCGCCAGCGTCGGACAGCGAGCGCCATCGTGCCCGTCCGCTCAGCTGCCAGCTGCAGCCGGCGGGAGCTGACCATAGGCAGGCGAACGAGTTCACCGACGACGGCGCCGAGCCCACCGAAGGACAGCCCCTCCTCCATGTTTGCCAGAACGTCTTCCTCCTTGTCGGATTCGACAAAGATCACCCGGTCGGGGTGGAGTCCGACCTGGGCGAGCGCCGGAAAGAACAGATCTGGGCGCGTCAGGCACCAGACGATCGGGCCTTTGGTGCGGGCCGCGATCCCTGCCGCACAGAGCGCTGCCGCCGCACCATCGACGGTCCCTGCTCCGCCGCCGGCAAATTCGTGCAGGGCGCCATAGGCCAGACCACCTCCCGGCAGCACCGCATCGATTTCCGATACGCCGAAGGACAGACAGCCAGCCTTTCTGGCTGACACGCCCTCCAGCGAGGCGATGCGCTCGCGCAAATCGGAAATCACCCGTTCACGGGCAGCAGTCATCGTTCACGGCTCCCTTCAAGGTCGTGTTGTCGGCCGACATCATGTCGAACAAATGCGGATGTTCTCTTTCTGTTCCGACGCAATTAAAGAGTCAAGCAACCGGAGGAATGGGAATATTATCCTGAACATTAGAAATCAGCAGAATACTCATGGGAATCAGCTGAATAGCGGACGGCGTATTTTTTTCCGAGCGTTTGCGAGCGCTAATCCCTTTGTGTGAATTGCGGGGACAAGTCGGCATCGTCACAGTGTCTTTAAGATTTTTCTGCTGAACTGTCGGCATGCCGAAGCCTCCGAGATCAAAACCCCTCCTTCGTGACACCGAGGCCCCGATCCGTTCCCGGCCGCGAGGCAGGCGCAATCCAGCCCAACCGCAGCTGCTGTTCGATCCGATGCCCGAGCGTGTCGAGCCCGCGCTGGCGCAACTGAAGTCCCGTCCCCCAAAGGGAAGCGAGTGGAGCTGGGAGCTGAAATGGGATGGCTATCGCCTTACCGTTCATATCGAGCCGCGGGGGATCAGGATCCTCACCCGCGGCGGCCATGACTGGACGCATCGGTTTCCGGCAATCGCAGAGGCCGCCCGAGCGCTCGGGCCGGCGACGATGATCATCGACGGCGAAGCCGTCGTGCTGGATGCGGAGGGGCGGCCGGATTTCGGGCTGCTGCAGCAATCGCTGGGCGCATCCGGAAAACAAGCCGGCAACCGTGCCTCTGACGAACGGGCACTCGTGGTAGCAAAAGTCGCGCCGCCTTTACGTCTGCGACCAGGCTCCGATCTCTGCGCGGCCGATAATGACGCCCTGATTTTCGGTGAGTTCCCGTGTTATCCGCTCAACTAGCGTTTCGGCGCTGACTTCGCTTGCCATTGCCACTCCCAGGCGCTCCATGTCGGCGACGAGAGTAACCGCCTGATCGGCATCCAAGTGTAATTCATCGGACGCGTTCGCACCACCTATGATCGCGTGCAACCGCATACTAGGCCCCGAAAGACCAGCATCGAGGAATGCCGAATAGAGTTTAATGCCCATTCTCACGTCGACGCCGGACCGGCGGTAGGTCTCGCCCACCCATTCACAGGCACGATCATAAGTCGGCACAGGTGGATACGAGCGCATAAGTGACCTGTCAGGCTCATGGAACAGGATGGTTCCGCCCGGACGCACAAGCCTCGCAATCGACCGAACAAGCGAGGCGGGATCGGATTGGAAGCAAAGGACATAACGGCCAATCGCCGCATCGAAGGTGCGGTCGAACACCATCGATGACAATTCGTTTTGTTCGAATGTGATGTTGTTCAGTGAACGCTGCTCGGCACGTTCACGAGCCTTAGCAACAGCTATCGCCGATCGATCAACTCCGACAACCTGTCCGGAGGCCCCCACCAATTCCGCAGCAAGAAAGCTGACATCGCCAGCCCCGCTGCCGACATCAAGGACGCTCATCCCGGGGCCAATTCCTGCTTCGATAAGAAAACCTCGGGTGATCGGATCAATCAGCTGAGCCTGACGTCGCAACCGCTCCAGCTCATGGTCTGAATGCCCAAGAATATAGACGCTTGCTCCCTGATCAGGTTCGCCCATGGTATCCCCCAATTGGAAACCACCGTCACGCTTGTTGCGGCCGCTGTCAATCAGCATCGGCTGATTTAACAATCCCTGCCACGACGATTCCGTCAAAACTGTAGGCGTGTAGTAAGTTTCCAGCGATAACTATCAGTGATGGAATATTTCAGCAGATGAGAATTCTTTGTTTCATACAAATAGTCGCGCGTTAGTCTCGGCGTTGCATGGCAGGTGGCGTCTCTCAGTCAAACTTGTCAAAGACGATGTAGTTGCCGAAGAGCGCCTTGCTGTCGGAATTGGGTATCCCCACAGGCGATTGGAAGGTCGTGGCGAACTGCCGGCAAGCCCCGGATACGATGGAGGGATTCCGGATACTGTGGCGTGGCTCCGGCCCACGAACGATGAAGATAGGTACTACGTTTACGATATAACACTATGAGGCAGGGCTGACTTTAGGGAAATCGATCGGAGTCTGCACCGCGTTGTTCATGAAGTTGGTCAGCAGGAATTGGGCTGTCAACGCTATCATCTCGACGACGTTGGCGTCGGTCCATCCAGCGTCCTTGACCGCCGCGAACTGCGCATCGGAGACTTTACCCCGCGTCTCGATGAGCGCTTTCGCGAAGGCCACTGCAGCTTGCCGCTTCGGGTCGCCCGACTGGCCTTGCCGATTCAGCGCGATCTCCTCTGACGGAATCTTCGCCAATTTCGTCGAGACGTAGCTGTGCGCAGCTAGGCAGTAGTCGCAGCCGTTCGCCTCCGAGACCGCGAGCGCCATCCCCTCCCGCGTCTTCAGGTCGAGGGTCTTCGACACAGGCCCCATCAGGCCCGCCCAACCGCCGAGGGCGTTCGGACTGATGGACATGAGACGATAGTGGTTCGGCAGGAAGCCGAGCGTCTTGCTGACGTGGTCCAGAATTGCCTGCGATTCGGCGGGCGACTCGCCTGGCCCAGGGATAGCGATGCGGGACATGTTCTTCTCCGTTGATGGTGGCGACGCCCGATGAAACATACGGGCTTGCGATCTGGGCATCGTCCTCTGCCTCAGAGGAAGAATGGATGAACGGCGAGTTCCAGGCCAAGAATGGCAAGGACGATCAGGAACCAGCGCCGAAAGGTTGCTGCACTTATGCGCTCACGGACTGCTGTTCCGACCCACATGCCCAGCAATGAGGGAATGACCGCAAGTGCGGACAAGGTCATGTTTCCAAGGTGGAAAGCTCCGCCAAGAGCTAAGCCCATCGCAAGCGCAATTGTTGAAACCGTGAACGACAGTCCCAGTGCCTGAATTAGATCGCCCTTAGCAAGGCCGAGAGCCTGGAGATAGGGAACCGCAGGAAGTGTGAAAATCCCAGTTCCTCCGTTGATCGCCCCGGTTGTCAACCCAATAACAGGCGACAATAAACGCTCAAGGCGCGCAGGTACCGACAATGGCTTCGCCCACAGGCCGTGCATCGCATAGAGAATCAAGGCGGAGCCCAATCCGACACTTGCGTATTCCGTATTGGCGCTCGTCAGCAGCCATGAGCCGGCGAGTGTGCCAACCATGATGCCGAGCATCATCAGCCAAAGCCTTCTTATCAGGGTCAGGAAATTCGGCCCCGTGAATAGCTGCCAAAAATTGGTGACAAACGATGGAATGACCAACAGCGAAGCTGCGCTGACCGGCGACATGATCGCACTGAGGACACCCATGGCGACGGTCGGCAGGCCCATCCCGGCCACGCCCTTGACGATCCCGGCGAGGAAAAACGTCAACACGACAAGTAGTACATGCGACGAAAGATAAGCAGTCATTTTGATCCACTCGAACAGCGCTGTGTTGCATTGAAGACTTCGAGCGAGCCGATGGCAGCCGCGCGCATATGGCATGGCAGATCGGCGAGCAAACGTAGCTCTCATCAGGACGCGACTATCCAATTCTTGCTCTATCACCAAAAATCGGCGAATATGGCGTCGGATGTACTTAGATACACTCGCCGGCCAAACGCCACAATTGGCCATTTCCGAAGGGTGGTTTCGGCAACGCCGAAGGAAAAGATTTTGCGCTTCGATTTGACGGATATGCGGTTGTTCCTGACTGTGGTGGAGCAAGGCAGCCTCACCAAGGGCGCCGAGACCATGAATCTGGCTCTCGCTTCCGTGAGCGAACGTATTTCCGGAATGGAATCTTCGCTTGCCGCGCAGCTCCTGGAGCGAAATAGGCGGGGGGTCACGACGACTGCGGCCGGTGATGCCCTGGTTCGCCATGCCCGTTTGATCCTGGAGCAAGTGGAGCAGATGCGTGGAGAACTGCGCGGCTACGGTACTGGCCTGAAAGGGCGCATCAGGCTCTTGTCCAACACGGCCGGGTTGGCTGCTTTTCTACCGTATCAACTCGGCCGGTTCCTGGTCGCTTATCCGGATCTTTCCATTGATCTCAATGAACGGCCAAGCACGGAGATTGCCCTGGCTATCGCGGAAGGCCGAGCTGATTTAGGAGTTGTGGCCGACATCGCCGATTTGGCAGCGTTGGAGACTCGCGTTATTGCGCAAGACCAGCTTGTCGTCGTGGTGAGCGAAAAGCATCGCATCAGCGACCAACGATCGATCGCTTTTGCGGACGTCGTGGGCGAGCCGTTCGTCGGCTTGTCCGACGCCGCACTGGAAGTTCATTTGGGAGAACGTGCAGCTCGCCTGGGTCGCCAGATCTACTACCGCATTCAACTCAGACGGATTGAGGACGTCGCGATGTTGGTCGAGTCCGGTGTTGGGATCGCCATTTTATCGGAGGCTTCCACCAAAGATCTGGGGCAGATCGGCTTGTCAATGGTACCGCTGCGAGACCCCTGGGCGCTTAGGCGGCTTCATCTTTGTGCGCGTGATTTCTCCACGCTCACGCCTAACGCCGGCTTGCTCGCGCAACAGCTTACGGAGCCGAAGGTCGCTGCCCCTTAAACGATAGTCGGGGAGAGAGGAACGCCCTCCCTCCCCGAGTCCTCACGGGGTAACGCGGATAACCGTTTTCCCCCCGCGTCGCTCTTTCGAGTTGAAGGTCGCAACAGCGTCGTCGAGGGTCGAGACTTTGCCGATGTTCGTCCGCAGGCGTCCATCCCGCGCCCGCTGGACGATCTCACTCAATTGGGCACGATCAGATTCGACGACGAAGTCTATCGCAAGGCCGTCGGCGGGCCGCGCCTCAGCCGGTCCGACGACGGTCACCAGCGTACCTCCGGACCGGATCAGCGCTGCGGACCGCCTCTGAACATCGCCGCCGATAACGTCGAACACCAGATCGACGCCACCCACGTCTTCTAAGGTGTCGTTTCCAAGATCGACGAATTCATTTGCACCGAAGTCCAGAGCCTTCTGGCGGTCAGCGGCGCGTCCGGTACCGATGACATAGGCGCCGGCTTCCCGCGCAAGCTGCGTCACGATCGAGCCGACGGCGCCAGCCGCGCCGTGTGCGAGGACGCTCTGCCCGGCTTGAAGGCGGCCATGTTGAAACAGCCCCTGCCACGCGGTCAGGCCAGATATCGGCAGGCTTGCGCCAACTGTGAAGTCGACGTCGCCCGTCAGCGGCGCGAGGTTGCGTGCCTCGACGGCTATGTACTCGGCAAGTGTGCCGTCGCGATACCAGTCAGACAGGCCGAACACCCGCTGACCGATCGACAGCCCCGTGGTGCCGTAGCCCAGCGCGGTGATCACACCGGCCAGCTCATGCCCGAGGATCGATGGCGTCCGATCACGGAAGGTCCGATCGGTCCAGGTCGAAGGCCAGTCCAGTTCGGTATTGACGAACCCCGCTGCATGGACCTCAACAACGACGTCGTTTATCGCGGCCTGCGGCTCGGGCCGCTCCAGCAGCTTCATTCCGGCTGTTCCCGCAGCCTGGTCGGTCACTACGATCGCTTTCATGGAATTGTCTCCTCAGATATTTGTTGGTTTGGGGTAAATTGCAGGCGTGGAAGGTCTTTTCGATCTCTCGCGCAACTCGTTATCGACTTGACGCCTTCCGCGAAGACCTTGTTATCGAACTGCTGTGTGATACCGCGCGGCACAGCCCGGCTTATTCGGCTTCAACTACGGGGTGGTGGCGGGCGCTTCATCGTCAGAAGGTCCGTCACATCATGCAGATCGTCTGCCGATGAGATGGCAAGTGTCAGCCATTTCCCATCGATATATGTTTTGGCTTCATCGTAAAGCTTGACCAGTTGCGGGCGCCAGACATAACGCCGCTCCTCGAACTTCTCACGCTCTGCTCCACCCATAACCACAAGAGCCGAAAACCGCCGGTATTCCGGCACCAAGGTGGTGAACGCCTTCGTTTTCTTATAGCGCAAGGACCAACCGCGGTTCTTGCCGCCGTAGAGCCAATCCGGCGCGAAAACTCCCGGATAGAATTCGTCAATCCAGGTCCGCAGTTCGGTCCAATGGCCGAACGCTTCTGCTCCGATCCATTCGCGGACGGCGCTGTCATCAGGCGATGCTGATTTGCCGGTGATCCTGTCGCCGATTTGGGGAAACGCATTGGTAGGTAAAATCATAACGAGACCTCATGTTCACGGTCCGGCGGCGGCCGGAGGTTGAGATACGGGCGTGCCAAGAACCTGCGGCGCGCGGTCAGAATGCTGCTGGCGACGCTCTCCTGAGCAGAGGGGATCGCGAAACGGTCTGCCAGCGCTCGTAAGCACCGCAGGACGATCGTGGAATTCTCGAAAATGCTCAGCGGCGGTCAGGTCGAGAGCGGCGAGGGCTTTGTCCCTCGCTAACGGCGCCTGGCTCCGATCCAGGAAGGCGGTCCCTTGAAGCGGGAGAAATTGTTGCGTTTTCAGACCGATGGAGCTGAGTGCCAGCGACAGATAGGGTGTGAGAAAATCCGGCTGGTTGGCGCGCTCGCCGGTGAAGAAGCCACCGGAAGCCACGCCGATATAGACCGGTCGGTCCCGGAGCATTCCCACCTTCCCTGATGGCGTCGACTTCATTGTGCGGCCGACACGCAGGATCTGATCGATCCACGCCTTGAGGACCGAGGGTATCGTCAAATTGTGCATCGGCGTTCCGATGACAATCGCGTCGGCCGCTTCGACTTCCCGAATAAGCGCTTCGGAAAGATCGAGAGAACCCATCGGCGGGGCGGCCAACGTTGCCGGCGACGCCAACGCAACGGCGTAGATGGCTTCGGTTTGCGGCAGGGGTTCAGCCCCCAGGGTCACGTCGAATGATGCTCGCGCCGGGCGCAACCTCAAGAAGCTTTTCGATGATCGCCGCCGAAAGCTGGCGGCTGTGCGATCCCTGTCTCGGGCTGCTATCGATATGGAGAATATTCATGTCAATGATCCCAAAGCTTCAAAAGGTTGCGCAGTCGAAGGCTCAGATCGAGCCAGCCGGAGTGACGAGAGGGAAGTCCTTCTCGGGATCGAAGACGTTGTTGAAGAAGTTCGTCAGCGAATACATCGCCACCAGTGCGATGATCTCGATGATGTTGGCGTCGGTGTAGCCGACATCCCGGACCTCTTTCAGGTCGGCGTCGCTGACTTGCCCGCGGGTCTCGACGACCTTGCGTGCAAACTGGACGGCGGCGTCCCGCTTCGGGTCGGTAGCATGACCCTTGCGCGCGAGAATGATGTCATCGGCCGGCAGTTTAGCCATATG
Source organism: Rhizobium sp. SRDI969 (assembly GCF_025152725.1). NCBI lineage: Bacteria > Pseudomonadati > Pseudomonadota > Alphaproteobacteria > Hyphomicrobiales > Rhizobiaceae > Rhizobium > Rhizobium sp. SRDI969. The sequence goes on from NZ_CP104035.1 coordinate 3,984,325, forward strand.
TTCAGCGGTGAAGCTGTGAACAGTCAGGCAGTAATTACACCCGTTCACCTCCGAGACGGCAAGGCCGATGCTGTCGCGTGTCTTTACGTCGAGCGCCTTGCTCAGGGAGCCGAGCAGGGTGGCCCAGGCGTTGAACGCAATGGGGCTCTGCGCAAAGGCCGCCATCATGTTCGGCGTGAACCCGATGTTCCTGGTGAACGTGTCGAGCGTCTGTTTCGACTCAGCCGGCACCTGTTCCGGCGTCAGAACAACGGTTCTGGACATTGTAATCTCCTATTGTTTGATTGGATTGGTAATCAGGCGAAGGACAGGACGTCGGCCACCGGCATGCGCGGCTTCTGCGGCCAGTTGCCGGCCCGCTCCGGCCCGACGGTCAGCAGCATCACCGGGATTTCGTCTTCGGCCAGGCCGAATTCGCGATGCACGGCCTCTGCGTCGAAGCCGATCATCGGTGTCGAACCCAGGCCGAGCGAACGGGCGGCATAGATGATTGCGGCGCTGCCGAAGGTAGCGGAGCGCACCGCCTCGTCGCGCTGGCGCTGCGGCTGGTCGTCATACAGGCCGCGAGCGGGGATTTCCCATTCCGGCACCAGATGGTCCGGCATGATGCCGGCTTCCACGACCGGCGCCAGGCGCGCGGGGACCGTGCTGGCATCGGCCAACTGGCCGACGATGATGAAAGTAACGGCGGCGTCGAGGATCGCGGGCTGCTTCCAGGCGATCGGATGGAGCAGTGCCTTGGCGTCAGGCGTACGGACGGCGATAAACCGCCAGTTCTGCAGGTGGAACGATGTCGGTGCGGACGTGCCGATCCGCACCAGGTTGCGGATCTCATCGTCGCTCAGGGTGGCGGCGCGGTCATAGTACTTGGCAGCACTACGGCTCAGGATGGTTTCGATGACGGCGTTCGTCGGCGTCAGTTCGTTGGCTGCGTTGCTGATGTAGTTCATTGGGTGGCTCCTCATCAAGTGATTACGGAGCCTAATTTACGGCCATCGGTGCGAATATCGAGACTGAATTACCTCAATATGATGCGCGAAAGGATCATTCCTCGCCGCGTGCCGGTCCGGTATGCGCTTGTCGGCGCCATTCCCCGGGGGTCATTCCCATTCTCTCAGTAAATACACGACGGAATGCCGAGACAGATTGATAGCCGACTGTTTCGGCCACAGCCTCGGTGCTGATTGCTGGCTTCTTTAGCTCGTTGGCGGCCAAACTCATGCGGAGATCGGTCAACAGGTCGAGCGCGGAGCAACCCAGCCTGTCCTGAAAGTGCCGCATGAATGTGGCGCGTGACATGCCACACAAGTCCGCCAGATCGGGCAGTTTCCATGGCTGGGCCGGATCGGCGAGCATGGCGGCAATTGCCGGAGCCAATCGCGGGTGGCCGGCCAGGGCCAACAAGCCTTCGGGAGCTTTGTCGGATTCGCTCGCCGCTCGCAGCACCAGCGTGAACAGGGCCGAAGAAAGGGCGTTGAGAACGGCCCGCCCTCCTGCGCGGTCGCCGGCAGACTCCATCCGCATCAGTCCCACCAGGCTGGCCAGTTGATCGGCAGCCGATCCGATACCGTCTTTTCCGAGGCCGCCGATCGTTCGCGCCACAAGGTTCGTAGGCAGGTAATTGCGGATCAGCCGATCGTGGGGCGGTGCAATGAAAAATCGCCCACACAACAAATCGAGTTGCTCGCCCTGACTGTCGTTCTCGCTCAACATCCATCCGGCAGAGCCTTTGCGCTGCTGGGTGGGGATTGGCGTTTGTCCGCTACCGTCGTGAAGCACGTGCGCCGCACCGTGAGGAAGCAGCACGATATCCCCGCTCACCAGCTCCCTCGCCGTTCGCGTCTCCGGATCCTCGAAGATGGCCCGGCCCTTGACGATGACGTGGTAGGGAATTTCGTTCGCCGCCGCCCGGCTCCACGTCAGACGCCACGGCGTACCATAGGCACAGCGCACCTCGAGCTGACCGGTTACCGTGACGATTTGCAGGAGATGGCTTAACCAATCGACGTCAGACATTGGACCTCAAGAACCGGAAACGAAACATCTTACCGCAATTGTGCGCTCGTTCCACTTACCGGCATGGCATTGGCGGTCAGCCGATCACAGCTTTCAGGCAAGGCGAGAGTGATGTCACGGCTCAACGAGGGTGCAGAGCCTTCGTTTGGCATTGTTTCAGCCGCCATTGCGAAAACCATCGATGCACGCCTTGATGGCAGCAGAACCGATAGCCGTGCAATTACAACACTCAGCGAGAGCCAATCTTGTGAAATTCCCGGCTCTTGATCTTCAAGGCATCCAAGTGACGATCCGGCGCAAGCAAGTCCCTCGCCTGGGCGGAAACACTGTTTCGTGTGACCGAACGGCCGCTTGAGAAGAAGTGCCCACCAACAAGCTGACTAGAAGCGAGATCGAAACGCTCGGTCGATCTTTACCGGGGACGGCACCTGCATTATATATTCTCCTCAAGGAGAATGATTATGGCCAACGCATCGTACGCCTACACGCCCGCCGAGGCCGCAGCAGTCAGCGGGATCGCTGTGAAGTCGGTGCACAATGCGATCGACAAGCGGATCATCGCGACTCATCTCATCGGCGGCAAGGGTAGAGCGCTTACTGATGAGGATCTGCTTCGGTTGAAGCTCTGGTATGGCGTCGGATCGATCTTGTCCGCCGAGCGCCGCAAACGTCTTTTTGATACCATAGACCAGAACCCGAATGCCGATACCGTTAGGGCGGACGACTATCTTATCGTCGATGTCGCGCGGGCAAGGGAGCAACTGGCCGCACGTGCCGAGGCGCTTCGAGAAGCTGAACGAATGATCCAGAGTGTGAAGGGCGTCGTGGGCGGCGAGCCGGTGTTCAAGCGAACCCGTGTTCCAGTGCGAACGATTGCCGCGATGAAGACCCAGGGCGCAAGCACCGCGGAAATTGTCGAGGGTTACCCTTCGCTCACCGAGCGCATGGTGGAGCTTGCCGAGATCTGGGCTGTGGCCCATCCCGCCAGGGGACGGCCGCGGAAGCTCTCGGAGCAGGGCCTGAAGGTGAAGTCTGAGAAGCGTCTGCGAATTCGCAGCGAAAGTGCTGCTAAGCCCTCCGGCTCACCTTCGTGAAGTTTCTTATTGATGAATGCCTTCACACGTCCCTCGTCGCCGTGGCGCAAGTGCATGGTCACGATTGCTTTCATGTGAATTGGCTGGGGCTGAGCGGCGAGACCGACTGGGATCTGATGCCTCGCATCGTAGCAGAGGATTTCACGTTCGTAACGAACAATGCGCGCGACTTCCGGAAGCTCTACGCAAAAGAGGCGTTGCATGCGGGTCTGGTGATAATAGTTCCCCAGGTGCTACCTGCGCTGCAACGAGATCTGTTTGCGCTCATCTTGCAGGACTTGGCAGGGGCACAGGATATGGTGAACGAGGTCGTCGAAGTGAGCCTCGATGGCGAGGACGCGGTTCTCACGCGCTATTCGCTTCCGGAGGCTTAGTCGCGCGCCCGCAACGCCCCGGTCTTCAGACCGTATCCTCGACAAGTATTCTCTGCCGACGGGGTTTCCGCTCGAGTCGATGAAGAGGCGACGACTGTCGCATCTCTAACTGGCCCAACTGTCGCATTACTAAATAGTCGCTACACAGTTCGAGTTGGATAACCCTTATTTATGGAACTGGCGTGTCCCGAAGGCATGCCGACATTCCGATGGTCGGGGTGGCATGCCGCGCATCCGGTAGGAAATACTTAGGCACGCACCCCAGATTAGCGTCGTCGAGCGGCTGGCGGCTGAGGCGTGTACACGGCCAACCCACGGCTCATCAATGGCGAAACGGAAAACGCGGTGCCGCCGGATCTGGATTCGCCGCATTTCCAAGCATATCGGTCTTGCAGCTCTCTCTGAACCTGCGATAATCGTCTTCCGGGGGGAAACAGATGACGATCACGCGAACGCAGCTAACCAACGATGAATGGAAGTGGCTGGTGCGGCTTTGCCAGCACGAAGCGAATAGTATGCCCAAAGAAATAGAAACGAGGTTTATTGAACTCGGCCTGTCCGGACCGAACGGTCTTCGCGAGCACGCTAAGGCCTTGGTTCAACGGGAGTTATTGAGCGAGCGCCGGAATAGGTTGCAGGGCCTTCACTGACTGATTGTCTCGACCGCTGAGTACGAACGCCACTCGCGACATCGCTGATATTGGAACGGCCGCGGCAATGAGTGGGGATGAAGACCCATTGTGACGCTCTTCGGTCACGAACGGCCGCCGACCGTTTCTGGTTGAGGCGGAACATTTGATCCATTACCGCTTCTGGTTCGAGGCAAGCAATGCAGAATTCAGGCTATTTTCTCGAGACATTTCAAACCCGCTCTGCAATAATTGCGCCCTGTTGTGAGATCATTTCTCGACCATACTCCACTGAGAAACAAGTTTCGATCTCCGGCCCCGTGAGATAGACATCACAGGCGCCATAAGCGCGTGTTCTGCTTGGACGCGCCAATCCCCGGAGTTGCATCATGATAATCGCGCCGCAGCAGCGGATCTATGTCTGCTTCTTTCTCTTCGCTGTGTCGCTGGGGGCGCTGCTGTCGAGGATGCCGGATTTGCAGGTTGCACTTGGCGTCAATAAATCCGAGCTTGGGTTAACGCTGATAGGGGCTGCCATCGGCGCCTTAATTTCGTTGACCTTATCTTCGCCCTTGATCGCCCGGCTCGGCGCGCGTACGACCGCATTCATTACTGTTCTCGGCACGTCTGCGCTGCTGTCGCTGGTGCCTTGGATCGGTGCGGCGCCAGTCGTATTCTGTGTGCTTTTCGTCGAGGGGCTGCTCGCCGGAGCGCTGGAGATCAATCTCAACGTTGAGATCGACCGCATCGAAGCGCAGCTAGGACGCGGCGTGATGAACAGAGCGCATGGTTTCTGGAGCCTCGGCTTCTTCGTCACAGCACTTGTCTCCTCAATCGTCCGCCAAGCCGGCATTTCGATGCAACTCCATCTCGCCGTGACCTTTGTCGCGGTTCTTGTCATCGGTATCTGGACGATTGCCGGCATGCGGAATGCGCCGGCGCGGATCGCGTTGCATGAAGGCAAGGCACCGCCGGTAGCGCTTCCCACCTGGGGCCTCATGCCGCTCTGCGTGATCGGCATCGCGGCCTTTCTCGTCGAAGGTGCCGGGATCGACTGGTCGGCGATCTATATGCGCGACGTTTTTTCGGTCGAGCCCTTCATTGGCGGACTGGGATTGACGCTCTTTACTTTCTGCATGGCGCTGGCGCGCCTGTTCGTCGATCCGCTGGTCGATCGGTTTGGCGCGCGGGCCGTCGCCACGATGCTGCTTATTCTTTCGGCGATTGGCATCTGCGCGGTATCGGGAGCGCCGCATCCCTATATCGCGCTGGCGGGCTTTGCCTTGATGGGCGCTGGTTGCAGTGCGGTATATCCCCTCGCCGTCTCGGCGGCGGCCCAGCGCATAGATCGAGCGGCGCATCTCAACGTCGCCGCCCTCGGCCAGATGACCTTTGTCGTTTTCTTCCTGGCGCCGCCGCTGCTCGGTTTTATTGCCGAGCATGCTGGAATCCGGATATCCTATCTGGTCTGCCTTCCGCTGATCATTTACGCACTCCTTTCGGCCAAGGCGCTTCCTACGCGCCGGGCTGCCGGCGGAGCTAGCGCCGCGGCTGTTCGGAGCCTCAACGGTTGACGGATTGTGCTGCCGGTTTCGGCGCCTCGACGAGTTCAGCGAAAAGTATAAGCGAGCACGCCGTGGAGGCGTGCTCGGCGCTCCCACAACGTGTATACGTTTAATGTCCGCGATGAAGTTTCAAGAGAACTTCGCCCCTTGGACGTTAACGCCTGGATTGCCGTCCTGAACGCGCGGCTGTCAAGATGTGCATCGCGCCCCGAACCTCTGCCAGTGTCTCGAGCCTGCTAGGCGCCACCTGGGAGACACTTCGCAGGCATCAGAACACGGGAAATCGAGACGACCGTCGCTGCAGACACCGAGGCGGGTCAGGACGAGGATATAGTGCGCGAGGTACTGAGGGCCGGTGACGAGCAAGAAGTCAAAATGCCGAAACAGGAACCCCTCCTGCATGGTTGCTTGCCGCCTCTCTGCAGATCGCCATATAACGCGCGATGACGTTTGATTCGAAGATTTTCGTAGGCCTGAGGCCAACGCGCAAAAAATCAGCTCCGCTCAGCGAGCTTTACCAGCAGAAATGCCAGTGGGACGGTTGCGAAAGCGGCGGCACCAATCGTGCGCCCGTTGGGCGAGATGCAGAAGGTTTGTACCTGATGTTCTGTCCTCAACATGCGAGGGAATACAATAAGGGTTATAATTTCGCGAGCAATCTGTCTGATCCGGTGACCGCCCGCTATCAGAGGGAAGCAGCAAACGGCAGCCGAAAGACGTGGGGGACCCGCGTTGAGCCGGCGACAGAGACGCCGCTTCCTTCGACCGTTCGCTCCGGTACGGCAAAAACTCTTAACGCACGCAAGATTGCTGCACGACATCAGGCCACGAAAGCCGATCTCCAGCAGCGTAAGCTCAAGGTATTGGAAGCAAAAGCTTTCGAAACGCTTGGCCTTTCGCAGGACGCGACGCCTGTGGAAATTAGGCGACGCTACAAACTGATGCTCAAGATGCACCATCCGGACGCTAACCGAGGAGATCGAAACTCCGAAGATGAACTCCGGGCGGCAATCGACGCCCATAAGATCCTCAAGCTGAACGGATTCTGCTAGATCCGAGACACGCTCTTTGCGGTCTATGGTGAGTGTGAGCTGTAGGTTGTTGACAGATGGATGCAGAGCAACTGGGCAGCGCGACCGCTCGCAGCAAGAGGTCGTCGCATTAAACAATGACGTTCAGCCTAAAGGCGTGAGGCAAGGACGACCGGTGCTCGATCTCTGCCGGGCCGCATCACTTTTCGCAAAGCCGTCGGCTTCCGGAATATGGCTGATAAGTACAATCGGACGGACGAAAGGAGCGGTAACTGCGCGAGCAGGCGTTTATATTGCAAGATTGCGGTGCGCCTTGACCATCGCTCGCCGCTTCTGTCGATCGCACTCCGTTCAGCATCGGTTCGGTCGCCGCCTCGCGCATGAAATCCCGCCAAATATGTGCTGGCAGGGCGCCGCCCGTCACTCCCTTCATCGGCGCGTCATCATCATTGCCAACCCAGACACCGACGACGAGCGCTTCCGTGAAGCCGATGAACCAGGCATCACGATTGTTCTGGCTCGTGCCGGTCTTGCCGGCCGCAAACGTGCCGGGATCTGCCCCACGTCCAGTCCCGCGCTCGACCACCAACTGAAGGAGGCCGAGGAGATCGGATTGGTAGGGCGAAAGATCGACATTCGGCTTTGATTGTAAGCCAATTCGAAAGGCCTTAGGCTGCCCTGCCGCTTGAAAGTCGATGATGCCCCAGGGCTTGACGGGTGCCCTACCGAGCTGGACAGACGCATAGGCGCTGGTGAGGTTGAGCAGATTAACTTCGGATGTGCCAAGCGCCAGAGACGGCGTGTTGGCCAGCGGCGCATCGATGCCGAGTTCGCGCGCCGCGGCAATCACATTGTCCAGACCTACCTCTTCGGCAAGCGCCACTGACGCGGTATTGAGCGATCGCGCGAACGCCTCAGCAAGCGTCACCCAACCGCGATAGCTGCCGCCGGAATTTTCAGGCGACCAGCCATTGATGTCGATTGGCGCGTCCAAAACCTGGTCAGACAAGGTGAGCCCAGCCTTCAATGCTGCGTAATAGACGAACAGCTTGAAGGTAGAACCGGGCTGTCGCATCGCAGAGACCGCACGATTGAACTGGCTTTCCTTGTAGTCACGCCCGCCAACCATGGCAACGACCGCGCCATCGGGCATCATCGCAACTAACGCGGCCTGCGATGCTCCGACCGTCTTTCCCTGACTGTCGAGAGCACTTTTCACGACCCTTTCGGCGATCAGCTGCAACTGCGGCACCAGCGTGGTGCGCACCGTGGTCGAACCTGGTGAGGAGCCGGCGATTTCGCTCGCTTGCGGCGAAATCCAGTCGGCAAACCAACTTCCGGAGCGCGGCGTGGGCGTCGTAGGTTGCAGCCTGGCAAAGCTCGTCTTGGCCTGAGCCGCTTGTGGTGCGGTGATCTTGCCATTGGCCGCCATCGCGTCGAGAACGACCATGGTGCGCTGCCGGGCGCCTTCGAAATTGTCGATGGGATTCCATTGGCTCGGCGCCCGCAGCAACCCCGCCAGCATCGCCGACTCCGGCAGGTTGAGGTCACCGACATCCTTGTTGAAATAGATCCGCGCGGCCGCAGGCATGCCGGTGGCGCCGGCGCCGAGATAGACGCTATTGAGATAGCGCGTCAGGATTTCCCTCTTGCCGAGCTTCCACTCCAGCCAGACCGCGATGACAACCTCCTGAACCTTTCGTTTTATTGTTCGGTCGCTGTCGAGGTATTGCAGCTTGATGAGCTGCTGGGTGATCGTGCTGCCACCCTCCACCACGGAACCCGCCTCCAGGTTCCGCAGAAGCGCCCTCCCGATGCCCCTCGGATCGATGCCGAAATGATGCATGAACCGGCGATCTTCAATTGAAAGGACGGCATCGATCAGATGGGGCGGAAACTGGTCGTATCGAGCATATGGCCCTTGATAAGGTCCCTGTCTCACCAACGGCGCCCCGTCAGCGGTTTCCAGCACCACCACCGGCTTTAACGTTCCATCCCGGATTTCGCTCCAGGGCACGTCCTTGAGTGCCCACGCCAGCAGGCTTCCTGCGAGGAGGCAGACAAGAAGCGCGAATCCAACAGCGAATTTCCGCCAGCCGGCAACGAGCGAAGCGCTGCGGCGACTTTCACGCGGCTTTGAATGCTGATTGCGAAAACGGCGCCCTGCTTCGACCAAAGCAGTCGTAATCCACATGTAGGGAGATGACGTGAACGGCGTCCATGTCTTTAGCTTCGCCCCCCAAGCCAATGCGGCCGTGTTGATCTTTGTCAAAGCTGAACTTGCCTGCAGATCTTGGCGCAGCGCACGGAACAGCGTCCCGACGGCTCGTCTAGTTTGGCTAAAGGATCGATGGGGCGGTTGCGGGTCGTCGACTTGAATGGTTCCCGGCGAATCCGAGGCGGCCGCTTGCGCTGCCGAATCTACTGTCTGATTGCGAGCCGAGCTCGAGTTGCTAACGCTTTCATCTGAGGATTCGGGAGAATTGGGCATCGGTTACCGCTAAAAAGCCAACGCAGCATATCTTTATAGCCGGGCGATGACGTGTGTTCTACCGCAAAAGGCGTCACATGGTTCCGAGCGCCTGGCGATAAACCGAGTTGGTGGGGCACCGCCGCCGGGAACGACGTTGAGCGATCACTATATTTCCGCGTTGTCGTTGAACGGTAGGCCGCGAGTCCTCCATTCGTCCCTCAGTATATCTTCCAGGTCCTCGACAGTGAACTCGTCGAAGTGTGCCCAGAGTTGGACGGCCAGCGACTTCAAATTCGACGTTGTTGCTGGGTCGGTTTCGGCCACCGCGGCAAGCCGATAGATTTCCTCGCGGAGTGCGTCATTCCCCGTCATGTCGCTCCTCATGGCACTGCGCCATCACCTCCTGAGTGATGGCAGGCGGCCATCATGGTAATTCCTAATGCCCTAGGACAGTTCCGATGAAGCTGGCGATTTCAGATGTTGCCCGCTCTATGATCTCGGATCGGCTTTTTTGATCAGTGCCAACGGAGGCAAAGAGGCCGCCCCATGAGGCCGGGCCGGCTGAGGAGCCGGCAGCAACAGCAAACGTCAAGATCCACCGCGATTGAATAGGCCGAAATTCGACCCGCAATTTGTCCCTTCGTCTGTCGAATGCGCGGACGAGACTGCGGAATTTCGACGTCACCTGATGCGACAGGTGGATGCCGAGCTGAGTTCAGCCTTGAGCCCGGCTCGGCGCGTCAGGGGTGCAGTTTGCGACCTTTCCCGGAACGGCGGTGGGCATCCGCCCTGGATTTCGCCAATACGGTCGACAATCGGGGGGATCGACGGGGACCCGATCTCCTGCACTCGTATGATGATGTCGTCGTCCTCGCACCACGGCCCGGCCTCATAGATGAAGAACAAATGGCCGGACTTAGTGCGTTTGCTAAAGCTCATCCCCCGCAGAGCCGAGGCCTCATTGAAAGAAGCGGTGATCCTTCGTGAAGCAATCTATACGCTCTTCCTATCGGAAGACGCTCGCCAGCCTTACCCGGATCTAGCTTCCGAAATCGTCCACGACATTGCCAAGAGGGCTCGCGCCCGGCAGGTGCTATCCAAAACCAAGGACGGTTTTACGTGGCTGCTGCCTCTTAAGGACCCGGGCGACCTCGTTGCGCTGTTCGCCGTTTCGGCAAGTGATTTGATCACCGGGCGCAATGGGCGCCGCCTCATCCGGGAATGCAAAGGCGATAATTGCGGGTGGTTGTTTCTCGTTACGTCAAAGAGCGGACGGCGGCTTTGGTGTTTCCGAGGCCACCTGCGGTACGCACGCACGCGTAAAGCGGTTTTGAACGAAGCATCGATAGAGATGCGGAAGTCATTTGCTGCGGCTCTTGATGAGATACGAACCACGGGCTTCACAGCCTCTCTTTCCAAGATGCTGAAAGTCGGCCTTGTGGTGTAACCCACAACAGATCTCTGCGACCTCAAGAACCGCTTTCGCCTTCGCCGTTGGGAGCCAGCGCAGAACGGATGTAATCAAGCAAAAACTGTCCGTTGAACGGTTTTGTCAGGCAGCCGACGACATCCGCGTCCAATGCTGACGCGCCCATATTATTTTCCGGGAAGGCGGTGATCAGAATAGTCGGAATGCTCTTGCCCAGTGCGACGAGCCGGCGGTGCAGATCGAGTCCGCTCGTTCCGGGCATATTGATGTCCGTCACGAGGCAGGCCGTGCGGCGGATATGAGGCGACATCAAGAAATCATCAGCGGATGAAAAAGACTCGGCGTCAAATCCCATCGACCTCATGAGCCCCTTTATAGCGTCCCGCATCGACTCGTCGTCGTCGACGATCGCAATCAGAGGTCTCTTGATTGGCACTGCCGCCTCCCAACTTCGCCGGCCGGCATCGTGCCGAATTAGCGTTGTGGCGCGCTTGACTGGAGGGGTTTAGTATTGAACGGCGACAAAAGCGTCGCAAGCTATACAATCGTATAGATTGTCTAAGACTTGCGCGCGCTTCATCGCCGGACATGTGGCGCATCGGCAAGCCACGGCAGACTGCTGGACGCGCAAGCGCTTTTGCGGCCGCTCGCATCTAGCCTTGTGGCCGAGGTCGTTATCGCGCATTCTGATGTCCGAAAGAAGGCCCGTTTCGGCATTAGCGAAGGAGAGTGGAGGAGTGTTCTCATCGCGTGACCGGCCCTATGCTGGTTGGGCTTGGCGCGCTGCTGCTGCAGTGCGGGTAGATAGTATATATCCCAAAACGTCGATTCATCTTGGGAGTTCTGACGATTGACCGAGGCGCCAGCAACCATCATTGTCATCGATGATGACCCGGAGATCCGCGAGGCGCTTGGCGGTCTGCTGCGTTCCGTCGGCTTTGCCGTCAACCTCCTTGCTTCGGTCGGCGACTTCATCAGATCTGGGCGACCCAACGGACCGACCTGTCTCGTGCTCGATGTCCGCCTTCCGGGGCAAAGCGGTCTTGATTTTCAGCTTGAGCTGTCGCGAGAAAATATTCAGTTGCCGATCGTCTTCATCACCGGGCACGGCGACATTCCCATGTCAGTCAAGGCGATGAAAGGGGGCGCGGTCGAGTTCCTAACGAAACCGTTCCGAGACCAGGATTTGCTCGATGCCGTTCACGTCGGCCTGGCGCGCGACCGCGCGTGGCTTGAAAATGAAAAGTCCTTGGCGACGGTCAGAGCGCGTTTCGATAGCCTGACGCCGCGGGAACGCGAGGTGATGGCTTTGGTGGTGACCGGACGACTCAACAAGCAAATTGCAAGTGATCTAGGCGTGAGCGAGATTACCGTGAAGGTTCACCGCAGCCAGGTCATGCAGAAGATGGGTACCAGATCCCTGCCCGAACTCGCGCGTATGGCTGACAAGCTGATGCTCGCGCCGGGAAAGCCGCAAACGCACTCGTAAAAGTCTTGGCTCTGCGTATAGCTCACCCCCTCCCCATTGGTAATCGATCCTTCCTGGTGGCCGATAGCCCCGGCGAGAGCCCTCCTCTATGATGCGGGTTTTCGTCCTCCACCTCCTCCTCCCAGGCCGTATCGCTCCCGATCGGCCCACCTTGAGCCTCCCCACGCGGCGGGAGGCTCTGGCTCCCTTTAGGCCTCAGAGCGGGCAAGACACTTTCGTCTTCAACAGCGACAACGAATCGCAACCGTTGGCACGACACGCCGAGGCACGCCGATGTTGACCATGTGCTGGCCTTGTATCTTAGGCGACTCCGCGGCCGTACCACCTGCCCGGCTGCTGGGTAAGACAAGGAGAGAGACCGTCACCCCGATCGTCGTCGGACCCGGACGACGTCGCCGACATGTCGATCGCCGAGCGGAAGTTCGCTGATGGGTATCCGTGCCGGTATCCCAAGGTATCGCAAGACCAAACCACAGTATAATTTCCCGTCGTCCCTTCCGTCGCTAGTGTCTACTCGTTGCCTCGGGCAGGTAGCGAATCCCCCCGTTGCTACCACTAAGCTTCGGCGCTCCTCCATCCGAAGCTCTGTGGGGCCATGACCCGCCTGACCGCCCAGCAGCCGCTGGGCGGTCTTTCGTATAGGTGCACCACGAACGGGTGGGCGATGGCCGCTCGTTGTTGGGACGAACAGGCGAGATGTGCTAAAGAGGTGGGGAAGTGGCCGAGGTTCGTCATATGTGCTCGCTTTTGCCAATTTGACTGGACGGATCTCCGAAATGAAAGTGGCAGTGCCGGAAGCACATCCTCTTTCTTCGGCGTTGGTGGAGATAGGAGTTTGGAGGTTCTTTGGGAGGATGGTGATCGCGTGTTCCACCGTGAACGGCGCCGGGGTGCCGACGGCAAGTGGAACCAGGTACTGGTCGTACTTTCGGCGCTCGAACACCCGACACCTACGAGCCTCGGCCGCCTCGACCATGAATATGGATTGAAGGATGAGCTCGATAGCGCATGGGCGGTGCGACCGCTTGAGTTGGTACGCGAAGGCGGGCGTACCATGCTGGTGCTTGAAGATCCGGGGAGCGAGCCGCTCGCCGGGCGGCTCGGAACGGCAATGGAAACGGAGCTTTTCCTGTGCATTGGGATCGGCATCGCCGCCGCGCTCGGTGGGGCCCACCAGCGCGGTCTCGTTCACAAGGACATCAAACCGGCCAATATCCTGGTAACGGGCACGGGCACCGAGGTGCGGCTAACAGGCTTCGGGATCGCCTCGCGTCTCTCCCGCGAGCGGCAGACGCACGAGCCGCCCCAAGTGGTCGCCGGAACGCTCGCCTATATGGCCCCCGAGCAGACCGGGCGCATGAACCGCTCCGTCGATTCCCGCAGCGACCTTTATGCGCTCGGCGTGACGCTCTACGAAATGCTGACCGGCAGCCTGCCGTTCTCCGCCTCCGACCCGATGGAATGGGTGCATTGCCACATTGCACGACGGCCGACACCGCCCGACGAGCGGGTGGCGGATGTTTCACCGGCAGTCTCGGCCATCGTCATGAAGCTGCTCTCCAAGACGGCCGAGGAACGATACCAGACGGCAGGCGGCGTCGAGCACGATCTGAGCCGCTGTCTCAGCGAGTGGGAAACGCAGCGCCGGATTGACGCATTCCCGCTCGGCGAACGCGACATCCCGAACCGCCTGCTGATTCCCGAGAAGTTATACGGGCGGGAGCACGAGGTCGAGACGTTGCTCACTGCCTTCGACCGCGTGGTGTCGAGCGGGGCGCCGGAGTTGGTGTTGGTCTCTGGCTATTCCGGCATCGGCAAGTCGGCGGTGGTCAATGAACTCCACAAAGCTCTGGTGCCGCCGCGCGGCCTTTTTGCGTCCGGCAAGTTCGATCAGTACAAGCGCGACATTCCATATGCGACCCTGGCGCAGGCGTTTCAGAGCCTTGTCCGGGAGCTTCTCGCGAAGAGCGACGCCGATTTGGCACTCTGGCGCGAGACGCTGAGAGAGGCGCTGGGGCCGAACGGACGACTGATGGTCGACCTCGTCCCCGAACTAAAACTCATCATCGGCGACCAACCGCCGGTCGCTGAACTTCCGCCACAGGATGCGGAACGGCGATTCGAGCTGGTATTCCGGCGGTTCATCGGTGTCTTCGCCCAGCCGGAACATCCGCTGGCGCTTTTTCTGGATGACTTGCAGTGGCTTGATGCGGCGACGCTCGATCTGCTGGAAGATCTCTTGACGCGGTCGGATCTGCAACACCTGATGTTGGTTGGTGCCTATCGCGACAACGAAGTCACCGCCGCCCACCCGCTCATGCGGAAACTTGACGCGATCAAAACCGCCGGTGGCAAGGTCGCGGAGATCACGCTTGCGCCGCTTACTAAAGACCATCTCCGGCAGTTGACTGCGGATGCGCTCCACTGTCAGACCGATCGTGCAGCCCCGCTCTCACAAATGATGCACGAAAAGACCGGCGGCAATCCGTTCTTCGTCCGTCAGTTCCTATTTTCGCTCACCGAAGAGGGAATGCTCGCCTTCGATCATGACACGGCATGCTGGTCCTGGGATCTCGGGCGCATTCACGCCAAGGGATACACCGACAACGTCGTGCACCTCATGGTCGGCAAGCTTGAGCGCCAGCCGCCCGAAACGCGGGAAGCGTTGCAGCAGTTCGCCTGCCTTGGAAACATAGCAGATATTGCGACGCTCTCACTCGTCCTCGGGATATCAGAGGAGCAAGTCGCCGGCGCCTTATCGCCTGCCATCGCTCATGAACTGCTCGAGCGGTTGGCAGACGCATACCGGTTCGTCCACGATCGCGTTCAGGAAGCCGCCTATTCGCTGATCCCGAAGGAGCGACGCGGAGAGTTGCACCTCCGCATTGGGAGGCTGCTTGCTGCGAACACCGCGCCGGAGCTGATTGACGATTATGTTTTCGAGATTGTCAGTCAACTCAATCGAGGAGCCGCACTGATCACCTCAACTAAGGAGCGCGAGCAATTGGCCGAGTTCAATCTGCTGGCCGGCAAGCGCGCAAAGGCGTCGACGGCATACGCCTCGGCGCTCAACTATTTTGTAGCAGGCACGACGCTGCTGCCGCAAGACGCCTGGGAGCGCCAGCGCCAACTGGCCTTCGCACTTGAGCTGAACCGAGCCGAATGCGAGTTCCACCTTGGCGCGTTGCCGGACGCGGAGGAGCGATTAGCACAGCTTTCCAATCGTGCTGTCTGCTCCGACGATCAGGCTGCTGTCGCCTGCCTGCGCATCGAACTCTATGCTGCGCTCGGTCAGACCGGCCGGTCGGCCGCAGTCGGTCTCGACCATGTGAGGCAACATCTCGGCATCGACTGGGCGCCGCATCCGGCCGACGAGGAGGTGCAACGAGAATACGGCCGAATATGGTCGCAGCTCGGGAGCCGCGCGATCGAGGAACTCATTGATCTGCCGTTGATGAGCGACCCAGCATCCTCCTCGACGCTGGATATTCTCACCCGTCTGGTTGGGGCGGTATGGCATACGGATGCGAATCTGGCTTGCATGGCAATCTGCCTGGCTGTGAACCTGAGCCTCGAGCGAGGCAACAGCGACGGCTCCTGCTACCATTATGTGTCGCTTGGCTATATTGCCGGACCGCGCTTCGGCGACTATGAGGCCGGATTCAGGTTCGGTCAGCTAGGCTGCCATCTCGTCGAAAAGCACGACCTGAAGCGCTTTCAGGCCAGGACTTACAAAGACTTCGGGGCTCACGTCATACCGTGGACGAGGCATGTCAGAACCGGCCGCGACATCTTGCGGCGAGCGCTTGACATCGCCAACCAGAGCGGCGACCTCACGTTTGCCGGATACAGCTATGTCAGTTTGAATTCGAACCTGCTGGCGGCGGGAGATCCGCTTATGGAAGTGCAGCGCCAAGCGGAGATTGGCCTCACGTTCGCGCAGGAGGTGCGGTTCCAGTTCGTTGTAGATCTCGCCAGTGCGCAGCTCGGACTCGTCCGGACCCTGCGCGGGTTGACCCGCAAATTCGGCTCCTTCGACGACGAGCGATTCGACGAATTTGAGATCGAACGTCGGTTTTCCGAAAATCCGAATCTTGCGGAAACCTGCTACTTTGTCAGAAAACTGCAGGCGCGGTTTTTTGCCGGCGACTACGAGGCGGCCGTCGATGCGTCATTGCGGGCGCAGAGGCTGCCATGGACATCGGTGTCGCATTTCGAGGAAACGCCGGAGCATCATTTCTACGGTGCGTTGGCCCGCGCCGCATGCTGCGACCATGCTGTCTCTGAGCAGCGGGCGTGGCATACCGAGGCTCTCGTCGCCCACCACCGACAGCTTCAGATCTATGCGAAGAATTGCCCGGAGAACTTCGAGAACCGAGCCGCGCTGGTCGGCGCCGAAATAGCACGCCTCGAAGGCCGCGAAATCGACGCCGTGCGTCTTTATGAACAAGCGATCCGCTCGGCGCGCGCTAACGGCTTCGTTCATCATGAAGCCCTCGCATATGAACTCGCCGCCCGCTTTTATGAACTGGGAGGCTTCGAGGATTTCGCTCGTCTCTATCTCCGCAACGCGCGTGGCTGCTATCTGCGCTGGGGCGCCGACGGTAAGGTGCGGCAACTTGACCAACTCTATCCCGACCTGAGAGGCGAAGAGCGCGCCTCCTCTCCAACAAGCACCATCGGTGCACCGGTCGAACAGCTCGATCTCGCAACCGTTATCAAAATCTCGCAGGCGGTGTCGGGCGAGATTGTGCTTCAAAAGCTAATCGACACCGTGTTGCGCACCGCCGTTGAGCAGGCGGGCGCCGAGCGCGGCTTATTGATCCTGCCGCGTGGCGGTGAGTCACGGATCACGGCAGAAGCCACGACGGGCGGCGAAACGGTCTTGGTGCAGATGCGTGACGAGATCGTGACAGGAGACACCCTGCCGCAATCGCTCCTTCATTATGTCTTGCGCACAAGCGAAAGCGTCGTTCTCGACGACGCCATTGCTCAGAATCGGTTTTCCGCGGACCCCTACATTTGTCAACACCGTGCTCGTTCTGTTCTTTGTGTGCCGTTGCTCAATCAGGGCCAACTGGCCGGGGTACTCTATCTCGAAAACAACCTCGCCCCTCGGGTCTTCGCGCCGGCCAGGATCGCGGTGCTGAAGCTGCTCGCCTCTCAGGCAGCGATCTCACTCGAGAATACCCGGTTGTACCGCGATCTCGCTGAACGCGAAGCCAAGATCCGTCGCCTCGTCAAGGCCAACATCATCGGGATCGTCATCTGGGATATCGAAGGTCGCATCCTCGAGGCCAACGACGCGTTTCTCCACATGGTGGGATACGACCGAGACGATCTTGCCTCGGGTCGGCTATGCTGGACGGAGCTGACGCCGGCCGAATGGCGCGACCGCGACGCACGGACCGTCGCGGAGCTGAAGAAGATCGGGTCAGTGCAACCGTTCGAAAAGGAATACTTTCGGAAAGATGGCAGCCGTCTGCCCGTGCTGATCGGCAGTGCTCTATTGGAAGAAAGCAGGGACGAAGGCGTCTCTTTCGTCCTCGATTTGACGGAGCGCAGGCAGGCCGAAGAGGCGTTGCGGGAGAGCGAGGAAGCATTGCGGGTGGCGCAGGGGCAACTGGCCCACGCAAACCGCGTCGCCACAATGGGTCAGCTCACAGCCTCTATCGCCCATGAAGTCAATCAACCGCTCGCCGCCTCGCTCACCAACGCCCAGGCCGGCTTGCGGTGGCTAGGTACCCATCCGCCGAATCTGGAGGAAGTGGCTCAGGCACTCGGCCGAATCGCCGAGAACGCCAATCGAGCCGGCGACGTCATTGGCCGGATCCGTGCCTTGGTCAAGAAAGAGCCGCCTCGCGATGGGCAGTTCGACCTCAATGAAGCCATTCGTCACGTCATTGCGTTGACCAGCAGTGAAGCGCATCGGCAAGGCGTCACGCTACAAACCGAATTCGCGACCAGCCTTCCGTCCGTGAAAGGAGATCGCATCCAGGTGCAACAGGTGGTCCTAAACCTGATCATGAATGCCATCGAGGCGATGAGCGGCATCGACGCAGAAGAACGCGAGCTGCTGATCAGCACCGAGTCAGAGTCCTCAGGAGGCGTGGTCGTCGGGGTGCGCGACTCGGGTCCAGGTCTCGACCCGCAGACCATGGACCGTCTATTTGAGGCTTTCTACACGACCAAATCCAGCGGCATGGGTATGGGCCTGGCGATCTGCCGCTCGATCATCGAGGCTCACGGCGGCCGGATGTGGGCAACCGCCAATGGAACTTGTGGGGCAATGTTTCTGTTCACCCTGCCTCTCGAACGAGACGAAACCATCGGCGCAAAGCCAGCCGACCAAATGGCGGCGTGGGAGACTGCGTAGGACTAACAACTGGCTGAAGCTCTCGCAGAAAGTAGGTCTCTGCGAAGTGTTTAGGCCTTAGGCAGAGCCCCTCGTCGCCATCACCAGACGACGAGGCGCAGCGGAGCTGGATTCACCTCTACGATGCCGCGATCGGGCCGATGGCACTGGCGAAAAGCAACGGTCGCATCGACCACCGTGCGAAATCGCGCAACCGGAAACTGGACGGGGTTGGAGAGCATCAACATGTCTGCACCAGCTAAAGGTGCCAGGCGCCAAGCTTGCTGCTCCTCAATTCTGCACGCAAGAGGCGGTCGGGCTTAATGCATGCTCACGGAAATCGCTGAAGGAGTGAGATTTCCGAAGTCGTCTAGAAGACGGACAAGCCCAGCGGAGTAGCAAAAAAGATCGAACTGCGTTCCAGTAACGTATAGGATGAAGGCAGATCTCCAGGCGTGCAAAGCTTGTCCCCAGGGACACTCCATCGTGGTGCGTGGCATGACGGAAAACATCATCAAATGAGCCTCCAAGTCCGTGGACGGCCGTGATGCAATATCTGGCGGCGTGTGGAGCGGAGAGCCTGGAGCCCACGGCCAAGCTTCCCCCGATGCTCTAGGAAAAAGCGTCAATGGAATCAGCTCGATTTGGATGCGGTGGAGGTCGTGTATCATGGTGTCAATCCTTCGAAAGAACGCTAGGGAGCGAAGAGGCAAACGGTCCGACCCGTCGGCTCGCCGGACACCTACCCCTGGCGAACTGTGCTCAAGTCTGTTCTTGATGCAGGCATCGCGAGGCGATGAACTCCTTTGCGACCTTGATGACATTGCCGCGCGGGAGGAAGTACGACGACCGTAACAGGGCGCAGTTCGACCTGCTATTGATCTTGAGGAAGGGTCGGGTAGCGAAGAGGGAGGGGATGCCTTATACAGGGGTTTAGGAGACGCCCGTCGGGGGCCACGGTCAGAAATCAGATAGACTACCACCCGCTCCTTCCCGATGAGATGCTCTCGTCGAGAAATGTATAGACGCTTCATGCTCGAAACGCACGGCCGAGCTGAGCATAACTCTCTAGCAGCCCGCCTGGTGCTGCCTCCGTATAAGTTGCGCATACACAAGTATGATGGCGGACCTACGCGGTTTGTTTTAGATTTTTCTCATGAGTGCAGGCTTCCCTAGGCTGGTCATGTTCGCACCGGGCGTCGGCAGCCATTGACTAGACATTGGAACCTTGGCCAATTTTCAGGTTCCAAAACCGTTAAGAAGGGACGCAGAATGCCGACGGTATCTCCGACTCCTATCACGCCTGCGGACGAGCACGTTGTTACCGCCCGAGAAGCGCTTGAGCCCCTCTACGAGAGACTTGAGCTTCACACCGACGCCACCCTGCTGTCGGCGGCGATGGAAGCCGGATGGCCGGCCGACGAGGCAACGAAGGCGCTGGCTGCCCTTAGATTGCAAGACGCCCTCAATGTTCTTCGCCGAGGGAATTGAGGTCCAAGCACATCGATGCATGTCCAACGGCCGAAAAAAATGGCAGGCTTCGCAAATCTCTAAAGGAACTAATCCGACCAGGGACTATCCGGAATTGTATAATAGATGCTACCGCAACCGAAAGCGAAAAGTACGGCTTTCGGACGTGGATGGGGTCCTCAGGAAATGGGCCGGGAATCCTAGGTCTACTGTGCTCGTTCACGCCAGCGCCAATATTGATGATCAATCAAATGGCGGCTGCATTCTCCACACCGAATCATTTTTCCAGCATCCAAATGAACGCCGTGGTCGAAAGGACGTCGAGATTAAGGTTTTCAGTCTGTCAAAGTGCCGCACGAGCACGCCGGTATCGACCGTTGCTTCTAACACCGTTCGGCAAGACACCAGAGGCTCTCTTGGTTGCCACGATTTAATAGATCGACCAAGTTATCGGCCTCCTCGGCGGTGAGCATGTCCATGACAAACCCATCGATGGTAACCGCCTGTCCCATGACTTTGTCCAACACAGTCCAGTAAATATTGAGGTTCTTGCAACGGCTATATCTTTGAGCTGGCATTGTGAACGGCTTCCATGTGGTAACGACTTTCGTCAATTGTGAGCGGACTATCAGACATGACTGCCCGGCTGCTCTTGGACATCTGCGAGGCTCGTGACGCTAGTCGGCAGCTCGGCAGAGGAAGAAGCCCCGCCTTCAGCGGGTGGTAAAGGAACCGTTGCACCACAAAGAGTTAGGCGGCTCGTTGCCTTTAAGCAGGCGCTCATAGTAGAGCATTTTTGTACCCGCTAATGAAGAGATGCGTTGGAATCAGGCATGCTATCTATTCGTATAGCCTTCCAAAAGCTTGCATCGTCTCCGTTGACGGCGAGCGGCACTTGGTGCCGCGGCCTGCGCCTCGTTCGCTGGTAGGTCTGGATGACCAAATCGAAGTGGCCTGCTGAGAGCCAGGAGTCTCGCACATTCGGACTTCGGCTCGGCACGACGAAGGGATCTGATCGTAGCCCCTAAACTTCCTCTGGAGTAAAAGGTGGCAAACGCCAACACCTCATAATCCTCCGGCCGCCGTGCTTCGCGCGCTACGCAAACAGGGCGCAGACGTACACGACGCTCGCCGGTGTCGGCGCCTGCCTATGGCTGTGGTGGCCGAGCGTGCCTTTACCTCGCGCTCAACGCTTCAAAAGATCGAAGCCGAGGACACCAATGTCAGCATCGGCATCTACGCAGGCGTTCTACAGGCACTCGGCTTGCACTGAGCCAGGTCGCCGACATTAGTAATCACAGCTGGTCAGTCGCTCGCCGGCGCGCAGTTCCGTAAACACGCCCACCTGAAGCGATCGTCGCGTGATGGCTGATTTCGAAGTTCATCTCGACTTACACGGCCGCACACGTCCAATCGGGCTGGCGCGGAGTAATCGCATGCGTGGTGCCGAGACGATCATGTTCGAGTATGACCGAGCCTGGCGTGAGGACACTGACCGCTCCTCGCTTGAGCCCGCGCTACCGCTTCAGGACCTTCGTCAACGCTCGGCCGCCCGATCCATTCGGGCGGATCGACCCCTGAAACACTAATCAACACATCACCGGACGCTTCCTGAATAGGCGAGACTCCGATCGATCCTGCAGGAATTTACCGAAGGGCTGGCGAGCTTGCACCCTTCAACGAAGGAGCTGTTGCCCGTTGTGAAAGGTAACAGCTAGTAGCCGGTCATCTCAAGATATCCGACCCCTGACGTAGAGCCCGTGAAGCTAATCGGCCCCTCCCAATAGGGCGTTGAGGTCGCCATCCAGGACCGGTCGTTCAACGGTTTGGTCGTGATATCGAGCGACTTACCCGGTACGCGTATACGCCACGCTACCGGCATTTGGCGGCCATCGACGGTTGCGTTCCGAGTTGGCTCCAGTTGGATGTCGTCTTTCGACAGAGCTGTCGTTCGTCCATCCGCGGATATCCAGTTCCCGGAGATGAATCCGTTGTTGTCGTCACGAAGCCGAAAAGCCATCAGTTTCTCGCCGGAATTCAGGTGCAGTGAGAACCAGTCCCAGCCCGTCTGATTGGACGCAAGCGGCTGCGACGACCACTCCTGGTCCAGCCACGCTTTGCCGCTGACCTTAACCGGCGATCCGGACGTCGTGATCGTCCCCGCCACTTCATAGAAAGGCTGTGAGTAATAGTAGCTCGCCTGTCCGTTCGCCGACTTCACGGAAAAGCCGTTGTCTCCCTGAAGAATGAGCGGGCCGTCGGCCTTGAGGTCTAGGGTGTAGCTGAAGTCCGGCCCGCCCGCAGAGACTGAAACGTCGCCAAGGACGTCCGAGCTGGTTCGCTCGCTACCCTCCATCCGCCAGTCGTCTATCCAAGCCCGGAATGGTGTTGCGGCCACACCCGCCTGCCCGACGCCTCCCCGCGCCAAGCGCTCCGCAACATAGTGATGGCCCTGAGTGGTGATCGCTGCGTGCCCGATCCAGATCTGCGGATCCGCGAAACCTACCCTGTCTCCCGGAGCCAGCGCAGAGCGAAACAGCGTCCACTGCGCTCCATATTGCCTGCCATTCTCATCTTCGAGATTGGCGGTCACATACCACCACTCAATGCGATAATCAGGATGAGCACCATGATCGGCGGGGAAAGAAAGAATAGAGCCCCGCTCGGGGATCGCAAAACCTTGCGCATCCGATCCCAATCCGGCAAAGCCCTGCGCAAATGTCTGACCGTTCGCCCAGATCACAGCCGCAGCTATCAGGACAGATGCCGACAATCTACCGTTCATTGGCGAAAATCCTCAGCAGGTCCGCAGGATTTACCGAGGCCAGACGCCGAACCGGCACCAGCACCGATGCCAATGCAGCAATAAGAGCGATTGTTCCCAGCCAAAACCAGTCCATTGGAAACACCATCATTGGCAATCGCCAACCAAAAGCCTCTACGTTCACGATCGCAAGCAGAACCCACGCCAGGGCAAGACCGACCGGGATCGCAGCCATAAATGTCGCCAGCCAAAGAGCAAGTGTCCGGGCAACTTCGTAGAGCGCCAGATCCCGTCGCCGGACACCCATTGCCCACACCGGCGCGAGCTGCGGAAGCCGAATAGCAGACAGCGTCAGGAGACTTGAGAACATGGCAAATCCTGCCACAGCAAGGGTGAGGACATTCAACGCGCCCGTCACCTTGAACGTCTGGTCGAAAATCGCTCTCGATTGTCGCTTGAGCGAAGCCTGATCAACGATGGCGGTATCCGACAGACCAAACTCCTCGACCAACTGGCGCTTGAGATCATACGCTCGCTCGGGAGCCACTCGGACCCCGTAGCGAAGTTTCGGGACATCGGGGTAATGATCGACCAGCGTTTTGATCCCGATTATCACTTGCCCATTCGGATTTCCATAGTCTGAGTACACGCCGACCACGGTTAAGCTCCAACCTCCGGGCATGGCCAACGGCTGGCCGATCTTCGCTTCGCCACGACGCCACATCTGCTCGTTGATTAGTGCACCCTGCCCGGCGGCGACCTTATCCCAAACGTCATTGTCGGAAGCAATCAAGGGCCAGTGCTCTCGGTAAGTTGGATCGTCCGCGACACCAAAGATCTGGATCTGTTCGCCAAGCACCTCGCCGTCCACGCTCCAGATGGGCAAGACCGCGCTCGAGCGTTTGGTAAGCCAGGCCCGGAGCCGCACAGCTTGCTCCTCATCCTTGGCAGTCAGGTAAAGCTCGGCGGCCAGGCTTTGATCCAGCCATCCGGTGAAAGTCAGCCGGAAGCTCGATACCATCGTGCCGACGCCGATGTTTGCCGACAACGCCAGCAGCAGAGCCATCAAAGCCAGCGACAAGCCGGGAAGCTGTATGCGGGTGTCGGCCCAGAACCATTCCATGACGGCACTTCGCGACAATTGCTGCGCTCTGGTCAAGATGACCGCAATAAGTCCAGGTAGCATCAGAGCTGTTCCAAGCAGCAGGCAGCCAAGTGTCGCAAAACCCGCCAGCAGCCCGGACGCAGTAGTCGCCAGGATAGCAGCCAAGATCACCAGAAATCCACCTATTCCCGCTTGAAAGGCAAGCGATCTGGCCGACTCTCTTGCCCACGCTCGCGGCTGTGCGGCAGCCAAAATCGGCAGTTTCCAAACCCGCCACAGGCTCTGAGCTGACGAGACAGCGGTTCCTCCGAGAGCAATCGCCAGTCCAGCCAACCACCATTCCGGCCGAATGGAAAGCGAGCCTGACACATTCGCGCCATAGAGGCCCCTGAGGGTCGCGGCGACGCCCGGCATGAGGAGCCATGCTATGACGTAGCCGAGTATGACGCCGATCAAGCCCGACATCAGCGCCAGCAGCGAAAGCTCGATCAGGAGCATCGTGGTCAATGCTTGAAGCGAGACACCAAGCGATCTGAGTGTCCGAAAAGTCCCTCGACGCTGTTCGAAGCTCAGGCCCGTGGCCGAATACACGATGAAGAGCCCGACGATGAACGAAAGGAAGCCGAAGGCAGTCAAGTTGAGGTGGAAGCTGTCTGTGAGGCGAGCGACGTCTGGTTGTTCAGGCGGTTCGCGGATCGTCAATCCCGCCTGGTCGATTGCTTCGGCGGAAATCTTTTGATTGCCTGCGACCACCAGGCGGTCGATTTTTCCATGCTTCTCGAGCAATCGATCGGCGACCGCTATATCGACGAAGGCGGCGCCGTCGGGAACGTTGCCATCGATTTTGATGCTCATGTTTGTGGCACCACGAAGCCGCTCGGCAGTGGCGCTCGACACGAGCAACTGTCCGCTGGCTGAAAAGAAGGCGGATAGATCTGAACCGCTGGCGATCGTCGCATTCGGGGAGTCCCTTGGCATCGTCAGAGGCTCGATCCCGACCAAACGGAGCCTTATGCTTCCGAAGCGGTAGCTGCCCTCAATTACGGGCGAAACATTGAGGCCCGCTCGACGCAGGCCGCCATAGACCTCAGTCGCTATGCCATCACCGTCCTTGGCGACGATCTGCCGGAGGTTGCCTTGCTCCAGAACCGATGCCGCCCGGGCATAGCTCGCTCTCGCCTCGGCGTTGATAGCTTGAACGCCGGACCAGAGAGCTGTCGCCAGCGCAATGCCCATGACCAGCGTCAGCAGCTGGAGAGGTCTCCGACACCAGTGTGACAGCAAGGCTGCGAATGCAACGAAGGTCATTCGGCAATCTTCCCACCGCGAAGGATGACCTTTCGGTCCAAACGCGCTGCAAGCCTCGTGGAGTGAGTGACGAGAAGCAGAGCCGATCCGGCCGTCCGAGCCAGATTGAGCATCAGATCGAGGACGGCATCGCCCGTTTGCTCATCCAGGTTGCCCGTTGGCTCGTCAGCAAGGATGAGAGGTGGTCGGGCAGCCAAGGTTCGCCCGATTGCAACGCGCTGCTGTTGGCCTCCGGAAAGCTGCTCGGGATACCGAGTGGTGTATTCGCGCAGTCCCAGTTTCTCGATCAACTGCGCTTCCCAAGCCTGATCGTACCGGTTCGCGAGCTTGGCGTGGAACGAAATGTTGGCTGCGACGCTCAGGGATGGGATGAGATTAAACTGCTGGAAAACAAGACCAACGCTTGTTCTCCGGTATCGAGCCCGTTCGTTCTCTCCAAATAGCGCCAGGTCGTTGCCGTTCATCATGACCGAGCCGCTGTCTGCGCGGTCGAGCCCGCCTGCCAGATGCAGCAATGTGCTTTTGCCACTGCCGGACTCTCCGGTGAGCGCGACGCTTTCGCCAGCAGCGACTTCCAAGTCGATGCCCTTCAGGATTTCGATGAGGCCCTCGGCCGTGGAATACGCTTTTTGAACACCTGAAAGGATGAGGATCATCTCGGTCTCTTAAGCACGGGTTTGCACAATGCAGAGACCCTCGACCTAAGAACTTTCGAGAGGGATCGCAAGCTCTTGAAGGCCGCGAGCGCTGGCTGCACCCGTTCTGCCGATGTATCGGTTATTCCGACAATCTCGGCGTCTGGGTGCTGGTTCGCCTCCCGCAGCAAATCTCCATGTTCATGTCATCGAAATTTATCCTGCAACGCGCCATTTTTTATCCCGCAGCGCCCCCAAGCCTAGTCAGAAAAAGCTCCAGTTGGTGTGGCTCTAACGCAACCTTATGCTTCTCGGCCGGGTAAGCGCCGCTTGCGACATCCGCCGCATATTCGCGAAAGGCTGGATCAGACCAACCCCACCCTCTGCTTGTTGCTACGACTGCACCGACCTCTGAAAGACCCGTGCAAGCCGCTCGGCAAATCGGCGTGGATCCGCTGGCCGATCTCCATCTAGAATACGGGCCTGGTCGAGCAATAAGAACGCGGCGTCCTCCTGGTACGAAGCATCACCCTCCACGCTCGCAATCGCTTTGATCAAAGGGTGCAGCAAATTGATCTCCAGGATCGGCTTGGACGCATCTTGAAGGCGACCGGCGTTCCGCAGGATTTTTTCCATCTGCCTGTCATAGCCGTCTTCGGGTGCTACGAGGCAGACGGCACTCTCCGTCAGACGGTCCGAAGCCCGGACATCGGCAATTTGGTCGGCAAGTTTTTGCTTGGCGAATACAAGGAAGGTCGCCGTGCTGTTGTCTTCCGCTTCCTGCGTTGTCTGACCGTCAAGCTTCGCAAACTGTGCGAGATCCGCAGCACCCTGCGTGATGGACTTGAACGCCTTGCCTTCATAGTCTGGAGCATTCATCGTCCAGAAGCTGTCGATTGAGTCCGACAAAAGCAGCACTTCGATGCCGCGCGCCCGGAACCCTTCAAGCTGTGGTGATGCCTTAAGCTGATCAAGGCTGCCGCCCGCCACATAATAGACCGCGTTCTGGCCTTCCTTGGCATCTTTGACGTAGTCGGCAAGTGAACGATAGCCTTCGTTCGATGAGGACGTCCGAAACCGAGCAAGCGCCAAGAGTTGAGCGCGTCGTTCGAAATCTTCGTAAATGCCTTCCTTGAGGACGGCGCCGAAGTTCTCCCAGAACTTGAGGAAGGCGTCGGCGTCACTTTCAGCGACTTTTTCTATCGCGGTGATGATCCTGCTGGTGATGCCCTTGCGGATCGCCGCCAGGATAGGGCTTTCCTGGATCATCTCACGAGAAACATTGAGCGGCAGATCGGCGGTATCGACCAACCCACGAACGAAGCGCAGGTATCTCGGCAGCAGATCCGCATCATCGGTTATGAACACCCGCTTGACGTATAGCTTCATTCTTCCTTTGCGTTCGGGATCGAACATATCGAAAGGCTGTGTTCCGGGTATGAACGCCAAAGCCGTATATTCCTGCCGGCCTTCAGCACGGAAATGTACGGTCAGCGCCGGTTCATCGTACTGCCCGGAGACGCCACGATAAAAGTCCGTATACTCTTCCTTGCTGACATCGCTCTTCGACTTCGTCCATAGTGCGGTGCCGTCCGTTATTTGGACTGGCTCTTTGCCCGGTTTCTCAATAAGGCGGATCGAAACTGGCACGTGGCCGGATTGTTCCTTGACGATACGCTCGATGGTCCAGCGGGAGGTATATTGCTTAGCGTCCTCCATCAGATGCAAGACGATACGCGTTCCACGGGATGGAGCTTCAGTGAGGCTCGTTGCCGAGCTCACGCTGTAACTTCCCTTGCCGTCCGAAGTCCATGTCCAGGCTTCCTGCGTTCCGGCTCGACGCGAGATCACATCGACACGCTCCGCCACCATGAAACAGGAATAGAAGCCGACGCCGAACTGCCCGATCAGTTGAGCACCTTCAGCGGCTTTGCTTGCTTCGATTCGCTCCATAAACGCCCGGGTCCCCGATCTCGCGATCGTTCCCAGCGCCTCGACCATTTCGTCGCGGCCCATGCCGATGCCATTGTCCTCGACGATAAGCTGCCGGTTCTCTTCGTCCAGCGTTAGCGTGATCCGGTTTTCGGCATCAGCACCGAGGAGCGACGGTGTCTCGATCGCCTCATATCGAAGTTTCTCGCAGGCATCGGCTGCGTTCGAAATCAGCTCACGCAGAAACACATTCCTATCCGAATAGACGGAGTGGACCATCATGTGCAGAAGGCGGGCAACGTCGGCCTCAAAGACGTGGCTTTCGGCGGTCTGTTCTGCAGTCTTTGTCATGTGCTCGGGTTCTCCAGGAAAGCGAATTAGCGCCGATCAAATGGCGAAACAGGTTTGAAAAATCAAGGTGGGAACAGCCCTGATCGTGATGGAATCATGCGCCGCCCAATCCTCGCAGCGTCTCTTTGAGAACCGTCTGGCGACTTCGGGCTCCAGAAGGCATTAGCGCCTTTCACCGGAGCGGTGCAGTTTTCCAGAAGACAATTGCCTTGCGACACGATCGTACTTGCATGCCAGACGGTCGAGACCTAAATTGGCTGAATGCTTGACCATTCGTCTCGACCTTTGTCGCCGCCAAATATCCCCATGGATGCGCTAAGCGAAGTACTACAAGACTTTCGCTTGAGTGGCGTCAACTATGGGCGCTGCGAACTCAGACATCCGTGGAGCATCGCCTTTCCGAAACAACAGCTGCTTCGTTTTCACTTCGTGAGCCAAGGTCCGTGCTGGATCCATACCGAAGCTCAAGGGTGGCAGGAGTTGAACGACGGAGATCTCGTTCTGCTGCCGCAAGGTATCGCGCATCGATTGGCCAGCGCGCCAGATGTTGAGGGCGACTCCCTCAAAAGCTGTCAGATAACAAGTCTGGGCAGCAACGTCTGCGAAGTGGTTCGGGAAGGAACGGGCGCGACCAGTACCCTCTTCTGCGGTTCTATGGCTTTGAGCGCGTATGCGCTTAATCCTTTGATCGCTTTGATGCCGCCAATCATCAAGGGCTGCGATGTGGCCGGCAATGACCCGATCGTTGGTCCCCTGCTGGCGGCGATGACGGCGGAGGCTTCACAGCCCCAGATGGGCAGCGCGACCGTCCTATCGCGTATGGCAGACTTGCTTGCAGCGCGGCTTATCCGCTGCTGGGTGAATTGCAGCGGAGCCTCGACCACCGGCTGGCTCGCCGCCATCCGCGACCCCCACATCGGTCGTGTGTTGGCAGCGATGCACCGGGACCCCGGCCATAACTGGACCCTCGAAAGCCTCGCGGCCGTGGCAGGCCAGTCGCGCTCGATCTTTGCCGAGCGCTTCAGCGCTATCTTAGGAGAAGGCGCGGCACGTTATCTTGGCCGTCTGCGGATGCAGCTTGCCAGCGAGTTGCTGGGCCAAAGCGGCATGTCAGTTGCCGAAGTTGCTTCCCGTTTAGGTTATGAATCCGAGGCATCCTTCGCTCGCGCCTTCAAGCGCATCACCAGCGTGTCGCCGGGCATTGTGCGTCGCACAAGTTCTGGACGAATGGACATGAATTTCGGATTTTAAGATACATATCATCTTAAGAAGTTCGTCTATCAAATCTCCAGACGTGGAGATAATTCAATGACAGACACGACATCAGAACTCGACGACGCGGCGATAGAGTTTGATACCGGCGAGCCAGCCGCCTGGAGTGCCGCGACTTGGTTTGCCGTTCTTTCCATGGCCGCAACCAGCTTTGCGCTGGTATCGGCTGAATTCCTGCCGGCGGGCCTGTTGACCCCAATGGCGCGCGATCTCGGGATTACCGAGGGAACAGCCGGACAGGTCGTCACCGCGACCGCTTCCGTCGGCGCCGTGACGGCCCTATTGAGCAATGTTCTTATCGGCACACTGAACCGCAAGGCGGTGCTGGTCGGTCTTAGCGCGTTGGCGATCGCATCCAATATTCTCGCAGCGCTAGCGACTGATTTTTGGCTATTGTTGTTGGGACGGGCTGGGCTAGGCATCGCGCTTAGCGGTTTCTGGGCGCTTTCAGTCGCGGTCGTGGCTCGGTTGGTTGGCGCCAATGCAACAGGTCGGGGCATGGCTGTTGTCACCCTCGGCGTCTCGCTCGCCACCATAGCTGCGCCATCGATGGGCGCTTTGATCAGCGATTGGCTGGGATGGCGCATCGCCATGGCGATGACTGCCGGACTTGCCGCACTTGCCATGGTGCTGCAGGCGCTCAGCTTGCCAACGCTGCCCGCAAGCACAAGTAACAGGCTTGCCGACGTGTTCCGGCTCACAGGCCGGCGTGGCGTTCAATTGGGAATGCTTGCCATCCTTTTGCTGATGACGGGGCATTTTGCTGGCTCGGTTTATGTGCGACCCTTCCTCGAACAAGTGACGCTCCTTCAAACCGAATGGATTGCCTTAGCGCTGCTTGGGTTTGGCATCGCCTCTGTGATCGGCAACGTCGCCGGTGGCCGAATGGCCGACGCAAGTATCCGCCTGGCGCTTGGTGTCACTGCCGCGCTGATGGCGATTGCGGCGCTCGCCTTGGTGCTTTGGGGTGCCTATATTGGCATTGCGTTCGCCTTCGTTTCACTTTGGGGCTTGGCGTTCGGCATGGCGCCGGTGGTGCTGCCGACCAATCTGTCCCGCGGAGCACCCGACGCTCTGGAGGCAGCGGGGAGCCTGATGGTCGTCTCTTTTCAGGTCGCCATCAGTATCGGCGCGGTTTTCGGCGGCTATGTCGTCGATCACTACGGCGCTGTCGGTCCTTTGACCGTTACCGCTGTCCTAGCCGCATCGACGGTCGCCTTGGCGCTGCTGCAGCCTCGCAGCTGATCTTCCCCTTCTGGGTTGAGCAAGTGCGACTCTCGTTGACAGGCAAGCGTCCTCGAGAGCTGGACACCGTGCCCGACCTGAGAGGTAGGTGACGTTTTGTACCGTAGACATGGGTAACACTTTCCGTTTTGGAGCGGGAGGTGTTGAAATTCCAGGAAACGTTCTGGACGCCGCCTTCGCAAGTGCCGAGCGGCGGGCTATGCGTATTTTCGTTGATCCGACTTTTCCGGAGGAGATTGAGCTTTCGCAGCTAGAGCGGTTCGATACGATCACGCCCAATCAAACCGAGGCGAAAGCTCTGTTGAACCGCGAAATCAAAACAGCCGAGGACGCCATTGCGGCGGCAAAGCAACTCTCGGGGAACGGCGTCAATGCCGTCTGTCTAAAACTCTCGAATGGCGGTTGCGTGCTGTGCGAGAATGGCGATGTATTGCTCATTGCGGCTCCCGATGTCGATATGGTCGACAAGACCGGAGCGGGCGATGCGTTTATGGGCGCTCTCGCCGTCGCTCTACTTGACGGACACTCACATCTGGAGGCCGCTCGCCTGGGTGTCGCGGCCGCCTCATTTTCTGTCGGCAGACGAGGCGCTCAGGCGTCCTATCCATCACGCGAGGAATTCTTCGCCTTTATTTCTCGATATCGCGAAGCAGCCTGAAGGAGATCAGCTTTTCGTGAAGCGCAGCAACAGCGCGAGGCGATCAAGCCGATCGACCCGCAAATAAAGACGATGTTGCGCCACCGCGCCCGCAGGACGATCTCTCTGCTTCTCACCACTTCGGCCGAAAAGGTGGGCGGTTCGGTCTTCCTGCCAGCCTTCGCCGCGGCGTCTGCCCATCAATGGAGCGCGCGCTCCAGTTCGCGCTTTGACATCTTCGAGCGACCTTCGATGCCGCGCTTTCTCGCCTCGGCATAAAGCTCGTCCTTGGTCGATTCCGACTGGGGCGCGGTCCGCCGCGCCGTCGGCTTTTCCATCGTCCGGCGCTGCGCGGTCTTGCCTTCCTTCTCGGCCTCCGCCGTCTCGCCCTTGCGCTCCTTCGCTTTCGTACGCTGCAGGTTCCGCTTGTTTTCGGCCGGGCTCTCCTGGCGGGTAGCACCGGCTTCATGAAGGGCTATCGCGACAGCCTGCTTGGGATTCTTCACCTTCGGTCCTGAGCCGCGGATTTTCAGTTCGCCCTGTTTGAACTCATGCATTACGCGGGCGACGGTTTCTTTCTGTTGCTTGGATTGATGTCGGCGCATCTCCTTCTCCGTCTTCGGATGGATTGGCGGCTAGACTGCTTACTGCAGCCGATTTGCCGTCTGTTTGTTCTTGAGGCCGTCATGGCTATGTGAAAGGTCGAGTGTCGGTTTCGGTTGCATTTTGACGAAATCCTGCACTTGGCGACCGGGTCCGCCTTTGGCGATCGTCGCCCCCCCGTCGGCAAACCAGAGCGCACCGGTCACGTAACTCGCCTCATCGGAAGCGAGAAACGCATAGACATTGGCGATCTCTTCAGTGGTTCAGCGGCGGCCGAGGACTGTGCCGGCGAGCGTCATCTCCTCCATCTGCTCATCCATCGGCCCCGTTTCCTTATGGGTCCAGGCGGTATCGATCGGTCCGGGGCAGACGCAGTTCGCTCGGACACCGTATTTTCCCTGTTCGAAGGCGACGCCGCGCATGAAGGCATGGGCGAAAGCCTTTGTGCCGCCATAAGGAGCATTATTCGGCTCTCCGACTTCGCCGGCCTCGGAGCCGGCCGACAGGACTACGCCGCGGCTTTTCCCAGATGAGGAAGCGCGTATTTCGTCATCAGAAAGACGGAGCGGATGTTGTTGGCGATGGTGAGATCGAAATTTTCGATGGAATAATCCTGACATTCCGCGACTTCGAGGAACATGCCGGCATTATTGATGAGAACATCCAGTTTCCCATATTGCCGCACCGCCTGCTCAATGCAGGATCGGGCGTGGAACTCTTCGGAAAGATCGCCTGTATAGGCAGTCGCTTCACCATTGCGGCTTGAGATCGCCGAGGCGACATCTTCGACAGGATCATCCGGAAGGCCGGCGAGAACGAGTCTTGCGCCTTCGACCGCGAATTTGTGGGCGATCGCTTCGCCGATGCCCGCTCCCGCGCCAGTGACGATTGCAACCTTGCCTTCAAGCCTTCCGATCATAATCAGATCTCCTAGTGAAACGCTCGCCGAACCGCTTCGTCCCATCGAAGTTCCCGGGAAATTCGGATGATCATTTTTTTGATTAGTTATGCCGCCTGCTCCGGTGGGATACTGAAACGGCGCAGGAGGTCGGGGACGGTTTCAACAATGGCGCTGTCTCCCAGCTTCCGGTCAGAAAGGTCTCCTGCCGGGGTGAGTTGTTATGCTGGGGGTCCCCTGGCAGACGTGGCATTGCCTCCTCCTCTACATCGCGCGCAATCGACGCGAGACCGACCCACTGCGATAAACAATGAAGGTTCAGGGCCGCGCGGGTGCTTCCGACACATCGCAGAGCTGGAGATCGAGAACACGACTGCCGACAACCCTGGTTCAGCGGCCGTTGCCAACGAAGGGATAGCTAATCACATGCTGATATTGTGAGTCCAGGCGCGGATATCGGCCACGAAGGCCTTCGGCTCCTCAGTGGCTGCGAAATGGCCGCCGCGAGGCTGATCGCTCCAGTGGACGAGATCGAAGGCACGCTCAACAAGCGACCGTGGCGGCGCCGGGTGCCGCGGGTCGGGCCAGGAGGCATAGCCGCTGGGCACCTCGATCCTGCGGCCCTTCGGCAGCACCTTGCTCTTCTCTCGCTCCGATGCGGTATAGATCCACGTCGATGTCGCGAACTTGTTGGTCATGACATAAAGCATGATGCTGGTGATCAATCCGTTGCGGCCGAACACATCCACGAGCGATCGCTCACGGAGGTCCGCCCAATCATGAAAACGCTCAAGGATCCAGGCGGCTTGGGCGACGGGGTTGCCCTGCATTGCATAGGCGAGCGATTGCATCCGAGTTGACTGAAGATGTGAATATGCTCCGAGCCGCTTCTCGTAATCTGCAAACTGCTGCATCCACCGCCGCTCGGCGTCGTCCCGCGGCGCGTCTTCGGGGACGGTGCCGAGATAATCAATGTGCAGACCGCGAACTGAATGGGTTTTGTCTAGCGCCATCCATGTTCCGATCACCACACCCCAATCGGTTCCGTGGACGAGATAGCGATCGTATCCCAGGACGTCGTACATCAACTTATCGAACAATGCACCGACGTCCTGTGGACTGATCGGCCGTTTGGGCTTGGCGGAGAAGCCATAACCCGGCAGCGTCGGAATGATGAGGTCGAACGCATCCTCGGCACGTCCCCCACCCCGGGACGGAAACGCCAAGGCTTCCACCGCCGGCCAGAATTCATAAGCCGAGCCCGGCCAGCCATGGATCAGGAGCAGCGGGCGCTTGCCCTCAGCCTCGCCCCGAACGTGCACGAAATGCAGCGTGAGTCCATCTATCTCAGCGGTGAACTGCGGAAAGCGGTTAAGTTCGCTGACCATCGTGTCAAAATCGAAGTGATCGGTCCAATAGGCGCAGAGTTCGCTCAGTATTTGGGGATCACAGCCGTAGGACCAGTCGGCATCATCCGGCCAGTCTGGTAAACGATACAATCGCACCTGCGCCCTCAGGGTTTCAACGGCTTCATGTGACCATTCCACTTGGAATGATGTTGTCATCGTTTGCCTCGCTCGAGCACGGTTTGAACAGTAGAGAAATGCACCATCGAGCGCTGTCTAAAGTCATGCTCGCCATGCTGGATCGGCGGCTGTTGTTCACAAGCAGCCGAAACATGTTTTCATGCAACGCCAGGTGCAGGAGCCAACACCGCCTCCGATGGTTAGCCTCAGAACCCGCAAAGCTAGTCGCTTTCCATCTGGACGGACGTGCTCAGCGGCTGCACCGCGACGAGATTTGAAACTCCTGTTGGACATATTTGGTTTCATGCTGATGACGAAATACATCAAAACGCCTCATCTCAATCTCGCCTACGAAGAGGCGGGTAATCCGCAAGGAAAGCCAGTCGTGCTGGTTCATGGCTGGCCGGATGACGTGCGCTGTTGGGATAAGATCACACCCGAGCTTGTCAAACTTGGCTTCCGCGTTCTTGCTCCTACCTGCGTGGGTGCAACCCCACCACCTTCAATTCGGCCGAGAGAATGAGGAGCGGAGCCATTGCGGCACTGGGTCAGGACCATGAACGGGAATGCCATCGCCTGGGCCGTCATTGGCGAGAGGCCGCCTGCGGTGGTGATGGCATGGTTCGCCATTTTCCTCGCGTGTGTGGCGGGGGATCGCGCCGTGGCTGGCGCGACCTCGTTCGGGTTTTCTATAGCGACATGCTTGGTCATGAGCGCTCGAGCAAGCCCCGATGGTGATATCCTGCATGGTGTTCAGAGTTGCGATCAGCCCGCACGGCTCAGCGCTTGTACAGGCCGCGAAGGCGCACGGACAGGTATTCGCAGGCTGCCGGCTAGGTCCACGGAGCGATGCTGCGCGCCTATATCGGTGCGACGGTCAAGCGTGCGCTGCATGGTGAGGAAATGCGGCTCCATCTCGACGCCTGGCTTGACGATGAAGCGCAGAAGGCGTTCCGGCGCCAGATAGCCCAAATGGATGGCAAATATAGCGAAGAGGTGAGATCCATTGCCCTGTGACCATCCTGTGGGGGCGCTGAAGACGAGTTTATACCGCTGAAGGACGGCGAGGAACTCGCGCGGCGCATCCCAGGCGCGTTATTCACAGTCATCCCCGACGCCAAGCATCTCGTTCAGGAGGACGCACCGAGGCGATGGTTGCCGCGGTGCTAGATGACTGGCGTCAATAGGAGGTAGCGCTTTCCTCGGTCCGCCTTCGGGCAGCGGGACATTGGAGCGTTCGATCCCGATGGCGGGTTCTTGATATCGCTTTCCATTTGACAAGCGCCGTCACACGGAGGTCGAGCCTGCCGATGGGATCTCAATGTCGATAAGCAGCCCTTCATCCGACCAGATTTTCTGAAGACGTCCTTTAAGCTGCTTTTCAACCATTGCGCCGACAATCACCGTGCCAAAACCTCGTTTGGCTGATCTAGGCGGAGTGTCGATGCCCACCTCCTGCCACCGGATGTTAAAGCCTGCCCCGGACGGTCTTGGCTTCCAACTGATTGAAAGCTTACCTTGCGTAGCGGCAAGCGCACCGTGGTGGGCTGCGTTGACAGCGAGTTCATGGAGCACGAGCGCAAGGGGCTGGACGACCGGCGCAGCCATTTTGATATCCGGTCCGCTAAAAAAAGCGCGGGTGGCCGCAAACGGCGACACCTGCTGGCGAATGAGTTCCTCAAGAGAAACGCTTGTCCATCTTCGTGCAGCAAGCAAGGTATGGGCACGGGCGAGCGCCTGCACGCGGTGTTGAATAGCGGCGGCGTAAAGGGCCGGGTCATCGGCATTGCTCAGACGGACAATGCTGTCAACGATTGCCAGGACATTCTTGGACCGGTGGTCGACTTCCATCAGCAGGCGGTGCTCGGAGGCCTCCAGTGCCTCGATCCGCCGATATTCCGTCATATCGATCTGAGATCCAAAGAAATACAGTATCCTTCCGTCATCCCCATGGATGGGACTTAGATGCAAGCGGTTCCAGAACTGCTCCCCGCTCTTCTTATAATTGAGGATCTCTACGCTGACCTCACGCTCGCCGGCGATGGCGGCACGAATTTCGGCGACGGCGATCGGAGACGTCGCAGGGCCCTGCAGGAAACGACAGTTGCGGCCTAACACTTCATGGGCCTCATAACTTGTCAGTGCGAGGAATGCCTTGTTTGCAAGCACGATCGGCTGATCGGATTTACGCGCGTCGGTGACGACCATCGGCATCCTGGTGCGTTCAAACGCGATCGCTGCCAGCTCTTTCCGATCGGCGGAGGCTGCTTTTGAAGATGCGGAAGGCAAATCCCCATGCAGTTTTTCTCTCGAATGGCCTGTCATGCTTTCACGCTCACTAAGACGTCGGCTGATAACGCGGCTCGCGTATCTTTGTTTCCGAGAAGGTCGCTCGTTTGAGTGCGTGATTTACTCATCCGACACCTGCCCGGCGAAGAGCCACATCCGCATCTTGGTCAACACGATGGCCTCCGCTATAGAATCGGGATGTGGTCGATCGGCCTTGCAGCTCCGGAGGATCAGGCGCAACATATGATCATGAAGCTCTTTTCCAATTCCAGCCGGTCACGGGAGCGCTTTCTCGAAGCCATCCTGCAAAGCGCAATCGAGTATGCGATCATCTCCACGGACTTGGATGGGCTGATAACCACATGGAACGAGGGCGCGCGCCGGATTCTCGGATGGGATGAGCCCGAGATTATCGGCCAGCCCGCGGCCATGATCTTCACCGAGGAAGACCGGCAGGCCGGGATTCTCCAGCGGGAAATGGCTGCCGCTTTAACGGAAGGTCATGGCAATGATGAGCGCTGGCACGTTCGCAAGGACGGCTCATCGTTCTGGGCATCCGGGCAGATGATGGCGTTGACGTCGGACAACGGGGAAGTCGAGGGCTTCGTAAAGATTCTGAGAGATCGCACCGAGCAGCGAGAGAATGAGGAGCGACAGCGCGTCCTGATGCACGAACTCTCTCACCGCATGAAGAATACGCTGGCCGTCGTTCAGGCTATCACCAGCCAGTCCTTCCGAAACGCCAGCTCTATGGAGGATGCGGAGCAGTCGATCGCGGCACGCATCAATGCTTATTCGAAGGCGCACGACATTTTGCTTCAGCAAAACTGGCTGGGCACGACCATGGCGACGATCGTCGAGGCGACCGCGATCAATCTTGGGCTTGAGGCGTCACGACGTTTCGAAGCACGCGGTCCTGCGGTTGAACTGGGGCCTCAGGCGGCTCTTGCATTTTCCCTCGTGCTGCACGAACTTGTCACCAATGCCAACAAGTACGGCGCGCTGTCGGTCGATACCGGGACGATTGAAATCGAGTGGTCCGTGCGCGGCGCGGCGGGCGAAAAGCGCCTGGACTTCAGGTGGCAAGAAGCCGGGGGCCCGGCGGTGGTGGCGCCGAACAACAAGGGGTTTGGTACGCGCCTCGTCAACTCCAGCCTGGCGGCCTTCGGAGAGGTCGCTCTTGATTACCCGCCGACAGGGTTCATCCTGAAGCTCGATGCGTCGCTCCAGAAGCTGCAATATAAGACCTATTCCGACGCCGAGGAATAAGTGGAATGCTGAGCGGGCATTGGGGAAACCACACGGCGCCAGGCTGCAGGCGTCTCAGTCTCTCCGATCGAATGGGATAAACCGACTGTCCTCATAGACTCGCAAATAATTCGAGTGAACAGGCTCGGCGAGCCGACGCGATTTCATGTACGCCAGTGCTGAACATATTGGCCCGCCGGCGACTGGTTCCACGGCTAGCACTACGCGCAGGTTGCCGGGTATGCCGATCGATTCCAGCCGATCCAACCTTGCTATCGTATCCTCGCCAGGCTCGTAAAGTTCACCGACGACGCGATAGCCAATGCCCGGTTCATTGAACATCATCGGAGCGAACCAAGGGCCGGCAATCAGCATCGGATAACATTCCCGCGTCCGGAAAATTCCAAGAAACCTGGCGCGGAAAAGTCCCTGCTCATGAAGAGGAAAGCCTTTTTTTAAAGTTCCAAAAACGAACAGGTTCCGTGTCATCCGGGCCAGCCCCATGCGTGATCGGCTAATCCCCCAAAAGTTTGGAGCGATCGTGATCGCCTGCGTTTCCATCAGGCCGACGAGGATCACGCTCAGCCACGCTTCATCACGGGTGGCGCCGTCGCCAGGTTGTCTGCTGCGTCTGTTTCGGGCAATCCTTCTACCCTTTCATTGTCCGGCCGGGCGCGGCGCGTCGCCGATCTCCCCGAAGGACGGCCGGCTCGCGCTTTAACGCGCTTGCCGACAACTGCACCGGGGTCTTCACCTCCACCTTCGGACCGGATCGGCTCGAGCTCCATCTCCGGTGGGCGCAGCTTATTCCGGTCTTCGATAGGGTCGTTTGATTTCATCTGCATGATCGATCGGGCCTTTCTTCAATGCCGGCGGTAATCCCAGGACGTCCGCGGCTTTCCCTACGGCTTGAGAACGACCTTTATGCAGCCGTCCTTCTTGTCGCGGAAAGTCTTGTAGAGATCAGGACCTTCTGCGAGGGTCGCACGATGCGTGATAATGAACGACGGATCGATTTCGCCCTTTTGGATGCGTTCCATGAGTAGTGGCAGGTAGTGCTGCACCGGCGTCTGCGCCATTCGGAACGTCAGGCCGCGATTGATCGCCGAACCCATCGGGATCTTATCGAGGAACCCGCCATAGACGCCAACGATCGACACCGTGCCGAAGTTGCGGCAGCAATGGATTGCCTGGCGAAGAACGTGGGGGCGATCGGTTCCCATGAACGTAGCGACCTTGATGCGGTCAAGCCTTGAGTCCCAGCTCGCCGACGGATCGGCTTCGGTGCCAACCGCGTCGATGCACGCGTCGGCGCCGCGCCCGTTGGTCAGCTCTATGAGCTTGTCGTAGATGTCTTCGTCCATGAAATCGAGAGTGGTTGCTCCCGACGCTTCGGCAAGAGCAAGCCGCTCCGGCACGGTATCGATTGCGATAACGCGTTCGGCGCCGAGGATGAAGGCCGACTTGATCGCCATCTGTCCGACAGGGCCGCAGCCCCAGATCGCAATCGTGTCCCCCGGCTGGATATTGCAGAAGTCAGCCGCCATGTAGCCCGTCGGAAAGATGTCGGAGAGAAAGAGCACCTGCTCATCTGTCAGTCCGTCCGGCACCTTTATCGGTCCGACGTCCGCATAAGGCACGCGCAGGAACTCCGCCTGACCTCCACTGAAGCCGCCAAGAAGATGCGTGTAGCCGAACAGACCCGCGGGTGAGTTCCCCCACATCTTCTTGACCTTCGACGGATCGGGGTTGCTGCGTTCACATCCCGAATAAAAGCCGCGCTGGCAGAAGAAGCATTCGCCGCAGGAGATGGTGAAAGGCACCACGACACGGTCACCGACCTTGAGCTTTTTATTGTCATTGCCGACTTCGACGACCTCGCCCATGGTCTCGTGGCCCATGATGTCGCCGCTATGCATATCCGGCATCACACCGTTGAACAGATGGAGATCCGACCCGCAGATCGCGCAGGCTGTCACCCTGATGATAGCGTCGCGCCCTTCCTCGATTTGAGGATCGGGAACGCTCTCGCATCGGATGTCATGTTTGCCATGCCAGGTAAGTGCTTTCATGTCTTCGCCTGCCTTTCGATCGGAACCGCAAAACCAACGCGCCGCCTTGCCCATTCGGCCTTCATCCCTCGGTCTGAAAATTCAAGACAGCCAAACCGTGATCCGCGGGAGTTGTTCCATCAGAAAGCGAGACGGACCCATTTGGCGGGAACAAATCCGCGTTAGGCTTGTTTAGCGGCCGAATCGACAATGGCGGGCATGAAATGACCTTCAATCTTGATCCGTATTGCGGCAGCGCGCCGGCACCTCAGTTGCTGATGTGGGATTGGAATTTCGATCCCTATCTGCTGCTTGCGATAGGCATTG
The DNA here is from genome assembly GCF_025152725.1 of Rhizobium sp. SRDI969. Taxonomy (NCBI): domain Bacteria; kingdom Pseudomonadati; phylum Pseudomonadota; class Alphaproteobacteria; order Hyphomicrobiales; family Rhizobiaceae; genus Rhizobium; species Rhizobium sp. SRDI969. The sequence goes on from NZ_CP104035.1 coordinate 4,024,441, forward strand.
CGACTGCGTTGACTTGGTTGCCGGCGCGTCGGGACAAGCGCGTCGGGCAGTGGCTTACCGCCATCGCTCTTTTCACCGTCGCCTTCGTTTCCCCGCTTTGTGCGCTCAGTTCAGCGTTGTTCTCGGCAAGGGCAGTTCATCATATCGTGTTGATCTCGCTCGTTGCGCCGCTTACGTGGCGCTTTCTCTTCAGCCACGCGATGCTCCTGGATCGAGTGCCGTCGATCTTCATATTCGTCTTTCACACGACGATGCTCTGGCTATGGCATTTGCCCCTGCCCTACGCCTGGGCTCTCTCTGGGAGCATTCCCTATTGGATCATGGAAATCCCGCTTTTCCTGTCGGCGGCGTGGCTGTGGAAGGAAATCCTCGATGCTCGACGGCCTTCAGGCGGCGCACTTGTGGTCTGCGCCGCAACCCTTCTGCAGATGACAGCGCTCGGTGCGTACCTGACCTTTGCATCCCATCCTCTGTTCAGTCCGCACTTCCTGGCGGCGCCGGCCTATGGCCTGTCGCCGCTTGAAGATCAGCAACTCGCAGGTCTGTTGATGTGGATTCCCGCATCACTGCCCTTTGCCGCGGCCTTCCTGTTCAGGATCGCTCAAGCCATCACCCGGCCAGACGGAGGGCTCTCAGCCGGACGGTACCCAGTCGCGGCGAGATTGCCTCGTTAGGCTTCGGCGCATGGCCGGAGCGTTTCGCCGAGGCAGCGCCGCGCCATCGTGGTCTCTTTGTGCAGCCGCCCCCTGATAAGGCCAGCGGGCGCCGTGACAATTGCTGAGCGGGCCGGGAACAGTTTGGCGCTTTTGAAGTTCTGATGCCACCAACCAGGAGACCAGACCATGAAGAAAATCATCATCGCCTCCATCGCGGTTTCGCTTGCTGGACCCGTTATGGCCCAATCAGCCGCGGAAAAGACCGGAGTCAACTCGCTGATCGGCGTTGCACCGAAGACGGCGGACTTCGTGAAGGAGGCCGCCACCAGCGACATGTTCGAGATCGAATCCAGCAAGCTGGCACTCGAGCGTGGCGATGCGGCAACCAAGACCTTTGCCCAGCAGATGGTGACGGACCATGAGAAAACGAGCAGCGAGCTCAAGGCGCTGATTTCCGGCGGCAAGGTTAAGGCGCAGCTGCCAGCCGCCATGACCAGCGCCCAGCAGAAAATGCTCGACAAGCTGAAGGGCCTTCAAGGTAGTGATTTCATCAAGCAATATCATTCCGATCAGGAATCCGCGCACGAAGATGCGGTCGACCTCTTCAAGCGCTATGGCGAAGGCGGCGACAATGCGGAGCTGAAAGCTTGGGCGGCAAGCACGAGGCCTGCGCTTGAACACCATCTGCAGATGGCGGAGGAGCTTAACAAATAAGATTGCGCCGAAGCTGCGATGGAGCATTTCCGTGACTTGGAGAGAACGGAAATGCTTCAGGAACCTTTCTTTCCCCTTCGGGTTAGGCGGCCGGACATTGGGAGCCTATGCTGATGAATTATCTCTGGCTGTTTGCGGTGGCAGGAGGAGCAGCGCTTCTCGGAATTGCCCTTGCTTTCGGAATGATCAAGCAGGACGGGCGACGGTCTGTCTTCGCCATAGCCGGTGCGTTCATCGTTGCGATCGGCGCGCTAGGAGCGGGCGTCTATATTGCCCGGGCGCCGGCGGCTCCGGTGCGCGGCTCGGACAGGGAGCAGTCGCAGCAAAGGCTTCCAGGTGCTGCGACGACCGAGAAGGACCTGCCGGGAAAGTGACGCCCAAACAATTGCCGATCAGTGCTTTCTGGCTAAGGCCCAGAAACGCGCCGTCGGCAGGAGGTGCATGGTGATGAATTTTGCGGCTGTCTCGGAGCGTGAGTTCGCCTTGGCTCTCGAGGCAATGACGGACGACGAGCTTTTCGAACTGATGGCTGATCTGGAGAAGCGGAGTGAAGCATTGAATCGAGCTTCGCCGACCGATGAGATCTTCGCAAAAATCGTTCTGACGGAGAACGCGATCGAAAGGCGGTTTCCCGGCCAGATGCTGTTGCCATACAAGGAATGGAAGGATCGGCCCGACCGGTTGACGCTGCAATAGCGCCCACATCTTATATCAATGAACTACTGAACCGCAGCCAATGAGCGATGGCCGGAATCCGGCCAACTGCGGCCTGATACTCCCGGAACATCGTAGGCGTCAGCTGCGAACGCTTCCAAGGATGTGCGATTGCGAACGATAACAAGCCCCCGGTGAGAATAGATGAAGTGCTCGCCTTCGAGGATGTGCAGCGCTTCGGTGACGCTGGAGCGGCGCACTCCGAGCATGGTCGCCATATATTCATGCGTCAGCTCGATCTCCTCGCCGTCCATACGGTCATGGCACATCAATATCCACTTCGCCAATCGGACGTCGATCTTGTGAACGGCATTGGAAAGCGCAGTGTGGGCGACCTGTGCGAAGAAGCCTTGAAGAAAGCGTGCTAGCAGTTGCCGAACGACGGGCTGATCAAACAGAAACCCTGCCAGAGCGCGCGCTTCCACGCGACGTCCCGCGCCGCCGACCTGCATCATTACGTCAAACGAAAATGCCTCCGCCTCCATCGTCAGGGCCGGCGGCGATACGCCGTCTCTGCCGACCAGGCCGATCTCGGCTTTCTTGCCTTCGGGCGAAGTTGCCACCATGGAGGCGATGCCGCTTTCCAGGAAATAATAGTGGCTGACCGGCAGCCCTATAGAGGCGAGTTCGAAATCGCGCGGCAAAGCGAGCGGCTCGAGAATTCTCTCGAAAACCAAAAGCTGTGGCGTCGTCAAATGGAGCAGGAAGAGATTTTTGCTTTCGAAAGGAGGCATCGCCTTGCCCTCTTGTGTGGCAAGAGCGGATCGTCTCCCAGCCGTCGGCGCCAAGAATTCTGCCAACGATGATCGAAGTATGGGCCGCAAGAGACCCCATTGCAAGTCGTTTGTCCATCGGCCCCGAATGTGGGCGGGCCATCTATCGCTTTCCGCGTCGCGGTGCTGGTCGTTCCTATCTTTGTACGCAAACGACTTGCAGCGAAATCGCCGTAGGAGGTGCGAATGTAAGCCGGCGCCAGCCGCATACGAGACGGTGGATTTGGCGGACTTCCTGTCGAACCTCTGCCAATGCCTGCAGCAGTCTGCCTCCCAGCACACAGTATCCGTCGAGATGGAGCCATGCGCCGTCGATGCCGGTCGCGCAATAGAGATCGCCCTTCTCATCAACGGGTTGGTGACGAACGCCTTCAAACACGCCTACCCTGATGTCCCCCGGCACGGTTATCGTCAGGGCGCATAGTACCGACGACCAAATTCCTTGAAATCGCCGATGGCGGAAAAGGCCTGCCGCCGGAATTTTCCTCTTTTCAAACCGACGTCAAAAGCCTGGGAATGAGGGTGGTACGCGGTCTCGTGCAGCGGTTGAAAGCCAAGATCGAAGATCAACGGCCGAGTGCGCGATTTTTGATCCGCTTGCCTCGCAATCCATAACAATTGTCCCGGGCGATGAATCGGTTCTGGCGCCTCGTAGCGGAATTGTCAAAACCGCACAAAGCCCCTCCCGAATATGGCCATACCAGCCTTTTTGACGCATAAGCTGATCATTGCCACGATCGCGACGGCTGCTGGTATGAGCGCGGGCTCCCTCCCGAAGGAGACGTGCATGTCCGGACTCGATCAGCGAAGCGTTCGCAACTTGCTGCTGAAGGCTCTGCCCGTCGATGCCTTCGACCTGCTCACTGCAGATGCCGAAACGGTCCACCTGCCGACCAGGCATGTCTTGGTCGAATCCGATCAGCCGAATGAGCATGTCTGTTTCATCGAGGAGGGTCTGGCGTCGATGGTGGCGACCAGCGCCGAAGACGAAGCTGTCGAGGTCGGGCACGTCGGATACGAGGGCATGGTGGGGGCCCATGTGGTGCTGAAGACCGATACAACACCCAACCGCACCTTCCTTCAAGTCGCCGGCTCCGGCCTGCTGGTCGCCGTCAAAACCCTCAAGCGGGTGTCGGCCGAATTTCCGGCGGTCAACGACCTGCTCCTCAATTACGTGCATTGCTGCGACATACAGCTGTCTCAATCGGCTCTCGCCAACGGGCGCTACAATATGCATGAGCGGCTCGCTCGCTGGTTGCTGATGTGCCATGATCGTCTGGTCGGAAACGATCTGCCCCTCACCCATGAATTCCTGTCGCTTATGCTTGGCGTACGCCGATCGGGGGTCACCAACGAGCTGCATATTATCGAAGGGATAAAGGCGATCAGGGCCACCCGCGGAAATGTCAGGATCATCGATCGGGCAAAATTGGAAGAAATCGCCGCGGGCAGTTACGGCATACCGGAGCGGGAATATGAACGCCTGATTGGCCTGCCGGTCCGGCGATCGGTTACTCGAAAGGTCTGATCGTTTCCGTGAAAGGGACGATCAATAGAACAGCGCCCTCTTCGTTACAAACCTGGATTTCCCTGGCTGAGATATCTTTCCCAGAAAGCACCGCTTGGCTCATCAGCGCTCTGGCGTCGCGTACAGCCTCATGCTTGGCGTCCTCGAGCGTCGCTAGCTCGGTACCTTCGAAGTCGGCGATCGTCCCTGTGCCGGAAACGATGTTGAAATAAAATCGTGGCATCGCCCGCCCCATCGCTGAGGAATCAATGCCATAAATTTCTAGTCAGTTCCTTAGAAATATTTCGCCCTGCTGTCTCGGTTCGAAGATAGCGGAGGACGATCAAGAGGGTCCTGTCCACGACTATTTTAGGCGCCTCAATGGGAAATCCTGCTGCTCTGGCCGCCCTTCAAATCGACCATTGTCGCGCGAAGTTGTAGGAGCTCATCAACGATCCTCTGCCAACACTCGTCGTCGGCTCTGGCGATCGATAGCATCGAAGCGCGGATCGTCTGAAGCAGACGAATGAGCGCCGGGTATCGGCCGGCACCGCCGCCTGCAGCGTCGCCATCGCAGATTTCTTGAAGTTCATCAACGATCTGCCCCACGACAATCTGCCGATCGACGGCATCGAGCGCGGCCGGATCCGCGGCGATCGCCTTGAAATAGAGAAGTCTGTCCATCATAGCACACTGGTTAAGCCAATATTGACGGCAGGACGCAGCGTTTCGCAATGCGGTGCTTTCGTCGAGGTCGATACGCTGTCGAAATCCATATGCATATATCGCATCAGGCCACTGAGTTTGCGCTGGTCTCGAATGCCGCACTCGAACCAAGATACAAGTTCCCTCGCGACATGCTGCGCCGCCGGACTGGAAATGCCATATGACTTCTCTTGACACCATCCCTGCAAAACAGCCTGCAACATGGCGATATCACCAGGCTGCAGAGCCGGCTTCGTAATTCCAGAGTGCTGCGTCATCGTGTTCCTCCCAAGCATATGAGGCGATCCTAAAATTCCAAATTTTCGATTTCAACCGCTGGTGCGGAACCGTACGAGTCCGGATCCCTTTCACCTTGCCGTCGGCCAGGGAACCAACGCGGCACGATCGGGTTCGGCGGATTAAATGAACGTGGTACGGCAAGCTTGAATATGATACCCACAGCCCTGCCAGAGCGGCCTGAAATGCCATTTGGCGGCATGATCACGGTCCAACCGACTTTTGCAGGCGTCCGCTATGAAATCGCTCAGTCCGGTCGCTGGAAAGACGATCGTCATCATCGGAGGCCCGGGCTTTGTCTCAGATGGCGTCAAAGAGGCATGGGCCGCCCGCCAAGCTGTGGTCGTCATCAGCAGCGTCGATGTGGTCGCGATGCATAGCTCAGATGAAACCTTGCCATACGACGCCGCGATCATCGACGTCACCATCCCCGACCAGGCGATGCTGACAATGAACGAATGGCTGGAGATGCGGCGAATACCCTTCGTCTTCGCGCAAGGGCATCGTTCCGAAGCGCTCTCAGCCGGCTTTGTCCTCAGCGATCGCCCTGGCGATATCAACGCGATCGTCGCCGCATTGTTCGGACCCGGTTCGGGTTATTATCACTAGATCCGTGCGCTTGCGTACGCAGCGTTGCGCTTGATGTGTGCGGACCTCATGATGATGGCTGCATAATTCGAAGCCTTTATTCGAGGAAAGGCACTATGCTCGATTCTCAGTCTGCTCACTTGATGGCCCTTGATTCAGCTGACCTCAGTCATCTGCAGGCGATTTTGAACACCATATGTCGCGAGACGGGAAAGCCTCTGCGAGCGCCTGAGACGCAGGAGATCGCGGCTTTGCTGATCAGCCTTTACCGACATGGAGTGGCAGACCAGAACAAATTGCTTTCGGTGGGTCGCCTGGCATCTGTCCGCAAGCGCCGCCGCTGAACGCCGATCACGTCAGTCTTGATCAAAAGATCACTCAGCGCCCAAGTGGACTGCCGATCAGCCGTCGATATTCCTCCTCCGCCGCGCCGTAGGAGCCATGCGCCTCTTCGATCAATCCGCGCCTGTTAAGAATGACGATCTGCCTTCGGGTGGACCTGATCAGACCTTTGCCTTCCAGCAGATGCAACGCAACCGTCACTCCGGCGCGGCGGACCCCCAGCATCACGGCGAGAAACTCGTGCGTCAGGGATATCGTCATGCCGTCCGTCCGGTCATGGACCATCAACAACCACCGCGCGAGCCGCTCTTCGAGTTTGGCGTGACCATTGGCCAGCACCGTCGACGTCGTTTGCGCAAGCAGCGTCTGGACATAGGCGAGAAGCAGGCTGCGCAAGGCGCGGCTTTCTTCCATGGCCGCGGAAAGGATGGGTGCCGGCAATTTGAAGCCATGGCCTGAGATCTGCATGAATGTCCGGTTGGCGGATTGATCACCGCCGAGCATCACGGCGGCACCTGTCATTCCCTCCCGGCCGACGATGCCCACTTCGATATCGCGCCCGCCTGGAAATCTTGCCACGATCGATGCAAGCCCAGACTCGGGGATATAGATGTCGCCGACCGGCGTATTCTCCATCTCAAGCATCAAGGGGACATCGAGAGTGATTGGCTCCAGATGAGGCACGATCAGATCGCGCTCTTGTGGGCCCAAAGCCCGCAACAGCTCATTTCTAAAATTCAATTGCTCGTCATCCATGTTTCGTCCACATGCGGCCGTCCTTCGCCCGTTGCTGCTGCGAACCTAACCATCTAGAATCGTTGAGCAATACACTGTGCCATACCGTACAGACGGTTCGAAGTCTGCGCGACCCTGTTCGCCGTGAACAAGAGGGCCTGACGGTTTCGATGGCCGAAACCACTCGAATGACGGCCCGTCGGCTACCCCTCGTCGGCAGCCCCTTTCCGGTGGAAGTGGCCAGGCGACGAGGGTTATTTTCAGATGGAGAGCGTGAGCCGGAGCAGTCGGTCTCAGCGTTGGATTGGGGAGCGCCAAGACGGCATCGAGATCAGGACCTCGGACAATCCGCCCTCCAGGTAGCACACCAAGGCAGAGCCAAACGCGATTTGAACCCTCGGCATGACTCTTCTCAGTCGCAATGATTAAACATCAGATTATGTCGGACTTCAAAGCGCAAAGCGTGCTTTACACCTCTCAAGGACCCGCGCCACCGCGTGGTTGCACGAGCCACGACACCCTTTGCGGGAACAATTCGCAATGGCGAAGGTTAGCTGCACCTGAGCGCCTCATGTGGATCTAAGACATGACCTATCCAACCCCTTCTTCGCGCGTACTCATCTATTCTCACCCGTTTCGCGCTGTCCCACTTCATTTTTCAGCGGCGTGTTTTGTCGGAGCGTTGGCCACGGATATCGCCTATTGGCGGACCGCGGAGATGATGTGGACGAACTTTTCGTCATGGCTGCTGGCCGCTGGCCTGCTGCTTGGCGGAATCGCCGCAATCGGAGGCATTGCCGATTTCGCGACTGGGCGGCTGCCGTTAAGAGCAGGCATCGGATTGCTCTACGCGCTCGGCAATCTCGCGGTCTTTGTACTCGCGCTCTTCAACGCCTTCGTTCACAGCCGCGACGCATGGACATCCGTGGTTCCGACCGGCTTGACGCTGTCGGCGGTGACGGTGGTCGTCATTGTCATCAATGCGGTTCTTGGGCGGATGGTACAGCGGCAGTTTTTTGAGGACGCTGCATGATGAGCCGATCTTTTCTCTCCCGCAATCTCCGTGTCCTGGCCTTCTCGCTGCTTTGCGGTTGCAGCCTCGGCCTGACAGCCTGCAGCGAGAATGAAGCCGATCCCAGCAGCGAAATCGGTGCCAATCCGAAACTGCCCGCACAATCGCAATATCTCCTCCCGCCGATGCATATCGCCTCGGTCGTCGGGTGGAAGGAAAGCGAGACGCCAGTGGTTCCGAAGGGTCTTCAGATCAAGGCTTTCGCCACAGGACTGAAACATCCTCGCGCCGTCTACCTGCTGCCGAATGGCGACATTCTCGCAATCGAATCGGTCGCGCCGCCGGAGGCGGCCATCAAGCGCCCGAAGGACCTTGTCATGGGGTGGATCGAGGCAATGGCAACGTCAGGCGGCAAAGCGAGCACCGAAGGGAGCAACCGCATCACTTTGCTTCGCGATGCCGACGGTGATGGCGTGGCCGAGGTCAAGGAGACTTTTCTCGATCATCTCAACTCGCCATTCGGCGTGGCGCTTGTCGACAACGATCTCTATGTTGCGGCGACCGACGCGATCATCCGTTATCCCTATCAATCGGGTGAAACCAAGATCAGCGCGCCGGGCACGGTACTGACGGAACTTCCTGGTGGACCGATCGACCACCACTGGACGAAGAGCCTCGTTGCCAGTGAGGACGGCAGGTTGCTCTATGTCGGCGTCGGTTCGAACAGCAATATCACAGAGAATGGCTTGGAGGCGGAGAAGGATCGTGCGTCGATCTGGGAGGTCGACAGACAGACGGGACGCCACCGCATTTTTGCAGACGGCTTGCGCAATCCCAACGGATTGAGCTGGGAACCACAGACCCATGCTCTTTGGACCGTGGTCAACGAACGTGATGAACTCGGCCCCAATCTGGTTCCGGACTACATGACGTCGGTCAAGGATGGCGGCTTTTACGGATGGCCCTACAGCTATTTCGGCCAGAATGTCGACCCGCGGGTCGAGCCGCAACGGCCTGACCTTGTCGCCAAGGCGATCATTCCCGACTACGCGCTGAGCTCCCATGTCGCGCCTCTCGGCATGGTGTTTTACACCGCCCAAAATCTGCCGGCGCAATATCAAGGCGGAGCGTTCATCGGCGAACATGGAAGCTGGAACCGTTATCAATTCAACGGCTACAAGGTAGTCTATGTGCCCTTCAAGGAGGGGCGTCCGAGCGGCAAACCGGAGGATGTCGTCACCGGCTTCCTGCGAGGCGAGGACGAAACACACGGCCGGCCGGTCGGACTTGCCGTCGACAAGGCCGGGGCGCTGTTAATCGCCGACGACGTCGGCGATACGATCTGGCGCGTCACCGGCGCGCCTTAGCTCCTGGCGAACATAGAGATGGCAGCACGGCCTATTCGACGATGTCAGCCAATCATTTTCGACTGACGAATTTGTTGAACCGGCTTGTCCCATCCTCGGTCTTGTCCTGATAAAGAAAGGCCAGCTCGTTTTCATCGAAAATGGCGAAGAATTCGTCCCAGGAGATCTTTTCCAGGTTCTCTTCCGGCTCTCCGAAGTCAATCCGCAGTATGCCACCTTGCTTGGCGCCTTTGACACGGGAGGGTTGTCCCTTGCGCGCTTCCACCCATTTGCGAATTGCCGAATGATCGGTCGTCGTAGTTGCGGTTGTCATTGAAACCTCCGTTCGATTTCGGCCCCGCGGTCTCTCGCGGCACGGTGCCGAACCGATCTCACGAGGGAAAGTTCCAGGCGATAGCGTGCCTCAACATGACGCGGGCAAGAGGCAGAGATCGTCTCGCGCTGGAGCGGAGCTTCCGACACCTATGGAAAATCTGAGGAGGAATATGAGCGACTGATTAAGCCTCTCAGAAGATCGAAACGATGAAGGATCGCGATGGTACTGATATTTGATAACCGACATGCCGCAACAGATGCTCAGGTGAGATGACGGTGCGATAGCGCACGATCCCTGCATTTTGGCCGGAAAGGTTTATTGTATCACCCTGTATTTTAGGAGTTTGGCCATGAACGTTGCAGGGACGACGTCCATCCTTCTGATGGAGGATGAGATTTTCATCGCGATGGACGTGGAAGACATCCTTCATGGCGCCGGCTTCGATCGGATAGAGACAGTGTCGTCTTGTCGAGCAGCCGAAGAGTGGCTGACAGCGAACGATCCCGATCTCGTGGTGATGGACATCGAATTGACGGACGGGGTCGCTGGAGCGATTGCCAGATCTTTGCGCGACCGCAATATCCCATTCATCGTTTACACCGGTGCTCAGCGGAAGATGCACCCGGATGCCTTATCATTTTCCGAAGGCGTGTGGTTGGAAAAACCGTGCGAGCCGGCGACATTGCTGACGGAAGTCATGCGCTGCATACGTCAAGGGCCGACGTCGATTGTAGTCGATGGCTGCAGGGAAAGCAAAAAGACGCGATAGGGCCATCTGGCGGGAACATTGCCGTTGTTCTTTGGTTTGGCGAACCAAGGGAGAGGCAGATGAACCAGCAATCGGACGGTCGGGCTTTGATCATCTACATCGGCGCCATCACGTTAGTCGGGCTTTTGATCGTTTGCGGCTCAATAATCTCGTTTAACGCAAGCGGCAGAAATGACGAGCCTGTAAAGATTTCGACGGAAGTGAAGCCCTGATGGACAGGCCCGAAAACGATCCCATTCAGGCAACCCGTACCAGCGCTGAACAACAGCGAAATAGCCTTTCAGGTGGGCGGATTGCGGTCATCTTGATCGCGACCGTGGCCGCCATCGCCTTCCTGCTTTACACCATGATCCTCGTCTACGGGCTGGCGCACAGAACGTGACTGCATCCGTGGCGGATCTGCCTGGCATATTTGGGTGCTGGCCCAAGGACGCAAGCTCGGAACCTTTCATTGCGACAAAGGTTTGCGGTCTTTGACAAGCAGAGGACGAGTTCGATGCCCAATGCCGCCGATATATTGATAGACACGCTGATCGAGTGGGACGTGAAGGTCATCTTCGGCCTTCCTGGAGACGGGATCAACGGGGTCATGGAGGCGTTGCGCAAGCGCCAAGATCAGATCCGCTTCATCCAGGTCCGGCATGAGGAATCGGCCGCCTTCATGGCGAGCGCCTACGCCAAGTTCACCGGAAATCTCGGCGTTTGCCTTGCGACGTCTGGACCGGGAGGCACGCATCTGCTGACGGGTCTCTACGATGCCAAGCTCGACCAGATGCCGGTGCTTGCGATCACCGGAACGCAGTTTCACGACCTGATCGAGACCTTCACCCAGCAGGACGTCGACCTGACCCGCGTTTTCGACAATGTCGCTATCTACAATGCGCATGTCAGTGATGCCTCGCATATGGAAAATGTCGCCAGCCTTGCCTGTCGTTCTGCGCTTTCGCGCCGCAGTGTTGCGCATCTCTCCATCGCCAACGACATCCAGGAGATGGACTCGAAATCGCGCTCGAAACGCAACCGGCCAAAACACGTGCCGAACCGCTTTTTCCGCGGCCGCCAAGTGCCCGACGATAGCGAGCTCGATCATGCCGCCGAGATATTGAATAGCGCCCGCAAGGTTGCCATCCTCGCTGGCCGGGGCGCCGTCGGCGCCCAGGAAGAATTGCGCGAGACTGCCGACCTGCTCGCCGCGCCGGTCGCCAAAGCCTTGCTCGGCAAAACGGCTCTCGCCGACGACGATCCATTGACGACCGGCGGAATCGGAATTCTTGGCACTGGACCGTCGCAAGAGGTCATGGAGCAATGCGACTCTGTGCTGATCGTCGGCTCCTCCTTTCCCTATATCGAATATTATCCGCGACCCGAAGCCGCCCGTGGCGTGCAGGTCGACAGTGACCCCCAGCGGATGGGTCTGCGCTTCCCTATCGATGCTGGCCTAGTGGGCGACGCGAGGGAAACGCTGCGGCTCCTCAATGTCAGGCTGAGGAGGAAGACGGATCGCTCGTTTCTGGAACAGGCGCAAACAGCAATGTCCGGCTGGCGCCGAAAGATGGAAATGATGGAGACGGAGCGAAGTGCGCCCTTGAAGGCGCAGGCGGTGGTCCGCGCCTTCGGCAATCGCATTGCACCTGACGGTGTCCTCGTAGCCGATTCCGGACAGAACACCGAACTCGCGGCCCGCCATATTGATCTCGGCACGGGGAACCGGTTCGCCGTCTCGGGCGCGCTCGCCTCGATGGCCTCGGGCCTGCCTTACACGATCGCCGCTGGCGTTGCCGATCCGAAACGACCGATTTACGCGGTCGTCGGCGATGGCGGGTTCGGTATGCAGCTCGGAGAGTTCTCGACGGCCGTCCGTCTCGCTCTCCCGCTGAAATTGCTGGTGATTTGCAACGGCATGCTCAATCAGATTGCCTGGGAACAGATGATGTTTCTTGGAAATCCGCAATTCGCCTGCGAGTTGGCACCGATCGATTTCGCCCTCGCCGCAGAAGCAATGGGAGGCCGCGGCTTCACGATCCGGGAGTTCGATCAGATCGAACCGGCTTTGACTGAAGCTTTCTCAGTTGCCGGGCCTGTCATCGTCCAAGCCTTCGTCGACCAATACGAGCCGATGATGCCGCCTAAGATGCCGAGAGACTACGCCAAGAACTTTCGCGATGCTCTTCCCGAGACGCCTGGTCATGAGGCGATCGAGGCAAACATATCCCGCCCGCCGCTTCGCGAGATGATGATCGCTGGCGAACAGCAACAGGAGATATCCGAAACTACGACCGATTTGCCGGGCACGCCGTGAACTGTGAGCTGGCGGAAAGAACATTGTGAGCAGTTTGTCTACTGTCGATGACTGTCTTCGCGGCGTAGCGCATCGCTTGCGTAGCTTGTTGTCGCCCCTACCAATTGGGCTAATAGCCGGGGTTCTGGCTTGCGCTTTCGCCTTGGTTTTTCTCTTTCGCTACATCACCGATGCTGATCCGCACTTCGATTCAAAGACCGCCGCATTAACGGCTGGCGACGCAACGAAAGGAAAATTGGTTTTTTTGGCCGCCGACTGCACGTCTTGCCACGCGACCCCGGGCCAGCCCGACCGATTAAAATTAGGTGGCGGTCTGGCTCTCGCCTCACCGTTCGGAATATTCAGGCCGCCGAACATCTCGCCGGATCCAACGGACGGAATCGGAGCGTGGTCGGTCGCCGATCTCGCCAATGCATTGATCGCCGGCGTTTCTCCCCGTGGCGAGCACTACTATCCGGCATTCCCCTATCCAAGCTATACCGGCATGTCGCTCGACGATGTGAGAGACCTTTACGCCTACCTGCAGACGTTGCCGCCGGTAGCCGGACGGCCGCCACCACACGATCTGGCTCTGCCGCTCAAATTTCGCCGTCTCCTTGCGTTTTGGAAGCTGCTGTTCTTCCGCGAGGGTAAGTCGGGGGCGACGGTCGGGGGCAACGCCGCTGATCGCGGCGCTTATCTGGTCGAAACGCTCGGCCACTGCGCCGACTGTCATTCGACCCGGAACGTGCTTGGCGCCATCAAGCCGTCGACACGCTTTGCCGGAGGCTCGGACCCCGAGGGCACCGGCTTTGTGCCGAACATCACTCCGCGCCGGATAGGCCACTGGTCTGAGGCGCAGATCGCCCTCATGCTTAGCACCGGTGAGACGCCGGACCATGGCCGGGTTGGCTCGTCAATGGCGGATGTGGTCATCAACACTGCACAGCTCCCGCAAGGCGATCGTGATGCGATTGCACGCTATGTCAAATCGCTGCCGCCTCGGCCGACGCCGCATCCGTGAGTTACTGCTCGTAGAGATAGGCGGCGAGATCCCTTGCCTCGGCCTCGGAAATCCGGGTTGCCGGCATGGCCGAATTCGCCGAAAACCGTTGCGGAAAAACGATCCATTGCACGAGGTTCTCCGGCGTGTTGTTGACGACGCCGCCGATGTAGACGCGTTGCCGTAGATCGGTCAGCGGCCCGCCGACCTTCCCGTCGGCGCCGGGAACGCCTGGGATAATGTGGCATCCCACACATCCATAGCGGCGAAATATCTCCGCCGCCCGCGTGGGGTCGCCTGATGTCATGGCGATGGCAACGTTCTGCCGCCTCTCCCGGTCTTTGACGATATTGGCTGCGACGCCGATCGAGACCAGTATCAGGACGACACCGGCCATGACGTAGCTAAGGCGAGCATAAGAGATCTGCATTGGCGCCTCTCTTGTCTATTGTATCGATCTGCAGCAACGCCATATCGAGCACCGCAGAACCGGAATCATCAGGATGAAGGTGATCAGTGCGCGCATGGATTCAGCAGCAGCGTCGCCGCCCCCTGTAGAATGAGAGCAAAGGCGAAGACGGCCCCAAACAAGATACCCACATTGCTGATGAAGCTGGCGCTGCGTGAGACAGCGGAGAGATGGCTCCGCCATGAGATCAGCGCGCCTGCCATAGCCAGAGCAGCTGACAGAAAAGTTGCGAATATGATCCATCCGGTTCCCGTGTCGCAATCTGCGGAGGGAAGCATCTGCCCGAGCTGGGTGCTTACGGCCCAGGCGGCCGGGGACAGTGTCAATCCTGAAATTCTTGCGATAGCGACACTCATTGGCGAGGCACCCAATAGATGCAGAGGTAGAGCGGAAGCCAGGCAATGACGACGAAGTTCCAATAAAGCGCGTTGTCCTGGACGTCGCCGTAACGACGGGCGTTGTCGCCGTGCCGGGAAAACATCAGACATGTCAGCACCAGCGTGTCGATCAGATCGGTAAGGATATGCGTCGTATGCAGTCCGAGCAGGGTCCAGACGATCGAGCCATAGGCGTTGTCATCCCAACTGATATGAAGAGCCGGAAATTCGAAAACGCGCAAAGCAAGCGGAGCAATGCCCAAGAGCGACATCACCACGAGGCCGAGCTGTACCCTTCTCAGTTTCTTATGCTTTGCCCAACGCGATACCATCATATTAGGGATGACGCTGATAAGAAGCAGGCCTGTCAGACACGTACCGGCCAGCAAGTCTGGCGGTGGCGCATCGATCGGCCACTGCGGTGCGAGGCTCATCAGGTAGAAGTAGACGGCAATCGCCAGGCCGAAGCCCGACCCTTCGATGAGCATGAAGGCTCCCGTCGCCCACCACGTCGGAGACGCAGTGCCCATCCCGTGCAGGGACAGTTTCGAGACGTCGAGCACAATCCGATCCTTCATGATTCATCCTCCGGGCTGCCCTTTGGCCAGAACCATCCGATCAATGTGACAGCAATCGGAATGGAGCCCCAGACGACGGCCCAAGGCGAGAACATCGACCAGATCAACATGACCGCTGTGGCGATCGCCGCCCAGAGCGGCCAGACGCTGTCACGTGGCGACGACTCGCGCGCTTCCGGCAGCGCTTCGACCACACTCGTCACCAGAAGCTCCCGACGATCCGTTCTCAGCCCGCTTGCAACCGCCAGCTCGCCATCGTTCGGCGAAAGCGCTTCGCGCGCATCCACGACGGGAATGCGGCGAAAATTGTAGGAGGGCGGCGGCGAAGATGTCGCCCATTCCAGGGTCGTTGCCTTCCAGGGATTGGGGCCGGCGGGCAGGCCGTTTCGCCAGCTGCGGACGACGTCGACGAAGAAAACGAGGAAGCCCAGTGCCAACAGGACCGCACTCAGACTGATGAACAGGTTCAGACCGGCCCAGGGCAGCTCGGGCTGATAAGTGTAGACGCGACGCGGCATGCCCAGCAGGCCGAGAAGATGCATCGGAAAAAACGTCAGGTGAAAACCAATGAAGATCAACCAGAACGCCCAACGGCCCAGCCGTTCGCTCATCATCCTGCCGGTCATCTTGGGAAACCAGTAGTAAATGGCGGCTATCAAGGGAAAGACAGCGCCGCCGATCAGCACGTAATGAAAATGTGCGACGACGAAATAGGTGTCGTGCACTTGGGTGTCAAAAGGAACCGACGCCACCATGACTCCGGTCAGACCGCCGATTACGAATGTGGCGATGAAGCCGATCACGAACAGCAGCGGCGTTCGAAAGACCGGTCGCCCCGCCCACATCGTCGCCAGCCAGCAGAAGATCTGGATACCGGCCGGGATGGAAATCGCCATGCTGGACGCAGTGAAAAAGCTCTCTCCGAGCCGCGGCAGCCCGACCGTAAACATATGATGCACCCAGAGCCCGAACGACAGCACGCCGGTGGCGATCATCGCCATCACCAGCGGGAGATAACCAAAGAGCGGACGCCCGACGAACGCCGGCAGGATGGTCGACACCATTCCGACGGCTGGCAGAAAGATGATGTAGACCTCGGGGTGGCCGAAGAACCAGAACAGATGCTGCCACAGCAGCGCATCGCCCCCTTCCGCCGGGTTGTAGAACTGCGTTCCGACGAGGCGGTCGAGGATCAGCGTCGAACTGGCGAACATGATCGCCGGCATGGCCATGATGACGAGGAACGACATGACAAGCATCGCCCAGACAAGCACCGGGATCCGGTCCAACGACATACCCGGCGCCCGTTGCTTAAAGACGGTGACCACGATTTCAACGGCGACCGCGAGCGCCGAGAGTTCGGTGAAGGTGATCATCTGCGCCCAGATATCGGCGCGTTTGCCCGCACTATATTCGGGTCCCGATAGCGGCACGTAGGCAAACCAGCCGACATCGGGGGCGGTGTCGAGCGCGAAGGACAGCCAGAGCAGGACTCCCCCGAAAAGGAATACCCAATAGGAAAAGGCGTTCAGCCTCGGGAACGCGATGTTGCGGGTGCCGACCATGAGAGGCACGAAGTAAACGCCGATGGCTTCCATCACCGGGACGGCGAAGAGGAACATCATGTTCGACCCGTGCATGGTGAAAATCTGGTTGTAACGGTCGGGGCTGATGAAGCGGGCTTCCGGCTGCGCCAATTGCAGGCGCATGGCGAGCGCAAGCAATCCGCCGAGGATGAGGAAGATGAAGGCCGTCACGATGTAGCGTCGGGCGATGACCTTGTGATCGACGGATGCGACGGCGCCCCAGAAACCCGGGCGCGAGCCCCAGATTGTCGTAAGCTGGCGCTCGACCTCGGCATCGGCAAGCCCGGTATCGGCCGGAACCGCTGAGGCTTGATCCTTTTTCATCGGAGACTTTCCATGTAGGCGGAAAGCTGCCGCAGCTCATCGGCCGTCAGCGGTACCATCGGCATGTTGTTTCCGGGTTTCAGGGTCTGGGGATCGGCAATCCAGGCGGCGAACGAGCCGCGGGTGGTCTCAAGCAGGCCGGCTGCGATAGTGCGCCGCCCCGCGACATGGGTGAGGTCGGGTCCGGTTGATCCCGATGCGGAGGTTCCGCGGATCGCGTGACAGGCGGCGCACTGTTTTGCCAGAAAGACCCCTTGCCCGGCGATCGCCTCGGCTTCGGTCGGCTTTGCGGCATCGAGGCGTTGCCTGGCCAACCAGCGCTGATAGTCCGCATCGTCTTCTGCAATGACGGCGAAGGCCATGTGGCCATGCTGAAGACCGCAGAATTCGGCGCACTGGCCACGATAGATACCTGGCCTTTCGGCCCGCAGAGTCAGGGTATTTTCTCGCCCCGGGATAAGATCCAACTTGCCTGCGAGGCTCGGCACCCAGAAGGAATGAATGACATCGACCGCCTGAAGTCGAAGGCGGATGGTTTTACCCACGGGGATGTGAAGCTCATTCGCCGTCTGGAATATCTGCGTTTGATCGTGATCGGCATAAATGAACTGCCACCACCACTGCTGGGCCCGGACAACGACCGTCACATCGGCGTTTCCACCGCTGTTCAAGGCGCGGGTCGTATAGAAACTTGCCACGGTGAGGATGCCGATGATGAGCGCAGTGGCAGCAGTGGCCGTCGCAACGGCGATCGTCATCGTCCGCTCCGAGCGATTATCCGGGCCCGCGGAGTGGTTCCTGCGGGGCACCAGCGCGAATGTCAAAAAACCCACCACGGCGAGCCAAATGATGGCAGCTACCCACGCAATGAAGATGATCAGGTTCTTAAGCGCAATGGCCGCTTCACCATGAGCGTGGAGTACCGACTGCGCAGTGCTGCACCCGGAAAGCATGATCAATAGCGCGAGCGGCAGACAGCGGAGCTTCACGGCGATGGCCCCTGCTGAGGATGCAGCGGGATTGGACCTTCCTCGAAAAATTTGGCGGCGGGCGCTCGGTTTTCGGCCGGGCGCGTATATCGATCGTCGTTGCGGCCGGGGGCGACAGGGTTGGCGGAATAGGCTCCGATCGTCTTGACATAGCCGGCGAGCTGCCAGATCTGATCGATCGTCATCCTGTCTTTGAAGGCCGGCATCCCATGCGGCCGTCCGTCGCGAATGGAGGCGACGATCGACACCATTGAAGGGCCATAGAGCCACCATCCGTCGAGGAAGGACGGACCAGCCCCGCCTCTGCCGTCACCGTGACAGGACGCACAACCGAACCAGCTGTAGAGCCGCTTACCCTGGCTTAGGTCGTAGCCAGTCGCCTCATAAGGCTTGTTGAGCGCAAAATAGATTTCCGGGGGCGCGCCGCTGATCCCGTTTGCCATCAACCGGATACCGTCCAGCGCCGCCGCTACCGGCGGGTCGACACGGTACTGCCTCGGCTCCCGCAGCCAACCGATAGCGGCGGCCAAGATGATGGCAAGGATTAAAACTAAGATGCTCGAATACCAGCCAAGGCTCCCCTTCAAAATCTTCTCCGGCATCGCTTGATCCTCTAGAGCATGATCCCGAACGCATGACCGGATTTCGGATGACATCATGCTCCAGCTATGTATTGTGAAACAGAATTCGGTCTTGGGCCGACTGATCTCCTAAAATCATCCTGTTTATAAGCCATTCACTCGAGTGGTGCTGTTTCACATCGACTGAGGCGGACTGGCAGCAGCTTGTAAGATGGCGTTTTGGCCTTCTCGTCGTGGTGGTCGAGTGGAAAGAGCGGATTGGCTTCAGGGTAATAGGCTGCGCAACATCCGACCGGAATGTCGTAGGGGACAATTCTGAAGCCGGAGATCATGCGTCTAGTCTCGGGCTCAATGGCCGTCGACAGATCGACAAAGTCTCCGGCGACAAAACCCAACCGGGCAATATCGGCGGCGTTCACAAAAACTACGCGGCGCGTACCGTCGATGCCCCGGAAGCGGTCACTGTAACCATAAATCGTCGTGTTGAACTGATCGTTTGACCGTAAGGTCATAAGGTGAAGAACTCGTTCGTCGCCAACGCCTTCGAACTGCGGAAACAGGCGTTGCGGAGTGATGAAATTCGCCTTGCCGTTCGGAGTCACCCAGCGGCGCTCCCTGGCTGGCAGCGGCCGTGGAAAACCGCCGGGCTGGAAGAGCCGCCGGTTGAATCCCTTGAAGGTCTCCGGATATGTCCGCTCGATGGCATCGCGAATCTCGGAATAATCCGCAACCCAGCTATCCCAAGGCACGGGGCTTTCCGGCAACGTCGCCTTCGCGATGCCGGCGATGATGGCCGGCTCGGACAGCAGGTCCGGGCTGGCCGGCGTCGCCCTGCCCCGCGAGCCGTGGAAATGTGCCACCGAACTTTCCATCGACACCGCCTGCGGGCCGCTTGCCTGCTTATCGATCTCCAACCGGCCAAGACACGGAAGAAGGTAAGCGATCTCGCCATGGATGACATGGCTTCGGTTAAGCTTAGTGGCAATCTGCACGGTCAGGCGTAGCTTTCGCCATGCAGCTTCCATCGCCTCCGTCTCAGGGGCTGCGCGCAGGAAATTGCCGCCGAGGCCGACGAAGGCCCGGCTTTCGCCGCCCAGAATGGCTTTGCAGACATCGACGGTCGTGTGACCCTTCCAGCGCGGCGGATCGAAATGATAAAGTTCCGCCAGCTTGTCCAGCGGTACAAGACCCGGCTTTTCGGTTATGCCGACCGTGCGCTGCCCCTGGACATTGGAGTGGCCTCTGACGGCGCAGATATTGGCGCCGGGCTTGCCAATATTGCCCCGCAACAGGGCAAGATTAACCACCATCTGAACATTTTGAACGCCCATGACATGCTGTGTCAGCCCCATCCCATAGACCATAAGAACCGCATCGGAAGCGGCATAGGTACGGGCCGCGTGCGTCATCTGCTCGCGGGTCAACCCTGATACTCGTTCCAACTCCGGCCACTGATAGCCCCGCGCGGCGGCGGCGAACTCCTCGAAGCCGGAGGTGTGTTCGGTGATGAAATCATGGTCCAGGACGTGTTTTCTATCGACCGCCCGCATCGAGGCCGCAAAGGCAACGGCTGCCGCATTGGCAGGATCGCCGGGCACTGCATCGGATCCAGCGACTCTGCTGAAACCGGAGCTATGCAGGGCGTCGTCGGCCTCTATCAAAGCCTTGCAGACGCCAAAGATGGCCGCGACGTCCCCACCGTTCCTGACTTGATAATATTCGCTGGAAATCGGTGTTTCCTTACCCGTCAGCATCTGGCTCGGCGCCTGCGGATTGATGAAGCGCAGTAGCCCCGGTTCTCTCAGCGGATTAAAGGTTACGATCTTAACACCACGGTCGACCGCATCCTGAAGGTCATGCAGCAGACGTGGCGACGACGTTCCGACATTCTGGCCGATATAGAATATGCAGTCGCAATTTTGAAAGTCGGAAAGAACCGCCGTGCCGACGGAAGCGCCGATGCTTTCCGGCAGCGCGACGGATGAACTCTCGTGACACATGTTGGAGGAGTCGGGCAGATTATTGCTGCCGAAGATGCGAGCGAAGAGCTGATACATGTAGCATGTCTCGAGCGAAGCCCTGCCCGACGTATAGAAGTCCACCTTCTCCGGCGAAATCGCCCGCAATTCGCGGCCGATCTCTTCGAAAGCGGCAGCCCACGAGACCGGAACATATTTATCCGCTGTCGGATCCCATCGCATCGGATGGGTGAGACGCCCCTGTTCCTCCAGGTCGTGGTCGCGCCAGCTTTCGAGTTCGGTCAGGGTATGCGCCGCGAAAAAAGCCCGATCTGCTCGTTGATTTGTCGTCTCCCATGTCGTCGCCTTGGCGCCGTTCTCGCAAAATTCAAGCGGATGGGTCTTGGCGGGTTTGGCCCAGGCGCAGCTTACGCACATATATCCATCCGGCTTGTTCTGATGCGCCAAGAGCGCTGGGCCCGAGAGGGGGATATGTTCGCGGACAAGGATTTCTCCCACCGATTTTGCCGAGCCCCATCCGCCCGCTGGCCCGCTGTCAAATCCGATCTTCGGTGTTCTTCTGGGTTTTGACGTCATGGTTTTGAACTATCCCGAGAGTTATCGCAACTGCTGCTGATGCCCTGCGGGGCAGCCGCCGGTCGGACATCCAGTCCTGACACTGGAAGGTCGAATCGACTGCCGCCAGTGTTGCTGCCAAACTCCCGAAAGGACCCGTTGTTCCGCGGTCGCGGAGATGCGGTTGGGACCCGCCGGAATTCTGCCACATCATGCGGTAGTGCACCGATGATCAGGCGGGCCTTGGGCCCCTTTTACGCTGGCGGCGGTTTTGTAGTTCCCCGCCGGTGCATTTTCTCTTCGATTTCGTCCAGCACCTCTTCCGGTCTCACCTGCTCCTTTAGTTCCTCGAGCTCTTCTGTCGTCTCGATTTCGATGCCGAGCTTCTCGGCAATGGCTGAGACCAGGGTCAGCAACTCCGTCGTCTCATGCTCTGCCAGAAGACAGATCTGCAGGTTGAGATCGGCGCGCTTGTCGTCAGCTTCCGCCATACGATTTTGGCTGATCAGCACGAATGTCGAGACGAAAATGGCTTCGACGGAAGCGACCATCGCCAGAATGACAAATGACGGGTCGAAGACCGGCATGAGCGGAAGCAGGCCGGTATTGAAGATGATCCAGAGCGTAACGACCAGCAGGTGCAGGTAGACGAACTTCATCGATCCCGCGAAACGGGTAATGGCATCGGCCACCCGCTCCTGCCGGCTCGATTGTCGCGCCTCCTCCTCTCGCCGCTTCAGCAGAGCCTCGATGTTGCGGTCGAGACGTCTCGATATCGTGCTTTGCTTCTGCTCGGATCTCGGCACCGACATTGAATCTTCCATATTGGGAAATCCAAACCTCCTTGAAAGCAGAGAGTTCCGCGCGTAGCAGTGCTGCTCATTTCACCGGCGAACCGGCGATTCGCGATGGCTTGGCTTCCCGCTCCCGCCGCTTTCACAGCTGTTCAGAGACGACCGGATGAATTCCACGGCCCGCTTACCTATGCCGGGAAGCGCCAGGAGTTCGTCGTCGGTCATGGAGGACAATTTACTGACACGCTTGATGCCGCTGGAAAAAAGCGCCTTGACGATCCAGGCAGGAATTTTGCTGCGGGCGAGCATATCGCTCGAGGCTCCCGGCGGCTTTGATGTCTTCCCTGCTGTTCGAGAGGCCATGTTCATCCCGCAGATGATTTGCGACCGCCAAAACCGGAAAGAGGCTCGGCGGTTCCAGCCGATTCACCGATGACCGCAAACAATTTCGTCCGGTCGCCCCGACGCCGCCGCTTCATCCGCGCCGATAGATGTCGTCGATGATTTCGGCGACCTCGACAAGGCGTTCGCAGGACGGATCGTAAGCCTGACCACTGGCGAGCCGGGCGGCCCAGTCCGCTGCCGCCCGGCCACCCCAATCGTCGGGAGGCCGGACAATTTCTTCGGTCGATGTGCCGCGGAAGCGATAGGCCGCAAAGTCATAGAACGACCCGCCGACGTTCCTGAAAGATGCACCCCCCGATGTTCCGAAGAAGTCGGCGCCGATGACCGCATCGCATCCTGCCTGCAGCCGCCAGGAGCAGGCGAGGCGGAGGACCGCGCCAGTCGCCAACGTCAGGGTGGCAACAGCGAAATCTTCGACATCCCCCGTTGCGCTGATTGGCTCGCCGCCTTTCATCAGGGTACTCGTGGTGTCGACAACCTCGGGAAAGTCGAGGCACCAGAGCGCCATGTCGATGAGGTGGACGCCGAGGTCGATCACGCATCCTCCGCCCGACAGCGATTTGTCGTAAAACCAGGATTTGTCGGGACCGTAGGCATTGTGGAAGACCAGATCGGCGGCGAAGACCGTGCCAAGCTCGCCTGATCTGAGCAAATCGCGGATGCGCTGCATGCCTTGCGTGTAACGATAGGAGAAATCGACGCTCAACAGCCTGTCGGCTGATCTGGCGGCGGCCACGACCGCTGCCGCTTCCGCGCCAGATCGGCCGAGTGGCTTCTGACAGAATACTGCAACCCCAGCCTGTAGCGCCCGGATCGACTGCCCGGCGTGCAGGGCGCTCGGAGTGGCGATGACGACGCCGTCGAGGTCGAGCGACAGGAGCGCATCGAGATCGGCGACGATTTCCGCATCCGGCGCAAGGCGCAGGGCTTCTTTCCGCATGTCTTCGGAGGGATCGGCGATGGCAACAGCTTTGGCCATCTGCGTGCGGAGGATTGCTTCCATTCTATTTCTGCCGATCCAGCCGACACCGAGGAAGCCGAGTCTGACAGGCTTGACCCGCATCTGCAGAGAGCGCTCTACCAACCTGTTCATCAGCACGTCACCATCGCCTTGAGGAAACCATCCGGCCTGTCCCGAGTGGCGTCGAGCGCCTCGCCCAGGCCCTCGAGCGGATAAACATGGGTATAGAGCGATGATGGATCGAGCCTGCCGGAAACGACCGCTTCGATCGCCTGGCGCATGCCGCTGATATAAATCCTTGGATCGCGTTCATGAGCATTGATGACGTCGAGGCCACGCCAGTTCCAGAGCTGCATATTGACCTGCCTCGGACCGTCCTGATGGTATCCGGCCACAACCAGCCGGCCGCGCTCCGCGGTCAGTTCGCCGGCGAGATCGAGCGGCCACTGTTTGCCGACCGCCTCTATGACGCGGTCGCAGAAAGCACCGTTGGTCAACACTCTCACAGCTTCGATGATCCGCCAGTGGTCGTCCATCGCCAGTACTTCGGCGGCGCCCATGCGCTTGGCGGTCTCGAGGGAAAACGGACGGCGCGAGATGGCGATGACGCGCGCACCGGCGCCGCTGGCAAGCTGCGTCAGCAAGGCGCCGAGAAATCCGATACCGATAATGGCGACGGTCTGGCCCGGCTCGATGCGGCTGCGCCGGAATATGTTCATCGCGCAGCCGAGCGGTTCGCCCGGAAAGGGTTGGCCGTCGAGCGCCGGCGGCAGCGGCACGACCATGTCGGCATCCGCGATATCGTGGGTTGCGTAGGCATGATATGAGAGTGCAGCGACGTGGTCTCCCAGGCTGAGGCCAGACACCCCTTCCCCAAGCGCATCGATCCTGCCCCATCCCTCGTGACCGAGACCACCCGGCTCCGTCGGAAAGGTCATCCATTCTGGCCCTGCCCAGGGCGCAAGATTGGAAGCGCACACGCCCGACCCTTCGATCCTGATCCTGACCTGGCCCGGCCCTGGCTGGGGAAGAGGCCTCTCTTCGACCGATATTTGTCCGGGGCCGGTGATGATTGCCGCCCGGATCGCTCCCTCGGTCGCCCTTGGCAACACGTTCATGAGTTGCTCCTTCATCTAATTGGCCGGCTTGGTGTTGGCAGACGTCGTTGCCGCAGTGTGGCTCCGATTCCGACCATCGACCTCTCACCAGGTCGCCGCTTCTCAATCTTCGAGACGTTATTTCGCTTATAGATTGGCCGCCGAACCAGCGACGCCGCCAGTTGTTCCGGACGATGTCAAAGAACATGTCAAAGAAGATGACATTGATGCAGGAACAATCTTCGCCTCGGTTGGTTCGGCAGGTCATCTTCAACTTGAGCGGACGGAAATCAGATGGCGATGATCCTTGTAACTGGCGGCTGCGGCTTCATCGGAAGACATGTTGTCGAGGAGCTTCTCGACAATAGGTATGAGGTACGGGTTCTCGATGCATTGATCGATCAGGTTCACGGCGATGCTGAAACGTCGCTGCCGGAGGCTGCCGAAATCATCCGCGGCGACGTCAGAGACAAGACTGCGGTCGAACGGGCTCTGTTGGGTGCCGATGGCGTCATCCACCTCGCTGCGGAGGTCGGTGTCGGACAGTCAATGTACGAGATCGCTCGATATGTCGGGGGCAATGATCTTGGCACCGCGGTTCTTCTGGAGGCGATGATCGGCCGCCGACCCAAACGCGTTGTCGTCGCCTCGTCTATGAGCGTCTATGGCGAGGGCCGCTATGAAACCGCCGACGGTGCGCAGCTCGACCTGGTCAGGCGGCGCAGCGACGAGATCAAGGCCGGTCAATGGAATCCGCGCGGCGTTGACGGCAAAGTCCTGAGGCCGGTTGCGACGGATGAAGAAAAGCCGGTGGATCTCTCCTCGATTTATGCGCTGACCAAGTATGCGCAGGAAAAACAGGTCCTGATCTTTGGCGAAGCCTATGGCCTCGAGGCGGTGGCGCTCCGTCTCTTCAACGTGTTCGGCGCCGGCCAGGCCTTGTCCAATCCCTATACCGGAGTGTTGGCGAACTTCGCTTCAAGGCTCGCCAATGGTCAGCCGCCGATGATCTTTGAGGATGGCGAGCAGCGGCGAGATTTCGTGCATGTGCGCGACGTCGCGCGCGCTTTCCGCCTGGCGCTCGAAAAACCCAATGCGCCGGGACATGTGATCAATATCGGCAGCGGTCAGGCCTATACGATCGCGGAAGTCGCAACGCTTCTCGCCGATGCGATGGGCGTGCCTGAGATCCTGCCCGAAATCATGAACAAGGCGAGGTCCGGCGATATCCGCAACTGCTTTGCCGACATTGCGAAGGCGCGTGAACTGCTCGGCTTTGAGCCGCGCTTCATGCTGGAAAACGCGCTCGGACCTTTCGTCGATTGGGTGAAACAGACCGGAGCGATCGATCGCGGCGCGGAAATGAAGCGGCAGTTGGAGGAAAGGGGGCTGGTATCATGACCATAGCCGCATTGTCCGCCGCGACCGGCACGTCCTCAAGATCCTATGGCTTCGTCGAATGGTTCCGCCCGGGCGAATACGAGCGGACGTCGCAGACGATCGCAGACGTCCGCATCAGCGGCGCCAGCTACTTGCGCACCCATCTGTCATGGGCCGAATACCTCGCTCCGGGTGGCGAAGCATGGTTTGACTGGCTGATCCCGAAGCTTGGCCGCGAGATCGATCTCCTGCCCTGCCTTCACTACACGCCGCCGTCCTTGTCGCGGACCGGAAGGTCCTCCGGCGCACCGGCCGATCTCAAATCCTATGCCGACTTCGTCGACCACGTGCTCACCCGATACGGTCAGTATTTCAGTCATATCGAATTGTGGAACGAGCCTAACAACCTGCTCGACTGGGATTGGCGCGAGGACAAGGACTTCCTGCTGTTTTGCGAGATGGTCGGCGCCGCCGCCTACTGGGCCAAACATCGCGGCTGGCAGCCGGTGCTCGGCGGGCCATGCCCCTTCGACCCCTATTGGCTTAACCTGATGGGCGAGCGCGGTGTGCTCGGCGTCGTCGATGCCGTCGGCTTCCACGGTTTTCCCGGCACGTGGGACAGCGAGGAAGGCACCTGGGGCGGCTGGGACATGCATCTCGGCGAGATGCGAAACATTATCGACCGCTTTAATGACAAGGCCGAGATCTGGATTACCGAAACCGGTTATTCGACCTGGCGCAACGACGAGATGGAGCAGGCACGGCGTTTCGTGAGGGCTCTGAGCGTGCCGGCCGACCGGATGTATTGGTATTCCTGGCGCGATGTGCCGCCGGACGTGCCGGTGCAGGAGGGCCTGTGGTTCGATCCGCGGCACTATCATCTTGGTGCCGTCACCCACGAGAATCAGCCGAAGCTGCTCGCGCGTTTGCTGATGGAAGGCGGCGTCGATCGGCTCGAGCAGGTCGCGCGGCTCGCCACGCCCAACCTCGACAAGGGAGCCGCCCCGATCGTCATCACCGGAGGCTGCGGCTTCATCGGCTCGAACCTCGCCGACAGCTACCTCCAGGACGGCGAAGACGTCGTCGTGCTCGACAATCTCGGGCGGCCCGGCGTCGACCAAAACCTCGGCTGGCTGACCGAGAGGCATGGGTCAAGGCTACATCCGGTGCTTGCCGACGTGCGCGACGCCAGAAGCATCGAGGCAGCCTTCGCCGACGCCAAAGCAGTCTTTCATTTCGCCGCCCAGACCGCGGTCACCACCAGCCTCATTCACCCGATCAATGACTTCGAGGCCAATGCGCGCGGCACGATCAATGTGCTGGAATCGGTGCGAAAGGCCGGTCGCCAGGCTCCGGTGATCTTTGCCAGCACCAACAAAGTGTATGGCGGGCTCGACGACCTTGCCATGCGGGAGGCCGAGGACCGCTACATGCCGGTCGATGAGACCGTCCGATCATACGGGATCGGCGAAGACAGGCCGCTTGATTTCTGCACCCCCTATGGCTGCTCGAAAGGCGTGGCCGACCAATACGTGCTGGACTATGCGAAATCCTTCTCCATCCCGACGGCCGTGCTGCGCATGAGCTGCATCTACGGCCCGCGCCAATTCGGCACCGAGGACCAGGGTTGGGTGGCGCATTTCCTGATCCGGGCGCTCGCCGGCGAACCGGTCTCAATTTACGGCGACGGCAAGCAGGTTCGCGATATTCTTCACGTCGCGGATGCGATTGCCGCCTATCGCGGCGTTCTCGATGGCATTGACGGGATCAAAGGCCGCGTCTTCAATCTGGGCGGCGGTCCGGCGAATGCCGTCAGCGTGCTTGCAGTCCTGCGCGCGATCGGCAGGCTGATTGGGCACCCGGTCGAAACCTCCTTCGACGACTGGCGATCACGCGATCAGTATTTCTTCGTCGCCGACACCCGCAAGCTGCAACAGACTCTCGGCTGGAGTGCGCGTGTCGGCTGGGAAAGCGGACTGCAGCACCTCGCGGAGTGGCTTGTCGAAAATCGTTTCGGCGGCCGACCGCTCCTGCGCCGCGATCGGAGGGCCTCCGCATGATCCGTCGACGAGTCCGGATTTTGATGACCCTGGATGCGGTTGGCGGCGTCTGGCGCTATGCGATGGATCTCGCCGCCGGGCTTCGGCGCCAGGGGATGGAAATCGTCTTTGCCGGTCTCGGCCCCGCACCGTCGGCAACGCAGACCGCAGAGGCGAAAGCGCTGGGACAGCTGGTATGGCTCGATGCCCCTCTCGACTGGATGGCGTCGAGCAGGGCCGAAATATCAGCCGCGCCCACCGAAATTTCCCGCATTGCCAGGGATTATCACGTCGATCTGCTGCATCTCAACCTGCCGTCCCAGGCCGCCGGGATCGACACGCCGCTGCCCGTAGTCGTCGTGTCCCATTCCTGCGTCGTCACCTGGTTTGCCGCGGTGCGCCAGACGCTGGTGCCGCCGGATTGGGGATGGCAGTGCGATGCAAACAAAGAAGGTTTCGACCGCGCCGATGCCGTCCTTGCGCCAAGCATGAGCCATGCGGATGCACTGCAAGCCGCCTATGGTCCGCTCTCGCGGCTGAGGGTGGTCTACAATGCGAGCCGCGTCGGATCCGACCAGCGTCCAAAGAAGACTTTCGTCTTCGCGGCCGGGCGCTGGTGGGATGACGGCAAGAACGGGGTCGTCCTCGACAGGGCGGCAGCAGCAATGCCCTTGCCCGTCGTCATGGCAGGCTCTTGCTCAGGTCCCAATGGGCAGCGATTGCAGCTCAAAGACGCCGACGATCGTGGGCCGCTCCCCTATCCGAAGACCATCGCCTTGATGCAGAGCGCGCAAATTGTCGTATCGCCGTCCGTTTACGAGCCCTTCGGCCTGACCGCTCTCGAGGCGGCGCGATGCGGCGCGGCTCTGGTGCTGTCTGATATCCCAACCTATCGCGAGCTGTGGGATGGGTGCGCGCTGTTCTTCGATCCGCATGATCCCCAGTCCCTTGCAGCAGCGTGCATGCGCCTCTGCGAAGACGAGCAATTGCTCGCCGAACTCGTGGTGCGATCGCTGGAGCGCTCGCGAGCCTTCAGTTTGGAACGCCAGGCGGCATCGATGCTCGAAACATACGCGCGACTGATGAACGACATTTTCACCCCGGCAACGGCGGAGCAATCATGAAATTCCTGTTTTACACCCATTCGCTTGTTTCGGATTGGAACCACGGCAACGCTCACTTCCTGCGCGGCATCATGCGGGAGCTGACACGCCGCGATCACCAGGCGCTAGCGCTCGAACCCGAGGAATCCTGGAGCCGGAGCAACCTGCTCAGCGATCAAGGGCCGAGGGCGGTCGAGAAATTTCACGAGACGTTCCCGCAGCTTCGTTCGCAAATGTACGGACCGCATTTCGATCACGAGGCGGCGATCGCCGAGGCGGACGTCGTAGTCGTCCATGAATGGACGGAGCCGGCTCTGGTGGAACGGATCGGCCAAGCCCGGCGCAGCGGCGCCGATTTCACCCTGTTGTTCCACGACACACATCACCGCGCCGTGTCGGCAAAGAGCGACATCGCCGGACTGACGCTTGAGGATTATGACGGCGTGCTCGCCTTCGGCGAGACGCTGCGGCAGCGCTATCTGCAGGCCGGTTGGGGCAGATCGGTGTTCACCTGGCATGAGGCGGCTGACGACGCGCTGTTTTATCCGAGGCCGGAGATCGAAAAGACAGGCGATCTCATCTGGATCGGCAATTGGGGCGATGACGAGCGCTCCGCCGAGCTGATGGAATTCCTCGTCCGCCCCGCGCGTGAGCTCGGGTTGAAGACGACCGTTCGCGGGGTGCGCTATCCCAAACAGGCGTTTGACGCTCTTGAGGATGCAGGCATCGACTATGGCGGCTGGATCGCCAATGCAGAGGCGCCGCTCGCTTTCGCCGGCCACAAAGCGACCGTGCATATTCCGCGGCGCCCTTATGTCGAAAACCTCCCCGGCATTCCGACGATCCGTGTCTTCGAAGCGCTGGCCTGCGGCATCCCGCTGATCTCAGCACCCTGGCAAGATGCCGAGGCGCTTTTCAGCTCGGGCAGGGATTATCTCGTCGCCGAGAATGGCCGGGAGATGTCGCGCCTGTTGCGTGAGGTGCTAACGGACGATGCTCTCGCGGCTGCGCTGGTCACATCCGGTCTCGAGACGATCCGGGCGCGGCACACCTGCCGGCATCGCGTCGATGAACTCTTCTCCATTCTGGAGCAATGCGGCACGGCGGGCGTCGTCGGCCAGCTGCCAGCCAAGGAGGCTGCCGAATGAAAATCGCCTTTTACGGATCAAGCCTGGTTTCCGCCTACTGGAACGGTGCCGCCACTTACTATCGCGGCCTGCTGCGCGCTCTGGCGCAGAAGGGCTACGACATCACCTTCTACGAGCCCGACGTCTACGAGCGGCAGAAAAACCGTGATATCGATCCGCCCGAATGGTGCAAGGTCGTCGTCTACCAAGGCACCGTCGAGGCGCTGAAGGAGGTGACGGCGGCTGCGGCCGAGGCCGATATCGTCGTCAAAGCCAGCGGCGTCGGTTTCGAGGACGATCTCCTGCTGCAGGAAGTCCTTCGCCATGCCAGACAAGGGGCTCTGAAAATCTTTTGGGATGTGGATGCGCCGGCAACGCTCTCAGAGCTGCGGCAGAGTCCCGAGCACCCGCTTCGCAAATCCCTGGGCGGGATCGACCTCGTCCTCACCTATGGCGGCGGCAACCCCGTGGTCGACGCCTATCGCAGCCTCGGGGCAGCCGACTGTGTGCCGATCTATAACGCGCTCGATCCTCAAACCCATTATCCGGTGCAGGAGGAGGCGCGGTTCACCGCGGATCTTGCCTTTCTCGGAAACCGTCTCCCTGACCGCGAAGCGCGGGTCGAGCAATTTTTCCTCGAGCCGGCTGCCCGCTTGCCACAGCAAAATTTCCTGCTCGGCGGGTCCGGCTGGAGCGACAAATCCATGTCTTCGAATACCGTTCACATCGGGCATGTCCCGACCCGTGACCACAATGCTTTCAATGCGACGCCGAAAGCCGTGCTCAATATTTCCCGCGCCAGCATGGCCGAAAACGGCTTTTCGCCGGCAACCCGCGTTTTCGAAGCCGCCGGCGCCGGCGCCTGCCTGATCACCGACTACTGGCAGGGCATAGACCTGTTTCTCAAGCCTGGTGACGAAATCCTGGTGGCGCGGGACGGCAAGGATGTCACCGATCTTCTGACCGGCCTGACATGGCCGCAGGCCAAGGCGATCGGACAGCGGGCGCTGAGACGCGTGCTTGCCGAACATACCTATAGCAATCGCGCCGAGACCGCCGATGCCATCTTCCGCGCCCGCGCCACGCGAGCGGAGGCTGCCGAATGACCAGTCCTCTTGATATCGTCATCCTCGGCCTCTCCTTGTCGTCGTCCTGGGGCAATGGTCACGCAACGACCTATCGCGCCCTCATCGGCGGCTTGCGCGCTGAGGGGCACCGGGTGCTGTTCCTGGAACACGATGTGCCCTGGTATGCAGCGCATCGAGATCTTCCCGACCCTGACTTCTGCCAGCTCGTCCACTACAGCGACATCGATGAGATGATCGAAAAACATGCCGATCGTATCAAGGCGGCGGACGCGGTCGTCATCGGGTCTTATGTGCCCTCTGGCGTGACGGTCATCGACAGGATCACCGCCCTGAAGCCGCGGCGCCTTTGCTTTTACGACATCGATACGCCGGTCACGCTGGCGAAACTCGACCGTGGCGACGAGGAGTATCTGGCGCGCCGACAGCTTGCGACCTTCGACGGCTACTTCTCGTTTTCCGGCGGTGACGTGTTGGCTAGGCTCGAACGCAGATACGGCGCGCGCAAAGCGATCGCTCTCTACTGCTCCGTCGATGCGAGCCGATACAAATCGACCGGCGAAGCCTTCCGCTGGGATTTCGGCTATCTCGGCACCTATAGCCCCGACCGGCAGCCAACGCTGGAGCGGCTGCTGATCGAGCCTGCCCGGCAGCTGCCGCATCTAAGCTTCGTGGTTGCCGGTCCTCAATATCCCGGGGATATCGACTGGCCGCCAAACGTCGAGCGCATCGAGCACCTGCCTCCCCCTGATCATCCGAGCTTCTACAGCCGGCAGCGTTTTACGCTGAACGTCACTCGAAGCGACATGATCGCAGCGGGCTGGTCGCCGAGCGTGCGGTTGTTCGAGGCCGCTGCCTGCGGCACGCCGATCATCAGCGACGACTGGCGCGGCCTGGACGAGCTCTTTGCCGACCGTCAGGCAATCATCATCGCCAAAGGATCGGGGGATGTCGTCGACGCCCTGACAACCACCTCTGCCGCAGGGCGTCGTGCGCTGGCTTCGGCCGCCGCGGCGACGGTGATGCAGCGCCATACCGGCGAGGTGCGGGCTCGTGAACTCGCCGCCGCCCTGCGAGAACTGCCAGAAGAAGGGGTGAACGACAGCGCCCCCGAACCTCAATCCATTTCAGCCTAGGAGACGCATGATGCTGCAAAGGACGCGAAACGGAAGAGTGAAGACTGTGCTGGTCGCCGGAGGAGCCGGTTTCGTCGGTTCGCATTTATGCGATGCGCTGCTGGCACGCGGCGACCGAGTGATCTGTGTCGACAGCTATATCACCGGATCGGAGGACAATGTCCGGCCGTTGATCAACCATCCGAAGTTTCGTTTGGTCGAAAAGGACATCTGCCATCTCCATAGCCTCGACGAGCCTTTGGACCAGATCTACAACCTCGCCTGTGCGGCATCGCCCCCACAATACCAGGCAGACCCGGTGCATACGATGATGACCTGTGTCGCGGGCACCGGCAATTTGCTTTCGCTGGCCGAACAGCATCATGCCTCGCTCCTGCAGGCGTCGACGAGCGAGGTCTATGGCGATCCCGTCGAGCATCCGCAGACGGAGGACTATCGCGGCAATGTCAGCTGCATAGGCCCGCGCGCTTGCTACGACGAAGGCAAGCGGGCGGCGGAAGCGCTTTGCTTCGATACGCTGCGGGCCGGCAAGGTGGACGCACGTGTTGCCCGCATCTTCAACACCTATGGGCCGCGTATGCAGCCGAGCGACGGGCGGATCATCTCCAATCTGCTGGTGCAGTCCATATCAGGCGCGCCGCTGACGATCTATGGAAGCGGCGATCAGACGCGCTCCTTCTGCTTCGTCAGCGACCTCGTCGCGGGCCTGATGGCGCTGATGGATGTCGATCCCAATCCGGGCGTCCCGGTCAATCTCGGCAATCCCGGCGAATTCACGATCAACCAGCTGGTCGATATGGTGTTGGCCATGGTGCCGTCGACATCCGTTGTCGTCCACAAGCCGCTGCCGGAAGACGACCCTCAGCGCAGACGGCCCGATATCTCACGGGCAAAAGAACTTCTCGACTGGCATCCGACGATTCCGCTTGCCGAAGGTCTTCGTCTGACCGCCGAGTGGTTCATCGCCGCGGCCCGTCCTGACGGCGGCTTCGATGGCGCGCAGGTCACGCGGCGGTCGACTTGGCGGCGGCGTGCAAAAGCCGGACGCACCGCGATCGGCGTCTGACATGCGAGCGATAAATGACAAAGGAGAGCCGAGATGGATGCAGCACAGCCGACGAGAGATCAGGAGCTGCAAAAGCGGATTCAGGAACTCGGGCCGTGGTTTCAGAATTTGAACATCGGCGGCCACATGACAGCGGCCGATCATTTCCTCGGAGATTATCCCACCTTCAAATGGAAAGGGTTCCAGCATGTGCTGCCGGCCGATCTCAGCGGCTTCACCGTGCTCGATGTCGGCTGCAACGCCGGCTTCTATTCCCTCGAGATGAAACGCCGCAACGCCGCCCGTGTCGTCGGCATCGATCCCGACCCGCGCTACCTGGCGCAGGCCCGCTTCGCGGCGGAACAATTGCAAGCGGAAATCGAATTCCGGCAGATGTCGGTCTATGACGTCGCCCGACTAGGCGAGAAATTCGATCTGGTAATCTTCATGGGTGTGCTCTATCACCTGCGACACCCCCTGCTGGCGCTGGATCTTCTTTATGAACACGCTGTCGGTGACATGATGCTGTTCCAATGCCTCCAGCGCGGCGACGAGCGCATTCCCGACCTTAGGGAAGATTACGACTTTTCAGAATGGAACATCTTCGACCAGCCTGAATATCCGAAGCTTTTCTTTGTCGAAGAACGCTATGCATCCGATCCGACAAACTGGTTCATTCCCAACCAGGCGGCGGCCGAGGCAATGCTGCGCAGCGCCGGCTTTCGAATTGACGCCCATCCGGAACGCGAGGTCTATCTTTGCCGACGAGGCCAACGCCATTATGCGGTAGAGCCGCCCCTGGTAGTAATGATCTAAAGACTATCGTTGCTGCGGATCGCCACTGCGACGAGGAATGGATTTCAATGAGGCGGAAAGCCTGCCGCAGCATGCGGTGCACTGGCCCCAACCCGCTGCCTGCTGAGCCGTAGCCGAATATCGAAATGGTTGAGGGTGCCGGGCAGATCGTCGACTGTCAGAGATGGCTGAAGCAGCGTGACATCAGTCCCCGACAACAGCGTGCCAATGGCAAGGCTTGCAATCGTCGGTACGAGGTTGTGGGCTGGACATATGGCAGCGCCGGCGCTGAAAGGCACGAATCCGATCGCCGGCAACGCGTCGTTCGGTCCCCAGATACTCGGTTCCATGCGGTTGGCATAAGCCAACTCCGGATCCCGGTGAGAAAAAGGCGCGAAGATAACGACGCCAGTGCCGCGCGCCACGGTCCTATCGCCGGTTTTGATATCCGCCGTCAGCTCTCTGAGAATGACGGGGGTCGTCGGCCAGAGGCGCAGCGCCTCGAGCAGGCAATTGCGCGTGAAAGGACGATCAAGTTCGGGATCTTTGGCTTCGTCAACGGCTTTGGCCCAGTAGCTCGGATGGCAGGCAAGCAGCGCAAGCGTCCGGAAAATGGTAATTCCGGCAGCGTCGAAGGCAAACAGCCATTGGGCCACTTGGCTTTCCAAACCGAAATCGCTGCCTTTCGGCAGCCGACCGATCAGACTGCCCTCTCCCGGCTGGCGCAGATATTGGCCGAGCTGCTGCTGAAACTGCCGGCGCTTGCGCCGATCGATGGAAGCTGCAAAAGCCCAATTCGCCCGGCTTCGAAGGTCGTTCAAGGTCTTGGTCAAAGTGACGTCGTTGCGTGCGAGATCGCCGAGTACGATCCGGCGGACAATCCGGAACCAGGCTTGCGAGAAAGCTGACCAATCGAGTTCGTTCCGGCCGTCGGAACCGATGCCGTTCAAAACCTCCAGGAGTTCGGTATCAACGATGGCCTTGAAGCGGGCCGTAGATGGATGCAGCCGGTCCGCGCTTGCCAAAGCATGTTCATGGATCGGCCGAAGCTCGGCTCGCTGCGAGGCGTCTGAAATGAGCACGTTTTCCGGTTCGAAATGCGCAAGAGCGGCACGCTTCTCCCGGGTTGCCGTGTCAAATGGCTGGGGCGAACACTGGAGCACCGTCGAGACGTCGACAGGGTCAAGGATAAGCAACTGCGGCCGGAATGGTATAGGCAAAAGGAGAGGTGCCCGACCATATTTTTTCACCAGCCGCGGCATCTGCTTGACGGCGCCGGTATCCAGACCCTGCCGCTGTGCCAGGCGTTCCATAATCGGGCGGCGAATGATGATGCCTTTGGCAGCCGTCGGAACCATGACAGCCGCAACCACGCGCAGTGTGTCGATCCAGCTGGCGCGATTTATGCGGGCGAAGCCGGCGGGTCTTGCATTGGAAAAGACGGCTTGGTTGCGAGAATTCATGACCGCAAAGCCCCTTGCTGCATGGGATATTTGATCGGCTTCATTTCCGAACCAGGACAACGGCCGATTGTTCCGGTCTGAATCACTGATCCTTGATACATGATGCAACTTGGAGACAGCGGAACAGAAGTCGGCTCACCGCGTTGTGTCGAGCGCATAGATGCGTGGAGGCCCCATGCCTGACGAACCAGCCGCAGACGCACCTGACCTCGAACCGCGAAAAGGCAGCCCAAGCCCTCGCCTCGACGAGAGCGAATTCAAGACGCGTTTCCTGAGCCAGTTCATGGATGCAGCGTATCAGCCCCTGGAAGCCGAACTCGGCAAACTCGCCGCGGCTGCCTGGGATGCTTACGCCCATTCGCGAAAGAGTCCCATAACCAGAAAGGCTGGACCAGGCTTTGCCGATCCAGACTATGATCTCGCCGTGGATTGGATTGTGGCCAGCGGCGAAATTCGCGCTGCGCAAGCGCGCTTCGAGGACGAGCGCGCGCCATCGCGCGTCCTTCTCATCAACGGTTCGTCGCGAAGCGAACATACCTGTCCGGGCGAGCTTTCGAAAAGTTTTCGGATGGTCGAAATCGCCAAGGAGGTGTTCGCCGCCGCCGGCGCCATCGTCAATGTCCTCGACCTCAGTCGCATCGCTTCCGAATACGGCCGACAGATCCATCCGTGCAAGGCGTGCTTCTCGACATCGGCCGCACTCTGTCATTGGCCGTGCTCCTGCTATCCGAATTACTCGCTCGGACAGATCCACGATTGGATGAACGATATCTACCCAATGTGGGTCGAGGCCCATGGCATCATGATCGTCAGTCCGGTGAATTGGTACCAGACGTCCTCGCCGCTGAAACTGATGATCGACCGGCTTGTCTGCGCCGACGGAGGCAATCCGGATCCGACAAGCACGCATGGAAAACATGCCAAGGAGGCCAAAGAGCTTGAGATGCAGGGATGGGACTATCCTCGCCATCTTTCCGGCCGCCTGTTTTCGGTCGTCGTCCACGGCGATACCGAAGGTGTCGAGAATGTCCGCCACAGCGTTTCGAACTGGCTGACGTCGATGGACCTCATACCGGCAGGAGCATTGGCCGAGGTCGAACGCTACATCGGCTATTGGGAGCCCTACGCCACCAGCCACGACGCCTTCGAAAGAGATAAAGCCTTTCAGGAGGAAGTGCGCAATGCCGCCCGGACGCTGTTGGAAGGCATCACGTCACGACGCAACAGCAAGATGGTGACGGCGGGAAGGCGGTTGAAGCAGCCGCGTGAGAAATGAGCGGCAGCCCGACGGGTCTAGACGTGATTGCCGATCTCGTTAGACCCGTCGGGATAATCTACTCCTTGCCCGAACCTGGTTCAGCCATCTTGGCATGCTGATGCGCAAGAATGCTCGCCGGCGTCACCTTGGCAACGGCTGCCTGCAGCTTATTCTTCCAGCCGCTCACGACATCGCCTTCGCCGTCCATCATGGCGTCAAAGCCGATCTTGGCAACCTCGGCGGGATCATCCTTTTTGGCCTGTCCGACGGAGGTATCCATGAGGTCGGCGCGCCTGAAAAATTCGGTGTCGGTCGCGCCGGGCATCAGGCAGCTGACGGTCACGCCGGTCTCTTTCAACTCCTCGCGCAACGCGAAAGAGAAGCTGTTGATGAAAGCCTTTGTGCCATTGTAGACGGCCTGATAGGAACCAGGCATGAAACCGGCGATGGAGCCGGTCAGCAGAATGCGACCCTCGCCGCGGCTGCGCATCAGGTTGCCGATCTGTTGGACGAGATAAATGGTGCCGACGATGTTCGTATCGACGACTTTCCGGACCTGCGCAAAATCCTGGTCGAGGAAACCGTTGCCGAGGCCGCGCCCGGCATTGGCCATCAGCAGATCGACCGACCGCCCAGAAGCTTCGATGGCTTCCATCAGCCGGTCGACGCCTTCTTCGGTGGAAAGATCGGTTTCGATCGCCTCGACCGAAGTGCCAAATTCCTTGAGGCTCGCCGCTGCTTGCTGGATGCGTCTCTCGTCGGCGGCGATAATCACATCATAGCCTTCCTGCGCCGCGCATTTGGCAAGTTCATAGCCAATACCCGTCGAGGCGCCGGTAATCACCGCGAGACCTTTGCCAGGTTCATTCCTATCCATGTTTTGTCTCCTAGAGTTCGGAAAAGCTGCAGCCACCGAACCTGAAAAGAGAGGGTATGTTCCGGCGAGGGGCGGCGTCTCGAACGTGTGGTGCGGGAGCTCGGTGGTGCGCCATGTGGCTCCCGATGTTCAGCCGCATAAAAGGACGGCTGTGTGATGATTGCTGATTGGCGGCTGGCGGAACAGGAGCGGCATCAGTCGATGAGTTGGTTCCCCAGCAGCGATTGCAGGGTTTCGCGGGCGCGGCTGACGCGGCTTTTCAAGGTGCCAACCCGGCAGCCGCAGATCCTGGCGGCCTCTTCATAACTCGTTCCGGCGGCGACCAGCGTCAGGGCACGGCGTCTGTCGTCGGAGAGGCGCGTCAATGCCTGTCGCAGTTCGCGCTCGCGAAGCGCCCACTCCTGGCTTGGCGCGATTGCGACTTGCTCCATCGTCACATCCATCCCGACCGGCTCGCGCTGCCGGCGACGATAGTTGCTGCAGAACGTATTTCGAAGGATGGTGAAGAGCCAGGATTTAAGAGAGGTGCCGGGATGGTAGAGATGAATTGAATTCAGTGCCTTCAGCAGCGTTTCCTGCACGAGATCATCGATGTCGTCCTCACTGCGCAGGAATCTTCGGGCAAACGCGTGCAACGCCGGTGTCAGTTCAACAATCTCCAGCTCGACCGAGGATGTTTTTTGGCAATGCGACGCGGGACGTGGTGAAGATAAAGACGTCATTTTTCTCTCCTGGGATGAAAGGAAAGTTCCGGACATCTTAATTGTTGCTGTACGATAACGGACGAAAATCTCATTTTCGCTCATCGGCATACCTCTTCCAAAGCAACAGGACGCACAAAGATGCCGGAAGGCAGTGGCAGATCGTCCAAAGGCATCGCTGGTAGGCGACACGATCCAGACTTGAAACGACGATCCGGCAAAAATCGTTCCTGCGGCGATGCCGCAGCATTGATAACGCTCACGTTATCCGGCGAGGTCCGTGCGTAAGGTGCCAGATCTCGTGAAAAGATAGGCAGGGCAGGAACAACAAACGCCGGCAATGG
Organism: Rhizobium sp. SRDI969; assembly: GCF_025152725.1. Lineage (NCBI taxonomy): Bacteria > Pseudomonadati > Pseudomonadota > Alphaproteobacteria > Hyphomicrobiales > Rhizobiaceae > Rhizobium > Rhizobium sp. SRDI969. The sequence continues at coordinate 4,063,265 of NZ_CP104035.1, forward strand.
TTTGATCTATCGCCGACTGCAACCCTTTGAGTCGGCCTCGTCCTTGGCCGGACAGAGATGGCGCCGCCGTTACCGGGGCGTCATCTCCGCGCTCAAATGTTCGACCGGCGAGAGCTCATTAACAGCCATAGGAGGACTCAATGGCAACCGAGAAGACCCTAAACGATCTGTTCCTCGACACGCTCAAGGATATTTATTACGCCGAAAAACAGATCCTGAAGGCGCTGCCGAAAATGGCCCGCGCCGCCCAGTCGGAGGAAGGCAAAGCCGGTTTTCTGCAGCATCGGGACGAGACCCAGGCCCAGGTCGAACGTCTCGAACAGGTGTTTGAAATGATCGGCAAGCCGGCACGTGGCAAGACCTGCGAAGCCATTCAGGGAATCATTGCCGAAGCTGATGAGATCATGGAGGAGTTCAAGGGCACGGTTGCCCTGGATGCCGGACTGATCTCTTCGGCTCAGGCCGTGGAGCACTACGAGATCGCTCGCTATGGCACGCTGATCGCATGGGCAAAGCAACTCGGCCTCAAGGACGCCGTCCCGCTGCTGCAGGCAACACTTGCGGAAGAAGAGGCGACCGACAAGAAACTCACGCAGATTGCCGAGTCCACAGCAAATGCCAAGGGAAAGCGAGCGGCCTGATACGGTAACGCGCCTTCACGGCCGCCGCATGGCGGCCGTTTATCGTTTTGCACTCGGCCTCGGCGATAGACGGCAAGCCATCATGCCCCAATGCTAGATGAGTTCGATATGAGCGTAATCAGTTTCGATAAACTCCGCGACAGGCGCGAACGGCCTGACGCTCAATTCGTCCGAGCGGACGACCACGGGCAGGTAATGTATCTCTTCGCACTTGAATACGAGATGGGCCAATCGACTTGGTCTGCCAAGATCTGGGCCTATTCATTTGAAGATGCCGAAATGCGGGTGAAGGCAATGCGTGAGAGCCTTACGGTCTGCGGGCAGATGCATACGTCGATAGGCGCTTAATCGACCGAAAAGCAATCGATCGACGGTGGACAGCTAGATCCGCCGCTCCTGACTTTCCTGATAAGGCTGGCAACGCGGCGTCGCATGCCCTACCGAGAGCTGCAACACTCTCCGTTGCCTCGCGAACATATCGGCTCCGGCGGCTCATAGGCGAGTCGCGCGCGCAAGGCGCGATGCGTTTCAACAGAAAGATCACAAATGGTGACCGCCGGCAGTGACATCATCCTCTCACAAACAACAACGGACCGCTGACGCGCCTCCGGCGAACGGGACCAGCGCACTCGCGGCACAGTGCTCAGCGCCTTCCGTTGTTTTTCACGGGAGAATGCGGATGACCGTCTTTCCCGCGCGCCGCTCCGTCGAATTGAAGGCGGCGACCGCATCGTCCAGACTTGGAACTTTGCCGATGTTCGTCCGAACTCTTCCGTCCCGGACCCGCTGAACGAGCTCGGACAGCTGGGTACGATCGCCCGGTCCGACCGAAGAACGGGCGATGCGCTCGTCCAGGCGCGCCAATGCGAGGCCGGGGCGAGAAATCGGCCGCAGCAGCCGCAGCAGGGTCCGGGTCGGCAATTTTGAGAGATCGTAAGGCATTGAAGATATGGTAAATAAGCAATTAACCAGAAGCGATATGCGATTTATCTTCCGCCATGGCCGTAAATTTTAAATCAGATCCTGACCAGCGATAAGTACTGGTTATCGATGGTTATATTTTCTATAATAAAAGGAGAAATTATATTAATTCTAGACGCTAGAACTTCTTCTATGGCTATTTTATTTAACTTTTCCCGAAATTCACCCTGAATTATTCTTAATATTATTATCTACCGGCGTCGGATCCGCGGCTGCCTCGCGTTCAGCTCGCGCTGAGACTGAGGTGCTAGAGCGGGATTGTTTTAGTCGGAATCGGAACAGGGATTCCCTTTCTGGTGCAAATCAGATTCACCATTCTGGCCGGTGCAGGAGGCCGGTCTGGATGGCGAAACCTTTTTCGGATGATCTTCGGGAACGCGTTGTTGGCGCAGTAACGCGCGAGGGCCTGTCGTGTCGAGCGGCGGCAAAGCGCTTCGGCATTGGCATCAGCACCGCGATCGACTGGGTCCGGCGCTTGCGTGAGACGGGCAGCGCGGCTCCCGGCCAGATGGGCGGGCACAAGCCACGGGCGATCTCAGGTAAACATCGGGTCTGGTTGATCGATCGCTGCCACATGCAGGCGTTCACCTTGCGCGGGTTGGTGGCGGAACTCGGAGAGCGCGGCCTGAAAGTGGATTACAGCGCCGTCCGGACCTTCGTGCATGAGGAAGGGCTGAGTTATAAAAAAAGACGTTGGTCGCCAGCGAGCGCGAGCGGCCCGATGTTGCCGCCCGGCGGGCGCGCTGGCTGAAGCATCGCCATCGCATCGATCCATCTCGCCTTGTCTTTATCGACGAAACCTGGACGAAGACGAATATGACGCCGCTCAGGGGCTGGGCGCCGCGCGGCGAACGGCTGTTGGGCCATGCGCCCTTCGGCCACTGGAATACCATGACTTTTGTCGCAGCCCTCAGGGCCGACCGCGTCAGCGCACCGTGGATCATCGACGGCCCGATCAATGGCGAACGCTTTCGCATCTATGTCGAGAGGGTGCTGGTACCGGAGCTCAAACCCGGCGACATCGTCGTCATGGATAATCTCGGCTCGCACAAGGCCGGCGCTATCCGTGCCGCCATCCGCAAGGCCGGCGCCAGATTGTTCTTCCTGCCGCAGTATTCCCCCGATCTCAATCCGATCGAAAAACTCTTCGCCAAGATCAAGCACGAGCTGCGCAAGGCGCAGGCTCGAACCCGACAGGCCATCGACGACGCGCTGGCAGCCACCCTTCAAACCGTCTCGCCGAAAGAGTGCCAAAACTACTTCAAGGAAGCCGGATATGAACGGACATAAAACAATCCCGCTCTAAGTGTTTCCCTCTTGTTGTCGTTGATAGCCGTCGATGGAGAGAGGACCGGCGCAAGGCGTTTGTCGCAGAAACGGAATCTTCAGGTTCTGAATCGGATTTCCGTGGCATTGAAATAAATGAGCTCAATTTGTTTCAACGTGCCCGCAACCAAAGGCGACGTGGATCGCAGGACGGCCAAGTCCTGATAGTGTTCGCACGCCGCCGTCTGAGCAGTGGCGTGCTGGTCTATGATAGCCTTTCAGGCCGGCGCGCCTAGAATCGCGGCGACCGCATCCCCATCGAGCGCCTGGTGATCAAAGAGTTCCCGCGCCAGCCGGTCGAAGGCGGCTCGGTTTTCGCGGATCACCTCGGTTGCCCTTGCCTGCGCAAACTCCAGCCGCCGATGAACTCGATCTGCGAGCTCGACGTCGCGCGTCAGGGCAACGGTTAGATCCCGGTGTGCGAGATAGAGCAAGGGATGATGACCGCCGAAGCCGAGGGCCTGCTCCATGTCGAGAGCGATCCATGTCGCACGGGCGAGATCGCTGTGCTCTGCGCCGCCGGAACCGGCCGACGCAGATTTGAGCACGATCAGTTCGGCCGCGCGTCCGGCTAGTAACATGGCGAGGAGCCGCTCATACCATTCCGCGGTATCCGGTGCGCCAGTCGCGAAAGACACCGCGTTGTGGCCCCCGTCCTTGGTATCAATCGTTAGGCCCTTGATGGATCCGAGACGCAGAGCGTGATGGACGATGGCATGACCTGCCTCGTGGATCGCAAATCGCCAGCGGACGTCATAAGGAACCGGCGGTCGATGACCGCGGATGCCGGCTTCGATATCGTCATAAGTCAGGCGCCGCTTTTCGCATCGCGCCTTTAGCCTTGCCTCGGGCACGATGCGTTCAATGTCGGCGCCGGTGAGGCCCATCGCCCGCGTTGCCAGACGCAGGAGAGTTTGCGCAACGAGGTTGTCTCTTTCATGCCGATCCGCCCCGTTACTTCCTTCCCGAGCGCTATCGGGCCGAAACGTTTCGCGTCTGGTTTCCGTGATCCTGATCATGGCTGCGCTCCTTCCAGACCTTCCACTCCCACGATGATGTCGAGATCGGGACCGAGTTGATGGGCGAGAATGCCAGCGAGCGGCAGAATGTCGGGCCGTGGGATGTCGATGTGCGTCTCCAGCCTCCCTGATCGACGGATCGCTTCGTCGATCTCATTCGGCCGGTTGGTGGCGCCGACAACGATGACGCCCTCGCTCTTCACCGCGCCATCGAGGAGCTCAAGCAGCTTGTTGACGCAAGCGTTCCAGTAGTCCGCGTACTGCCTCCAAGCGCTTACCCTCATGCCGATGCCATCGATCTCGTCGACGAAGAGGATGCACGGCGCCTGTGCCCTCGCTTGGGTAAAAGTGTCCGCCATACGATCAAGCACTGCATGAAGATACTCTCCTTGCAGCCAGGTCGAGACGGAGGTGACGACCAGAGGCACTTGCAGACTATTGCATAAAGCGCGTGCAAAGGTCGTCTTGCCGATTCCCGGTGGGCCGGACAAGAGAAGCTTGGTGCTCATATCGGACCAGGCAAGATCCCCGGCAAGATAATCCGCCAGGTCCGATTTCAACCCGAGCGCCCAGTCCTTTGCCGCGCCGTATCCGGTCAAGGTCTCGATCAGCAGCGCCGGTCCACCCTTTCCCGACACTCCACGGTCGGCAGGCTCTGGCTGGATGACCTCCGCACCGGTCGGCTTGCCTTTCGATCCGCCTTTGCGTTTGTCCGTCGATGAGGACGAGGCGTCGCCATCGGCGGTGCGCTCCTGCGATGTCTGGCGCGCTCGATCAGTGGGGCTCTGCATGATCAGCCGCCGCGCGGAGGCAGTAGTGTCTCTGTCTTTTTCACCGTCGCGATCCTCGCGATTGTGGTCCGCCAGCCCGGCCAGCGCATCAATGCTGGCAAGCAGCGCTCGGCTAGGCCGGATGGCGATGGCAAGATCGTCCAGAGTCAATGCGCCCGCGTCGATCTCGGCAATGGAGCCGGCATGGGACGAGACGGTGCCGCTTCCGTATACCGCTTCCAGCAGATCCGTGATGAGGATAGTGTCGATTCCGCTGCCGCTAAGCCGCACGTCGCAAGTCAGATCGATTTGATCCGGAACGCCCTGATCAGTCTCCGATACGGCAAGAACCGGCGAGCCGTGCGCCACGGCCCAGAGCAACTGGCGCCGCATGGACGAGCGGCTTGGGCGGTCAGTCCGGGCGACCGGAATCTGCAGGAAGACACGTTTGGTTTCGCCTTCTACCCACCTCCAGATTTCGTCAACAAAGGTAAAATCCGCGGCCATGCCGACATAGGGGCCGAACGGCATAAAGGCTGTCGCTTCGACAAGCTGCGGCAGCGCCCGCTCGAACCCTTCGACCAGCACCTCCACGGCGAAGACTGCAGCAGGCCGACGAAGGAGCGAGACCACATCGCGCAGCTCAACACCCGATTCCTCCATGGTCGCTGCGAGCAAAAGCACTGTCGCCATGTCTTTGATGCTCGGCACCTCACCGGCTTCGCCGACAGCCCTCACCGCATAGATAGGCGTCGTATCATCGACGCCGCTTCCGGTTGGAGAGTGTCGCTTGAGATGCGCCGGCCAGACAGATGCGGGGGACAGGAGGTCGGGCCGCCTGCTCGCGTCCATCGGGGCCTCGATCAGGAAGGATGCGAGATGATCGCGCACCCACTGCCGATCTCGCTCGGCCTCGCCCGTCAGATAGGACTGATCGAAGGCCGGCGTAAAGCGGCCGACGACATGGCCGTCGACGATGGCGGCGGTCATGGTCAGCAGGCCGGTACGGACGGCCAACCGCCGGGTCTTACGGCGCTGGACATGACGCAGGCGTCGAAGCAGGAAAGAAGAGAGACGATCCATCAGCCTTCCTCCATCGCATCAACCAAAGAAGCGGAAACAATTTCCGCAGCACCAGCACGAGGCATGGCAGCGTGAAGATCGCTCAAGGCGGCCCAATGGGTCCTGAACTGCATTCCGGTGGCGTTCTACTCGATGGAGATTTTCGATCGCATTTCGCAGAGGATGATTACGCATAAGGTCAACCTCCTGAAGCAGTCGCCTTCCCAACGGGATGAGCTGACGGCCGCGCTGAAGGCGACCACCCAACGCCAGAACAGCATCATCCAGCAGATCAGCGATCGAGCTGCGGAAGGCCGCCCTCGCCTCGCCGCGCTCGACGATCAATTGGACGAACTGGAAGCGACGCGCGAGAAGCTGGCGGCGGACCTGAATGCACTGGCAGAGCCGGTGGAGGATTTTCAGGAGAAGATCGCCAAGCTCAAGGCGCAGTTCAATCCCACTAATATGGAGATCATCATCCGCAAGCTCATCTTCCTCGCTCGCCACAATGCCGATGAACAAGCCAAGCAGCGGCTGATGCCCATAGTGCGCGATTTGATCCAGACCGTCGTGATCGGCAAGACGCCGGGCCATCAGCCGGCATCCCTGCAGGTCCACGGATCAATCGCCAACATCATGGCATCCATGGAGGCGATTGACGTGCTCGAGCAGCAATTTCTGGCTGCCGCCCAGAACGACCTGATGGCGAAGATTGCCTCCGGCGAGATCGACACGGAAGCCAAAAAACAAAAGCTCCTCGACGCTTACGCGGAGGAACTCAAGAGCAAATACCCGGAGTGGGCAAATTTGCAAGTTTCAGTGGTTGCGGGGGCAGGATTTGAACCTGCGGCCTTCAGGTTATGAGCCTGACGAGCTACCGGGCTGCTCCACCCCGCGCCATTTTATTTTGCCTATGGCAAATATGGTATTTCTTGTCTGTCTGTTCAACGCAGAAGGGCCGCTTGTGAGCGGCCCTTTTGCGACGGCATGGGCCGTTTGTTTTGTTTAGAGAAGATTGTTTTATCAAAGTTGCGTTTTGCAGACCTGGCAGCGACCTACTCTCCCGCGTCTTAAGACGAAGTACCATGGGCGCAGGGGCGTTTCACGGCCGTGTTCGGAAAGGGAACGGGTGCAGCCACCCCGCCATAACCACCAGGTCGGCAAAGCGCAACTTTGTTGTTTTGAGAAGCTGGATTTGGAGCGAATAGGGAGTAGCCAATAGCGAATAGCGTTATTTGGTTCTCTTTCGCTGGTTTTGAACACGTCTTTTGGAACCTCTTCCGGCTGCGGGTGCTTGTGGCACCCATACAGGCCAGAGGCCGTCGCCAATCGTTTGGCGGGCCGTCCGCAGCGCCATGGCGCGTCAGGACAAAGGTCTGGCACATCGAACTTTGTTCGATGAGCATAGTCAATGAGAACGATCAAGCCGATCGAGCTATTAGTACCGGTAAGCTTCATGCGTTGCCGCACTTCCACACCCGGCCTATCAACGTGGTCGTCTTCCACGGCTCTGATAGGGAATACTCGTTTTCAGGTGGGTTTCCCGCTTAGATGCCTTCAGCGGTTATCCCGTCCATATGTAGCTACCCTGCTATGCCCTTGGCAGGACAACAGGTCCACCAGAGATATGTCCATCCCGGTCCTCTCGTACTAGGGACAGATCCTGTCAATATTCCTACACCCACGGCAGATAGGGACCGAACTGTCTCACGACGTTCTGAACCCAGCTCACGTACCGCTTTAATTGGCGAACAGCCAAACCCTTGGGACCTGCTCCAGCCCCAGGATGCGATGAGCCGACATCGAGGTGCCAAACAACCCCGTCGATATGGACTCTTGGGGGTCATCAGCCTGTTATCCCCGGCGTACCTTTTATCCGTTGAGCGATGGCCCTTCCACGCGGGACCACCGGATCACTATGACCGACTTTCGTCTCTGCTCGACTTGTCAGTCTCGCAGTCAGGCGGGCTTATGCCATTGCACTCGACGACCGATTTCCGACCGGTCTGAGCCCACCATCGCGCGCCTCCGTTACTCTTTCGGAGGCGACCGCCCCAGTCAAACTACCCACCATACACTGTCCCGGACCCGGATAACGGGCCGCGGTTAGACATCCATGACGATAAGGGTGGTATTTCAAGGATGGCTCCACGGAAACTGGCGTCCCCGCTTCAAAGCCTACCACCTATCCTACACATGCCGACACGAATGCCAGTGTAAAGCTATAGTAAAGGTGCACGGGGTCTTTCCGTCTGACCGCAGGAACCCCGCATCTTCACGGGGAATTCAATTTCACTGAGTCTATGTTGGAGACAGCGGGGAAGTCGTTACGCCATTCGTGCAGGTCGGAACTTACCCGACAAGGAATTTCGCTACCTTAGGACCGTTATAGTTACGGCCGCCGTTTACTGGGGCTTCGATTCAAAGCTTGCACCTCTCCTCTTAACCTTCCAGCACCGGGCAGGCGTCAGACCCTATACGTCGTCTTGCGACTTCGCAGAGCCCTGTGTTTTTGATAAACAGTCGCTACCCCCTGGTCTGTGCCACCCCATAATAGTTGCCTACCATGGGGTCACGCTTCTTCCGAAGTTACGCGTGCAATTTGCCGAGTTCCTTCAACATAGTTCTCTCAAGCGCCTTGGTATACTCTACCTGACCACCTGTGTCGGTTTCGGGTACGGTCTATACGGTGGAGCTATTTCCTGGAACCGCTCCGCTGCCCTGATAATCCAATAAACCAGAACAACTTGTGCAATCCGTCACTACCACCAGGCCCACGAATATTAACGTGGTTCCCATCGACTACGCATTTCTGCCTCGCCTTAGGGGCCGGCTAACCCTGCTCAGATTAACTTTAAGCAGGAACCCTTGGTCTTTCGGCGAGAGGGTCTCTCACCCTCTTTATCGTTACTCATGTCAACATTCGCACTTCCGATACCTCCAGGAGCCCTCACGGGTCTCCCTTCATCAGCTTACGGAACGCTCCGCTACCACGTGTATTGCTACACATCCTCAGCTTCGGTGCATGGCTTCAGCCCCGTTACATTTTCGGCGCAAAGACCCTTATTTAGACCAGTGAGCTGTTACGCTTTCTTTAAATGATGGCTGCTTCTAAGCCAACATCCTGGTTGTTTTGGGATCCTCACATCCTTTCCCACTTAGCCATGACTTGGGGACCTTAGCTGGAGGTTAGGGTTGTTGCCCTTTTCACGACGGACGTTAGCACCCGCCGTGTGTCTGCCGAGTAGTACTCCCCGGTATTCGGAGTTTGGTTAGGATCAGTAAGACGGTGAGTCCCCATAGCCCATCCAGTGCTCTACCCCCGGGGGTATTCGCTCGACGCTCTACCTAAATAGATTTCGCGGAGAACCAGCTATTTCCGAGTTTGATTGGCCTTTCACCCCTAGCCACAAGTCATCCCAATCTATTGCAACAGA
>NZ_CP104035.1:4077500-4570000 GCF_025152725.1 Rhizobium sp. SRDI969
GAAGAGAACGTGCGCTCCAACGGCTCGGTGCTGACCGACGGCAACACGCAGCTCGCAGCCCTTTATTACGTCGATCCGCGTCGCTTCTCCAACGAGGACGCCGACGTCGATCTGACCGCCGGTCTGTCCGCCCGCGTGCTCGAACAGAACATGACGGTCTCCGCATCGGAATCGATCACGCCGCAGACCGAAGAATTCGCCGACGACGTCCTGCCCGTGCGCGTCGACACGCCCATCGCCAAGGCGCTGACGGATTCAGGCTATCCGCAGCAATATGCCGATGGCATTGCCGGCTATATCGCGCAGCAACTGGGTTCTGGTGATCTCGACAAGGGCGACGTGCTGCGCATCGGCATCATTCAGAAAGGCGAGCAGGCAAAGATCATCCGGGCCAGCGTCTACCGCGGCACGCGCCATCTCGTCACCGTGGCCGTCGACGACAAGGGCAGATACGTGCCTGGCAGCGAGCCGCCGATGCTGGATGCCATCGCCACCGCCTTCGATGATAATTCCTTTGCACCGCCCCCCGGCCAGAACCTGCCGCGTGTCTATGACGGCATCTATCGTGCTTCCCTTTCCTACGGCATGACCAAGGATATGACGGCGCTGATCATCAAGCTGCTCGCCAGCAATGTCGATTTCCAGGCGCAACTGAGGCCGACCGACAGTCTCGAGGCCTTCTTCTCCGTCGCCGACAGCGGCGGCCAGGCGACCGAGGATTCCGAACTGCTCTACGTCAACGCCCGTTTCGGCGACACGCAGACGCGCTTCTACCGCTTCCAGGACCCCGACGACGGCACGGTCGATTATTTCGACGAGAACGGCAAGAGTATCCGCCAGTTCCTGTTGCGCAACCCGGTGCCAAACGGCATCTTCAAATCGGGCTTCGGCATGCGCCGCCACCCGATCCTCGGTTTTGCCCGCATGCATACCGGCGTCGATTGGGCAGCACCGCGCGGCACGGCGATCATCGCCGCCGGCAACGGCACGGTCGAAAAAGCCGGCTGGGATTCCGGCGGTTATGGCAACCAGACGATCGTGCGCCATGCCAACGGCTATGAATCCTCCTACAATCACCAGAGCGCCATTGCCAAGGGAGTCGTCCCAGGCGCCAAGATCCGCCAGGGCCAGGTGATCGGCTGGGTCGGCACGACAGGCGAATCCACCGGCCCGCACCTGCATTACGAACTGATCGTCAACGGCACCAAGGTCGATCCGCTGCGCATCCGCCTGCCGGGCGGCAAATCGCTGCAGGGCGAGGCGCTGGCGAAATTCGAAGACGAGCGCAAACGCATCGATACGCTGCTGAACAACCAGACTCCGGACCAGGTGGCGAGCAAGTAGCGTCTTGACCACCCAACGAAAATGGCGGCCGAAGCCGCCATTTCTCATTCATCCGGCAAACCGGCTTACGCCGCTTCGCTCACCGTCTGTCTCGTCCTGAACTGCAGCCGGTCCGAACCGCTCGTCACCGTGACCGTCGATCCATCCGGCACCTGGCCGGACAGAATCTGCTCGGCCAGCGGATCCTGCACGAACTTCTGGATCACCCGCTTCAGCGGCCTTGCGCCGTAGACCGGATCGTAACCCTTGTTTGCCAGCCAGTGGCGGGCTTCCTCGTCGAGATCGATGACGATCTTGCGCTCGGACAGCAGAGCCACCAGCCGCTTCAGCTGGATATCGACGATCGCGCCCATCTCCTCGCGCTTCAGGCGATGGAACAGAATGATCTCGTCGATGCGGTTCAGGAATTCCGGCCGGAAATGCCCGCGCACGACCTCCATCACCTGCTCGCGAACCGTGTCACTGTCGTCGCCGTCCCTCAGCTGCGTCAGATATTCGGCGCCGAGGTTCGAGGTCATGATGATCATCGTGTTGCGGAAATCGACCGTCCGGCCTTGGCCGTCCGTCAGGCGTCCGTCGTCCAGCACCTGCAGCAGGATGTTGAAGACGTCGGGATGCGCCTTTTCGATCTCGTCGAACAGCACGACCTGATAGGGCCTGCGGCGCACGGCTTCCGTCAGCGCTCCGCCTTCGTCATAACCGACATAACCCGGAGGCGCACCGATCAGCCGGGCAACGGAGTGCTTCTCCATATATTCCGACATGTCCATGCGCACCATCGCCGTTTCGTCGTCGAAGAGGAAGCGGGCGAGTGCCTTGGTGAGCTCCGTCTTGCCAACCCCGGTCGGGCCGAGGAAAATGAACGAGCCGATCGGCCGGTTCGGATCCTGCAGGCCGGCACGGGCGCGGCGGACGGCGCGTGACACGGCCTGAACCGCATCGCCTTGACCGATCACCGATTTCGCCAGCTCATCTTCCATCCGAAGCAGCTTGTCGCGCTCGCCCTCCAGCATCCTGTCGACCGGAATACCGGTCCAGCGCGAAACGACATGGGCGATATTGTCCGGGCTCACCACCTCCTGCACCATCGCGCCTCGGTCGCCATCCTGCTTCTCGGCATCGACGAGCTGCTTTTCGAGATCCGGAATGACGCCGTAGGTCAGCTCGCCGGCACGCTGGAATTCACCTTTGCGCTGGGCGATCGCCAGTTCGTTGCGGGCATCGTCGAGCTGCCTCTTGAGATCGGCGGCTAGGCCGAGTTTCTGCTTTTCCGCCTGCCAGCGAGCCGTTAGCGCATCGGCCTGTTCCTCAAGATCGGTCACTTCGGTTTCCAGCCGCTTCAGACGGTCGGCGGACGCGACGTCCGTTTCCTTTTTCAGCGCTTCGCGCTCGATCTTCAGCTGCATGATCCGGCGATCGAGTTCGTCGAGTTCTTCCGGTTTGGAATCCACCTGCATGCGCAACCGCGCCGCCGCCTCGTCCATCAGGTCGATGGCCTTGTCGGGCAGGAAACGGTCGGTGATATAGCGGTTGGAAAGTGTCGCCGCGGCCACCAGCGCCGCATCGGCGATGCGCACTTTGTGATGCTGCTCGTATTTTTCCTTCAGGCCGCGCAAGATCGAGATCGTGTCTTCGACCGTCGGTTCATCGACGACGACGGGCTGGAAACGGCGGGCCAGGGCCGGATCCTTCTCGACATGTTTGCGATACTCGTCGAGCGTGGTGGCGCCGACGCAATGCAGCTCACCGCGGGCAAGAGCGGGCTTCAGGAGGTTGGAGGCATCCATCGCCCCATCCGCCTTGCCGGCCCCGACCAGGGTATGCATCTCATCGATGAACAGGATGATCTCGCCGCTTTCCGCCTGGACTTCATTGAGCACGGCCTTCAGCCGTTCCTCGAATTCGCCGCGGTATTTCGCACCGGCGATCAGCGCGCCCATGTCGAGCGCCATCAGCTTCTTATCCTTGAGCGATTCCGGCACGTCACCGTTGACGATGCGTAGCGCCAGGCCCTCGACGATCGCCGTCTTACCGACGCCGGGTTCGCCGATCAGGACAGGATTGTTCTTGGTGCGGCGCGAAAGCACCTGGATGGTGCGGCGGATTTCGTCGTCGCGGCCGATCACCGGGTCGAGCTTGCCCTCGCGGGCCTCGGCGGTGAGATCGCGTGCGAACTTCTTCAGCGAGTCAAAACCCTGCTCGGCATTGGAGGAATCGGCCGTCCGGCCTTTGCGGATATCGTTGATGACCTGGTTGAGGCCCTGGGCCGTCACGCCGGCATTCTTCAGCGTCGAAAAGGTCGAGGCAGAGGATTCGATCGCCAGCGCCTGCAGCAGGCGCTCGACGGTAACGAAGCTGTCGCCGGCCTTCTTCGCCGCTTCTTCGGCGGTCGAAAGCACCTTGGCGAGCGGCTGTGCCAGATAGATGTTGCCGTTGCCGCCGGAGATCTTCGGCAACTTGGCGAGAGCCGCGTCATTGGCTAGGCGGGCGGCCTTGGCATCGCCGCCGGCGCGTTCGATCAGCGACGCCGCCATGCCCTGATCATCGTCGAGCAGGACCTTCAGCACATGTTCGGGTGTGAATTGCTGGTGACCTTGCGCCAGCGCATAGGTCTGGGCGGACTGGATGAAACCACGCACCCGCTCCGAATATTTCTCGATATTCATATTCTACCTCCATGGATCGCCCTGCCCTGACGAGGCGCAGACCGATGATTGAGATCGACCCCCTGAAAAGGCAGGCCGCGCGTGACCCGTAATGGATTCGGGCGAAGCAGTTCGAGGAGAATATGGTAGCCTGTTCTGCAAGTTTAAAGAGCCCGTAAAATGAAAATCCCCGGCACAAGGCCGGGGATTTTCAAGGCAATTCGAGCTGATGGCATGAGCGTCACGTTCTCCCCTGAAGGGAAAGCGAAATCCTCATTCCGATGCGACGTCAGCCAGCACTGGCGCCTCGGCAGAGGCACCCTCGCCTTCAGCGGCTGCTTCTTCGCCCTCAGCGCCGCGACGCGGGCGACGGGGACGGCTGCCGGTGCTGCGGCGGCGGGGCTGGCGTTCGCGCGGCTGGCCGCCGGCACCTTCCTCGTCCATCGCGACTTCGGCCGGAATGCCTTCGATCTCCGGCTGCGGGCCGGTTCCATCGTTGATCTCAGATTGGGGTGCAGGCGCCTGAGCGGCTACCGGCTTCGGCTGTGCCTGCGGCTGGTGTTGTCTGCTCTGCTGCGGCTGGTGTGGCCTGCTCTGCGGCGGCTGGACAATAACGACATCGTCGCCGTCATTGTCATTCTCATTGTTGTCCATATCGTCGCCGTCGCGGTCCGCACCGTCGCGATCATTGTACTCGCCGCGGTCGTCGCGCTGGAAGCGTTCCTGCATCTGCGCCTGGGCGCTGGCAATGATGCGATTATAATGTTCGGCGTGCTGGAGATAGTTCTCGGCAATCACGCGGTCGCCGGAGCTTTGGGCATCGCGGGCGAGCTGTGCGTATTTTTCGGCGATATGCTGCGCAGTACCGCGAATCTTCACATCGGGGCCGGAACTGTCATAGGTCCGGGTTAGCGGGTTGCCGCCCTTGCGGTTGAAATTGTTGTTATTGTTATTTCCACCGCCGCCACCGCCGCCGTTATTATTGTTACCACGCCCTCGACCGCGCTTGTTCTGCTGTCCTGGCCTCATCGATCGTTCACCTGAATTCTCTGTTTGTGATGGATACATGGCACCAACCGCCATGACCGGAAAACCGGGTCAGGACCTTTGTGCCGCGAGCATACTGCGCCTTTGCGCCGACCTGCCGCTTGGTTCTCAAGTCAGTTTGACTGATTCACGCATTGGGTCGTGTTCAACCGTTGAAACTCTCGTTTAAAAGAGCGGACCCCCGAGGCAAACCAAGTACCGAACGAATCTCGTTCATTCCCATCTGCCCAACACGTGACCGCAACCTATATTGCTTCACCGGGAAATCCAAGCCTTTTCTTCGCAATAACAATAATGTCTCGTCCAATGCCGCATTATCGTCTTTCACGCGAGCGCGAACACGAGCACCCTGTCGTTCTGACCATAATCTTTCACGGATTTGAGGCACCTGAAGCCTTTCGCTTCAAAGATCGCCGTCACGTCGTTTCGCTGATCGTAGCCGATCTCCAGTCCGACGACCCCATCGGGCCTGATGAACCTTGCCGCATCCTTAGCTATGGCTTTGTAAGCGTCAAGCCCATCCGGGCCGCCATCCAGAGCCGTAGCCGGATCAAATTTGGTCACTTCGGGAGCGAGATCGTGAATGACATTGGAAGCAATATAGGGCGGATTTGAGACAATCGCGTGAAAGGATCCCTGGATGTCCTCGAACCAATTCGACTGTACGGCCTCAAAACGATCCTGCAACCCGTTTCTTTCTGCATTCGATCTTGCCGTTAAAAGTGCATCCGCCGATATGTCGCTGCCGACACCTGACGCATCAGGACATTCGCTCAAAAGCGCAAGGCATATCGCCCCGGTCCCGGTTCCCATGTCAAGGATATGGAGACGGCGTTGCGCCTTTGCAAGGTCTTTGAGGTAGACGAGAACCGTATCGACCAGAATTTCCGTATCCGGCCGCGGTTCCAACGTTTCGGCCGAGAGCCGAAGCGGCAGGCCATAGAATTCCCGTTCGCCGAGAATGCGATGCACCGGCTCATGACCAAGCCGCCGCTCCAGCGCTCTGAAAATCACTTCTGCCTGCTCGGCAGAAAGCCTCTCGGCCGATCGCGTCAACAGCTCGGTCGGCGACAGTTTCAGAAGGCCCGCGACAAGCAGCCGCGCATCGGTCGCCGCATCGACGATACCTGCTTCGGTGAAGCGGCGGCGCGCATCGGCAAGCATATCGGCGACCGTTGAGCTCACTGTTGCTCGCCGAGCTGCGCCAGCTGGCTGGCCTGGTAATCGGCCATCAGCGCGTCGACGACCTCCTCGATCTCGCCTTCCATCATCCGGTCGAGCTTATAGAGCGTTAGGTTGATGCGATGGTCCGTTACCCGTCCCTGCGGGAAATTATAGGTGCGGATACGTTCCGAGCGGTCGCCCGAGCCGACCTGGCTCTTGCGATCGGCAGAACGCTCGCTGTCGGCCCTCTGCCGCTCGGCATCGTAAAGCCTGGAGCGCAGTACCTGCATCGCCTTGGCGCGATTTTGGTGTTGCGATTTTTCCGAGCTGGTGACGACGATGCCGCTCGGCAGGTGGGTAATGCGCACCGCCGAGTCCGTCGTATTGACGTGCTGGCCGCCCGCACCCGAAGAGCGCATCGTGTCGATGCGGATATCCTCAGCCCGGATCTCGATGTCGATTTCCTCGGCCTCCGGCAGCACAGCAACCGTTGCGGCCGACGTATGGATGCGCCCGCCCGCCTCGGTTTCCGGCACACGCTGCACGCGGTGCACGCCGGATTCGAATTTCAGCTTGGCGAAGACGCCCCTGCCGGTGATCGTCGCGATGATTTCCTTATAGCCTCCGGCTTCGCCCTCGCTCGCCGAGAGCACCTCCACCTTCCAGCCCTTTTCCGCCGCAAAGCGCTCGTACATGCGAAAGAGATCGCCGGCGAAAAGGGCGGCTTCCGAACCGCCCGTGCCGGCGCGGATTTCGAGGATCGCGCTCTTTTCGTCGGCTGCGTCCTTCGGCAGAAGCAGGATCTGCATCTCCTGCCCGAGCGACTCGATCTGCTCCTTCACCTCGGGCAGCTCGAGTTCGGCCAGTTCGCGCATCTCGCGGTCCACCGACCTGTCCTCGAGCAGCGTTTCGAGGTCGGCGAGCTCGGCGACGGCCTTCTCATAGGCGCGGATTTTCGTCACGACTGGCTGCAGCTCCGAATATTCGGATGCGAGCTTCACATAGACATCGGCAGCCGGGCCAGCGGACATGCGCGCTTCGATTTCGCCGAAACGGCGTTCCAGCTCGCGCATCTTTTCAACGGGAAGCTTCGCCACCCTTCACTCCGATTCTTCTTAATCTCTGTCTAAAGGGGAATATTGTGGCTCTCGGCGAAGCGGGCAAGCACCTCGCGCATCGGCATCAAGGCGTGGTGATCGTCCAGCACCTCATCCATCGCCTTCGTCAGCGCCCCGACATCGAGCCCGAGCAGCATCGCCTTCACCGGTCCGATCGAGGCCGGCGACATCGAGATCGAGCGGAAACCAATGCCGAGCAGCGCCATCGCCGAGATCGGTTTGCTGGCGAGCTCGCCGCAGAGCGTCACCGGTGTCTTGTTCCGGTCCGCCCCGCGCACGATATCGCGCAGGATGCGCAAGAACGGCTTGCCGAGCGGATCAAAGCGGTCCGAGACCCGCGCATTGCCGCGATCGACCGCCATCGAGAACTGGAAGAGATCGTTCGAACCGACCGAGACGAAATCGACCGCCTCCATCAGTTCGTCGAGCTGCCAAAGCAGTGCAGGGACCTCCAGCATTGCTCCGAATTGCAGCTTGCGCGGCAGCCCGTGGCCAAAACGCGACAGATGCTGCACTTCCTTCTGCAAGAGCTCGCGCACCATCTTCAGCTCGGAAACCTCGGTGACCATTGGCACCATCAGCTTCAACTCGGTGTCGGCCGATGCCTTCAGCAGGGCGCGCAACTGGGTGCGCAACAGTCCCGGCCGGTCGAGCGACAACCGGATGGCGCGCCAGCCGAGTGCCGGATTTTCTTCCTCATGGCCGCGGAAATACGGCACCACTTTGTCGCCGCCGATGTCGAGCGTACGGAAGGTTACGGTACGGCCCGCCGCCTGCTTTATCACATTACGATAGAATTGCTCCTGCTCCTCCGCCTTCGGCATGGTGGAGGCGATCATGAACTGCAGTTCGGTCCGGAACAGGCCGATGCCCTCGGCGCCTGATTCCGAAAGCTGCGGCAGGTCGACCAGCAGGCCGGCATTCATCATCAGCGCGATCCGCTGCCCATCCTTGGTCACCGGCTCGACGGCGCGCAGCGCCCGGAACTGCTCCTGCCGCCTGGCGCGGAAGCGGACCTTTTCCTCGTAGGAGCGCCGGTGATCGGCCATCGGCCGCAGATGCACATGTCCCTCGTCGGCGTCGATGATCACGGCATCGCCGTTCTCGGCGAGCGCCACCACGCCCGCTGCCTGGCCGATGACCGGAATACCCATGGCGCGCGCGACGATCACCACGTGGCTCGTCACTGCTCCTTCTTCCAGCACCAGCCCACGGACATTGGAACGCGGATAATCGAGCAGTTCGGCTGCTCCCATCGCGCGCGCCAGGATGATTGCGTCGCTGGGGAAACCTTCGGCGGTCGTCCGGCCGGTATAACCGGTCAACTGTCTGAGCAGACGGTTCGCCAGATCCTCGAAATCATGCATGCGTTCGCGCAGATATGGGTCGGTCAACCGCATCATTCGCGCCTTGGTGTCGCTCTGCACCTTCTCGACCGCCGCTTCCGCCGTCAGGCCGTTGCGGATCGCCTCCTCGAGCTTGCGCACCCAGCCCTGGTCATGGGCGAACATGCGATAGGTTTCGAGCACCTCGCGGTGTTCGCCCTCCATCGAGACATCGCGACGCGACAGCATGTCGTCGATCGAAATCCTGAGCGAGCCCATGGCTTCGGCCAGCCGCCGGATTTCCTTCTCGGCATCCTCGTTCAGCAGGTTGGTGACAACGATGCGCGGCTCGTGCAGCACGACGTAACCGAGGCCGATGCCGTCATTGTAAGTGTCGCCATCCACCGTCACCGAACGCGTCAGGTCGAGTTCGAGGCCCGGCTTGGTGATCTTCTTGAGCTCGCCGGTGGCGATCATCTCTGCAAGCACCATCGCCGTCGTCTCGAGCGCTTCAACCTCTTCCTCGCGATAGTTGCGGCTCGCCTTGTTCTGCACGACGAGAACGCCAAGCGAGCGCCCCGTCCTGAGGATCGGCACGCCGAGGAAGGAATGGTAGATTTCTTCGCCCGTTTCCGGCAGGTAGCGGAAGGCAGGGTGCGACTGCGCGTCGGAAAGGTTGAGCGGCTGGGCTGAGGCCGCGATGGTGCCGACAAGGCCTTGCCCCATCTTCAGTTGCGCCAAGTGCACGGCCTCACGGTTGAGGCCTTCTGTCGCATAGAGTTCGAGGACGCCGTCGGCGCGCAGCACATAGACGGAGCAAACCTCCGCCACCATGTTGCCGGCGATCTGGCGGACGATCCGGTCAAGCCGCTCCTGCGGCTCCAGCGGCTCCGCCATTAACTCGCGCAACCGCCTGAGCAGCACGCGCGGACCGCCGGAAAGGTCTCTCATGGCGTCTCAAGCTCCCGAAACAACGCACTCAGTCCCGGCGGGCCGGCCCTCGTCTCCTCAACCTGAAGGGGCAGGGCGCCCGCTGGGAATCAATTCTTATCCAGACCGTAGCAGGAATGCAAAGTCCTGACAGCGAGTTCTGCATAGGGACCGTCGATCAGGATGGAAATCTTGATCTCGGAGGTGGTGATCGCCTTGATGTTGATGCCTTTTTCGGCAAGTGCACGAAATGCGGTAGCAGCAACGCCCGCATGGCTGCGCATGCCGATGCCGATGACCGATACTTTCACCAGCCCCGATTCGTTTTGCACGACATCGTAGCCGATCTTCTCCTTATGGTCGCCGAGCACCTTGATCGCCTTCTCGACGTCGCCTGATGGTACTGTGAAGGTCATGTCGGTCTTCGATCCGTCCTCGGAAATATTCTGGACGATCATGTCGACATTGATATGGGATTCGGCGAGCGGCCCGAAGATCGCCGCGGAAACGCCCGGCCGGTCGGCAAGACGGCGTAGCGAGATCTGAGCCTCATCCTTGGCATAGGCGATGCCGGTGACTACTTCCTGTTCCATGATTTCATCCTCGTCACAAATCAGCGTTCCGGGCGGGTTCAACAGATCGCCCATGCCCGGAGCATCGGGATCTTCGAATGACGAGCGCACGAAGGTGCGCACCTTGTGTACCATGGCAAGCTCGACCGAGCGCACCTGCAGTACCTTGGCGCCGAGCGAGGCCATTTCCAGCATTTCCTCGAAGGCGATCTTCTTCAGCCTGCGCGCCTTCGGCACGATGCGCGGGTCGGTCGTGTAGACGCCGTCGACATCAGTATAGATATCGCAGCGGTCCGCCTTGACTGCTGCCGCGATTGCGACGGCCGAGGTATCCGATCCGCCGCGCCCCAGCGTCGCGATACGGTTGTCGGGTCCCAACCCCTGGAAGCCGGAGATGACGGCGACCTGCCCCTCGCCCATCCGCTTGACGATGTCGGAGCCGTCGATCTCCATGATCCGTGCCGCGCCATGCGCGTTGTCGGTGCGGATCGGGATCTGCCATCCCTGCCAGGAACGGGCATTGATATCCATCGCCTGCAATGCAATGGCCAGCAGCCCGGAGGTCACCTGCTCGCCTGATGCGACCACCGCATCATATTCCCGCGCATCGTAAAATGGAGAATTGGCGCCGATCACCTTCGGCGTGCCCTGGACCCAGCCGACCAGTTCGTTGGTCTTGCCGGACATGGCCGACACCACCACCGCCACCTCGTGCCCGGCATCGACTTCGCGTTTTACGTGGCGGGCAACGTTCTTGATGCGGTCCAGGTCAGCGACGGACGTGCCGCCGAATTTCATTACGATGCGTGCCATATGCCTCTACCACGACTGGCGCCGGGAAAGCGGAAAACCGGACCCGGCATCACGAAAGCTCTGGGGCAGACCGCTAGGCCCAAGAGCCGGATTCCCAACTTCCGGAACCGCTCTAAAGCCCAGGTCCCCAAAGGCCCCAAGTTGCGGCGTCTCATAGCGAGTTTGGCGGGGGGAGGCAAGCGCACGCGATAAAAGCTATTGGCGAGCGGATCCGCGCTCGCCAATCCCCTGATCCGCGCCCTTGACTTATGCCCCCGATCGTCCGACTTCACATGTCACGAATGAAGGAGTGGACGATGACGGAAACCGCCAGAAGCACGATCGACCAGGGCGAAGTGGACCGCTTCTCGGCGATGGCAGCGGAATGGTGGAGCCCGACCGGCAAGTTCAAACCACTGCACAAATTCAATCCCGTCCGGCTCGCCTATATAAGAGACAAGGTCTGCGAGAATTTCGGCCGTGATCCGAAAAGCCCGCGCCCGCTCGAGGGTCTGCGTGTGCTCGATATCGGATGCGGCGGCGGCCTGTTGTCCGAACCTGTCGCTCGCATGGGCGCCTCCGTCGTCGGCGCCGATCCGTCCGAGAAGAATATCGGCATCGCCTCCACCCATGCCGCAGCCTCCGGCGTTTCGGTCGACTATCGCGCCGTCACCGCCGAGGAGCTTGCGGATGCTGGCGAGACCTTCGATATCGTCTTGAACATGGAAGTTGTCGAGCACGTCGCCGATGTCGAATTCTTCATGACCACCTGCGCGAAAATGGTCCGCCCCGGCGGCCTGATCTTCGTTGCCACCATCAACCGCACGATGAAGGCGGCAGCGCTTGCCATCTTCGCCGCCGAGAACATTCTGCGCTGGCTGCCGCGCGGCACCCATCAGTATGAAAAGCTGGTGCGCCCGGAAGAACTGGAAAAGCCGCTGGCGGCAAGCGGCCTTGAGATCACCGACCGGACCGGCGTCTTCTTCAATCCGCTGTCGAACCAGTGGAACCTGTCCAAGGATATGGACGTCAATTATATGCTGCTGGCGAAGCGGCCGGCATAATTCCCGCCGTCAATAAGCCGGCTGCACTTTCAGCAGAAGCAGGCCGAAATTGTAGGCGGCCAGACGCCCGGACTGGATGTCAGTTCACGTCCTCCGGCAAAACCGGAATGGCCGCGATCTCGATGCCCTCTTCCAGGAGCGCCTGCGCCTCGTCGACCGTCGCCTGGCCGATGATGCCGCGGGCATCGGCCTCGCCATAATGGATCTTGCGGGCTTCCTCGGTAAACTGCGTGCCGACGTCCTCTGAATTGGCCTTGACCGCCGCAACGGCCTCCTTGAGTTTTTGCAGGGCCTCGCGGCGCATGGCATCCATCGCCAGCGTCTGCCTCTCGTCCTTCCCGCGCGCGGTCGACACCGAAGGCGCCATCAACAGCTTGGAAATGGCGGCGGAATGACAGACCGGGCAGGTCAGGAAACCGGATTCGACCTGACGGTCGAAATCGGCGCTTTCCGAAAACCAGCCTTCGAATTCATGGGCATTGTCACAAGTGAGGGAATAGCGGATCAAGCGGCGACGCCTCCGGCGATTGCCCCCGCAATCCTCTCGACCGAGAATTCCCGGCCATTCCTCAGGTTCGGGATCTTGTCATGCGCGGCCTTGACCGCGCCGGGATCGATCTCGGTGACGATGACCGCCTCGCCGGCGGCGCCGGCCGACGCCAGCACCGTGCCCCAGGGATCGATGATCATCGAATGGCCGAAAGTCTCGCGCCCGTCCTCGTGCCGGCCGGCCTGCGCAGCGGCGATGACGAAGACCCCGTTCTCGATCGCGCGTGCCCTGAGCAGGATCTCCCAATGCGCCTCGCCGGTCTGCTTGGTGAAGGCAGCAGGAACTGTCATCACCTCGGCGCCGGCCATGGCCTGGGCGCGGAAGAGTGCAGGGAAACGCACGTCGTAGCAGATCGCGAAGCCCATTTCCGCAAAGGGCAGCGACAGGACGCGGGCCTCCGAGCCGGCTGTATAAGCGGCACTTTCTCGCCAGCTCTCGCCATTGTCGAGGTCGACGTCGAACATATGGATCTTGTCGTAGCGATTGAGAATCCTGCCGTCGGGACCGAACAGGAAACCGCGATTGGCGATCTTGCCGTCGGCAAGCGCGATCGCCGTCGAACCGACATGCATGTGGATGCCGAGTTCTCTAGCGAGATTTGAGCCTGTCTTGACGATGACGTCATGCGCCTCGTCGGCAAGCACGGCGCGTGCCGCCGCACGGTCCCGCTGCAGCATGCCGGTCATTTCAGGCGTCTGTACATAGGTCGCGCCCTGGCCAGCGGCCTCGCGCACCAGCCGCGCCATGGCCGCAGCATTCTTCACCGGATCGACCCCGGAGCACATCTGGACGGCGGCGGCCTTGAAGCTCATCGGCTCTTCCTCAAGCTGCCAGCATCGGATCGAGCCTGCCGGCCCGATCGAGTGCAAAGAGATCGTCGCAACCGCCGACATGTTCGATGCCGATGAATATCTGCGGAAAGGTCGTACGCCCGTTCGACTTGCCGATCATCTCCTGGCGAAGATCCGGCGAAAAGGTCGCGTCGTGCTCGACATATTCGACGCCCTTTTCTTCGAGAAGGGACTTGGCGCGGCTGCAATAGCCGCAAAACTGCCGTGTATAGATGGTGACGGGTACCATAATCTCTCCAGACCGACGCCGGGTATTTCTGTCATATAGGCTCCGAGAGAGCCCTTGCAAAGGTCAAAACCGTGATCTCAGCCGCACCCGCCTTGCGCAGTGTCCGGCTTGCCGCAGCGACCGTCGCCCCTGTTGTATAGACGTCGTCGACAAGGACGATGCGTTTGCCGAAAATGTCGTTTTCGCAACCCTTGGCGATCGCAAAAGCACCCCTGACATTGTCCTCGCGCGCCTTGGCGCCAAGGCCGACCTGCTGGCTGGTGCGCTTGACGCGAATAAGCGTGGCGGCAAGCAGCGGCTTGCCCGAGAGCTTTGCCATGTGGCGGGCAAGCTCTGCTGCCTGGTTGAACTTGCGCGCCAGCATACGGGTGCGATGCAGCGGCACTGGGATCAGCGCATCGCAGCTATCGACCGTCCCATCGGAGGCCCGCAGCATCCAGGCGGCCATCATCGGCGCCAGATCGGTGCGATCGCGATATTTCAGCCCATGGACGAGATCACGGACCGCATGATCGTGGGTCGCTGCCGACCGTAGCCGGTCGAAGGGCGGCGGGTTGGCGATCGCCTCGGCGCTGAGGATCCCGGCGCCGAGATCGTGCGAGAAGGGAATGCCGAGCACCTCGCAATAAGGCCGTTCGATGAAGCGGATACCGGACCAACATTTCGCACAGAGCCCGCGATGGCCGCCGGTCGAAATACCGCAGACGGAACAGGCGGGCGGATAAAAGAAATCGGCAAGCGCCGAAAACGGCCGCAAGAGATGCGTCCGCAAGAATTCTGCCGGTCTTTTCAATTCGATTGGCCCCATGCCCGAGAGACTAGCGCGTTCTCCACGAAAGGAAAATCGTCTTGCCGCAAAGGCGGCGCGGGACTAAGGACATCGCCATGGAAACGATCTTCGACAGAGCCCTGATCGCCGCACATCGCCATCGCGCGCTTGTAAACGACGACCCGAAAGCCGCCTTCCTGCTCGACATTGCCGCTGAGGAAATGGCCGAGAGGCTTACGGTGGTCGAGCGGACTTTCGAGACCGCCGTCGAACTGCATGGCGCAACCGGTGCTGCCGCCCGTGCCGCGCTAGCGACGGGCAAAATCGGCACGATGATCCGCATCGAAAGCGAGAAGGCCTATGCCGGACCGGGCGAAACCTTGATCGAGGCGCCGCTGGAGGCGGTGCCGCTCGAACCGCAATCGGCCAATCTTATCCTTGCGCCGCTCAGCCTGCATCTGACCAACGATACGCCGGGTGTCTTCATCCAGATCCGCCGCGCCCTGAAGCCGGACGGCCTGTTCATGGCCGCGATCGCCGGCGCCGGCACGCTGCAGGAACTGCGCGACGTGCTGCTGGCCGCCGAGGTCGAGATGACAGGCGGTGCAAGCCCGCGTGTCATTCCCTTCGCCGATGTGCGCGACGTCGGCAGCCTCATGCAGCGCGCCGGCTTCACGTTGCCGGTGATCGACGCTGAGAACTATACGGTGCGATATGATTCGCTCTTTCCGCTGATGCGGGATCTGAGAGCGATGGGCATGAGCAATCCACTTGCAGCCCGTGCCCGGATGCCCCTGACGCGCGCCTTCTTCCTGCGCGCAGCGGAGATCTACGCCGAACGTTATTCCGATCCCGATGGACGTATCCGCGCCACCTTTTCGATCATCTATGTCTCGGGATGGTCTGCCCACGAGAGCCAGCAAAAGCCGCTCAGGCCAGGTTCGGCCAAGGCGCGCCTTGCCGATGCACTGAAGGTAGACGAGCACAAGCTCAAGCAGTAGCGGGCGGCAGCGTCTTCAATTCGCGGGCAGATTGTTGCCGATCACGTTAAACACGCCTTGCAAGGCGCCGGTGAAGGCTC
This sequence comes from Rhizobium sp. SRDI969, assembly GCF_025152725.1. NCBI lineage: Bacteria > Pseudomonadati > Pseudomonadota > Alphaproteobacteria > Hyphomicrobiales > Rhizobiaceae > Rhizobium > Rhizobium sp. SRDI969. The sequence continues at coordinate 4,092,982 of NZ_CP104035.1, forward strand.
CGAGACCGGAGATGAGCGCGCCACAAATGAGGGCGGCGATCAAGCCATACTCGATTGCCGTCGCACCTCTGTTATCAGCAAGAAATGCTTTCAAAATACGCATTATTACGCGACCCTCTGAGCGAAATCGACTGCAAACGACCAATTCCACGACTATCGGGCGACGGCCGGCATTCTTCAGCAACCGCCGACACCATAGCCCTGGACGACGCAGACCGACCCGGGCGTCTCCTGAAGAACGCTGCGGCGGATCGTGTAACGCTTGCCGCTTTCACTCTTCGGGATTGATCCCGTCGTGATCTTATCGAAATCGGCCGGCGCGCTGGCAAAGACGCTTTTCTTCGAGGAATCCGCAAGCATCGGCGTCAGAATGAGCGTCAGCGCGACCACCGCCGTGCCGAACAGAAGGGCGATATTCAGCGCACCCGTCCTGCGCGAGGCAGACGAAGCCCGTTCCTTTTCCCGGACAGCTTTCCAGAAATCATCGTCCATGACGTCAAGCCTTTTTATACACGCACGCCAGATGCTTGATTGAGGCCGATCTTTGGCAGAAGGTGTTAAACGATCCATTAATATCCACAGCCGAAAACGGTGTGGCACAATAATAATCAGATAACGCTAAAGTAAATCCTGCAACATCGGGATGAGCGGCTCGTCGGCCGGCGGCATCGGGTAATCGCGCAGCGCCTGCGGACGCACCCATTTCAGCGCCTGGCCCTCCCGGCCCCGGGGAATGCCCTCATAGCGCCGGCAGATATAAAGCGGCATCAAAAGATGGAAGGTCTCGTAAGAATGGCTGGCAAAGGTAAGCGGCGCAAGGCAGGCGATCTTGGTGATGATGCCGAGCTCTTCCTCGAGCTCGCGCACGAGCGTTTCCTCCGGCGTCTCGCCGGGCTCGACCTTGCCGCCGGGAAACTCCCAGAGCCCGGCAAGCGACTTTCCCTCGGGACGCTGCGCCAACAGGATACGCCCATCGGCATCGATCAGCGCACAGGCGGCGACCAGCAATATCTTCCGGCCTGCCTCGCTCATCGCGGCTCCTTTTGCCAATAGCAATAATGATAGGCGTCGCGAAAACCGAGGCGCTCATAGAGTGCGATAGCCGGGCGGTTGGACAGCTTCACCTGCAGCCAGGCCGAACGGGCGCTGCGCATGCGCGCCCAGCGTAGCGCCGAGGTCAGGATTTCGGTGCCAAGCCCCTCGCGCCGCCGCGTCTCGGAGACCGAAAGCGACATGATGCCGGCAAGGTCATTGTCCTGGACGCAGAGAACGGTCGCAAGCGGACCGTCCGTCGCATTCTCGATCATGAACAGGCCGGATGGCGGCTTGATCGCCGAAATGATCTCGGCAAGCGCCGGCTTCAGCCTCAGTGGCGCCTGGTCGACGGCAAGATTGGCGTCGACGAACCGGCCGACGTCATGGGTCGGCAGGTGATCGAGCGTATCCGGCAGCTCCGCCTCGGCAAGGTCGCAGGTCATCACCACCGTCTCATCGAAGCGCGTCCAGTTCTGCGTGCGCAGAAGTTCGATCAGCACTGGCGAGGCAAGCGGCGTCTGGCGGACCACGGCAGCGCGTCCATAGGCCTCGAACTTCCGGCGCGCTTTTTCGAGGCGGATTTCGACGTCGCGATGATCCGAAGGATCGAGCGGCACGATCGAATTCAGCCGGTTGGACGGGTGACCGGCCGTCAGCCGCACCTGCCAGCTGCCGTCATATTGCACGGATGCCGCCGGCCAGGCGCGGAAGCCGACGGCCTCCAGCCTGCGGACCAGCGGCAGATTGTGGAGGGAAATGGATGCCTGCGCCAATGAACGATCAGCTCCGATAGTCGCCATTGATCGCAACATATTCCTTGGTGAGGTCGCAGGTCCAGACCGTTGCAGTGCCGGCGCCGAGTCCGATATCGACTTTGACGGGGATATCCTGCGCCTTCATGACGTCCGAGGCCGCCTCCTCGGAATAATCGGGGTCACGCTCGCCATTGACGGCGACTCTGATGTCGCCGAACCAGATGGCAAGCCGGTCGCGGTCTGCCATCTCGCCGGACTTGCCGACGGCCATGACGATACGGCCCCAATTGGCGTCCTCGCCGGCGGCCGCCGTCTTCACCAGCGGCGAATTGGCGATCGACAGCGCGATACGCTTGGCGGCGGCATCGCTCTCTGCGCCCGTCACGGTGATTTCGAGCATCTTGGTGGCGCCCTCGCCGTCCCGCACCACCTGCAGCGACAGATCCTTCAGCACTTCGTTGAGTGCGGCTCGGAAGGCGGCAAGGCGCGGGTCGTCGGCGCGGTCGATGCGGACCTGGCCGTCCTCGGCTGCGGCACCCGTTGCAAACAGCATCAGTGTGTCGGAGGTGGAGGTGTCGCTGTCGACGGTCATGGAATTGAAGGTCGGGCCGACGCCGTCGGACAGCAGCGCCTGCAGCGCGGCAGGCGCGATGTCGGCATCGGTGACGACGAAGGAGAGCATGGTCGCCATATCAGGCGCGATCATGCCGGCGCCCTTGGCGATGCCATTGATCGTCACGGCCACGCCGCCGATCTCGGCGCTGCGGGTCGAAACCTTCGGATAGGTGTCGGTCGTCATGATCGCCTTGGCGGCCTCTAACCAGAAATCGCCGGTCGCTTCGACCTGCATCCGTTCCAGAACGCCTGAAAATTTGGTGGCATCGAGCGGTTCGCCGATGACACCGGTCGAGGCCAGATAGACCTCGTTCTCGGCACAGCCGACGGCAGCGGCAGCCGACTTCGCCGTCAGCGCGGTCGCCTGGCGACCCTTCAGGCCGGTGAAAGCATTGGCATTGCCTGAGTTGACGACGACGACCCGGGCGCTGCCATGGGGGAGGTTGGCGCGGCAGAAATCGACCGGCGCCGACGGGCACTTGGAGCGGGTAAAAACGCCCGCGACGGTCGCCGGCTTGTCGAAGACCATCATCAGCACGTCGGTACGGTTCTTGTACTTGATGCCGGCGGAAGCCGTCGCCATGCGCACGCCGCGCAGCGGTGGCATCGAGACGAAGGATTTCGGAGCGAGCGGAGAGACGGAACCGGACATGATGAGACCTGCCAATGAGCATTTCCAGGCGAAATGGAAAACCGGTTCGCCGTCCGGAAATGCGACAACCACGATAATGAAGGGCCCGGAAGAACCGGGCCCTAGGCGATTATTATTGCTGCTGCGGCGCCGGCGCGACGGGCTCGCTGCCCGGCTCCGGCTGCTTGTTGGCTTGGTCGTAACCCTTGCGCAGCGTCTCGTCCGTGATCTCGATCTTGGACGAGGCCTTCGCCTGGTTCAGAAGCGCAAGATACTTGTCGCGCATGACGAGCTGACGAACCTGATCCTGCACCTGATCGAAGGGCGGCGGCGGCGCATCGCGCTTATCTTCGACCTTGATGACGTGAAACCCGAAATCGGTCTTAACAGGCGTCTTTGAATAGGTGCCTTTCTCAAGCACGAAGGCTGCGTCTTCGAATTCCTTGACCATGCGGCCGCGCGAGAAATAACCGAGGTCGCCGCCTTCCGACTTGTTCGGATCGGTGGACTTTTCCTTGGCGAGTTCGGCGAAATCCTTGCCGGCGTCGAGCTGCTTGATGATGTCCTTGGCTTCGTCCTCGGTCTTGACGAGGATATGACGGGCGTGGACTTCCTCCTGCTTCGGCAGGGCGGCGACTTCCTTGTCGTAACGGGCCTTGACTTCGTCAGGCGTTACGATGTCGACAACATGCTTCTTGAAATAGGCATTGTGAAGCTCGCGATCGGTGAGATACTGCATGCGCTTCTTGAATTCGTCGGTCTGATCGAGCTTCTCGGCCGCAGCGTCAGCGGCGAGCAGCTTCACGTCGATGGCGGCGGAAAGGGCTGCGACCTTCTTCTGGTCATCGGGAAGCTGCGCCAGCTGCGGGTCGAGATTGGCGACGGCGAGGTCGAGTTCCGACTGGTGGATCTCCAGGGCGCCGACCGTGGCGATGACGGCGTCATCGGCATAGGCCGGGGCCTGGAGCGCAACGAAAGTTGCAAACGCCAGAACGGCAAGTTTGTTGGTGCTCAACATGAAATACCCTTCACAGTTACATTGCCGGTTTCAGCATCCCCTGAATCCAGCCCAAAATAGCCATCAACACCGGATTGTGGCCTTTCTGTATCCGCCAAATCCGTTGACATCATTCGACCCCCCTCTTATCTGTCACGCAACCTCGCGTCCAGAACAGTTTCCGGGCGTTTTAAGGCGCGCGCCTGATTTTCGGCTGGGCCGCGAACAAGAAACGCCGGGGATGAATATTGAGAAAGGGCCAGTCATATGGTCAGCTTTGGCGGTATAGCCCGCAAGTTATTTGGGTCTTCCAACGACCGCCGCGTGCGGTCCTTCCAGCCGAACGTCATTGCCATCAACTCTATCGAAGAGAAGACGAAGGCCCTGACGGACGAGCAGCTCGCGGCAAAGACCGTGGAGTTTCGCGCGTTGCTCGCCGAGGGCAAGACGCTCGACGACATTCTGATCCCGGCCTTTGCCGTCGTGCGCGAAGCCTCGCGCCGCGTCCTCGGCCTGCGACCTTTTGACGTACAGCTGGTCGGCGGCATGATCCTGCATTCGAATGCGATCGCCGAGATGAAGACCGGCGAAGGCAAGACCCTCGTCGCCACCCTGCCGGTCTATCTGAACGCGCTTTCCGGCAAGGGCGTGCACGTCGTCACCGTCAACGATTACCTCGCCCAGCGCGATGCCGCCAACATGGGCCGCGTCTACGGCTTCCTCGGCATGACCACCGGCGTCATCGTCCACGGCCTTTCCGACGAGGAACGCCACGCGGCTTATGCCTGCGACATCACCTACGCCACCAACAACGAACTCGGCTTCGATTATCTGCGCGATAACATGAAGTACGAGAAGAACCAGATGGTCCAGCGCGGCCACAACTTCGCGATCGTCGACGAAGTGGACTCGATCCTCGTCGACGAGGCGCGCACGCCGCTGATCATCTCCGGTCCGCTCGACGACCGCTCCGAACTCTATAATACGATCGACGCCTTCATTCCGATGCTGGCGCCGAGCGATTACGAGATCGACGAAAAGCAGCGCTCGGCCAACTTCTCCGAAGAGGGCACCGAGAAGCTGGAAAACCTGCTCCGCCAGGCCGGCCTCTTGAAGGGCAACGCGCTCTACGACATTGAGAACGTTGCCATCGTCCACCACATCAACAATGCGCTGAAAGCACACAAGCTCTTCCAGCGCGACAAGGACTATATCGTCCGCAACGACGAAGTGGTCATTATCGACGAGTTCACCGGCCGTATGATGCCGGGCCGCCGCTATTCGGAAGGCCAGCACCAGGCGCTCGAAGCCAAGGAGAAGGTACAGATCCAGCCGGAAAACCAGACGCTGGCCTCGATCACCTTCCAGAATTACTTCCGCATGTACGACAAGCTCGCCGGCATGACCGGCACGGCGCAGACGGAAGCGGAAGAATTCGCCAACATCTACAATCTCGATGTCATCGAGGTCCCGACCAACCTGCCGATCAAGCGCCTCGACGAGGACGACGAGGTCTACCGGACCTTCGACGAGAAGTTCAAGGCAATCATCGAGGAGATCCTCGACGCCCACAAGCGTGGCCAACCGGTGCTGGTCGGCACCACCTCGATCGAGAAATCGGAACTGCTCGCCGAACGCCTGCGCAAGCAGGGCTTCGACGACTTCAAGGTGCTGAACGCCCGCTACCACGAGCAGGAAGCCTATATCGTCGCCCAGGCCGGCGTGCCGGGTGCCATCACCATCGCCACCAACATGGCCGGCCGCGGCACCGACATCCAGCTCGGCGGAAACCTCGACATGCGCATCGAGCGCGAACTTGGCGAAGTCGAAGCCGGTCCGGAGCGTGACGCCCGGATCCAGGCGATCATCGAGGAGATCAAACAGCTTAAGCAGAAGGCGCTCGAAGCCGGCGGTCTCTACGTCATCGCTACCGAACGCCATGAAAGCCGCCGCATCGACAACCAGCTCCGCGGCCGCTCCGGCCGTCAGGGCGACCCCGGCCGCTCGAAGTTCTACCTCTCGCTTCAGGACGACCTGATGCGCATCTTCGGCTCCGACCGCATGGACAGCATGCTGACCAAGCTCGGCCTCAAGGAGGGCGAGGCGATCGTCCATCCCTGGATCAACAAGGCCCTGGAGCGCGCCCAGAAGAAGGTCGAAGCTCGCAACTTCGATATCCGCAAGAACCTGTTGAAGTATGACGACGTTCTCAACGATCAGCGCAAGGTGATCTTCGAGCAGCGCCTCGAACTGATGGAATCGACCAACATATCCGAGACCGTTTCCGACATGCGCCGCGAGGTGATAGAGGACATGGTCGACAAGCATATCCCCGAGCGCGCCTATGCCGAACAATGGGATGCTGTCGGCCTGAAGACCGGCGCTTTGAACATCCTCAATCTCGACCTGCCGGTCGAGGACTGGGTGAAGGAAGAAGGAATCGGCGAGGACGATATCCGCGAGCGCCTGACCGAAGCCGCCAATGCGGCCTTCACGGAAAAGGCCGAGCGTTTCGGCGACGACATCATGCATTATGTCGAACGCTCGATCGTCATGCAGACGCTTGATCATCTCTGGCGCGAGCACATCGTCAACCTGGACCATCTGCGCTCCGTCATCGGCTTCCGCGGCTATGCCCAACGCGATCCGCTACAGGAATACAAGTCGGAGGCCTTCGAGCTGTTCACCGCGCTGCTCAACAATCTGCGCGAGGCCGTCACCGCCCAGCTGATGCGCGTCGAACTGGTGCAGCAGGCGCCTGCCGAGCCTGAACCGCCGCTGATGCAGGCCCATCACCTGGATCCGACGACCGGCGAGGACGATTTCGCTCCGGCGATCTACCAGGCATCGGAAGTCATCGTTTCTCCTGAAAACCGCAACCCGGATGATCCCGCCACCTGGGGCAAGGTCGGCCGCAACGAGACCTGCCCCTGCGGCTCCGGCAAGAAATACAAGCACTGCCACGGCGCCTTCGAGCGGGTCTGAGGCAAGTCCGCAAAGATCCGCGAAATGCCGCCTTCGGGCGGCATTTTCTTTTCTTCGGCAACGTCGGAAAACCGGAATTCAGCGTTGGACGGCAGCCTGATCCGGAACCGTTTCTTAACCCTGTCCTGTCAAGACTTCAGGGGCGATTTGCCTGACCTCAGAGTTTTGCGTGTTCATCATGGCGGTCATAGAAACAGCGGAGAAGATGCTGTCCGCGGGCCTGCGCCCAATCGGCGGCCGTACGCTGCGCATGCTTGCGGCCGTGCTCACCGAACGCGGGGAGAAGGCGGCCGCCCAGCGCATGGCGCTGACGGCGTTTTCGATCCGTATCCTCAGCGCAGCACTCGCCTTCGTCTCCCAGATCGTGCTTGCCCGGCTGGTGGGCGAGTATGAATACGGCATCTTCGTTTTCGTCTGGGTGCTGGTCGTCGTCTTCGGCGATCTCTCATGCCTCGGTTTCCACACCGCGATCGTCCGCTTCTTGCCGCAATACAGGGCTGCCGGCGCCTTCGAGGAAATCCGCGGCCTGACCGGCACGGCGCGGATCTTCGCGCTGCTGTCCGGCACGGCGGTGCTCGCCGCCGGCATGCTCGGGCTGCATTTCTTCGGCGATATGATCCAGGTCTACTATCTCGTCCCGATCTTCATCGGCCTGCTCGCCATGCCGATGATCGCGCTCGGCGACATTCTGGAAGGCACATCACGGGCGAACCATTGGCCGGTGATGGCGCTGAGCCCGGTCTACATCGTCCGCCCGATCCTCATCATCCTCTTCATGCTGATCGCGATTGCCATCGGCGCCGAGCACACGGCCGTCACCGCAATGCAGGCAGCACTCGTCGCCACCTTCGTCACCGCTCTCGGCCAGTATGTCGCAACGCTCTACCGCCTTCGCCGGCATTATGACGAAGGCCCGCGCAAGGTCGATTTCCTCGCCTGGTTCAGCGTCGCCTTCCCGATTTTCCTGATCGAGGGCGTGAGCTTCCTGCTCACCAATTCCGATGTCGTCGTCGTCGGCATCTTCCTCGAGCCGCACGACGTCGCCATCTATTTCGCCGCCGCCAAGACGATGGCGCTGGTGCATTTCATCAATTTCTCGGTCAAGGCGGCCTCCGGCCCGCGCTTTTCCTCGATCATCGCCGAAGGCGACCACGCCCAACTGGCAACCGCTGCCATCGACGCCGCCCGCTGGACCTTCTGGCCGGCACTCGGGGTCGGCCTTGTCGTGCTTGCGGCCGGCCATCTGCTGCTGTCGCTCTTCGGCGGCGCCTTTACATCAGGCTATCTGGTGATGGCGATCCTGCTCGCCGGCATCCTTGCCAAATCGCTGGTCGGCCCGGCCGAAACGCTGCTGATGATGGCAGGCAAGCAGAATTTCTGCGTCGCACTCTATGCCGGCGCATTGACGGCCAATGTCAGCCTCAACCTCGCATTGATCCCACATTACGGCATCGAGGGCACGGCGATCGCCACCGCCTCCGCCATGGCTGTCGAGGCGATCCTGCTGCATATGGCCGTGCGCCGCACGCTCGGCATCGTCCTTTTCGCCTTCGCCAGCCCCTCCACCGCAACGCCTGAAATGAGAGTTCGATAGATGGTGCGTGTACCCCCCGTTACCGAAAGCACCGACAGCGCCGCAAACCGCATGGTGCATGATCTCGCCGCGTTGAATTTCGAAGCACCGCGGGCCGAGGCTCGCGCCGAGATCGGCCGACCGGGGCGCGAGCTCTGCCTTTATCCCGGCAAGCTGGGTTATGACCTTCAGGATGAGCTCGATTTCCTCTCCAACCGGGCGATGGAGCCGAACGTCTTTTTCTCCGGCCGCTTCCTCGCCCCCGCCATGCCGCGGCTCGAAGATCGGCAGGTGAACTTCGCCCTGATCCGCGATCACAATGCCGACCGCAGCCGCATGCGGTTCCTCTTGCCGTTTTCGGTCGACAAGCCGGGCTTCGCCGTCGGCCCGTCGATCATCCGCGGCTGGTCGAACAGCTTCGGTCCACTCGGCACGCCGCTCGTCGATGGCGAGGATGCCGCCGAGACCCTCGACAATCTCTTCGAGGGACTGACCGCCCGCGATCTCAATCTGCCCGGCATATTGGTTCTGCCGGATCTCAGGCTGAACGGCATCTTCGTGCGGATGCTCAAGGCCGTGGCGCTCAGCCGCAATCTTCCCGTCACCGTCACCAATCCCTACCTGCGCCCGATGCTGCAGAGCGAGGAAGAGGCGCCGGCCTATCTCAGCAAAACCATCTCCTCCTCGCATATGCGCGAGATGCGCCGGCAGTGGCGCCTGCTGGAGGAACAGGGAACAACGGTCTATGCCGTCGCCCGCCAGCCGCGCGAAATTCATGTCCGCTTCGAGGAATTCCTGGCAATGGAAGCCGGGGGCTGGAAGGGCAAGCGGCGAAGCGCTCTCGTCACCGATCGTTATCATACGGCCTTCGCCCGCGAGGCGGTGTCGAACCTTGCCGCCGTCGATGCCGTACGCATTCACACGATCGATCTCAACGGCAAGGCGATCGCCGCCATCGTCGTGCTGATGATGGGCGGCGAGGCCTATACCTGGAAGACCGCCTACGATGAAAACTATGCCCGCTATTCGCCTGGCAAGCTTTTGATGAGCGAACTCACCGAATGGCATCTCGACGATGCCAATATCGTGCGCTCCGATTCCTGCGCCGTCTCGGATCATCCGATCATGAGCCGCTTCTGGCAGGAGCGCGAGGAGATGGGAACGCTGGTGATCGGCCTGATGCAGAACGGCGACCGCGACATGCGCCAGGTCACCGCCCAGCTCCACATGTACCGCAGCACCCGCAACATGGCAAAGATGCTGCGCGAAAAGATCATGTCGCTTGCCGGGCGAGGCTAACCTTCAGCCGCCGCCCTCTCCCGCAGCAGTCGGCGGATCACCTTGCCGGTGGTCGTCAGCGGCAAGGCATCGATGAATTCCACCTCACGGGGATATTCGTGCATCGAAAGCCGCGTCTTCACCCATTCCCTGATGTCGGCGGCCAGCGCCTCGCTTGGATGATGGCCAGGTGAAAGCACGATATAGGCCTTGACGATTTCAGTGCGCACGGCATCGGGCTTGCCGACGGCGGCGGCAAGCTGCACGGCGGGATGGCCGATCAGGCAGTCTTCGATCTCGGCCGGGCCGATGCGATATCCCGACGAGGTGATGACGTCGTCATCGCGGCCTTCGAAGGTGACGTAGCCCTCAGCGTCCTGCCGGCCGATATCGCCGGTGAGCAGCCAGCCCTTGGCGAATTTTCGTTCGGTCGCCGCCGCATCGTCCCAATAGCCGAGGAACATGACAGAATCGGGACCGGCGATGGCGATCTGGCCCGGTTCGCCGACGGGCAACTCGTCGCCCGTCTCGCTGACGATCGCGACGCGATGCCCGGGCACTGCCCGTCCGATAGCACCGGCCTTGGTGACGCCATAAGCAGCGCTGGAAGCGAGCACGAAATTGCACTCCGTCTGGCCGTAGAATTCGTTGACGGTGATGCCGAGCGTATGCCGCGCCCATTCATAGGTCTCGCGGCCGAGCGCCTCCCCGGCCGAGCCGATGGTGCGCAGCACCAGATCATATTTCGAGCGCGGATCGGACACGGACCGCATCAATCTCAGCGCCGTCGGTGGAATGAAGGCATTGCGCACCTTCATCTCAGCCATGATGCGATAAGCCATGCCGGCATCGAATTTCTGCGCCGGCGACGAGACGACGGGAACGCCGAGCAGAAGGCTCGGCAGCAGCGCATTGAGCAGACCGCCCGCCCAAGCCCAGTCGGACGGCGTCCAGACCTTGTCGCCCGGTTGCGGAAAACCCTCATGGGCAAACTGCATACCGGGAATATGGCCGGGCAGAACGCGATGACCATGCAACGCACCCTTGGGCGGCCCCGTCGTGCCGGAGGTAAAGATCATCAGCGCCGGATCATCCGGACCGGTCTTGGCGATGTCGAAGACAGGGGGATGGCCATCCGCCAGTTCGGCGAAAGCAGTCGCATCGGCACTCGCCCCGTCGATGCTGACGATATGCTTCAACGCCGGCAGGCGTCCGCGGATCTGCCGGATGCGTTCGAGACCGAAGCCGTTGGTGACGACGGCCGCGGCACCTGCCGCCTTCAACCGGTATTCCAGCGCCTCGACGCCGAAGAGCAGCGCCAGTGGCAGCGCGATCGCGCCGGTCTTATAGATCGCCACATGCGCGATCACCGTTTCGAAGGATTGCGGCAATAGCAGCGCGACGCGATCGCCGCGTTTGATATCAAGTGAAACGAGCGCATTTGCAAAAGCCGAGGAAAGGTCGGCGAGCGCGCGATAGGTCATTGCGCGATGATCGCCGTCAAGGCTGAAATGCTCAAGGCAGACACGCTCCGGATCTCTTGCGGCCCAGTCGTCGCTGACGGCGCGGCCGATATTGAAATCCTCCGGAATCCGCCAGGAGAAATCGCGATAGAGATCGTCGTAGCGATCGTGTGACGGCAGCTGCATGGTCGGATTCCGATAAAATGCTGCGTCAGCTAACATCTTGCGGCGCGGATGTGCAAGCTGCAGCCGGAATCGACAGCGATGAGCTTCAGAAGTCGATCACGGATCATTGTGCGCATGCAGCATAGATTCTTCATTTGCCGCCCTGCGACTTTGGCCATCTCGCGCTAAATCATGGAGAGCCGCCTGGGGGTCATCCAATTCATCACGGAGTCGTTTCATGGAATATGTAAAATTCGGAAAGACCGGTCTCGAAGTATCGAAAATCTGCCTGGGCTGCATGACCTTCGGCGATCCCGGCCGCGGCAATCATGCCTGGAGCCTGCGGGAAGAAGAAAGCCGGGTGATGATCAAGCAGGCGATCGACCTCGGCATCAATTTCCTCGACACCGCCAACACCTATTCCAACGGTTCGTCAGAGGAGATCGTCGGCCGCGCCATCAAAGACTTCGCCAAGCGCGAGGACATCGTGCTGGCGACCAAGGTGTTCAACCGCATGCGGCCGGGCCCGAACGGCGCCGGCCTGTCGCGCAAGGCGATCTTCGACGAGATCGACAACAGTCTGCGTCGTCTCGGCAGCGACTATGTCGATCTCTACCAGATCCACCGCTTCGACTACACGACGCCGATCGAGGAAACGCTGGAAGCGCTGCACGACATCGTCAAATCAGGCAAGGCCCGCTATATCGGCGCCTCCTCCATGTATGCCTGGCAATTCGCCAAGGCGCTCTATGTCTCCAGACTGAACGGCTGGACCGAATTCGTCAGCATGCAGGACCACCTGAACCTGCTCTACCGTGAGGAAGAGCGCGAAATGCTGCCACTCTGCGAAGATCAGAAGATCGCCGTCATCCCCTGGAGCCCGCTTGCCCGCGGCCGCCTGACCCGTGACTGGGACGAGACGACGGCACGCAGCGAAACCGACGAATTCGGCAAGACGCTCTACACCCAGTCCATCGATGCCGACCGCAAGATCGTCGGGGCCGTGGCCGAAGTCGCCACTGCCCGCAACATCTCCCGCGCCCAGGTCGCAACCGCCTGGATCCTGCAGAAGAGTGCGGTGACCGCCCCGATTATCGGCGCGTCCAAACCCAACCACCTCAGAGACGCCGTTGCCTCGCTCTCGGTCAAGCTTACCGCTGAGGAAATCGCGGCACTGGAAGCACCCTACGTCCCGCACGCCATCGCCGGTTTCAAGTAGCCGCTGGCTTCTCGGTCCTCAGCACATGCAAAGTAGATCCCTCTCCGCGCGGAGAGGGAGATCGAAACCATCGCCTTTCGCGACTGAGATTATGTTTGGCTTTCAGGATCGAGCTGCCGGCGCATCGTCACCAAAAACTGCTCGGCAAGCGCCCTGTCCTCGACCGCGCGGGCAAGAATGACAGCACCCATCATCGATGACAGTGTCGTCGTCGCATTGGCACGACGCTCCTCTTCCGTTTCGCCGGGAACGATATCGGCAAGCGTGTCGACCAGCACGGACAGCCCATCGCTGAAGACCGCGCGGACCGCGCCGCGGCTGCGGCTGACCTCCTGGATCAGCGTTGCGAAGACGCAGCTGCCACCGGGATCGTCAACCGTGCGCCAGTGGATATAATGATCGAGAAGAGCGGCCAACGGCCGGTCTGGCGATTCGGCGATATGTTCCTTCCAGCGCGTTTCGACCTTGTCGATCAGCTTGCGGCTGACCTCCAGCGCCAGGTCGTCCTTCGAACCGAAATGACCGTAGAAGCCGCCATGCGTCAGTCCCGCCGCCTTCATGATGTCGGCGACGCCCACCCCGTCGAAACCGTTTTCGCGGAAAAGCACGCCGGCAACGCTCAGGATCTTTTCGCGGTTCTCGGCAAATTTTTCGCGGCTGACCCGCATTCGTCATCTCCAGAAATAGGCGCTTGACAAAATATATGACGTCCATCATCAATACGCAAGAAATATGATGCCCATCATGTAAATCGATCCAGTATCTCCTAAGACCTGAATTCAACCGGAATCTTGCCCATGGTTTCCACAGCCCTTGCCTCCTCCCTTGCCCGACGCAACATCCATTACGGCTGGGTCGTCGTCGCCGCGACCTTCCTCACCATGCTGGTCACCGCCGGCGCCATGGGCGCACCCGGCGTTCTCATCAAGCCACTGCAGGACGAATTCGGCTGGGAGACATCGCAGATTTCCTCGGCCCTTGCGATCCGTCTGATCCTTTTCGGCTTCATGGGTCCGTTCGCCGCCGCCTTCATGAATTATTTCGGCGTGCGCAAGGTCATCGTCTTCGCCTTAGCGCTGATCGGCGCAGGCTTCGTCGGTTCGCTGTTCATGACGACGCTGTGGCAGTTGCTGCTGCTCTGGGGTATCGTCGTCGGCTTCGGCACGGGTCTGACGGCCATGGTGCTCGCCGCAACGGTCTCCAGCCGCTGGTTCACCAAGCATCGCGGCCTCGTCGTCGGCATGCTCTCGGCAAGCTCGGCCACTGGCCAGCTCGTCTTTCTGCCGTTGATGGCGGAACTGACGCAACGTTACGGCTGGCGCTCGACGGTGTTTTTCGTCTGCGCCATGATCATGGTTGCAGCCCTTGCCGTGCTTGCCTTCATGCGCGACCGGCCGGCCGATCTCGACCTGCCCTCCTTCGGCGAAACGCAGGTGACGCCGCCGCCGGCAAGCACCTCTCTCGGCGCCGCGCTGATGACGCCGATCACCGTCCTCAAGGAAATCTCAAAGACCTCGACCTTCTGGATCCTCTTTGCCACCTTCTTCATCTGCGGTCTCAGCACCAACGGCCTGATCCAGACCCATTTCGTCACCCTGTGCGGCGATTTCGGCATTGTACCGGTGGCCGCGGCCAGTGTGCTGGCTGTCATGGGCATCTTCGATTTCTTCGGCACCATTGGTTCCGGCTGGCTGTCCGACCGTTTCGACAATCGCTGGCTGCTCTTCTGGTATTACGGCCTGCGCGGCCTGTCGCTGCTCTACTTGCCCTTCAGCAATTTCAGCTTTTACGGCCTCTCCATCTTTGCCATTTTCTACGGTCTCGACTGGATCGCCACCGTGCCGCCGACCGTCAAGATCGCCGCCGACCGCTTCGGCCGAGAAAAGACCGGCCTCGTCTTCGGCTGGGTCTTTGCCGGACATCAGTTGGGAGCCGCCACCGCCGCCTATGGCGCCGGCCTCTCGCGCACGGAGCTTTCGAGCTACCTGCCCGCCTTCTTCGTCGCCGGCGCCTTCTGCCTGCTGGCCTCGATCCTGGCGATTACGCTGAAGAAGTCCGGCCTGAGCAACCCGGCACCGGCCGCCGCCCATTGATATCAGACAGGATCCGGCCTCGAAGCGAGGCCGGATCTCTCTACCGGATCAGTCCGATAACTTCGCTTGCCCGTCTTGCGCGTCCGGGCGCTCGCATGTTAGACAGCCGCCCGTTCGTATCCGTTGCCCCATTGGCGGAATTGGTAGACGCGCTCGACTCAAAATCGAGTTTCGAAAGAAGTGCTGGTTCGACTCCGGCATGGGGCACCATCATCTCAAATTGTCACGTAGTGTCCCTGCCTCAAAAACCCGACACAGGACCACGCAACATAATTCGTATCTAGCGAAGCTTACTTATTCTTCAGCAACCACATCTTGCCGGCCATCGTGATGCCGTAGACGTCTTTTGATGCGTCGTCATCCAGATGCCGCCTCTCCAGAAAACCCGGCTCCTTCAACTCGCCCAGCGTCTTGGCGGTGACCGATTTTATTTTCTGAGGCCGCTCTTTCCACCGGTCAGTTCGTGCATAAGTCACTGTCGCGTTCTCGTGCGTCCATTTATTGGCCGGCTGAGGATAAAGGTCTCCATCCCTGGCGAGTTTAAGTGCGGCAATCTGGGACGGCGTAAGCTCAATCATACTAAAAGATCCTGTGCGGGCGGTGTTTGCGCTGGGAACGCGCTTTTACCAAAGGCGTGCTCATAACACCGACAGACGACTTTCACCACCGCATTGCGATATTCGTGCCACAAAAGGCGAAAACCCGGCTCGTCGGGACCAGGCTTCGTCCTTATCGCACATTTTTTCGTTTATTGCAGCGCCGGAGCGTCCTGGTGACCTCACCTTCGTCGGCCTGTCGGGTGATGCTCCTGGTTTCGCAGGCATTATCGCGATAGCGGCGGTGCTCACGTTCGCGCACGGCACCGAAAGTGACGCCGCGCTCGCTGATGGTGATGCCGTACTCTTCCGCATGTCGTTTCTCCTTTCTTAATGAAAGGGTAACGAGGCAAGACGCAGGTGGTGAGAACGAAGGCTTTATCCCCCAAATCAACTGTTTAATTTTGCTTGCGCTTCGTCCAGAGTGGCCGCCGCGATCACAAGAGAGGGCGGACGTGCATCAGGAAGTAGGACTCATCGCGACGGTCGCCGTCAGTTTCGTTTTCGCAGCGATCCTGGGCTATGGCGCCGACAGGCTTCGGCTGCCGCCGCTCGTCGGTTATTTGATGGCGGGCATCCTGATGGGCCCGTTCACGCCGGGCTTCGTCGCCGATACCGCCCTTGCCGGCCAGCTCGCCGAGATGGGCGTCATCCTTTTGATGTTCGGCGTCGGCCTGCATTTTTCCGCATCCGACCTGCTCGCCGTGCGCGGCATCGCCGTGCCGGGCGCGATCGGGCGGATTATCCTCGCCACCCTGTTGGGCATCGGTCTTTGCAAGCTCTGGGGCTGGAGCCTCGGCGCCGGCATCGTCCTTGGCCTCAGCCTGTCGGTGGCGAGCACCGTCGTGCTCTTGAAGGCGCTGGAGGAGCGCAATCTCGTCAGCGCGGCGAGCGGACGCGTCGCCGTCGGCTGGCTGATCGTCGAGGATCTGGTGATGGTGCTGGCGCTGGTGCTGCTGCCGGCGCTCGCAGAGCTTCTGGGTGGCAATGCCAGCATTACGACCAATCATGGGCTCGGCGACCTGCCGCTGGTGCTGACGATCGGCCTGACGCTGCTGAAGGTGGTGGCCTTCGCCGCCATGGCGATCTTCCTCGGCCCTCGCATCGTGCCCTGGCTGCTGACGATGATCGCCCGCACCGGCTCGCGCGAACTCTTTACGCTGACGGTGCTGGCGATCGCGCTCGGCATCGCCTTCGGTTCGGCGGCGATCTTCGGCGTCTCCTTTGCGCTCGGCGCTTTTTTCGCTGGCGTCGTCATGAGCGAATCCCAGCTCAGTCACAGGGCGGCGGCCGACTCGCTGCCGCTGCAGAATGCCTTCTCCGTGCTGTTCTTCGTCTCCGTCGGCATGCTCTTCGATCCCTCGATCCTGGTGCGTCAGCCGCTCGCCGTGATCGGCGCGCTGGCACTCGTCATCCTCGGCAAAGGCATCATCACCTTCCTGATCGTCATCCTGCTCAGATATCCGATCAGCATGGGGTTGACTCTGGCCGGCGGCCTTGCCCAGATCGGCGAATTTTCCTTCATCCTCGCCGGCCTTGGCGTCTCACTCGGGCTCCTGCCGCATGAGGGCCAGGATCTGATCCTGGCCGCCGCAATCCTGTCGATCACCCTCAATCCGATCGTGATCTTTGCGACCGACGGCCTGAAGAAATACATCCATTCGAAATGGCCCTCCCTCTGGGAAAGCTACGGCAGGAGCAGACAAAAGGCGCTCGGCAAAGAGCTCGAAAAGATCAGGGAGCTCGGCGAAGAGCGCGAGCGCCAGCATCAACTGAAGATGCAGCAGCTGATCGAGACTTTCCCGCTGTTCTCCGAGGTCGATGAGGACGCGCAGGAGGAACTGCTGCTGCTCTTCAAGGCGAAATCCGCGCCGCCTGGCGAACGCGTCATCCGCCGCGGCGACCGCGGCGACAGCATGTATTTCATATCCTCTGGCGCGGTGGAAGTGCGGCTCGCCAGCGGCGCGATACGCCTGGAGCCGGGCGCCTTCTTCGGGGAAATGGCGCTGCTGACTGGCGGACGGCGCACCGCCGACGTCATCGCCGTCGACTTCTGCCAGTTCGAGGTGCTCGAGCGGCGCGACTTCAACATGTTCATGTCGCACCATCCGCATCTGCGTGCCGCCGTTAGCGAAATGGCCCAGAAGCGGACGGAAATGAACGTCCTGCGGCAGCAATGGGAAAAGTCGATGGACCTATCCTGAGACGGGAACCGCAGCTCTCGGATAGAGCTGCGGCGTTTCGCAAAATGATAGACTACTTGTCGAGGCAAGCTTCGTTGGTCGTCGTGCCGCTGTTGCCGCCTTGCGTCTGAAGCGAATTGCCGCTCGGCTGGTCCGGGCAATTTGCCTTGTTCATCGGCATGTTCATCGAACCGCCGGAGCCATTGTTCGTCGTGCTGTTCGTTGCATTCGGATCCAGTGGTACCGTCGTGCCGCTGCCGCTGTTGCCGGTGCTGTTATATTCCGAGCTGCTCGGCGTATTGGCGCCGCTGTTGGTCGGAGCCTGCGGCGGGTTGCTCTGTGCGAAAGCCGACGCCGCCATGCCAAGAGCGAGCAGCGAGACTGCAGCAAGTTTCATCCGCATGGGAATATCCTCCTCGGGATTTTGTTGATCATGAGAAGGAAACCATGCGCCAAAGCCGTTGTTCCGACAGGCATAGGGATTAAATCCCCAGACGCGCGGCGCCGTAGCGGGATTGCCTCAGCCCGCCGGCCAATAACCGTCGACGCAGAAATCCTCCGGGATTGGATCGAGCCGCGACAACGCCTCGGCTGCGAAATCGATCTGCAGCGACAAGTGTTTGAGAGACGCCAGCATTGGCACGCCGGTCGCGAATTCCCGGACGCGGGACAGATGATAACCGCTCTCGCTGATCCGTCGCGCAGCCTCCCGGCGCACGTCGTCTTTGCTTGGTCCACGCCCCTCTGCGGAGAGCCCATCCATTTGCACGGCCTGTCCACGGCCGCCTTCGATCACTTTGAACATTCTCATGCCACCCTGCACGTCGACCCTAAATCAGCTTGCCGCAGAATGGCCGATTCGCAATCCCGTGAAATCTTGGGAGAGGCGCCGATGGCCTGCATCACGAAAATTTTTCGACGGCGGTGGCAGGAAGGACACGGGCGAGCATTTACAGCGCCGCGCACGGCCCCTAAAGCTTTTTGCACCGCAACAGGAAGGAAACGGAATGCTCCGCAGACTTTACGACTGGACCATGTCTTTGGCCTCGCGCAAATCGGCCGAAGTCTGGCTCGCCGTCATCGCCTTCGTCGAAAGCTCCGTCTTTCTCGTCCCCGCCGATGTGCTCTTCCTGCCGATGGCGCTTGCCAAGCCGGAACGCGCCTATCGTTATGCGCTGATTGCAACTGTCGCCTCCGTGCTCGGCGGCATCGCCGGCTGGGCGCTCGGCTATTACGCCTATGACGCAATCGCCAGGCCAGTTCTTGAGTTCTACAGCAAATTCGATGATTTCGAGCGATTGCGAAGCGCGATCCACGGCGAATGGGAAATCCTGTTACTATTGCTGGTGACTTCCGGCTTAGCACACCTTCCGCCGATTAAGGTCGTGACCATTATGGCTGGCGTCATCGGCATGAATCTAGGCTTCTTCGTTATCTCGGCCATCGTGGCTCGTGGTGCTCGGTTCCTGCTTTTGGCGTGGCTGCTTCGTCGATATGGCGAGCCGATCCGCCACTTCGTCGAGAAACGCCTTGGTCAGATCGTCGGCATCGGTGCCGGCGTCCTCATCACACTCGGAATCGCTTATAAACTGTTTGCCCACTGAGCCAATTTCGCGGAGCTCCGCCATGACTGCCACTTCCTCGCCTCTCGCCCGCCCCGGCTTTATTTATTCCCTGTTGCTCGCCATCGGCATGGCGGCGGCGGTCGGAACGGCGCTCGGCTTCCAGTATATCGGCGGCTATATTCCCTGTGCGCTCTGCCTGTTGCAGCGTCAGCCCTATTATTACGCCATCCCGATCGCGATCCTGGCCGCAATCTCCGAACTCGTCGGACTGCCGAACTGGATCACCCGGGCGCTCATTCTCGCGGCCGGCATCCTGATGTTGGTGACGGCAGGCATGGGTGTCTATCACGCCGGCGTCGAATGGCATTTCTGGCCCGGCCCGGCCACTTGCTCGACGACCGCAAGCAGCATGACGACCAATGCCGGCGATCTGCTCGGTGAGCTCAACACCATCAAAGGCCCGTCCTGCACCGACGCGGCGCTTCGCGTGCTCGGCCTGTCTTTTGCCGGCTGGAATGTGATTGCCGGAATCCTGCTTGCGGCCTTCGCCTTTGTCGGCGTTCGCAAGGCCGCCATTGCATAAATTATGCAGGAAACCGAAATGTACAGCGCCTTTTGCGCGTCTGAAAAGACGCGCGATGCTGCAGGCCGTTCGATCAGGGCTGTAGTTCGGTATCCCAGTAGAGATAGTCGAGCCAGCTTTGATGCAGATAGTTTGGCGGGAACAGCCGGCCGTTATTGTGCAGATCCTGTACCGTCGGCTGGTAGGGCTTTTGCGCCGGGAACATGCCTGCCTGCTTCGGAAGCTTGCTGCCCTTGCGCAGATTGCAGGGCGAGCAGGCTGCCACGACATTCTCCCAGGTGGTCTCGCCGCCATGGGCGCGCGGGATGACGTGGTCGAAGGTCAGGTCGTCATCAGCGCCGCAATACTGGCACTCGAACCGGTCGCGCAGGAAGACGTTGAACCGGGTGAAGGCGGGATTGCGGGACGGCTGAACGTAAGTCTTCAGGCACACGACACTCGGAAGCCGCATCGAAAAACTCGGCGAGGAAACCGAATGTTCATATTCTGCAATGATGTTCACACGGTCGAGAAATACCGCCTTGATCGCGTCCTGCCAGGACCACAACGACAAGGGGTAATAACTCAGTGGCCGGTAGTCAGCGTTCAGGACGAGCGCTGGCAGGGCCTGTGGGGAGACTGCAATCGTCAAGGGACTCTCCTGATCGATTCGGCATCTGCACCTGTATATTAGGCCGGTTGTTACAGGATTGTGAAGTCCAATAAATTCAGAGGATAAAGGCAATTTGAAGAGTGTTGCCGATCAGCCGATCGGCACCATGTCACGGCGCATTTTCGTGGCGTAATAGGCCCAGAAAAGCCGTGCCGCCACCGAACGCCACGGCGACCAGACTTCCGCAAGCTGGGTCAGCGCCTTTGCCGGCGGCCGTGCTGCAAGACCGAAAGCCGCCCCGACGGCATTCTGCAGCGCGACATCGCCGGCTGGGAAAACATCGGCATGGCCACCGCAAAACATCAGATAGACCTCTGCCGTCCACGGTCCGACGCCTTTCAGCGCGGTCAGTTCGCCAAGTGCGTCGCCCGGCGGCTTCAGGCAGAGCCCGGAGAGATCGAGGCGGCCGGAGGCGACCGCTTCGGCAATCCGCGACAGCGTCTCGGCCTTGGCGCGCGACAAGCCGAATTCGCGCCATGCGTCGGCGTGAAGCAGCACGTAGCCTTCGGCAGTCAAAAGACCATCCGCCGGCAGCATGCGCCGCCAGATCGCGTCGGCGCTGGCGCGCGACACCATCTGCGAGACGATGATATGGGCAAGGCCGGCAAAACCGGGTTCGCGCAGCCGCAGCGGAATGGGCCCGGCCTCCGCGACGATCGGTGCAAGACGCGGATCGAGGCGAAGCAGCGCTTCGAGCCCCTGCCTGACATCGTCTTCGTTGCGGATGATCTGCACTTTGCCTCGCAGTGGTTCAAAATTCGAATTCATGGCAGAAGAAAGCATGACCACGAGTGAGCGTCAAAAACCTGTCTTTCGTTTTGCGCCGAGCCCCAACGGACCGTTGCATCTCGGCCATGCCCTCTCGGCCCTGCTGAACCGCGACATGGCGGAGGCCGAACAAGGCCGCTTGCTGCTGCGTATCGAGGATATCGACCAGACGCGCTGCACGCCCGAGTTCGAGGCCGGCATCCTCAGCGATCTCGAATGGCTTGATATCAAGTCGGAAAGCCCGGTGCGGCGCCAGTCGGAACATTTCCCCGAATATCAGGCGGCGCTGCACATACTGATCGAGCGCGGACTGGTCTATCCGGCCTTTCTGACGCGCGGCGAGGTGAAAGCGCGCGTCGCCGCCTACGAGGCGGCGGGTGAATCCTGGCCGCGCGATCCCGACGGCACCCCGCATTATCCCGTAAATGATCGCGAGCGTTCGGCAGACGAATGGCGGGACATGCTGACCTCGGGAAAGAAACATGCTTGGCGGCTCGATATGCGCAAGGCGCTCGACCTGATCGGCGAACTGCTGTTCTGGACGGAAATC
Organism: Rhizobium sp. SRDI969; assembly: GCF_025152725.1. Taxonomy (NCBI): domain Bacteria; kingdom Pseudomonadati; phylum Pseudomonadota; class Alphaproteobacteria; order Hyphomicrobiales; family Rhizobiaceae; genus Rhizobium; species Rhizobium sp. SRDI969. The sequence continues at coordinate 4,114,688 of NZ_CP104035.1, forward strand.
GGCGACGGCAGGACAGGTGAGATCGCCGCCGAGCCCAACGTCTGGGGCGACGTCATCCTGTCACGCTCGGATGCGCCATCGAGCTATCATCTTTCCGTGGTCGTCGACGATGCGCTGCAGGGTGTCACCCATGTCGTGCGTGGGCTCGACCTCTTCCACGCGACATCGGTGCATCGGCTATTGCAGGTGCTGCTCGGCCTGCCGCAGCCGGTCTATCACCATCATCGTCTCATTCTCGGCGCCGACGGCCGCAAACTTTCGAAAAGCGAGGGCGACACCGCACTTGGCGAATTGCGCGCCCAGGGCATGTCAGTTGCGGATATTCGCCGCCTTGTCGGGCTCTGACTGGCTTTCGACACGCTCTCTGCCGACGATCGAAAGCGTGTGCGAAAACATCCGGAAGACGCGGAACTTGATCAGCGCCGCGTTGATCTCCGCCCCGATGATGAAGATGACGCCGACCATGTAGAGGAAGATCAGCACGATCATGACAGAGGCGAGACCGGCATAGGTTGCCGTATAATTGGCGAAGGTCGCGAGATAATAGGCAAAGATCAGCGCGCCGGCGAGCCAGAGAAGCAGCGTCAACAGTACGCCGGGAATGACGTCGAAGACCCGCCGCTTGCCGGCCGGCAGCCAGAGATGCATGACCAGCAGTCCGACCGTCAGAACCACCAGCGTGCCGTAGATGCGCCAGCTGAACACGATGTCGAGCGTATCGGCAAACAGCGGAAACCAGCCGCGCGCATAATCGAGCGCCAGCGGCAGGGCGACCAGCAGGATGCTGATCGCGGCAAAGATGATGACCGCGATCAGCACGTAGCCGAGGCTGGCGAGACGCGTGAAATACCAGGGCCGTGTTTCCTGTACCCGGTAGGCGCGGTTGAGCGAGATGCGGAGCGCCTCGACACCGTTCGAGGCGAAATAGGCGGCGGCCAGCACCGAGATCGTCAGCAGCCCGCCGCGCGGAATGGTCAGCACCTGCAGCACCTGGTCGGCGAGCGGCTTGGCGATCGCCTCGGGCCAGGTGTCGAAGATCAGGTGTATGGCGGTCGAGGAGAACTGATCGGCGCCGAGGAAGCTTGCAAGCGCGGTGCCGAAGATCAGGAAGGGGAAAACCGCAAGCAGGCTCGACAACGCCACATGGCTTGCCATGGCGAAGCCGTCGTCCTCGATCATGTGACAGATCGCGTCATAGACCACGTCGTAGATCGTGCGCAGCACCTTCGGCATTCGGTCTCCGGCTTTCCAGATTGTATCCTCTGGCCGAATATGGGAAACGAGTCCCATTTTGTACAGGAATCATTCCATGGCGGGAGAGCGCACCATCGTCGTGACCGGATGTTCGTCCGGTATCGGCGCTCATTGCGCGCGGGCGCTGAAAGTCGATGGCTGGCGTGTCTTCGCGACGGTGCGCAAACCGGAAGATCTCAGGGGGCTGGAAGCGGAAGGCATCGAAGCCTTCCTGATGGATTATACCAGGACCGAGACGATTTCCGACCTGGTCGGCGCGGTTCTGGAACGCAGCGGCGGTCGCATCGACGCGCTCTTCAATAACGGCGCCTACGGCCAGCCGGGCGCCGTCGAGGATCTATCGACGGCAGCGCTGCGCGCGCAGTTCGAGGCGAATTTCTTCGGCTGGCATGAGCTGACGCGGCAGGTCATTCCGCCGATGCGCAAACGCGGCCAAGGGCGGATCGTGCAATGCTCGTCGATCCTCGGCGTCGTCCCCTATCGCTATCGCGGCGCCTACACCGCTTCCAAATTCGCGCTCGAAGGCCTCAGCATCACCCTACGCATGGAGCTGCAGGGCAGCGGCATCCATGTGAGCCTGATTGAGCCGGGACCGATCGCTACACGGTTCACCGCCAACGCGCTCGCAAAGATCAAGGAGCATATCGATCTCGAGAATTCGCCGCACGCGGTCGATTACGTCAGGCAATTGGCGAGGCTCGACGGATCGGGGCCGGTCAACCGCCACAAGCTCGGCCCGGAAGCGGTCTATTCCGTGTTGAAACACGCATTGAACTCGAAAAATCCAAGGCCACATTATCCCGTAACGACTCCGGCCAAGCAGGGCATGTTCCTGAAGCGGCTGCTTCCGGCAGACCTCTTCTACCGCCTGATGCGCTGGACGGACTGACTGAGAAAGCTGAACGCCATGTCCACGGTCACCTATATCCTCGCGATCATCGTCATGGGCGTCGTCGCCCTCGTCCTGATCCGCGGTCTCTTCAACATGATGAAGGGCGGCGACGCCAACCGTTCCAACAAGCTGATGCAGCTTCGTGTGCTGTTGCAGGCGATCGCCGTCATCCTGATCATGCTGACGCTCTGGCTGACCGGCGGTGGCCGCCCGACCTGATCGGGATTCAAGGAGGAAACTGTGGTCAAGCTCAACAAGATCTACACGAAAACGGGCGATGACGGCACGACCGGGCTGGTTTCCGGCCCACGCCGGCTCAAAGACGATCTGCGCGTCGAGGCCTACGGCACGATCGACGAGGCCAATTCCGCGATCGGCCTGGCGCGGCTGTACACGGCCGGCTTGCCTGAACTCGACGCCATGCTGATGTCGATCCAGAACGACCTCTTCGATCTCGGCGCCGATCTCGCCACCCCTGACACCGGCGAACCGCCGGCCTATGAACCGTTGCGGATCTCGGAGACGCAGGTCGACCGCGTCGAGCGCGATATCGACCAGCTGAACGCCGATCTGGAGCCGCTGAAATCCTTCATCCTGCCAGGCGGCAGCCCGGCCGCCGCCCATCTGCATCTCGCCCGCACGATTGCGCGCCGTGCCGAACGTCTGATGGTGGCGCTTGCCCGCACCGACGGCGAAATCCTCGGCGAGCCGGCGATGAAATATGTCAACCGCCTGTCCGATTTCCTCTTCGTCGCAGCACGTCATGCAAATGACCGGGGCCATGCGGATGTGCTTTGGGTTCCGGGAAAAAACAGATAGGCTTGTCGCGATCACGATCGCCGGGGCGCCTTTATGTTCATACCACTTCACGATGCCAATACCCTGAAACATATCAAGGTTCAGTGGGTGACGCTCGCATTGATGGCGTTGAATATCGCGGTCTGGCTTTTGACCAGTTTTGAGAACGAACAGGCAGCCCAGGCGACGACCGTCGGGCTCGGCTATATCCCGGCAATCGCCTTCGGCCACGCGGTGCTGGCGCAAGGGCTGGAGATCGTGCCGGAACCCCTCACCTACCTCACCTACGCCTTCGTTCATACCGGCTTCTGGCATCTGGCCGGCAACATGATCTTCCTCTGGGTCTTCGGCGACAATGTCGAGGATGCGATGGGGCATCTGCGCTTCCTGATCTTCTATCTCATCTGTGCCGCCGCCGGCGCATTCTGTCACGGCCTGCTGACCATGACCTCGGAAGCGCCGCTGGTCGGCGCATCGGGGGCGGTCTCCGGCGTCGTTGCCGCCTATGTCATGCTGCATCCACGCGTCCGGGTCTGGGTGCTGGTGTTTTTCCGTGTGCCGCTGCCCCTGCCGGCCTTCGTGCCGCTGCTTTTATGGATCGGGCAGCAGTTCTTCATGCTGGCGATCGCGTCTGACGGCGACGTTTCCTGGGGCGCGCATGTCGGCGGCATCCTTGCCGGCGCTTTCCTGATCCTGGTGTTCCGCCGGCCTGGTGTGCCGCTCTTCGACCGGCAGATCGTCACGCCTCGCGCCGTCAGAAACGACCCGGGCATCGGCCCGGCCATCGCGGCCGGCACGGACGGGCGGACGGCGCAGCGCTTTTCCTGGGGCCGACACTGACGATATTGACGTGAACGTAAACGTCCACATATTGCCGAGGCAAATCGCTTGCCGGCGTCATGCATGCGTTGAATTTGGAGGAAAAACGCGTATCCATGTCGCCATTCGACAATCGGAGCGGCGCCTAAGCGCGCATTTTCTAAAAAAGGCTCCGAAGCCAGTTTCTCCTGAAGGAAGGACCCCATGAAGATACTCGTCCCAGTCAAACGGGTTGTCGACTATAACGTGAAGATCCGGGTGAAGCCGGATGGCACGGGTGTCGAGCTTGCCAATGTGAAGATGTCGATGAACCCGTTCGACGAGATCTCGGTGGAAGAGGCGCTGCGGCTGAGGGAAGCCGGCAAGTGCGAGGAAGTGGTGGTGGTGTCGATCGGTCCGGCCAAGGCCGAGGAGACGCTGCGGACCGCCCTTGCCATGGGCGCCGACCGGGCGATCCTGGTCGAGACCGACGATGCTGTAGAACCGCTCACGGTTGCCAAGATCCTCAAGGCTGTGGCCGATGCCGAACAGCCGGGGCTGATCATATCAGGCAAGCAGGCGATCGATGACGACAGCAACCAGACCGGCCAGATGCTGGCAGCACTGATGGGAATTGCCCAGGCGACCTTCGCCTCGAAGATCGAGATCGGTGATGGCAAAGCAACCGTCACCCGCGAAGTCGATGGCGGCCTGCAGACGATCGAGATCAAACTGCCGGCGGTTGTGACCACCGATCTGCGCTTGAACGAACCGCGCTATGCCTCGCTGCCGAACATCATGAAGGCGAAGAAGAAGCCGCTCGACAAGAAGAGCCCCGCCGACTTCGGCGTCTCCACCACACCGCGCCTCAGGGTCTTGAAGACCGAGGAGCCGTCCGGCCGCAAGGCCGGCGTCAAGGTCAAGTCGGTCGCCGAACTGATCGACAAGCTCAAGAACGAAGCCGGCGTGCTGTAATCAGCTGGGAACAGGAGCCAATATCATGACCATTCTTCTTTTGGCTGACCACGACAATGCCAGCCTGTCCGATCAGACCGCCAAGGCGCTGACGGCCGCCACCAAGATCGGCGGCGATGTTCATATTCTCGTTGCCGGCAAAGCTGCCAAGCCTGCTGCCGAACAAGCCGCCAAGCTTGCCGGCGTCTCGAAAGTGCTGCTCGCCGAAAGCGACGAACTCGCCAACAATCTGGCCGAACCGCTCGGCGACCTGATCGTTTCGCTGGCGGGCAGCTACGACACGATTATCTCGGCCGCCACCTCCGTCGGCAAGAACGTGCTGCCGCGCGTCGCTGCCCTTCTCGACGTTGCCCAGATCTCGGAGATCATCGAGGTGATCTCGTCCGACACCTTCAAGCGGCCGATCTATGCCGGCAACGCCATCCAGACGGTGCAGGCGAGCGATGCCAAGAAGGTCATCACCGTGCGCACCGCATCCTTTGCCTCCGCGCCGGAGGGTGGCTCGGCCACCGTCGAGGCAATCCCGGCGATATCCGATCCGGGTCTTTCCACCTTCGTCGCCGATGCGCTGTCGGCCTCCGACCGGCCGGAACTGACCTCGGCCAAGATCATCATCTCCGGCGGCCGGGCACTCGGTTCGGCGGAAAAGTTCAGGGAAGTCATCCTGCCGCTGGCCGACAAGCTCGGTGCCGCCGTCGGCGCATCCAGAGCCGCCGTCGATGCCGGTTATGCGCCGAACGACTGGCAGGTCGGCCAGACCGGCAAGGTGGTGGCGCCTGATCTCTACATTGCCTGCGGCATTTCAGGCGCCATCCAGCATCTGGCCGGCATGAAGGATTCGAAGGTGATCGTCGCCATCAACAAGGACGAGGAGGCGCCGATCTTCCAGGTCGCCGACTACGGATTGGTCGCCGATCTCTTCGATGTCTTGCCGGAATTGCAAAAGGCGCTCTAGCTGCGTCAAATGCTTTTCTTTCGCACTTGCGAATGACTGGAAAATTATCTTTTATCGGGCTACTACTACTGCTGCCGGGCGATCCTTCGTCCGGCAGTATTGCTAGAAAAATACGGCGGCGCGGGGGCGAATGCCGTGCGGGGGTTTGGAGATGAATGCGGTGTTGAAGAATATTGGTATTATCGGTGCCGGCCAGATGGGCTGCGGCATCGCGCATGTTTCGGCCGCCGCAGGTTACAGGGTCCACATCTACGATCTCTCCCAGGACCGCATCGAGTCTGGCCTTGCCACCATCAACGGCAATCTTGCCCGCCTGGTGACGAACGGCAAGATGACCGAAGCGGAACGCAAGTCGACCTTGTCGCTCATATCAGGCTCGTCCGATGTCAACGATCTCGCCCCCTCCGATCTCGTGATCGAGGCCGCCACCGAGGATGAAACGGTCAAGCGCAAGATTTACGCGCAGGTCTGTCCGGTCCTGAAGCCGGAAGCGCTGCTTGCCACCAATACCTCTTCGCTTTCCATCACGCGGCTTGCTGCCGCCACCGACCGCCCCGAACACTTCATGGGCATACATTTCATGAACCCGGTGCCGGTGATGAAGCTGGTCGAACTGGTGCGCGGCATCGCCACCGACGAAAAGACCTTCTCCGCCGCCAAGGAATTCGTCGGCACCCTGGAAAAGACCATAACCGTCGCCGAAGATTTCCCGGCCTTCATCGTCAACCGCATCCTGCTGCCGATGATCAACGAAGCGATCTACACGCTCTATGAAGGCGTCGGCACCGTCGACGCCATCGATACGGCGATGAAGCTCGGCGCCAACCATCCGATGGGGCCGCTGCAGCTTGCCGATTTCATCGGCCTCGACACCTGCCTTTCGATCATGCAGGTGCTGCATGACGGCCTGGCGGACTCGAAATATCGTCCTTGTCCGCTGCTGGTGAAATATGTCGAGGCCGGCTGGCTCGGACGCAAGTCCGGCCGCGGCTTCTATGACTATCGCGGCGAAGTGCCGGTCCCGACGCGCTAAGCTGACATCATCAGAAAGGCTGAATGGACCGAGCGCCCGCGAAATGCTTTCCTTGCCGTGAACGCGAGGAAACGCAATGTCGACCGAAACTCCGATGTTCCTGCTGCAATGCTTCGTACTCATCGGACTTGCGGGTGTGTTCCTCATAAAAGGCGACGGAGACTCCTGACCGGGGTTCTCACGATCCGATCGCACCCTTGATCAGCGCCCTGGCATCCTCGCTGTCCCAGGCGGCAGGGCCGTTCATGGCGGAGATCAGGCATCCCTTGTCATCGATCAGCAGCGTCACCGGCAGCCCGAAAGCGAGGCCTTCCTTCTTCAGGCTGTTGAATACCGAAATCGTATTGTCGCGATAGAGCTGCAGCGCATCGACGCCGGTGTCCGCGAGGAAGGTCCTCGGCTTCTCGTCGTCGCCGGTATCGATATTGACCGGCACCACCTGGAACCGGTCGCTGCCCATCTCCTTCTCGAGCGCATTCAGCGCCGGCATCTCCTCACGGCAGGGGACGCACCATGTCGCCCAGAGATTGAGAAGCACGATCTTGCCGGCGAAATGATCGAGCGTCAGCAATTTGCCGTCCGGCCCGTTGAAGGAAATGGCGGTCAGCTTGCGCGGCTCATTGGCGGCGACCATGGCGGCCACCTGTCCCCTCATCAGCGGTGTAATGCCGGCGATGCGGTCTTTGGCGAGCTTGCATTCGGCCGACGCCGTTTCGCCGCCGCCATTGCCAATCCCCGTCTCCTTCACGTATACCGCTGCCGCACCGGCAACGACACCCGCAACGGCGGCTATCGCGATCCATTTCAGGGATGGCAGCCCGAGGGGTTTTCTTGTCGTCATTTCATTCTCCTGGACATGCATCCTCAAGGCGGGCACCTTCATGGCCGACGACAACACGGACACCAAATCCTCCAACCAGATGTGGGGCGGTCGCTTCGCCTCCGGCCCGGACGCGATCATGGAGGAGATAAATGCCTCGATCGGTTTCGACAAGAAGCTATTCGCGCAGGATATCCGCGGTTCCATTGCCCATGCGACGATGCTTGCCCATCAAGGGATTATTTCTGCTGACGATAAGGACAAGATCGTTCACGGGCTAAACACGATCCTGTCAGAAATCGAAAGCGGCAATTTCGAATTCTCGCGTCAGCTCGAAGACATCCATATGAATGTCGAGGCACGCCTGGCGACGCTGATCGGACCGGCCGCCGGCCGGCTGCACACCGCCCGCTCGCGCAATGATCAGGTGGCGCTCGACTTCCGTCTCTGGGTGAAGGAAGAGCTTGAGAAAACCGAGCAGATGCTGACCGGCCTGATCGCGGCCTTCCTCGACCGCGCCGAAGAACATGCCGAAAGCGTCATGCCGGGCTTCACCCATCTGCAGACCGCCCAGCCCGTTACCTTCGGCCACCACTGCATGGCCTATGTCGAAATGTTCGGCCGCGACCGCTCGCGCGTGCGCCACGCCATCGAGCATCTGGATGAAAGCCCGATCGGTGCCGCCGCCCTCGCCGGCACCGGCTATCCGATCGACCGCCATATGACGGCCAAGGCGCTCGGTTTCCGCGAGCCGACCCGCAACTCCATCGATACGGTCTCCGATCGCGATTTCGCCATCGAATTCCTGTCGATCGCAGCGATTGCGGGCATGCACCTGTCGCGTCTGGCGGAAGAGATCGTCATCTGGTCGACCCCGCAATTCGGTTTCGTGCGCCTGTCCGACGCCTTCTCGACCGGCTCGTCGATCATGCCGCAAAAGAAGAACCCGGACGCTGCCGAACTGGTGCGCGCCAAGACCGGCCGCATCAACGGCTCGCTGGTGGCGCTGCTGACGATCATGAAGGGCCTGCCGCTCGCCTATTCCAAGGACATGCAGGAAGACAAGGAACAGGTCTTCGACGCAGCCGAGAGCCTGGAACTGGCAATCGCCGCCATGACCGGCATGATGCGCGACATGACTGTCAACACCGCACGCATGAAGGCGGCGGCCGGCTCCGGCTATTCGACGGCGACCGATCTTGCCGACTGGCTGGTGCGCGAAGCAGGCCTCCCCTTCCGCGACGCCCATCACGTCACCGGCCGCGCCGTTGCACTCGCCGAAAGCAAGGGCTGCGACCTTGCCGAGCTGCCGCTCTCCGATCTGCAGGCGATCCATCCCGACATCACCGACAAGGTCTATGATGTGCTGACCGTCGAGGCCTCGGTCGCCAGCCGCAAGAGCTTCGGCGGCACGGCGCCGTCCGAAGTACGCAGGCAGATCGCCTTCTGGCGCGCCCGCAACTAAGAGATACAGGGCCGGCGAAAAGCCGCCGCACCCTTCCTGCAGGCGCGGAAAGACCGCCAACAATCAGGGTGCACAAGGCGGATAAACTTCGCTATGAAGATGTCCGTCATTCGATATGAATGATGCCGTCACATGCCGCAGAAGAGGATATCCATGAAGAGCCTGCCCCACCTCGTCCGCCTGACGGCGGCTCTCGCCGTCATCGGCCTTGCCGTTGCCGGATGCGGGCGCAAGGGCGACCTCGATCCGCCGAGCGCTGCGGCAACCAAGGAAGGCGACGTTTCCAAGCCCACGAAACAGCCGGGAACCGTCGACAAGCCCTTCCTTCTCGATCCCCTTCTTTAAGGCACAAGCCCGTGAACCATTTCGAGTACCGCGACGGCGTCCTTCATGCCGAGAACGTTCCCGTTCCCGAGATCGCCAAGGCGGTCGGCACGCCTTTCTACGTCTATTCCACTGCAACGCTGGAGCGTCATTACCGCGTCTTTTCGGAAGCCTTCGCCGACATGGACTCCATGGTCTGCTATGCGATGAAGGCGAATTCGAACCAGGCAGTGCTGAAGACGCTGGGCCGTCTCGGCGCCGGCATCGACGTGGTCTCTGAAGGCGAACTGCGCCGCGCGCTTGCCGCCGGCATTCCGGCAGACCGCATCATGTTCTCAGGTGTCGGCAAGACGCCGTCCGAGATGGATTTCGCCCTTGAGGCCGGCATCTACTGCTTCAATGTCGAATCCGAGCCCGAGCTTGAAATTCTCAACCAGCGCGCCGTGAGCGCGGGCAAGAAAGCGCCGGTCTCCTTCCGCATCAACCCGGATGTCGATGCGAAGACGCATTCCAAGATCTCGACCGGCAAGAAGGAAAACAAGTTCGGCATCTCCTGGGAGCGCGCCCGCGCCATCTATGCCCATGCCGCCAAGCTGCCCGGCATCGCGGTCACCGGCATCGACATGCATATCGGCAGCCAGATCACCGAACTCCAGCCCTTCGACGACGCCTTCAAGCTGCTGCACGACCTTGTCGCGACGCTCCGTGCCGACGGCCACACCATCCACCACGTCGATATCGGCGGCGGCCTCGGCATTCCCTACAAGGACGATAACAATCCGCCGCCGCTGCCGGACGCCTACGCGGCAATCGTCAAGAACCAGCTGCGCGGCCTGGACTGCAAGATCATCACCGAACCCGGCCGCCTGATCGTCGGCAATGCCGGCATTCTCGTGACAGAAGTCCTCTATGTGAAGGATGGCGGCGAAAAGACCTTCGTCATCGTCGACGGCGCGATGAACGATCTCATCCGCCCGACGCTCTACGAGGCCTATCACGAGATTCGCCCTGTAACGATTTCGGCGGCCAACGCGCCGCGCATCCGCGCCGATGTCGTCGGCCCCGTCTGCGAGACCGGCGACTATCTGGCGCTCGACCGCGAGATGGCGATGCCGAAGCCCGGCGACCTGATGGCCGTCAGCACTGCCGGCGCCTATGGCGCGGTCCAGGCCGGCACTTATAACAGCCGCCTGCTGGTGCCCGAAGTTCTGGTCAGGGGCAGCGATTTCCATACGATTCGACCGCGCAGAACCTATGCCGAGTTGATCAGCCTCGATTCCGTTCCGGCCTGGCTCGACTGAACAAGCCATCACTTTTTGGCGAATAAACGTGAAAAGCCGGTATTACCGGCCGCTCGCCCTCGCCTTCGCCACAAAGAGTGTTATCCTTTCGTTCATGAGCGTATTGCCCCGCAATCGCCGGAAGCGCCCTCTGTTCCAGAACGCCAGATCGCGGAGACCGGACCGATGACAAGCCCCTCGAGGCAGAAGAAAGGTGCATTTGCCTTCCGTCCCTCGCTTGCCCGGCTGGTGACGACGAAACGCCTGCTGGCGCGCATCGTGCTCCTTTTCGAGCAGTTGCTGCCGCCTCTGATGCCGGTACTGTCCGTCATCGCCTTTTACCTCTCCGCCTCCTGGTTCGGTCTCTTCCGCAGCGTGCCGGACTGGCTGCGCATCCTGCTGCTCATCGCCTTTGCTGCCGCTTTTCTCGTCTCGCTCCTCCCCTTCCGCACCTTGCGCTGGCCGAGGATCGCCGAGGCCGACCGCGTGCTGGAAGAGCGCAACGGCCTGCCGCACCAGCCGGTCACCGTCCAGGAAGACGAGCCGGCCTTCGATACGCCCTTCGGCCGCGCGCTCTGGCGCGAGCACCAGACGCGCATGGCTGAAAAGATCGCAGCGCTCGATGCCGGACTGCCGCGACCTGATATCGCCGCGCATGATCGTTTCGCCCTGCGCGCCGTCCCGGCGCTGCTGCTCGTCACGGCCTTCGCTTATTCGCTATCGATCAACGGCGGCTCGATCCGCGACGCGTTGCAGGCAGCGCCCGCGCAGGTGGTTAACGATCCGGCGGTGCGCATCGACGCCTGGGTAACGCCGCCTTCCTATACCGGCCGCGCTCCGGTTTACCTTACGGCTGACGGGAGCGAGCAGGCGCCGATCGGCATTCCCCAGTTTTCAGGCCTCACTGTCCGGGTCAGCGGCGGAAGGACGGCCGAAAAGGTCGTGTTCCGCAAGGCGAACGGCGAGGCGCAGGATATCGCCGTGCAGGCCGATACCAAGCCGCAGCAGACGGCGGTATCAGGCAGCGAGCAGGAGACGGCGGCACCGGCCAGCCAGGCTCTCGTCGCGCAGACGCATATGATGAAGCTGCAGGAGAACGGCGCACTCGAGGTCAACGGCCGCCGCTGGAGCTTCAACGTGCTGCCCGACAAGGCGCCGGAAATTGCCTTCGACGGTTTGCCGAAGCCCAGCGTCAACGGCGCGCTTGAAATCGGCTTCACCGTCAGGGACGATTACGGCGTCCAGGAAGCGCATGCGGAAATCGTTCCTGTCGACCCCGATCCGACGGCAACGCCGCTCTATCCACTGCCGGAATACCGGCTGGATATTCCGCGCCGCAACGCCCGCGACGCCAAGGCTGTGACCAGCCGGAACCTGACCGAACATCCGCTTGCCGGCAAACGTGTGCGCATCACGCTCGTCGCCAAGGATGCCGCCGGCCAGACCGGCCGCAGCCCGCCGCATGAGATGACGCTGCCGTCACGCCCCTTCAACGAGCCGCTTGCCGCGGCCGTCGCCGAGGAACGGCAGGTTTTCGCGCTCGATACGCGCAAGATGCCGCAGGCAATCGCCCTGAACGAGGCGCTGACCATCCGCCCCGAGGAGACCATCCCGAAGCTCACCAACTACCTGCTCTTGGAATCCGCCTTGACGCGTATGAAGCTCGCAAAGGGCGATGATGCGTTGAAGGATACGGCCCAATATCTGTGGGAGATCGCCCTCGGCATGGAGGACGGCGATCTTTCGCTGGCCGAGCGCAAGCTGCGCGAGGCCCAGCAGAACCTCGCCGACGCGTTGGACCGCAACGCCCCGGACGCGGAGATCAAGAAGCTGATGGACGAGCTGCGCAAGGCGATGCAGGACTATATGACCGAGCTCGCCCAACGCATGCAGAACGCGCCGATGCAGCCGAACCAGAACGCGCAGAACATTCTGCGCCAGCAGGATCTGGAGCGGATGATGGATCAGATCGAAAATCTCGCCCGCTCCGGCAATCGTGACGCGGCCCAGCAGATGCTGTCGGAATTGCAGCGGATGATGAACAACCTGCAGGCCGGCCGGCCGCAGCGCAGCCAGCAGAGCCAGGAAAACAGCGAGGCCCGCAAGCAGATCGACAAGCTCGGCGAGATCCTGCGCGACCAGCAAAAGCTGATGGAGCAGACCTTCCGGCTCGACCAGCAGCTCAGGGACCGCATGCAACGCGGCGAGCCCGACATGGGCGAGAACGATCCGCTGCTCGACGAGATGAACCCCGGAGAAAACGGCGAGCCGCAGGATCAGCAGCAGGGCCGGCAAGGCAAGGATGGACAGCAGCCCTCCGACCAGATGACGGCCGAGCAGCTGCGTGAGGCGCTGAAACAGCTGCGCGCGCAGCAGGATGGGTTGGGCAAGCAACTCGGCGAATTGCAGAAGAGCCTCGGCGAGATGGGAATGAAGCCCGGCCCGGGTTTTGGCCAGGCGCAACGCGAAATGGAAGGCGCCGGCCGTGAACTCGGCCAGGGCCGCGGCCAACCGGCCGTCGAGGGCCAGGGCCGCGCGTTGGAAGCGCTTCGCCAGGGCGCCCGCGACATGATGAACCAGATGATGCAGGCGCAGCAGGGCCAGCAGGGTCAAGGTCCGAACGGCCAGGTAGGCCAAGGCGACCAGAACGGCCGCGACCCGCTCGGCCGGCCGCGCCGGACCCAAGGACCGGATTTCGGCGACAACAGCGTGAAGGTGCCTGACGAAATCGACGTTCAGCGGGCGCGAGAAATCCTTGACGCGATCCGCGAAAAGCTCGGCAACAATCCACCGCAGGAAATGGAACGGCGATATCTCGAACGGTTGCTGGACATCCAGTAGGCCTTACGACTCCGCGCAAAAATAGGACGCGCACGGGAAAGGATGATTCTAGACCGGATCGGCCTAAAGCATGTCGCGCAAAACTGTGCAGCGGTTTTGCGCGAACGACATGCGTTGGGAATAAAGACCTAAAGCGCAAGCAGCGAATCTGAAAGATTGCGACGCGCTTTAGAAGCTGAACCTGGATCTAAATCAGAGAAATAGAGCCAGGATGCCGAAAAGCGCTGACACTTTTCGGCATCCTGGCTCTAAGCGACAAGCGCCCGGGCGACCGCCTTGCGGATATCGGGAAGCGCGAATGGTTTGGCGACGACATCGATGATCTTCTCGGCAAGATCGTCGGCCCGTTCGCGTTGTTCGGCATAGCCGGTCATCAGCAGGATTTTCAAGCCAGGAAAAGCGTCTTTTGCCTGATGGGCGAGTTCAATGCCGTCCATCACAGGCATGCGGATGTCTGAAAGCAGCAGATCGTAGACCCCGTCCTTGAGCTTCTCCAAGCCCTCGGCTCCATCGGCCGCTTCGTCGGTCTCGTGGCCATCGAGCCGCAGGGCTCGGGCTACGAACGACCGCAGGGAGTCCTCGTCTTCCGTAATCAGAATTCTTGCCATATGTGCATCGCTCCGTCGTCAGCCCCGCGACGGAAATCACCAGACTTTCCTTTTCGATCGGTAAAGATGACGAAGCGATGGGCGAGATGGTTAACAACTCGTCTTGAAAGCATTACAGCGCCGCGCGCCTTTAAGACGCGCAAAGGACGCTGTAACACTTTTAATTGCTGCATAACTTTATCCTTAAATCGATTGCGATTTGAGGAATTATGCAGCAGCTCAGGCATCCCCGGTCACCACGCCGACGAAGGGCAGTTCGCGAAAGGCATAGGCGACATCCATGCCGTAGCCGACGACAAAATAGTCAGGGCATTCGAAGCCGACATAGTCGGCCTCCAGCTTTTCCTTACGCTTGACGCGCTTGTCGAGCAGCACGGCGATCGTGACGTTGCGCGCGCCACGCTCGAAGAGCAGTTCCTTGGCAAAGAGCAGCGTCCGGCCGGATTCGAGGATATCGTCGATCAACAGGACGTCGCGGCCATGCACGTCGCTATCGATATCCTTGACGATACGTACGCCCTGAGAAACCGTGCCGATGCCATAGCTCGACAGTGTGATGAACTCAACCTCCGGGGCAAGCCCGCTATCATGCAGGGCGCGGATCAGGTCGGCGGCGAAAATGAAGGAGCCCTTGAGCACGGCGATGACGAGCAGGTCCTTGGTCGGGCCACTGGCGATCTCCCGCGCCATCGAATGATTGCGCTCGGCGATCTGCTCGGCGGTGAAAAGCGGCTCTATGTTTTTTCCGCGCACGACAGGCATAAGGGCTTGCTCCATGAAAAGAAGGGTAAGCCGTTAGCACATATGCGAGCCTGAAACAGCCTCGCTGGCAATGAAATTAACGGGATTGGCCCGGCCTGTGGCGAGAAAGTCGGCCATTTCATGTCCTGTTACATCTATGGCAGGAAGGAGAGCCGGACCTCCGGCGTCCTTCCGCCGGCATGCTGGACGCGAGCCGAGAAGCCTCGGCTTTGGCCGCCATAGACCACATCGGCCGGCGGGTCGATGACGATGCTTGCCGTCAGCCGCTCGTCGGTCACCAGATCGGCACGGATCGGATGCACCGTCTGCGTCGTGCCGCCCTCGTTTTCGATGATGCCGTTGATGACGAGCACGCGCATGCCGTTTGCATCACGCGGCGTCACCGTGACGTGGGTGAAATGCAGCGGCGCTCCGGAAGTGGCGCGCGCGCCGGAAAGGCCGGAAAAACCACCCGCAAGCCCGAAGACGAGCACGACGAGCGCCAGCACCAGCGCTGCGAAGCTCCGCGTCGACGCGCGCTGCAGCCAGGATTCCATGGTCTGCAGAACGGAAGCAGCCATTGCCGGCATGGGCGGCGGGGCGGCGCGTGCGGCAGCCATGCGCTTGCGGTTGTCGTTATGGGTCCTTGCACTGAATTCCCTGGTCCGCAAGTTGCCGAGGGTAACGAATTCAGCGTCGGAGATATCGGCAGGTCGCGCCGAGCGGTACTGACGATTGGCGGGTTCCGGCGGCAGGAAATCATAGGCCTGGCCCGGCGTCCGGCGACTGAAGGAGGATGCTTCCATGGTGGCTGCCTCGCAGATGTCCACATGGTTTCGTTGCCAGGAGAAATCTGGCATTGAAACGAATCCCGCTCAGTCGTAAATTTTAATGGTTAATGCTTCGCAAAGATTGCCATCAAACGGGCGTCTTTCCAGCAAAATTTACCGGCTGTTAACGGTGTTGGTTAACAAGTCGTGCGGTGAAACCCACAACAGACTGAGCTGCCCGTTGATCCACTTTGAGAATGTCGGTTTGCGCTATGGCATGGGCCCGGAAATCCTCCGGGACCTGACCTTCGACATCCCGAAGAAATCCTTTCAGTTCCTGACAGGCCCATCGGGTGCCGGCAAGACGTCGCTGCTGCGGATGCTTTTCATGTCTCTGCAGCCGACACGCGGCCTGATCCGCATGTTCGGGCGCGACATTTCCGAAATCCCTCGCCCCGAACTGCCGCTTCTGCGCCGCCGCGTCGGCATCGTCTTCCAGGATTTCCGCCTCCTCGACCATCTCACTACCTATGAGAATGTCGCTTTGCCCTTACGGGTGCGCGGCAAGGATGAGAGCTCCTACAAGACCGACGTGCTGGAGCTGTTGAAATGGGTCGGCCTTGGCGAACGCATCAATGTGCTGCCGCCCGTGCTCTCCGGCGGCGAGAAGCAGCGCGCCGCAATCGCCCGGGCGCTGATGGACCGGCCGGAAGTGCTGCTGGCCGACGAACCCACAGGCAATGTCGACCCGCCTATGGCCAAACGCCTGCTCAACCTTTTCCTCGAGCTGAACCGCCTCGGCACGGCGGTCGTGATCGCCACGCATGACCTGGCGCTGATGGAACAGGTGGAAGCGCGCCGCATGATCCTCTCAGAGGGGCATCTCGATATTTATGACTGAGCCCCCGTCCAGAAACCCCGAAAAGGCGGCTGCCAAGATCCAGCAGAAGCGGCCGGAATTGCGCGTGCGTCCGACCGCGCCGATCCTGCCGCCGTCCAACATCCAGGGCAGTGCGTTGATGGTGGTGATATCAATCATGGCCTTTCTCGCCTGCCTGACGCTCGGCGGCGTCAGCATGGTGCGCTCGACGGCGGCAAGCTGGGAGAGCCAGATCTCCCGCGAGATCACCATTCAGATCAAGCCGGACGACAATCTCGACATGGAAAAGGCGCTGACCCAGGCGCGCGACCTGGCGCTGACCTTCGTCGGCACCAAGAGCGGCCAGATCGTTGACGAGGCGGCGACCGCTCGCCTGCTCGAACCCTGGCTCGGCCCCGGCCTCGATCTCAAGGATCTGCCCGTTCCCCGCCTCGTCATCATCACCATCGACGAGAGCAATCCGCCGGATTTCGATTCGATGCGGTCGCTGCTGAAGGACAGTATCCCGCAGGCCAGCCTCGATGATCACCGCACCTGGGTCGACCGGCTGGTGTCTATGGCGCACACGACGGTCATGATTGGCACCGGCATCCTGCTCCTGGTTTTCACGGCGATGGTGCTCACCGTCGTCTTCGCCACGCGCGGCGCGCTGTCGGGCAATCGGCACGTCGTCGAAGTGCTGCATTTCGTCGGCGCCGAAAGCTCCTTCGTCGCCACCGAATTCCAGAAGCATTTCCTGAAGATCAGCCTCAAGGGTTCGGCGATCGGCAGCGCGCTTGCCGCTCTCTTCTTCGCCACCGCCGGTTTTTGGCAAAGCCGCACCCTCGCCACCCCGGAAACGGACCAGGCGACCGCGCTCTTCGGCACCTTCTCCGTCGGCGTGCTTGGTTATGCCGGCATCTTCGCAACGATGATCGTCATCGCGCTCCTCACCACCTTCACCGCGCGGCTGACCGTCATGCGGACAATCTACGAAATCGATACACTACGCTCGGACCCGACACGCACCGACGGCATCGGAAGTTGATCGTGACCGTGCCGTTTTGCCATGAAAGCGTCTGTTCCGTGCCGCAATCAGCGTATAATCACGATTCATGACCATGGGACATACGACACCCAACCCGATTCATCAGGACCCGGAGCTTGATCGCTCGGCGGGTTTGCTGCCGCGGCGCGGGCCGATCCGCCGCCTGCTGCGCTGGGGCGGCTTTGGCTGCCTGCTGGTAATCGCCCTGGTGTTCGGCGGCTTTCTGCGTTTCGCTGATTCGGTGACGACACTCAGGCCGCCGGCCGAGCCGAAGGCGGATGCGATCGTGGTACTGACGGGTGGCTACCAGCGCATCGACCAGGCTGTGGAGCTGCTGCAGAAGGGTGCCGGCAAGCGCTTGCTCATTTCCGGCGTCCACCCGACGACGACGCCGGCACAGATCCGCAAGATGACGCAGGGCTCGGCCGATCTCTTCTCCTGCTGTGTCGATATCGGCTACGATGCGATCGACACGATCGGCAATGCTGAGGAGGCTTCGAACTGGATCCACGCCAAGGGATACCGGAGCGTTCTGATCGTCACCAACAATTACCACATGCCGCGAAGCCTCGCCGAACTCTCCTATGTCGATCCCGACATCGAATTTATCGCTTATCCCGTGGTCAATTCGGATTTGAAGAGCAGCAACTGGTTCACCGATCCGAATGCGATGCGCGTCATGCTTGCCGAATATGCGAAAGTGCTGCTGGCAGGCACCCGCAACATCACCGGCTTCGGCCGCCATACCGGGCTGCGCTCGGCAAATGCGTCCGGCCAGCAATAAAGCCGCGCTTCGGATAGGAAGCTCTATCGCTTTAGACGTGCGCACAATCCGTTCGGAAAATCGATTCCGATTTTCGGGGGCATGCGCTATCTGTTGCTGCGCACTTTTGCTGGAATGCTTCAGCCTTTTACATCAGGGCAGCATCAAACGCTTTTTATGACGGGGAATATCGTGTAGGCCGGTCGCGTGAGCATGCCTCGGGAAAGTTTCATGATCGCCCTGCGTTCCGTTCTCTTCAACACGATCTTCTACGCCAATCTCATCATCCGGATGATCGTGCTCTCGCCCTATTATTTCGTGGTGCCGCGCAAAATCGCCTATGCGATCCCGAAGAACTGGGCGCGGTCCAACCACTGGCTGATGCGTGTGATCGTCGGCACCACCTTCGAGATCGAGGGCCTGGAGAACCTGCCTGACGGCAGTTACATCCTAGCGCCGAAGCACCAGTCTTTCTGGGATACCTACGCGCTGCTGCCCTGGCTGAAGGACCCAGTCTATATCCTGAAGCGCGAACTGATGTGGATTCCGCTCTTCGGCTGGTATGCGAAGAAGCAGCGCATGATCCCGGTCGATCGCGGCGCCCGTGGCAAGGTGATGGTGGAAGTGCTGAAACGCACGAAGGAAGAGCTTTCGACGGGCCGCCAGCTCATCATCTATCCCGAGGGCACTCGCCGTCCGCCGGGTGCGGAGCCGGTCTATAAATACGGCATAGCCCGCATGTACCGCGATCTTAATCTCCCCGTCGTTCCGGTCGCCATGCATCCCGGTCTCTTCTGGCCGCGGCGGAGCATCCGTCGTTATCCCGGCCATTTCAAGGTGAAGATCCTGCCGCCAATCATGCCCGGAATGGATCCGGACGCCTTTTTCGCCCATCTGATCGAGGTATTGGAGCGGGCAAGCGACGAGCTTCTGCTCGAAACCGTCGCGCAAAATCCGCATCTGCCGCTCCCGCCAACGGCGGTCGAAAGACTGATCGAGCTGCGCAAGCTGAACGCGACAACTGGCTGAGATCAGGCGGCGCGCAGCCGCTCCACTTCGTTGACGACCTGCTCCAGCCAATGGTCGCGAATGCCCATCTGCTTCAGATGCGCCAGCGTGTTGAAGACATAGGCATCATTCGGGCCTGACTGGCCTTTTGCTTCGTTCACCACCCGTGCCGCCGCAAGCGCATCGAGCGCGCCGGCATATTGTTCATGCTCGCGATCGATGATGTAGGCGACCGCTTCCACCCGGCGCCGGCCGGCAAGCTGCAGCCGCACCCGGCGCTCCAGATAGACATTGGTGACCAGCTCGCGGGCGCGGAGATAGTCGATCACATCTTCCCATTTTTCAGGCGAAATGCGGAAAGCCATGCCGCGGCAGGCGCCACCCCTGTCGAGGCCGAGAACCAGGCCCGGATTGTCGCGTGTGCCGCGATGGACAAAGGAGCGGACACAAAGCGAACGCCTGTAGCCGTAAACCAGAGCCTCTGCCCGCTCCATGAACTCGAAGCCCGGATTCCACATCAGCGAACCGTAGCCAAATACCCAAAATTCGTCCATATCGCACGCCAGACCGGGAATCACATTTGCGATTCACCATTGGAGAACATCATGGCAGCGTCAAGCCGATCCGGCAGCAGCCAATCCGGCAGCGGTAAGAAATTCTGGTTGCTGGGTGGAGGTATCCTCCTGGTGATCGCGCTTTATACCGGCGGCTGGTTCTATGCGGCGTCGGCATTGAAGACCACGGTGCTGAAGGCGATCGCGCCACGCGACCAGGCAGGCGTCAGCGGCGAATGCTCCGATATCGAATTCCGCGGCTATCCCTTCCGTATCGGCCTGTTCTGCTCGAAGATCGACGTCGACGACAATGTCAACGGCGTCTCCGCCACCTTCGGCGCGTTGCGCTCGGCAGCACAGGTCTATGCACCCGGCAAGATTGTCTGGGAACTCGATTCGCCGGCCGAAATCCGCACCAGCAACGGCCTTTCGATCTCGGCCCAATGGACGAACTTGCAGGCGAGTCTTGCAACCCGACTGCAGGGCATCGACCACAGCTCGACCGTCATCGAGGGTCTGAAGGCGATAGCCGTCTCCTCCTACACCGGCCAGACCATCAGCTTCGATGCCGTCCGCACCGAAATCCATCTGCGCCAGAACGGCGCCGATCTCGATGGCGCGATCTCCGTGCAGGATGCGAATACGGCGATCAAGGACTGGCCGCAGATCTTTCCAAAAATGTCTGCCAGCATCGATCTGACCATCGCCGGCAAGGCCGGCCTGATCGACGGCAGTGATCCGAACGGGCTCAATGGCGCCACCGGCAACCTGCGCCGCATCGTCGCCGACATCGGCGACGGCAAGGTGATGACGCTGACTGGCCCCTTCTCCTTTGACGAACGGGGTCTGCTCTCGGGAAAATTCAAGCTGGAGATCGAACAGCTCGGCCCCTGGGGCGACAGCCTGAAACAGGCCTTTCCGGATATCGCCTCGACCGTCAACACGGCGACAAAACTGCTGAAGTCGCTCGCCGGTGGCGGCGACAAGGTCTCTGTCGATCTCGTCGTCGATCGTGGCAATGCCACCGTCAGCGGTTTCATTCCGCTCGGCCGGATTCCGCCGATCTAGCCGATTCGCTTGATGAAGAAGACTTCCGGCACCGATTGCAGGCCGGGCAGCTCGATCGCGCCGGTTTCGCAAAATCCGTTGCGGCGGTGCCAGTCCTGAGGCCGGCTTTCGTCGCATTCGCTCGACGTCATCAGCAGGCGGAAGCCGTCGCCGCGCATGGCCTCTTCCCAGGCGAGAAACAGCGCCGTTCCAACGCCCGACCGGCGATGGCCGGGCAGAACGCGGATCATTTCCATATAGGGAACCCTGCCCCAGAAGCGGGAGAAGCGCAGGAAGCCGACAATCTCATCGGCCTCCCTGGCAACCAGATATTCGCCGAGCGCCACGCAACGCGATATCCACGCCTTACTGGCGCTGGCATCCTCGCGCACCAGCCAGTCGATATCCGCCGAGCCGGCGCGTGCCACCTCAACCATCGCGGTGGCTACTTCTTGTCCAGCGCGTGCCGGCCGAAATCAGGCGCGTCGACATCCTGGCCGGCCTGGACGATCGAACGGCGGATGGCGCGGGTGCGGGTGAAGAGTTCGAAAATCTTGTCGCCCTCGCCCCAGCGGATGGCGCGCTGCAGATAGGCGAGGTCCTCCGAGAAGCGCGCCAGCATTTCGAGGATCGCATCGCGGTTGTGCAGGCAAACATCACGCCACATGGTCGGGTCGGAGGCGGCGAGGCGGGTGAAATCACGAAAGCCAGAGGCGGAATATTTGATGACCTCAGACTCCGTCACCGTCTCCAGATCGTCGGCCGTGCCGACGATATTGTAAGCGATGATATGCGGCAGGTGCGAGACGATGGCGAGCACCTTGTCGTGATGCTCGGCATCCATTTCGTCGACCTTCGAGCCGAGCGCCTCCCAGAAGCTGCGCAGCCGCTTCAGCGCAGTCTCATCGGTATCCGCGACCGGCGTGAAGATGCACCAGCGGCCTTCGAAGAGGCCGGGGAAGCCGGCATCCGGGCCGGATTTCTCGGTACCTGCCAGCGGATGGCCGGGAATGAAATGCACATTATCCGGCATATGCGGTAGCATCTGTGCGATGACAGAAGCCTTTGTCGAACCGACATCGGTGACAACAGCCCCGGGCTTCAGGCTTCCAGAAATCTCCTTCGCCACACTTTCCGAAGCGCCGACTGGCACCGAGACGATCACCAGATCGGCATCCTTGACGGCATCCTGCGAGGACGTCGTGTAGCGGTCGCCGAGGCCGAGCTCTTCCGCACGCTTCAGCGTATCGGGGCTGCGCGTGGCGACGACGATCTCCCTTGCAAGACCAAGCCGTCTGATGTCGTAGGCAAGCGAAGAGCCGATCAGGCCGATGCCGATCAGCGCAATCCGATCGAACTGCACGCTCATGCCTGATGTCCCATGAATTCGGTGAGCGCGGCAATCACGCCGCGGTTGGCCTCTTCGGGGCCGATGCTCATGCGCAGCGCATTGGCGAAACCATAGCCGCGCACGGCGCGCAGGATGTAGCCGCGGCCCGTCAGGAAATCGTCGGCATCCGCGGCGCGCTTGCCGTCGATCTCGGGGAAATGAATGAGGATGAAATTGGCGACGGACGGCGTCACTTTCAGCCCGATCGCCTCGAGCGCCTGGGTGAGCGTCTCGACCCACAGCTGGTTGAAGGAAACCGCCTGCTGGATGAAGGCCTGGTCGCGGATGGCAGCGGCACCGGCAGCGATTGCCGGCGCGTTCAAGTTGAATGGTGCGCGCACCCGGTTCAGCGCGTCGACGATCTCGGCCGGCGCATACATCCAGCCGACGCGCAACGCCGCAAGACCATAGGCCTTCGAGAAGGTGCGGGTCATCACCACGTTGGCATTGGAGGATACGACCTCGATGCCGGCTTCATAATCGTTGCGGCGCACATATTCGGCATAGGCGGCATCGAGCACGAGGACGACATGTTTCGGCAGTCCGGCCTGCAGGCGGCGGATCTCGCTAACGGAAACATAGGTGCCTGTGGGGTTGCCGGGATTGGCGATGAAGACGATCTTCGTCCTCTCCGTCACCGCGGCAAGAATGGCATCGACGTCGACGGTATAGTCCCTCTCCTTGGCGACGACAGGCGTGGCACCCGCACCCAGGATCTGGATCTTGTAGACGAGGAAGCCGTGCTCGGTGATGATGCCCTCGTCGCCGGCGCCGAGATAGACATGGCAAAGCAGGCCGAGCAGCTCGTCGGAACCGTTGCCGCAGAGGATGTTTGCCGGATTGAGACCGTGCACGGCGGCGATTGCCTCGCGCAGTTCGATCGCCTGCCCGTCAGGATAACGCCCTAGATTGTCGGCAACCGCCTTGAAGGCTTCGATCGCCTTTGGGCTGGGGCCGAGCGGCGTTTCGTTGGACGAAAGCTTGTAGACGTGGGCGACGCCCGGCGCATGTTCCTTGCCCGGCACATAGGCTGCGATATCGAGAATACCGGGACGCGGAACGGGCTTGCTCATCTCAACGCTCATGGGTTCGACCTTGGAATTGCCGGAAATCCGGGCTGAAAAACACCAAGTGGCATTAAAGCGGAATGCGATTGTTGTCGAGAGCTACGGGCGTGTCACAAGCAGTTGGGGAACGCCGAGAGCGGCGTCACCTCCTGCATAATTCCTTAAATCGGAATCGATTTAAGGATAAAATTATGCAGCATTCAAAGTGCTACAACGTTCTTTGCGCGTCTCAAAAGACGCGCGGCGCTGTCGTGCGTGTGGTCGGCACGCCATGCGGTGCGAGAACCGGCACGAAAACGCGGCGCGAGGCCCGCGCCGCAACCGGCAGCCCCTGATAAAGCCGCTTCTGCGCCTCGACGATAATGACGCCTGAGAAGGCCGGCCATAGCGTTCGGCCGATCCGCTCGAAGGCGCGGCGAAGGCGCAATATGGCCCTGAGCTTCGAGGGCGGGAAGAACAGCGCTTCAGCCGTCGCGCCCGGGGTGAAATTCGTCTCGCGCAGCAGACTTGTCAGCTGACCGCGGGAATAGGGCCGGCCCGAACCGAAGGGCGTATGTTCCATCCGTGCCCAGACGCCGCGCCGGTTCGGCACGACGATGACCAGCCGCCCGCCCGGTGCCAGCACCCGCCAGAGCTCCTTCAGCGTCTCGCGCGGGCTTTCGGCGAATTCCAGCGAATGCACCATCAGCACCCGGTCGATCGAGGAATCCGGCAGCGGCAGTTCCTCGTCGAAAATCAGCGCCGTCGTCGAGAGCGAGCCCATCGGCCAGTTCACCGCGCCCTGCCCGGCCGGCATGAAGGCGAAGGTGCGTTCGGTATCGGCCTGGAAGCGGTCGAGGAAGGGCACGGCATAACCGAGGCCGACCAGACGCTCTTGCGGCAGCCGCACCCAGAGCGATGACAGCGCCATGGCGATCGACTGCTCGGCAAGACGTCCGAGCTCGGAGTGATAGAACTGGCGTAGGTCGACGATATCGGCGTGCATTGCGACAAATGTTATCAGCGGGCGGTTGGACTTCAAGGCCGGAACCTCTACATTTCCGCGAGACTCCTGGGATAAGGGATTATTGAACGATGAAACCTTTGGAATTAGACGTTTTTCTCTGCCGCACCGACAATTTCGGCGTTCTCGTGCACGATCCGGAGACAGGCTTTACCGCGGCGATCGATGCACCGGAAGAGGCGCCGATCCTGGAAGCGGCGACACGTCGCGGCTGGAAGATCACCCATATCTTCACCACTCATCATCACACCGACCATGTCACTGCCAACCTGGCGCTGAAGGAGCAGTTCGGCTGCGAGATCATCGGCCCGATCAACGAGGCCATCGCCATTCCCGGCCTCGATCGGGCGATGGCCGATGGCGACAGCTTCCTTTTCGGCGATCACACGGTCAACGTCATCGAGACGCCCGGCCACACCGCCGGCCACATCTGCTATCACTTCGTCGACGATAAGCTGCTGTTTGCCGCCGACACGCTGTTTGCGCTCGGCTGCGGCCGGCTGTTCGAACGCCCTGCCGCCGATATGTGGCATTCCCTGCAGAAACTCGCCGTGCTGCCCGATGAAACCGCCGTTTATTTCGGCCATGAATACACATTGTCCAATGCCCGTTTCGCACTGACCGTCGATCCGGACAATGAGCGCCTCAAGAGTCGCGCCGCCGAGATCGAAGCCTTGCGCGCCGACGGCAAATTCACCATCCCGACGACATTGGGGCTGGAAAAGGAAACCAACCCGTTCCTGCGCGCCGCCGATCCGGCGATCCGCCGCAATCTGCTGATGGAAGGCAAGACGAACGAGGAAGTCTTTGCCGAGATCCGCAAGCGCAAGGACCATTTCTGATGTCGCCCGAGGACATCATCCGCGAACTCGGCATGCAGCCGCATCCTGAAGGTGGTTGGTACGTGCAGACATTCCGCGATACGGCGGGCGGGGAACGCGGCCATTCGACGGCGATCTATTATCTGCTGACCAGGGGACAGCGTTCGCATTGGCATCGCGTTCATGACGCGGCGGAGGTCTGGCATTATTACGCCGGCGCGCCGCTCTCGCTGCACCGCTCGGAAGACGGAACGGCAAGCGAGACCCTGACGCTTGGAACGAATCTTCCTGCCGGCGAGCGGCCGCAGGCGATCATTCCCGCCAATTGGTGGCAATCGGCCGAAACCCTCGGCGATTTCACCCTGGTCGGCTGCACCGTCTCTCCCGGCTTCGAATTTTCGAGCTTCGAGATGGCGCCGCCCGATTGGAAGCCCGGCGGCTAGAGCATGATGCCGAAAAGTGTGAGCGGTTTTCGGGTAACATCATGCTCCAACTATCTAATTTAGAGCAGGATGATTTTAGGCCTGGTCGGCCTAAAATCATCCTGTTCTAAGACCTACTCCGCCGCAGCAGGCTGCGCCCGGCTCTTGCGGCGCAACATCTCCTGGGCGGCGAGCACCGCCCCGCCGGTGACGAGCAGACAGGCAAGGGCGATGCGCCAGTTCGGCTCGGCATATCCGAACAGCACCAGAATCAGTGTCGATAGCAGTGGTGCTGCGTAACTGGCCGCGCCGAGGATCTGGATATCGCCGTTCTTGACGCCGTAATCCCAGGCGTAGAAGGCAGCCCCGACCGGAAAGAGCCCGAGCCCGGCGACGGCGACCCACTCGAAACCCGTTGCCGGCCAGACGGTCGTCTCCAGTCCGAGATGGCAGAAGAACGACAGGATGGAGGTCGCAAGGCAGAAGCCGGTGACGACATCCGTGGAGACGGCGACGAAGCGCCGCGTCAGCAGCGAATAGCCGGACCATGTGAAGGCGCAGAGAACGGCAGCCCCGTAACCGATGGCATAGGCGCCGTCGAAATCGATGCCGTTGCGGCTAACGATCAGGAAGGTGCCGCAAAGTCCGGCAAGCGCACCCGCCACATGATACCAGCGCAGCCGTTCGCCCGGCAGCAGCGCCGAACCGACGACGATCAGCAGCGGCCAGAGATAGGCAATCAGCCCCGCCTCCACCGCCGGTGCGTTCCGGAGCGCGGTGAAGTAGAGGAAATGATAGCCGAACAGCCCCGCAATGCCTGTTATCCAAACCTTGGCCGGCTGCTTCAGCAGCGCTAGCCGCGAAGGATTGAGGATAAGCACCACAAGGCCGGGAATGCTACCGATCGCAAAGCAGATGGCCGAAAGCTGGAATGGCGGCATCTTGCCGGAGGCGGCTGTGAACAACGCCAGAAACGACCACATCAGAATGGCCGTAAAACCGATCAACGTCGCGCGAAGCTTCACCTGTCCCCCTTCACGGAGGCAGAAGCCCCGTCAGCTGTTGCTGCCGTATTTGACGGCAGTGATCGTCACCATTCCATATTCTGTTGGAATGCGCACATAGACAGGAGCGTATACATTTGCCGCGTCCGACTTGGCAAACCAGATTTCCATCCGGTTGCTCTTGCTGAGATAGTCGATGTCCTTGCGGCCCTTCTTGTAGCCCGAGCGCGGCACGAAGCGCACGCTGCAGACGGTTGCCTTGCCCTTGAAGCCATTGGTGGAAAAATCCTCATCGCCCTTCGGCGACAGCACCAAATCCATGCGCGTCTCGCCGTCGAAGATCGGCAGCGTCTGCGAGCAGACCTTGGTATCGCCGGTGAAGACCAGGCCGGAGATCGGGTCGAGCACCGAGCGCATGTCGCGCGGTGTGACGTCGATCCAGTTCTTCGGACGCTTCGGCGCCGGTGTCGTCGTCGCCGAGATGATATTGCCGTTGCGGTAGCTGACCTCGTAGACGCGGGCCTTCTTCTTGCCGCTCTTGTAGTAGAGCGAATATTTCTGCGCCTGCAGTCTGTCATTGCGCACGACACCGGTGACGCTGGTCTTTGCCGAAATCGTCGTGACGAGATCGGCAAGACCGGCGGAATTGATGTCGCCGGCGATCTTGTAACTGTGATCGTCCTCGATCTGCGTCAGGAACGCTGCGCGCGCGATCGGCAGGCCGGCGAGCGCCACCCGGTATTCCGTCCGATGCTGGATTTCGGCCGCCGATGCCGGTATGGCAAGGAGCGCGGCAATGGCCGAAATGAAAATCCGTCTGCCCGAATGAGCCATGAATCAAGCCTTGTCTTGCCGCGCGCCGGCAGCTCTTGTTAAGCGCTCTATACTCCTGCCGCGAAGGGAAGAAAACAGCAGCTTTTTGACAGAATTGCGGGAAAGGCCAAGGTTTGGCTTGACGCGAGCAGCCTGTCTGACTATAGAACCGCAACTTTCCAATCATGCCCGTTGGATTGCGCGCCTGGCTTTGCCGGGAATGGCAATTCGATGGCCCGAGAAAAAACAAGAATAGGTGTTCCATGTCCCGCGTGTGCGAATTGACCGGCAAGGCCGTCCTGACTGGTAACAATGTCAGCCATGCCAACAACAAGACCAAGCGCCGGTTCCTGCCGAACCTGTGCCAGGTCACGCTGATTTCCGACGCTCTCAACCAGCGTTACCGTCTTCGCGTTTCGGCTGCCGCTCTTCGCACCGTCGAGCATCGTGGCGGCCTCGATGCCTTCCTGCTGAAGGCCAGCGAAAACGAACTGTCGATGCGCGCCCGTCTGCTGCGCCGTCAGATCGCCAAGAAGACCGCCGAAGCCGCTGCTGCGTAAGCTTCTGCCCTTCTTTCATACGGCTTCAAAAGGCTTGAACGGATAAAACCGGACAAGCCTTTTGCTTTGCCGGTCCGTCTCTCCAACTGGTGGCATCACCCAGGATAAAAAATGCTGAAGACCCGCTCTACCATTGCCTATGTCGCGCTGATGACGCTCGTCGTCGTCGCCTCCAACTTTCTCGTCCAGTTTCCGCTGAACGCCGAAGTCGCCGGCATCAACCTCGCCGACATCCTGACCTGGGGCGCCTTCTCCTATCCGATCGCCTTCCTGATCACCGATCTGACCAATCGTCAGTTCGGCCCGCAGGCAGCCCGCAAGGTCGTCTTTGCCGGCTTCGTCGTCGGCGTGACGCTCTCCTTCTTCACTTCGGTGCCGCGCATCGCCATAGCCTCCGGCTCGGCCTATCTCGCCGGCCAGCTGCTCGATATCGCCGTCTTCAACCGCCTTCGCCGTCAGGCCTGGTGGCGCGCCCCACTGGTCGGCTCGCTGATCGGCTCGGCGCTCGATACGGTGATGTTCTTTTCGCTTTCCTTCGCCGCGTTTTTCGTCCTCCTCGGCCCCAACGATCCCTTTGCGCTCGAAGCAGCCCCCGTCCTCGGCGTCTTCGCCACGGAGGCTCCGCGCTGGATTTCCTGGGCGATCGGCGATTTCGCCGTGAAGATGATCGTCGGCCTCGTCATGCTGCTGCCCTATGGCGCGCTGATGAACGTGCTGCGGCCGATGCAGGCCGCTCGCGCCAGCTAATTGAAGTTACCGACGCCGCCGGATCGCACCGGCGGCGATGGCCGGGTGCAGCAGCACCTCTGCCGCCAGATCGTCGATACCTAGCGATGAATCGAGCCGCAGCACCGGCACTGTCTGCGTTTCCAGCCATTGCTCATGTGCCGCAAGGCTGCGGCGTTCGGGGCCGGCCGTATCGTAGCTCGCCGCCCATTCCAGAAACTCCCCGCTCTTGACGGCCATGTCGCCGCCGGGCCTGATTCTGTTTCCGTATCGGGCAATCTCCCGCGTGAGGATGCGCGTCATTCTAAGCTCCGGATCGATCCTGAGGAACACGATCAGATCGTAGAGTGGCTCAATCGGCCCTCCCCATTTCAGCGCCGATCCGGAGAGAACCCAGCCTTCATGCCGCGCCACCTCATCGAGCAGCAGCCTGATGCGGTCGTCGGCATCCCTCGGCGTCGTGAACGGCGGATCGGTCGGCAGCCAGAAGAAATCGTCGGTGTCGAGATGGGCAATATCGAGCTTCTGGGCGAGCACAAGGCCGAGCGATGTGGTGCCGGAACCGGACGCGCCCATAACGTGAATATGCACCATGATTTCCTCCGCAGGCCAGCCACCGATGCCGCGGGTGGGATAGCCGCGACCTATGACATCAGTTTGACGCTTTGTGTTCGGCCTGTTCGGAAAGCCGGAACTCCAGCATCAGATTGCGCTGCAGGATCGAATGATTGTCGTCCGACACCAGGATGATATGGGTGGTGCCGTCTGCGGCCTGAAAGGCATCGAGCCCTTCCATATTGTCGATCTGCGAGTTGAAATTGCCTTCCAGCAGCAATTCGCCGTCAACAATGGCGCCGGGCCTGATATCGGCACCCTTGATGCGCCGAAGACGCATGCCGATGCCTTCGGCCATGTTGAAGCGGCGCTCCAGCAGCAGCAGGTCGCCGTTCGGCAGGAAAGCACCATCGGTGATGTCGAAGCTGCCGTCCCGCTCGACCGAGAAACGCCCTTTCAGCGGCCCGCTGAGAATGGCCGCCAACCGGTTGCCGTCGCTGTCGAGACCGCGTTCGGTGACGATGACCACACCGCCCCGCAGCGGGCTGGATGCCGGCGCCACGGCGATAGTCTCGATGCCGCGGTTGTCGTTCAGCATCTTCCGCGGGATAATAATCGGCAGAGTGGCGATCGCTCCCGAGCCGGTAAAGCCAGGATCGGGATAGATATCGACGCGATGATCCTGCTCGAAGGAGACCAGAATCCGGTCGCCGTCGAGTGCCAGGCCCTCGGCATCCATATGTCCCTTGCCCTCGAAGCTGCGCCCGGCGCTGTTCTTCATCGGCGTGATCTCGACATCCGAGAGACCCGAAAGCCTACCCTTGACGTCACGCTCGATGCCGCCGGTCAGCCACTGGCCGGTATCGAGCGCAACGACGAAATGTTTCTGGTCCTGCCGGAAACGGATGGAGGAGAGCGAGCCGAACAGCGCTCTGCTGGAGACCATCTCCAGCCCACCGAGAAATTCCAGCGAGCCGAATGTCGTCTCCGAAGAGCCGATCCTGAAATCGGAGATTTGCCGGCTAATGACCGGCACGTCGTCGCCGGCCCATGACGAGGAAGCGCCGGCTGCGAGGCAAAGAGCGATCGACGCCGCACGGCAGAGGCGCTTGACCGTCATTCTTCCAGCGGCGTCAGCCGGCACGGCGTATCCGGCCGCCGCGCGGCTGGACGGATTGGTCCTCGAACAGCGAGGCAAGCTGCTCGGTCATCGCACCGGCAAGTTCGTCCGCATCGACGATCGTCACGGCGCGGCGATAGTAGCGCGTCACGTCGTGACCGATGCCGATCGCCAGCAGTTCGACAGGCGAACGCGTCTCGATCTGCTCGATAACGGCGCGCAGGTGCCGCTCCAGATAATTGCCCGGATTGACCGACAGCGTCGAATCGTCGACCGGCGCGCCGTCCGAGATCATCATCAGGATGCGGCGCTGCTCGCGGCGTGCAAGCAGACGATTATGCGCCCAGATCAGCGCCTCGCCGTCGATATTTTCCTTGAGCAGACCCTCGCGCATCATCAGCCCGAGATTAGCGCGTGCCCGCCGCCACGGCGCGTCGGCCGATTTGTAGATGATATGGCGCAGGTCGTTGAGGCGGCCCGGCGTTTGCGGCTTGCCGCCGGCAAGCCAGTTTTCACGCGCCTGCCCGCCCTTCCAGGCCTTCGTCGTAAAGCCGAGGATCTCGACCTTGACGCCGCAGCGCTCCAGCGTGCGCGCGAGAATGTCGGCGCAGGTGGCGGCCACCGTGATCGGCCGGCCGCGCATCGAGCCGGAATTGTCGATGAGCAGGGTGACGACGGTGTCGCGGAACTGGGTGTCGCGCTCCATCTTGAAGGAAAGAGCCTGCATCGGATCGATGATGATGCGCTGCAGCCGGGCCGGATCGAGATAGCCCTCTTCCAAATCGAAATCCCAGGAGCGGTTCTGCTGCGCCATCAGGCGGCGCTGCAGCCGGTTGGCGAGACGGCCGACGGCACCTTGCAGATGCGCCAGCTGCTTGTCGAGGAAGGCGCGCAGGCGCTCCAGCTCGGCAGCGTCGCAAAGTTCCTCGGCGGTGATGATCTCGTCGAACTCTTCGGTAAAGACGTGATAATCGACCTTCTCGTTGAAATCGGCGAAGGGCGTATTTGGACGGCGGGTCTCGCCCGGCGTTTCCGAATCGTCCTCGCCCTCTTCCATCATGTCGTCGTCGGAGATTTCGGCGCCTTCGGTCTCGCCGTCCTCCATCTGCTCGTCGGCGACCTCGCTGTCCTCGACAGGGGCGGCATCCGTGCCGGCATGCTCGTCGACCTCGTCCTGATCCTGCTCGTCGCCGCTCGACTGGTCTTCCTGCTCCGACTGGTCGTCATTGTCGGCATCGCTGTCGTCGTCGCCGTATTCCTCGGCCATTTCCATGGCCGACAGCATGTTGCGGATAACCTTGGCGAAGGCCTGCTGGTCGTTGATCGCGCTCGACAGATTATCGAGTTCGGACCCTGCCTTGTCTTCGATGAAGCCCCGCCAGAGGTCGAGCACCTTGCCGGCGGTTTCAGGCGGGCGCTGGCCGGTCAGCTTCTCGCGCACCATCATCGCAACGGCTTCGCCGACCGGTGCGTCTTCCTGGCGCTCGATGCCGGTGAAATTCGCCTTGGAATATTTCTCTTCCGTCATGGAGCGCAGGTTCGACGCCATGCCCTCCATGCGCAGCGCGCCGATCGATTCGACGCGCGCCTGCTCGACAACATCGAAGATCGCCCGGGCGTCCGAGCCCTGCGGCGCCATCGTCGTGTGCACTTTCTCGTCATGGCAGGCAAGGCGCAACGCCATCGAATCACCGAGCCCGCGGGTGACCGCCAGCTCATGCGCCGTCGGCCGCTTGGAAAGTTCCGGCAGCCGGATGCGCTCGCCGGTCATCCCCGGCCGTTCATTGGCAAAGGTCACCTCGACATCGCCGTCGCCGGCGATCGAGCGCACGCAGCCGGTTATAGCCCGGCGCAGTGGCTCGACGTCGACAGGCGCGCCGGGCTTTGCTTTCGAATTGTCACCGCGAGCTGCCATGATCGGTCGGTCTCAAGCTCCGAGAACGATGTTGGCGGCACTTTCCTTCAGCTCGACGCCGAAGGCGCGCTGATAGTGCTCGGCGACCAGCGGACGCTCCAGCTCGTCGCACTTGTTGAGGAAGGTGACGCGGAAGGCGAAGGCCAGATCGCCGAAAATGTCGGCGTTTTCGGCCCAGGTGATGACGGTGCGTGGGCTCATGACTGTGGACAGATCACCGTTCATGAAGGCGGCGCGCGTCAGGTCGGCGACACGAACCATCTTCGAAACGGTCTCACGGCCGCCCTTGTCTTTGCCGAAGCTCTTCACCTTGGCGGCGACGATATTCACTTCGTGATCATGCGGCAGGTAGTTCAGCGTCGTGACGATCGACCAGCGGTCCATCTGCGCCTGGTTGATCTGCTGCGTGCCGTGATAGAGGCCGGTTGTGTCGCCGAGGCCGATCGTATTGGCGGTCGCAAACAGGCGGAAGGCCGGGTGCGGCCGGATGACGCGGCTCTGATCGAGCAGCGTCAGCCGGCCGGAGGATTCGAGCACGCGCTGGATGACGAACATCACATCGGGACGGCCGGCATCATATTCGTCGAAGACGAGCGCGACATTGTGCTGATAGGCCCAGGGCAGGATGCCGTCCTTGAATTCGGTGACCTGCAGTCCGTCCTTGACGACGATCGCATCCTTGCCGACCAGATCGATACGGCTGACATGGCTGTCGAGGTTGATGCGCACGCAAGGCCAGTTGAGCCGCGCCGCCACCTGCTCAATATGCGACGACTTGCCCGTGCCGTGATAGCCGGAGATCATCACGCGGCGGTTATGGGCGAAGCCTGCGAGAATGGCGAGCGTCGTGTCGCGGTCGAAAAGGTAGTCGGTATCGAGGTCCGGCACATAGGCGTCGCCCTTGCTGTAGGCGGGAACGCGGATGTCGGAATCGATACCGAAGACCTCTCGGACCGAAACGGTGGTATCGGGCAGTTCTGATATATCCAGGTCGATCTTGCTCATCATGTCTCCAAGGCGGGTGCTGCCACCCGGCCATACTGTCTCAGGCCATGTCGCAACCCAGACGCCGCGTTTTTTATTCCGCGCCCGTCCAGGTCGGAACGTCGGCGATACTTCTCCGGGACTGAAACGAAACCTCGGCGGGATAATGACCGCGTGCGAGCATTCTTGAAAGAGTCCCAGACAAGAAACGCCGCGTCCGGAAGGTCGGCGGAGGCGATGTCGGGAAAACGCACAAATATAAGCCGCGTTTGCCTGCGGCCTCAGCCGATTTGGACCATACCCGATTGAAGCCCAAGAGCAAGGACGGGAATTAACAAAAACCGTTCTGCTTCAACAATTGATAGGCCTGTATGACGGCGCGAAAACGCTCCTCCGAGCCACGGTCACCGCCATTGGCATCCGGATGGTGTTTCTTCACCAGTTCCTTGTAGCGGCTCTTGATCTCCGCCGACGTCGCATTGGCGTCGAGGGCCATCGTTTCGAAGGCCTTGGTTTCCAGCGATTTCAGCTTGCGCGCCTGGGGGAAACGCGGTCCGCTGCCCTTGCCGCCTTCCTTGACGAAGCCGAAGGGATCGCGAACGCGGGTATAGGCGCCGGAGCGGATCTCCGAATGCAGCGGACTGTCCTTCGCCGCCTTGTTGACGCCGACCGTCCATGTCGGCCGGTGGCCGGTGATCGCCTCTTTCTGGTATCGCGCGATCTCGCCGTCCGAAAGACCGGAGAAATAATTGTAGCCCTTGTTGTATTCCTTGACGTGCTCGAAACAGAACAAGAAGAACTGGCCTTCCGCATTGCGGCCGACCGGAGCGCGATGCGCCCCCTTCTTGTCGCACCCGTCCCATTGACAGGTAGGCGGCGCCTGCTCTGTCTCCGGCTCGCGTTTGCGGCGTGTTCGGATGCGATCGAAATATTTGGAATCAAGTCTCATGACGGCGCTAATTATGGGGCTGTCGCGAAGCGACAACAAGAATTGACAAACGGGAATGTTACAGGCTTGGTAGGAACCCTTTTCGCGAACCAGCAAGACCGGATGATGACCCTGCGAACCCGCATCGAAGAAAAACTTATCAAAGCCTTCGCGCCCGAACGCCTGAGCGTCATCGACGAAAGCCATCTGCATGCCGGCCACCAGCCTGATATCACGGGCACCGGCGAAACCCATATGCGGGTGAGGATCGTTTCCGGAAAATTCGCCGGCATGTCGCGGCTGGCGCGCCACCGGGCAATCACCGACCTGTTGAAACCGGAGCTCGATGCCGGCCTGCATGCGCTGGCCGTCGAACCGGCTGCACCTGATGAACCGACCCGCTGGTAGCGGCACGCAAGCCCATATAGGCGTTGGCCGTCCAAGATCCAAGCGGAATCAGCCTGGCTTCGCGCCGTCTTCTCCAGCCGGGCGGATGCGCAGCTTGGTGATGCGGTTCTTTTCCCGCTTCATGACGACGAAACGCTTGCCGTAGAAGGTGAAGGCTTGACGCTCTTCCGGGATGGTCATCGATTCGTGGATGACGAGGCCGGCGATCGTCGTCGCCTCCTCGTCGGGCAGATTCCAGTCGAGCGCCCGGTTCAGGTCGCGGATCGGCACGCCGCCATCGACGACGACGGAACCGTCAGCCTCCTGACGCACGCCCTGTATCTCGATATCGTGCTCGTCGGAAATATCGCCGACGATTTCCTCGAGAATATCCTCCAGCGTGACGATGCCCTGCACCTCGCCATATTCGTCGACGACGACGGCGAAATGCTGCTTGCGCCGCAGGAAGGCGTTGAGCTGGTCCTCGAGGTTGGTGCTGTCGGGCACGAACCACGGCTTCTGCGCGATCTTCACGATATCGAGGTTCTGCGGCTCCATGTTCGGCTCGGCAAGCGCCCGCAGCAGGTCCTTGGCATGGACGACGCCGATGATGTTGTCGATCGTGCCGCGCCACAACGGCATGCGCGTATACGGGCTTTCGAGGATGACGCGCACCACCGCTTCCGGCGGATCGTCGGCGTTGATCGCCCGCATTGCGGTGCGATGGACCATGATGTCCGAGAGTTCCAGCTCGCTGAGATCGAGCACGCCGCCGAGACGGTCGCGGTCGGCCTTGACCACCGATCCCTCGCGGTGGAGCAGATCGACGGCGCCGCGCAGCTCTTCATGCGCCGTCAGCATCGATATCTCGCGTGAGAGATTGATGCCGAACAGCGAAAGAATCTGCCGCACGATCGCATTGACAAAGGAGGAAACCGGGCCGACGACGGCAACGAACAGCCTGGCCGGCAGCGCGATAGCGAGTGCGAAACGCTCGGGCGCTGAAATCGCCCAGCTCTTCGGCAGCACTTCGGCGAAGATGACCAGGATGACGGTCATCGCGAGCGTCGCCAGTGCCACCCCGGAACTGCCGAACAGTCCGAGGAAGAGGCTGGTGGCGATCGAGGAGGACAGGATATTGGCGAGATTGTTGCCGATGAGCAGCGCACCGATCAACCGATCGCGCCGTTCGATCAACTGCCGAACGAGGCCGGCGCGGTCGTCGCCGTTGGCCTCAAGCGTATGGATACGGCTGCGCGAAACGGCGGTCAGCGCCGTCTCCGAGCCGGAAAAGAAGGCGGACATCAGCACCAGCGCCGTAATCGAAAGGATCTCCGGCCAGTATGTCGCGAGAAATGCCAGAGTGCCTTCGACCGTCATCAGGCGTGTTTTTCCCGGAGAAAGCTGATCACTTCGGACGCCGGAACGTCGTCGGCGACGAAGGACTGGCCGATGCCGCGCGTCAGGATGAAGGTGAGCTTGCCGCCCTTGACCTTCTTGTCCTGGGCGATCGCGTCCATCAGCGTTTCGGCCGGCGGCAGGTCGCCCGGAATGTCGGAGATGCGGGTCGGCAGGCCGACCTCCTTCAGATGCCGCTCGACGCGGCGCGCATCGTCAGGGCTTGCAAGGTTCATCCGTGCGGAGAATTCGTGCGCCAGCACCATGCCGATCGAAACGCCCTCGCCATGCACGAGGCGGGAACTGTCATAAGCAGTCGCCGCTTCCAGCGCGTGGCCGAAGGTATGCCCGAGATTGAGCAGCGCCCGCGGACCATTCTCGCGCTCGTCGGCAACGACGACGTCGGCCTTCGCCTGGCAGCTCGCGGCAATCGCCTCGATGCGCGCGGAACCGCCTGTAAAAACCGCCTTCCAGTTCGCTTCCAGCCAGGCAAAGAAATCCGGCTTGTCGATCAGCCCGTATTTCGCGACCTCGGCGTAGCCTGCGCGGAATTCGCGCGCGCTCAGCGAATTCAGCACATCCGTATCGGCCAGAACCAGGTCCGGCTGGTGGAACACGCCGATCAGGTTCTTGCCGTGGCGGGAATTGATGCCGGTCTTGCCGCCGACGGAGGAATCGACCTGCGACAAAAGCGAGGTCGGCACCTGGACGAAACGCACGCCGCGGCGGATGATCCCGGCCGCAAATCCGGAAAGATCGCCGATGACGCCGCCACCGAGCGCGATGACGTAATCGTTGCGCTCGACGCGGGCTTCGAGCACCTTGTCGCAGACCGTGATCAGATGCTCGAAGCTCTTGGTCTTCTCGCCGGCCGGCAGGACGACCTCAGCCGAGGCGATCCCCGCTTCCTCCAGACTTGCGACAAGGGCTTTGAGATAGAGTGGTGCGACATTTTCGTCGGTGATAACAGCCGCCTTGCGGCCCTTGAGCCGGGAGGCGATCTCGGCGCCGGCCCGCGCAATCAGCCCCGGCCCGATCAGTATGTCGTAGGAGCGCTCGCCGAGCGGCACATGCACCGTTCGGATGGCGGAGGCGGAGGTTATCGCATTCATGACGCTGCACTTTCCTTCTGAGCTTCGATCAAGGCCTTCAACACCTCGTCGGCCATGATTTCCTTGCGCACATCGCGCGAAAGCACGGTCAGATCGGCCTGCGCATAGATCGGATAACGCGCATTCATCAGGCCCTCGAGCGTCTGCTTCGGGTTTTCGGTCTTGAGCAGCGGCCGCGTGTCGCGCTTGGCGACCCGGTCCCAGAGCACGTCGAGATCGGCCTTCAACCAGACGGAAAGGCCGCCCTTCTTGATATGTCTGCGCGTCCGGTCGTTGATGAAGGCGCCACCTCCGGTGGAGACGACCCGCGGCCCGCTCTTCAGCAACCGCTTCATCACCCGCGCTTCCAGCGCCCGGAATTCCTGCTCGCCATAGGCGGCGAAAAGCTCGGCGATCGTCATGCGCGAAACCCGCTCGATCTCGAGATCGCTGTCGATGAAGGGAATGGCGAGCTGGTTGGCGACGATGCGCCCGACGGAGGATTTTCCGGCGCCCATCAGGCCGACAAGGATCAGATTGCGTGAACCGAGCGCGGCGCGAGCTCTGTCTTTCAAGCTGTCAGCAACGGTCAGCAGTTGTTCACTCATCGGTCCATTCACACTTTGTTTGCAAACGGTATCGACAAATGCAGGTGGAGCGTCAAGTCGCGGACAAGGGAATCATGGCGTGAATACCGCTTCTTGCACTTGCAGATAGGCTTCTTATAACAGAAGCAGAGCATGAAGGAGTTGCTTAATGCCGACCCTGTTCCGTTTCCTGTTCGTCTGCGCGATCCTCGCCGGGACGGTCTACGGAGCGATGCTGGCGCTTGTGACCTTCGTCGAGCCCGAGCCGCGCGACGTGACGATCCGCATTCCGTCCGAGCGGGTCAATCCGCCCGCAACGGGCGCGATCAACACGACCAGGAAGTGACCGGCATGGTGGATCTCGGCCGCGTCCATGTGGAATCCTTCCTGGAGATGATGAGCGCCGAGCGGGGTGCTGCCGCCAACACGCTGCAATCCTATGAACGCGATCTCGACGATATCAGATCCTTCCTGAAGGAGCGCAGCATACGGCTCACCGAAGCCGCCTCCGCCGATCTCGCCGCCTATCTCTCCTCACTCGCCCGAAAGGGCTTCAAACCCTCCTCCCAGGCGCGCCGGCTTGCGGCCATGCGGCAGTTCTACAAGTTTCTCTACGCCGAGGGCCTGAGGACCGACGACCCCACAGGCATTCTCGACGCGCCGAAGAAGGGCCGTCCGCTGCCGAAGACGATGGGCGTCGAGGAGGTCGGCAGGTTGCTTTCGCAGGCCGAGGCCGAAGCCGATGATGCGGCTCCGGGCCAGCTGCAGCGCCTGCGCATGCTGGCGCTGCTGGAACTGCTCTATGCCACCGGCATGCGTGTCAGCGAACTTGTCTCGCTTCCAGCCCGTGTGCTCGATCAGGAAGGCCGTTTCCTGATGATCCGCGGCAAGGGCAACAAGGAGCGGCTGGTGCCGCTGTCGCAATCGGCGATATCGGCGCTGAAATCCTACGGCCGCCGGCTGGCGAGCGAAAATGCAGCAGTGAAGGAGCCGCAGGAAAGCCCCTGGCTGTTTCCCTCCGCCTCGAAGGAGGGATATCTGCCGCGCCAGGTTTTCGCCCGCGACCTCAAGAACCTGGCAATCCGCGCCGGCCTGACGCCGTCGCTGATCTCGCCGCATGTCATGCGCCACGCCTTTGCCAGCCACCTGCTGGCCAACGGCGCCGATCTGCGCGTCGTACAGGAACTCCTCGGCCATTCGGACATTTCGACCACGCAGATCTACACCCATGTCCTCGAAGAGAGGCTGCAGCAGCTTGTCCAGACGCATCACCCCCTTGCCAAACAGGCGAAAAAGCACGAATAGGACCGGCGACAAGGGGCGGAGCCAGGAAAACGCCCCGGGCACAAGGAACGGAAACGCACCTCATGCACAATTATCTCGACTTCGAAAAGCCGATCTCCGACCTCGAAGGCAAGATCATCGAGCTGAAGAAGCTCGCAACGGAAGACGAGAGCATCGACACCACCGATGAGATCGGCCGGCTGGAGGTTCGCGTCCGCGAGGCGATCGTCGAAATCTATTCCAGGCTCAATCCCTGGCAGAAGACGCAGGTCGCCCGCCATCCGCAGCGCCCGCATTTCGTCGATTACGCCAAGACGCTGTTCCAGGAATTCACGCCGCTTGCCGGCGACCGCAAATTTTCCGAGGATGCCGCAATCCAGGCGGGCCTTGCCCGTTTCCGCGGCCAGCCCGTCGCCGTCATCGGCCAGGAAAAGGGCAATGACACCAAGAGCCGCCTGAAGCACAATTTCGGCAGCCCCCGGCCGGAAGGCTACCGCAAGGCGATCCGCATCCTTGAAATGGCCGACCGTTTCGGCCTGCCGGTGATTTCGCTGGTGGATACGGCAGGCGCCTATCCCGGCGTCGGCGCCGAAGAACGCGGCCAGGCCGAGGCGATCGCCCGCTCGACGGAAATGTGCCTGGGCGTCAAGGTTCCCCTCGTCTCCGTCGTCATCGGCGAAGGCGGCTCGGGCGGCGCGATTGCCATCGCCACCGGCAACAAGGTCTATATGCTTGAGCATTCGATCTACAGCGTCATCTCGCCGGAAGGGGCGGCCTCCATCCTCTGGCGCGATTCCACCCGCGCCCGGGAAGCGGCGACCAACATGAAGATCACCGCCGAAGACCTGAAATCGCTCGGCGTCATCGACGGCATCATTTCCGAGCCGCTCGGCGGCGCGCATCGTGATCCCGACAGCGTGATCGCAGCAACCGGCGACGTGATCGCCAATGCTCTGGCCGAAATGGCACCCCGCTCCGGCGAGCAGCTGCGCAACGACCGCCGCCAGAAATTCCTCGCCATGGGCCGCAATCTCTAACAGACATTCGGTTTCTCATCGATTGGGGCCAAATCTTGGCCACATTGATGTTATCTGTAGCATTCGCGCTTGCGGGGATGTTCCAGGCACGTCATAGGCTGGTAAGGACTTATAAAGTATAAGCCGTCTATGATTCCGTTTGATGCCCGGACTCCATGGGCGGACCGGGTCGCATTATCTTTATGGGCTAGTTGGGATGCGCATACGTTATTTTGCCTATATTTCCCTCATGGCGCTGGCTCTCTCCGGCTGCAATGACGCGTTGGAAACCGCGCAGGTCGATCTTTCCAAGGTCAAGAACAAGGTCGAGCAGCCGCTTCCCAGCCACATCCTCACTGCCATGGCCGCCAAGGGCATGGACCGCAATTCGCCGATCATGATCCGCATCTTCAAGGAAGAAGGTGCCATGGAGATCTGGAAGGCGAAGACCGACAACCGTTTCGACAAGATCGCCGATTACAAGATCTGTGCCTGGTCCGGCCGTCTCGGCCCGAAGGTAAAGACCGGCGACCGGCAGGCGCCGGAAGGTTTCTACGACCTGACGCGCGCCAACCTGAATCCCAATTCGAAATATTATCTGGCGATCAACACCGGTTTCCCAAACCGCTACGACGCGGCGAACGGCCGCACCGGCTCCGATCTGATGATCCACGGCGCCTGCTCGTCCTCCGGCTGCTACTCGATGACCGACCAGCAGGTGCTGGAGATCTACGCCTTCGCCCGCGACGCCTTCAAGGGCGGCCAGTCGACCGTGCAGCTACAAGCTTTCCCCTTCCGCATGACGGCGGAAAATATGGTGAAGCATCGTCTCGACAGCAGTTACGACTTCTGGAAGATGCTGAAGGTCGGGTACGACAATTTCGAAGTGACGAAGCGCCCGCCTGAGGTGAACGTCTGCGAGAAGAAATACGTGTTCAACCAGCAGGCAACCGACGGCAGCGCCTTTAACGCCGCCGGCAAGTGCCCTGCTATGTCGACGCCGCCGGCGCTGACGGCGGCCCTTGCCGCCTACGGCAAGACCTACGATGCCGATTATGCCAAGGCGATGAGCAAATTTGACGGCATGGCCTGGTACGACCCGTCTGAAGCCGAACGCAAGGCGGTGGTCGCCAAGACGCGCAAGGGCCGTGAACTCGCTTACGCCCCGACCGGAACCTCGCTGGAAGCCGGCCGCATGGTCAAGGTCGCCGAACTCGAAGACCTGATGGCCAAGCGCACCGAGCAGGGCCTCGCCGCCAAGACGGCACCGGGCGGCACGCCTGTCGCCCCTGCCCAGCCGCAAGCCGTCGCTGCCGCGGCACCCGCGGTCGTGCCGGTGCCGATGCAGAACCCGCTGGCCTTTACGGCGCCCGAACCGCAGGAAACGGCGGAAGCCACGGCAAAGAAGCCGTTCTGGAAATTCTGGGCGAGGAACTGAACGGCTTGAACCCCGTTCTCTACGATCTTCGCGGCCTGAAATGCCCATTCCCCGTGATCAAGACACGCAAGAAGCTCGCCGCCATGGCGAGCGGCACGCTCATTCGCGTCGACACCACCGATCCGCTTGCGGTGATCGACATGCCGCATTTCTGCAATGAGGACGGCCACGAACTGATCGAGACGGAAAAGACCGAAAACGGCCACCGCTTCCTGATCCGCAAGCGTTAAAGCGCGTCGCGATCTTTCAGATTCGCTTACCGCGCTTTAGGTCTTTGTTTTCCGCATGTCTTTGGCGCAAAATCGCTGCACACTTTTGCGCGACATGCTTTTAAATTCTGAGGCCGGGGATAGCGAGCGGATTGTCCGACAGCGCCGCACGATCCGGCATGTCGATGCGCGGCTTGCCGAGGAAGGCGTCGAAGAGATCCTTCACGAAGGCTTCCGGCAGATCCCGGGTGATCAGCACCATGCGCGTGCGCCGGTCTTCCCCCGGCCAGGCGGCAAGCCGCACCGGCGGATGGAAGATGCTCTGCACCCCATGCAGCACCAGCGGCCGATCCGGCCGGTCGGAGACCGAGACGATCGCCTTCATCCTCAACAGCTTCTCGCCATGGGCAGAGCGCAGGAGATCGATGAACATCTCGAGCGCCATCGGATCGATCGGCTTCTCCTCGACGATCGAGAAAGAGCGGATCGAGGCGTCGTGACGATTGACGTCATGCGGATCCTGATGCGCGTACTCATGATCACCAAGATGGTAATGACCATCATGGTGGTGATCGCCATCACGATCATGATCGTGATCGTGATGCGCTTCGTGCGCATCCTCGTCCTGCAGCCAGCGCCCGACATCGGCGATCTTTGTTGCCGGATCGTAGAGCCCGTTGACCAGCACTGCGGCAGTACCCGCCTCGGCACTGTCGGCATCCATCATCACCGCACGCGGATTGAGCGCCCGCAGGTTTTTTTCCAGCCCCTCCGTTGCTTCGGCCATCGTCTTTTTCGAGACGATCAGCCGGTCGGCGACCGCCGCCTGCTTGCGCGCTTCCTCATGATTGTCGAGCGTCTGCAGCCCATTCACTGCGTCGACGACGGTGACGACGCCGTCGAGCTCGAAATTCGTGGCGATGACCGGATTGCCCATGATCGCCTGCATGACCGGTGAAGGATCGGCAAGGCCGGTCGTCTCGATGACGACGCGCTTCACCGGCTTGACGCGGCCTGTCTGCACCGCATCCATCAGGTTCGCCAGCGTATCCACAAGTTCGCCGCGCACGGTGCAGCAGAGGCATCCATCGGAAAGCTCGATGATTGAATCGCCGGAACTTTCGACCAGCAGATGGTCGATGCCGACATCGCCGAATTCATTGATGATGACCGCCGCATCTTTCATCACCGGATCTTTGAGGATGCGGTTGAGCAGCGTCGACTTGCCGGCGCCGAGAAAGCCGGTCAGGATGGTGACCGGAATCCTGTCGTTGAGCGCGCTCATGTCATCTACCTTAAAGCTTAGAAGGATGTCGGGCGCGGCATGGGCACCGGCACGTTGGCGATCGCTCCAGCGGTATCGCCCCGCGCCATTTTTTCCGGCTGCGCTGCCGGCTGCGGGTCCTGGCCCGGAATGAGGCCGGCAAAGACGAATTGCGGATCGTGGTCCATCGGCTGGATATAGGGCGACTGCACTCGCATGCGGCCGACCTCGTCGCGCGTTTCGCTACGCACCTTGGCGCCCTTGGCGCTGCAGATATCGGCGGTGATGTCGGCAACCTGGTCCTGCCCAGGGCCATAGGGTCTCAGCGAACCCAGCGTGTCGTTGCTGGCCGGCTGGGTGGTGAAGCCCTTCTGCAAGAGGTTCGCGGTCGCATCGGCGCGGGCTGCAAGGCTGTC
Source organism: Rhizobium sp. SRDI969 (assembly GCF_025152725.1). Lineage (NCBI taxonomy): Bacteria > Pseudomonadati > Pseudomonadota > Alphaproteobacteria > Hyphomicrobiales > Rhizobiaceae > Rhizobium > Rhizobium sp. SRDI969. Next base: position 4,157,919 of record NZ_CP104035.1, read on the forward strand.
GGTGCCGAGCACGACGGAGACCAGCGTGCGGCCGTTGCGCGTCGCCGAACCGATCTGGTTGAAGCCCGAGGCGCAGATGAAGCCGGTCTTCATGCCGTCGGCGCCGGCGAAGCGGCCGATCAGCATGTTGAGGCTCGGCACGTTCTGCTGGCCGGTGGTGAAGCCCTCCAGCGCGAAAAAACCGGCATATTGCGGAAAATCGCGGCGCAGCGCCACCGTCAGCACTGCAAGGTCGCGCGCCGTCGTATACTGGCCCTTGCCGGGCAGCCCGTTCGGGTTGACGAAATGCGAATCCGTCATGCCGAGCTTCAGCGCCTCGCCGTTCATCCGCGTCACGAAGCCTTCCTGCGTGCCGCCGATGGCTTCGGCGACCGCGACCGCGATGTCGTTGGCCGATTTGACCATCAGGATCTTCAGCGCGCTGTCGAGCGTCAGCTTCTGGCCAGGCTTGAAATACATCTTGGCAGCTGGCTGCGCGGCGGCGCGCTTGCTCATGACGATGGGCGTATCGAGGCTGATCTGGCCGGCGCGGATCGCGTCGAACACGGTATAGACGGTCATCAGCTTGGTCAGCGAGGCCGGATACCATTTGCGGAAGGCTTCTTCATGCTCGAGCACGCGGCCGGTCTGCACGTCGACGAGAATATGCGGATTGGCCTGGGCCAGCGAAACGGAGGCCAGAAAAACGGCAGTTGCCGCTGATACGAAAGAAAGCGGCCGCAAGGCAGCAAACAAACGGAAGTGGCTCGTCGACACGGTTCGTCCTTCGGATATCAGGAAAATCTCGAAATCTTCCCCTATTTAGCCTATATGGCTATGACATGGCAAAGGTCATTGACTAAGTAATTTCCACAGCCTCACACCCTTGTGATGCGATGAAAGATTGTCGAGATTTCATAACAGGAACGCCGATATGCCGATTTTGAACAGAGCCGCGGAGTTGCAGGACGAGGTCGCCGAATGGCGCCGCCACATCCACGCCCGGCCCGAACTCCTCTTCGCGGTGGAAAACACGGCCGCCTTCGTCGCCGAAAAACTCAAGGAATTCGGCGTCGACGAGATCGTCACCGGCATCGGCCGCACCGGCGTCGTCGGCCTGATCAGGGGCAAGGGCAAAGGCTCCCGCACGGTCGGCCTGCGCGCCGACATGGACGCCCTGCCGCTCACCGAAATATCAGGCAAGCCTTGGGCTTCGAAGACGCCTGGGAAGATGCATGCCTGCGGCCATGACGGCCACACCGCCATGCTGCTCGGCGCAGCGAAATACCTGGCCGAGACCCGTAACTTCAGTGGCAATGTCGCCGTCATCTTCCAGCCCGCCGAAGAAGGCGGCGGCGGCGGCAATCTGATGGTCAAGGACGGCATGATGGAGCGCTTCGCTATCGAAGAGGTCTACGGCATGCACAATCTGCCGGGTCTGCCGGTCGGCCAGTTCGCCACCCGCAAGGGCGCAATCATGGCGGCGACCGACGAGTTCACCGTCACCGTCAAGGGCCGCGGCGGCCACGCCGCCCAGCCGCATAAGACCATCGACCCGATCGCCATCGGCGCCCAGATCATCGCCAACCTGCAGATGATCGCCTCGCGCACTGCCGATCCGCTGCGCTCGGTCGTCGTCTCGGTGACCAAATTCAATGCCGGTTTCGCCCATAACGTCATTCCGAACGATGCGACCTTCGCCGGTACGGTCCGCACCCTCGACCCCGAGGTGCGCACCCTCGCCGAGACGCGGTTCCGGCAGATCATCGAGGGCCTGGTCGCGGCCCACGGCGCCGAGGCCGAAATCAGCTTCCACCGCAACTATCCCGTCACCGTCAACCACCCCGACGAGACCGGGCATGCAGTGGCCACCGCCAGCGCCATCGCCGGCGAAGGCAACGTCAACGCCGAGATCGATCCGATGATGGGCGGCGAGGATTTCTCCTATATGCTGAACGCCCGCCCCGGCGCCTTCATCTTCATCGGCAACGGCGACAGCGCCGGCCTCCACAACCCGGCCTACGATTTCAACGACGAAGCCATCGCCCACGGCATCTCCTATTGGGTCCGCCTTGCCGAACAGCGCCTCGGTCTCTAGCTACAATTAAGGCTTGGCTTCCCGCCAAGCCTTTTGTATGCATGGCACTCAAGTGGTCCCGTAGCTCAGCAGGATAGAGCACCAGATTCCTAATCTGGGGGTCGCGCGTTCGAATCGCGCCGGGATCACCAGTCAATCAGATGCCTATCTCCCTCGACAGAACGTACGTTCCTGCAGACATGCAAGAACGCAATAACGATGTCACGAAACCGGCTTTAACTGTTAGCAGCGAGGCCAAGTGTCGCGCTGAGGCCGCACGACCCGAGCTCTTGGGCCGAAGAAATTGGCGGTCAATTGGGTTCGTTCGACTGGCTAGTTTTTCAACATCGGGGGCGATCCACGGTCAGTTCGCTCAAAGTTGACGACTGCGTCTCAGCACAGACTGCCCCACCGAAAAAGGCCGGCGGCCAGAAACACTAGATCAGGAACGGTCAACGAATATTTTCGCGATCAGTGTGCGCTCGACGCAAATGTGCGCATATCGGAGCATGCCGTCGCAAAGTGGATAAACCGCTCCGACTGATCATCTATCCCTAGTTGAAAATGATCTCTGCGATGGACGCGCAGCGTAGGCCGGCATGGTCGAGCCATGCGAGGTCCTTGGCACGGCTGCCCCGGCATTCCAGCCTATGAAGAATGGCACGCTTCTTGCGTTGTTAGGCGTGGAGCCGAGCATACTCGGCGGAAACCCGCGAATGCTCACAACCGGAAGGTGGATGAGTTCTCGGACATTTGGAATAGGCCGGTCGACGGCCAGGAGCAGATGACAACATATTCGATCGTTCTAGGACGCGAACGCCATGTCTTTCAGGATCTGAAATCGGTGTTGGCTTGCGCTTCGCCGCTGAAATCCGGTGACGTGCTGGCCGGGATCGCTGCGTCAAGCAACGAGCGGCGGGTGGCCGCCCGCTACCTGCTCGCGGATATGCCTCTCAAGACTTTCCTGGAGGACCTCGTCATCCCATACGAGACCGACGAGGTCAGTCGGCTGATCGTCGACCGCCATGATTGGATGGCATTCGCGTCGGTCTCTCATATGACGGTCGGTGAGTTTCGCGATTGGCTTCTCTCTTATGACGCGACCTCCGAAAAACTGCTGGCCATTGCGCCGGGCCTCACCCCCGAAATGGTCGCGGCGGTCTCCAAGATCATGCGCAACCATGATCTGATCACCGTCGCCGGCAAATGCAGGGTGGTCACGGCCTTTCGTTCTACGATCGGTCTGCCCGGCCGACTGTCGAGCCGTCTTCAGCCCAATCATCCCACCGATGATCCTGAAGGCGTCGCCGGCTCGACGCTCGATGGACTTCTCTATGGGATCGGCGATGCGGTGATCGGCATCAACCCGGCGACCGACAATCTCGAGGCCTGCACACGATTGATGGTTCTTTTCGACCGGCTGCGCGAACGGTTCGAAATCCCCACCCAATCCTGCGTGTTGACCCATGTCACCACGTCGATCAAGGCGATCGAGGCCGGCGCGCCGCTCGATCTGGTGTTCCAGTCAATCGCCGGCTCGGAGGCCGCCAACAAGGGTTTCGGCGTCGATCTCGCCGTCCTCAGGGACGGCCAGCAGGCAGCACTCTCCATGAAGCGCGGCACGGTCGGAAACAATGTCATGTATCTGGAGACCGGCCAGGGCAGCGCGCTCTCGGCCGACGCCCATCACGGTGTCGACGAACAGACGGTGGAGACGCGGGCCTATGCCGTTGCACGTGAGCTCAATCCGCTGCTCGTCAATACAGTGGTCGGCTTCATTGGCCCCGAATATCTTTTCGACGCCAAGCAAATTATCCGCGCCGGGCTCGAAGATCATTTCTGCGGCAAACTGCTTGGTGTACCGATGGGGGTCGACGTCTGCTACACGAACCATGCGGAAGCCGACCAGGACGATATGGACAATCTGATGGTGCTGCTGACTGTCGCGGGCGTGAGCTTTCTGATCGCCGTACCCGGCGCCGATGACGTCATGCTCAATTATCAGAGCCTTTCCTACCACGATATTGTCGGCCTCAGGCACCAGTTCAATCGTCCGCCCGCTCCGGAGTTCGAAGCCTGGCTCAATCGCATGGGCATGCTTGATCACGCGGGTCGTCTTGCACCGGCCAGCGCCTCGGGCGCCTTCTCCCGCAATCTCCTGAGCTACAAGGCATCGGCATGACTCCCTTCGAACGAGATCCGTTTGCGCGGTTCCGCAACGCCACACGCGCCCGGATCGGGCTTGGCAGGGCGGGCGACGCCTTGCCGACATCGGCAATTCTCGACTTTCAGCTTGCCCATGCCCGGGCGCGGGATGCCGTGCATGGGCAGGTGGATTTTGTCGCCCTTGCCAAGCAGCTTGCTCCCGTGCCGACGGTCCGGATTCGGTCTCGCGCCAAAGACCGCACGATCTATCTGGCGCGTCCGGATCTCGGCCGTCAGACCCATGCAGCCGATCTGCCGGGCCCAGGCGATCGTTATGACATCGCCTTCATCATCGCAGACGGACTTTCGGCCTCGGCGGTCGAGCACCATGCGGTGCCGCTGTTTAAGGCATGCATGAAGCGTCTCGGGGCCTTCAGCGTCGCCCCGGTGATATTGGGCGAGCAGGCGCGGGTGGCATTTGGTGATGAGGCCGCGGCGGCGTTTGGCGCGGAAGTTGCCATCGTGCTGATCGGCGAGAGGCCGGGATTAAGCGTGCCTGACAGCCTCGGCGCCTACATCACGTTCCGCCCGCAATCGGGACGGCGCGACAGTGAGCGCAACTGCATTTCGAATATTCATGCCGACGGACTCAGCTACGAGGTCGCAGCGGACAAGATCGTTTGGATCGTCCGGGAGGCGCTTCGCCTGCAGCTGACCGGTGTCGATCTCAAGGAAAATGCCGAAGGCGTCATAGAAGCGCTGCCACACCAAGAAGCATAAAGTTCAATCTACAAAAAAGGGGAACAATCATGTCAAATCCTCAACCGACGCTCGCCAAAAGCCTGACCGGGCTGCATCTATGGGGACTTGCCGTCGGCCTCGTCATCTCGGGCGAATATTTCGGCTGGAGCTATGGCTGGGCGGCTGCCGGCACACTCGGCTTCTTGATCACCACGATCCTGATCGCCGTGATGTACACCACCTTTATCTTTTCCTTCACGGAATTGACGACGGCCATTCCGCATGCCGGCGGCCCTTTTGCCTATGCGCTCAGGGCTTTCGGCCCGCTCGGCGGTTTCGTTGCGGGCTTTGCGGCATTGGTTGAATTCGTCTTCGCCCCTCCGGCCATCGCGCTGGCCATCGGCGCCTATCTCAATGTGCAGTTCCCGGGGCTCGATCCGAAAGTGGCGGCTGTCGGCGCCTATATCATTTTCATGGCGCTCAATATCGTCGGAGTTACCATCGCGGCAACCTTCGAACTCTTCATCACCATTCTGGCGATTGCCGAACTGCTGATCTTTATGGGTGTCGTCGCGCCGGGCTTCTCTTTTGCCAATTTCGCGGCCAATGGCTGGGCTGGCGCCCCTGAATTCTCGGTCGGTGCCATTGGAGGCATCTTTGCCGCCATTCCATTTGCCATCTGGTTTTTCCTGGCGATCGAAGGCGCGGCGATGGCGGCTGAGGAGACCAAGAACCCCACCCGAACCGTTCCCATTGCCTATATTGCGGGTATTCTGACACTCGTCTTCCTCGCCTTCGGCACCATGATCTTCGCCGGTGGCGTCGGCGACTGGCGCACGCTGTCCAACATCAACGATCCGCTACCGCAGGCGATGAAGGCAGTGGTGGGCGAATCCTCGGGTTGGCTGCATATGCTGGTCTGGATCGGCCTGTTCGGCCTGATTGCTTCCTTTCACGGCATCATCATGGGCTATTCCAGGCAGATTTTTGCGCTGGGCCGCGCCGGCTACCTCCCGGAAGTCCTTGCAAAAATCCATCCGAAATTCCGCACGCCTTATCTCGCAGTCCTTGCTGGTGGCGCCGTCGGCATCGCAGCCATCTTTTCCGACAGCCTGATCCAGATCGGCGGTTTGCCGCTGACCGCCAATATTGTCACCATGTCGGTGTTCGGCGCGATCATCATGTACATCGTCTCGATGGCGTCGCTGTTCAAGCTGCGTCAGGCCGAACTTGAACTCGCCCGCCCCTTCAGGGCCTGGGGTTATCCCGTGGTGCCAGCCATTGCCCTCGGGCTCGCCCTCATCGCGCTGGCGGCGATGATCTACTACAACTTCCTGATCTTTGTGATCTTCCTCGCGATGGGCGTCGTGGCATTCGGCATTTGGCGTTTGCTTTCAGGTGGCATCATCAAGGAAGCGGCAGCGTCCACGTAACAAGGCTCTCTGGCCTGATCACCGGAAAGGCGACTGCACGAACCGCTTCCGATCAATATCGATGCCCCCGCCGAAGTTTGGCGGGAGCATTTCAGCGCAAAGCTTGGCTGATCTTATCATCACGTTCGAGGCCGCGTTCGCCACCGATTGGTTCACCGCACCTGACGATGGACTCGCCGTGTCCTCGTGACCCGCCGCGCACCCAATCCCAGCAGAGCCGCGACGGCCCAGCCCCCGACAAAACCAATCGCACCCCAGACAAGGCCGGCAAAGCTGACCGGCACGCTGGGTACGAAGTCGCGCCAGGTATTGGCGAAAACAACGTCGTCCGCGTCCCGCAGCAGGATGAAAGGCCTGGCGACGGGTGCGGCGATGCCGAGGTGGAGTTGCTGCGACAGCAGCGTTTCGTAACGCATGATCGTGCTCTGCATCGAGACACCGCGGTCGCGCAGGAAATCGTCGGATGATTGCGCATAGGCATTCAGCGCCTGCTGGCGATCGAGATGGTGTTCGGCTGCCTGGGCATTGAAATCCTCGACGATGACCCGCAATTCATCGATCGCCCCGCCGATCCGCTGGCGGTATTGCTGCGCAAATTCCGGCGCCTGCGAAAAAATCGTGCCGCTGGCAAGCCCGGCCACAATGGCGATGATCCTTGCAATCAGTCCCATGATCGATGCCTCTGGCTGTCCCCTTGCGCTAACGATCCGCGGCCCTAAAGGTTTCTGCCTTCGACACAATCGGTAACTCTATGTGATTGAACCGACAGCGCTTCCGGCGAGTTGATCTCATGACAAACTCAGAAAGAGAGGCTCGTCATGAAACAGATTATCCTTGCCTGCACGCTCGCTGCTGCGTCCGTCTTTTCCGCAATGCCGTCCCAGGCGGCAAGTGTGACCATCACCACGGATGATGCGCGTCCCTATTATCGCCATTCGGACCGACCCTATTACCGCCATCACCTGAGGCCGCGCCACATCTCCGAGGAGTGCTTCACCAAGGTGGAAAAGATCCGCCGCCACGGTCACACGATCGTCAAGGAAACCCGAATCTGCCGATAAGGCAATCCATACAGGAAAAGCCCGGCTGATCCTCCCCAGCCAGGCTTTTCAACTGATCGCGCCCTGATCGCGCCGATGAGGAACTTCACCATATCAGCCGCGTTTTATTGCGAAACAGGAGTACTCATCATGCGTATCAAGATGATTCTTTTGGCCATCGCTTATGTCGCTGTCAGCGCCGTGCTGCTTGCCATCGCCTACCACCCACAAGGGTCGGGCGCCATGCAGAAGACGGATCGTCTGGCCGGCTCGTCCTTCCTCATCGAACGCTTCGCCGGTTGATCAGCTCAGCGCCGGCTGATAGGCGACGACGTGGAAATAGTCCTCGTCTGGCAGGGTCTGGGAGCGGCCCGCCATCTCGTTAATGCGTGCCATCGATCAAGGATCCGCCGAGCAGGATACGGTTCTGCACCGCATGCACACCCTCGACGGCCGTGGCGACCGCGGTCGCCCGTTCGATCTCGCCGACCGTGCCGACGGTACCGGTGAGCACGATCTGATCGTTCTCCATCGTCACCTCGACATCAGATGCATCGATACCGCCGGCGATCGCCAGCGCATTGGCAACGGCTGCCTCGACCGATGCACGATTGGCGATTTCCGCTTCCATCTCGGGTTCGAGCCCGTGAAATGTCTGCTCCTTGAAAACCATGATCCGTTCCTCCGTGAAAACCTGCGGAGGAAACGCTGATCGGCGGAGTTTGGTTCAGCACCGCTACCACTGCACGCGATAGCGGAGATTGACGCTGCCCGCCTCCCCCCCCGAAAACGGATTGCTGAGCGAGGCATCGAGATTGAGATTCGGCAGGATGGTCTGGCTGACCCCCACCGTGCTCGAGAAGTCGCCGCTGGCATTGCTGACGCCTGTCCCTGCCGAAAGCGAGGTTCCCGTCCAGGGATGGATCAGCTTCAGCGCCTGCGATGCCGTCACCGAAGCCTGCCGGGCTTCGACCGCGTCATACTGGACACTGATGGACCGGCTCGATTGCATGTCGAGTGAATCGGAGAGAATCCAGCTGCGCGAGCGGCTAAGCGTCAGCGCGCCACTGCCGCGCAGCGTATCGACGCTGACGCTGGCACCCTGCTGTGACTGGCCTGCCGGGGTAACGCTCGTCCTGGTGATCCGGCCCCAAAGCATTGCTTGTTCGGAATCGGGCAGCAGCGCCCCGCCTTTGGTCGAGGCCAGCGCGATGTCGGCGCCGGCGCTCGTTTCCCATTCCGCCGGCAGGCGAAAACCCATCGTCGCCTTGTAGGACCGGTCCGAAAGCTTGGCCGGCGACCAGATCACCAGGTCGTCCGCCCTGGCTGCGGCGGTGAGCGAGGATAGGATGGCGAAAAGAATGCATGCTGTTTTAAGTATCTTCATGAAATCCGATCGTTTTGACCTGACACAGGGCTCTAGCGCCGAACCGACGCGACAGCACATATGAAGGCGCTCGCAGCGAACGCGATGGGGATTGCGGCCAAGCCGCCAATCCCGGTTTCAACCTCGATTTGATTTTGGCCGGAAGGCCTGTGGCACCGCGTGCCTGTTCTTCAATGGACGCCGCAGCGTCCCGATTGCGCATGCGACCGTGAACGGCCGCGGCGGAACCTCCCAATCCCCATGAGGATTGTTGTAAGGATCACATCCAACCGCCGCTCTGTAAACCCCTCGCGGGTTGAAATCTGCTGCACCGCACACTTGCCGCCCCCTCCAAAGCCTAGTAGAGCCTGAGCCTACGAGAGAAATTTTCGCGAAATACCACATGATAACCGGCAAAAGCGCGCCGCGGCGCCTCAGCATCTTCGGTTCGACGGGTTCGATCGGCCAGAATACACTCAATGTCGTCGATCACCTGGGCGGACGGGAGAACTTCGAAATCTCCGTGCTGACCGGCAACGGCAATGTCGAATTGCTGGCCCGGCAGGCGAAATCCTCCGGCGCGCGGCTGGCGGTCACGGCAAACGACCGCCATTACGAATCACTGAAGAGCGAACTTTCCGGCAGCGGCATCGCGGTCGCTTCGGGAAAATCCGGGCTGATGGAAGCCGCCGACCGCGAAGCCGACTGGGTGATGGCGGCAATCGTCGGCACCGCGGGCTTGGCGCCGACCCTTGCGGCCGCCCGCCGCGGCGCCGATATCGCCCTTGCCAACAAGGAATGCCTGGTATCGGCCGGCGATCTCTTCATCGCAGCGATCCGGGCGGGCGGCGGCAGGCTGCTTCCGGTCGACAGCGAACACAACGCGATTTTCCAGGTGCTGGAAGAGAACCAGCGCCACGCCGTCGAGCGGGTCATCCTGACGGCGTCGGGTGGCCCCTTCCGCACCGCCTCGCTGCGTGACATGGCGGACGTGACGGTGGAAACCGCACGTGCCCACCCGAACTGGTCGATGGGATTGAAGATCTCGATCGACAGCGCCTCGATGTTCAACAAGGCGCTGGAGATGATCGAAGCCCGGCACCTTTTCGGTCTCAGACCCGAACAGATCGAGGTCATCTTCCATCCGCAATCGATCATCCACTCCATGGTCGGCTATACCGATGGGTCGGTTCTGGCGCAGCTTGGCGCGCCGGATATGCGCACTGCCATCGGTTATGCCCTGTCCTTTCCGCGCCGGCCGAACCTACCCGTCGAGCGGCTGGATTTCGCCAAGCTCGCCAGGCTGGATTTCGAGGCGCCGGATGAGACGCGGTTTCCGGCGCTGCGGCTCGCACGCCTGGCGATGAGGCGCGGCGGCGTTCAGGGCGCGGTGCTGAACGGCGCCAAGGAAGTGGCGCTCGAAGCCTTCATCGAAGGGCGGCTCTCCTTCCTCGCCATGGCCGAGGTCACCGAAAGGGTCATGGACGATCTGGCCGGCCTGCCGCCGGCTGCCGGCATGGACGATGTCTTCGCCGCCGACAGGGAAGCCCGGCAAAGGGCGGCGGAGCTGATGACACTCGCGATCGCCGAGTGAAGTTCGGACGGCCGATCATCGAGTGGTCGCCCCGCCTGTGATCGCGACCGGCGCCATTACCGCAACCGGTTGCCGCCCTCGTCGAACAACCGGCAATCCGACGGTTCAAACAGCAGGCTCACCTGCTCGCCTGCCGCGATGCTGATCGGCGAGCGATGCTCGACGGTGAGTGACTGGCCATCGGCAAGCTGGCAATAGAGATATTGCGTTCCGCCGAGATATTCCGAAAAATCGACCCTGGCCGTCAGGCTGCCCGATAGATCGGAGGCCACCCTCAGATGCTCCGGCCGCAGGCCGAGCGTCACCGCGCCGCCAACCGGCCTGTCTGCCGGCGGCAGGCCGCTTTCGATCTGCCGGCCGGCGACTTCGACCATGCCTCCCTCACCCCAACGGGCATTCAGCAGGTTCATCCTCGGCGAGCCGATGAAGCCCGCCACGAAGGTATTCGAGGGATTCTCATAGATTTCCCGCGGCGTTCCGGCCTGTTCGACGCGGCCGTCGCGCAGCACGACGATCTTGTCGGCGAGCGTCATCGCCTCCGTCTGATCGTGCGTGACATAGATCATCGTATTGCCGAGTTCACGATGGAGGCGGGCGATCTCGATGCGCATCGAAACGCGCAGTTCCGCATCGAGATTGGACAGCGGTTCGTCGAACAGGAAGACATCGGGCTTGCGCACGATCGCCCGGCCGATCGCCACACGCTGCCGCTGGCCGCCGGAAAGCTGTCCCGGCCGCCGGTCGAGAAGATGGTCGATCTTCAGGATGGCGGAAGCGGCCTTGACGCGCGTCTCTATCTCGGCGGCACTGGTGCGCGCCATCTTCAAGCCGAAGGCCAGGTTGTCGCGCACGCTCATATGCGGATAGAGCGCGTAGGACTGGAAGACCATGGCGATGCCGCGCTCGGATGGATCGAGATCGGTGACAACACGCCCCTTGATCTCGACCTCCCCGTCGGTCACGTCTTCCAGGCCGGCGATCATGCGCAGAAGCGTCGATTTTCCGCAGCCGGAAGGGCCGACGAAGACGACGAATTCGCCCTCCGCGATCGTCAGGTCGATGCCGTGGACCACCTGCAGATTGCCATAGCTTTTTCGCACGTCCTGGAGCACGACGCTCTTGTTAGCCACACCGTTCGTCATCCCCAAAAGACCTATCTGTCCGACTGGACCCAGACGAGCATCTCTCCGGGTGCGCGGTTGTCCCAGAGATGATAGGGCACGAAACGCGCGGTGGCGACCTGCCTTTCGGCCGGCGCCTTGCGGTAGAGCGCTGTTCCCCAGTTCGATGTTTCCTCGCGCTCGACCTTGAGATCGAGGGCGACGGCATCGTTGAGATCCTTCAGCACGACGGTTTCGGCTGTGGAGAGCTCACGCGGCAGGACGATGGCATTGAGGTCTTCGCCATTGTCCGTGGTTTCCAGACAATAGACCAGCGGCCCGCGCATCAATGCGACCCGGCCGGCGTCCTGGCGCACCTTCGGATTGGCATATTGCGGCCGAAGCGCCAGCGGCAGGTAGAGGGCGACACGATCGCCCGCCGCCCAGTCACGATCGATCCTGGCATATCCGTCCCGCATATTGGCGTTGAGATCGAGCATCTCTCCGTTGACGCTGAGGGTTGCGCCTTCGGCCCAGTCCGGAATGCGCAGCGACAGCGCAAACCGCGCCGGCTTCTCCAGCCTGGTGGTAAAGGCGACCGCACCGTCCCACGGATAGTTGGTGGTCTGCTCGAGTTCGACCTCGGCACCGTTAGCAAGCTTCAGCCGGGCGGTGCTCTCGCCATAGAGGTGCACGGCGATCTCGTTATCCGAAACGGCGTACATGTAGGAGCCGATCGAGGTCACCAGCCGGGCGATGTTGGGCGGGCAGCAAGGGCAATGGTGCCATTTCCACCGATGGTGCTTGCCGGCACTTTCAAGCGGATTGTCATAGAAGAAGGTCTTGCCGTCCGTCGAAAGCCCCGGCAGCGCGCCGTTGTAAAGCGCCTGCTCCATGATGTCGGCATAGCGCCGATCCGGCCCGCGGCCGAGCATGCGGCTTGCCCAGAACACCAGGCCGACCGAGGCGCAGGTCTCCGCATAGGCGGTATCGTTCGGCAGATCGAAATAATCGGTAAAGCCTTCGTTGGACGCCGCCGGCCCGATGCCGCCGGTGATGTACATCTGCTTGGTCGTCAGATCGTCCCAGAGCGTTTCCAGCGCTGCCGTCAGACTGTCGTCCTGGTATTCGGTGGCAATGTCGGCCATGCCCGAATAGAGATACATGGCGCGCACGGCGTGGCCGACGACCTTTGTCTGCGCGCGCACCGGCTGGTGTGCCTGCGCATATTCATAGGTCTTCTGGTGGTATTCGGAGACATCGCGGCCGTCGCGACTTGCCTCGGCGGTGAAGAAATGCGGTTCGGTGCCGCGTTCGTCGATGAAGTATTTCGATAGCTCGAGATATTTCTTTTCTCCCGTCACGCGGGCGAGCTTGACCAGCGCGAGCTCGACTTCCTCATGGCCGCAGTAGCCGGGGATCTGGCCCTCGCCGTGCCCGAAAATCTTGATCATGTAATCGGCATAGCGGCTCATGATGTCGAGCAGCTTGCGTTTGCCGGTCGCCTGGTAATAGGCGACCGCGGCTTCGATCAGATGGCCGGCGCAATAGAGCTCATGATGGTCGCGCAGGTTGGTCCAGCGCCGGTTCGGTTGCACGCGCTGGAACCAGGCGTTCAGATAGCCGTCCTCATCCTGCAGCTTCTCATACATGTCGATGATCTCGTCGGCCCGCGCCTCGAGCTTCGGGTTCGGCCGGCGATAAAGCGAATAGGCGATCGTCTCGATCGACTTGCCGAGGTCGGAATCCCAGAACATCTGGGTCGTCCCGCCCCATGGCTGAATGGGAATGACGACCCCGGGGCTCGGCTGATCGACGTCGATCGCCTTGAGCATGCCGGCCTCGACACAGCGGTCGAGCAAGGTCTCGGCGGTGGAATTGCAGACGGCGTCCTGCCATTTGCCCCAGAAGCCGCCGAGTTCCACATCGGGAACGGCGACGGGACGAAACTGGCGGTCGTTGCTTGGTTTGGTCATGGGCTCCACTTTCTCTAAGATCATTTCACCGCGCCGGCCATCAGCCCGCGCATGTAATAGCGTTGCAGGAGCAGGAAGACGATCAGGCAAGGAATCGTCATGACGACGACACCGGCCTGGACCGCTCCCCAGTTGATGGCGCCGAGCCGTCCGGCGCGAACCGCCGTCATCAGCACTGGCAGGGTGTATTTCTCATTGCTGGAGAGCAGCACGAGTGCTGCGAGAAACTCGTTCCAGGCATTGAGGAAGGCAAAGATCGCGACCGTCGCGACGCCGGGAAGGACCAGCGGCAGAAGAACCCGGACCAGAAGCCTGAGGTCGCGCGCGCCGTCGATGCGTGCGGCCTCTTCGATCTCCTTCGGCACGGCGTCGAAGGCGTTGCGCATCATGAAGACCGAGAAGGGCAGTTGCAGCGTCACATAAACGAGCGTCAGCCCAATCAGCGAATTGTTGAGGCCGAGCTTTGCCAGGATGATGAAGAGCGGCGTCAGGATCGACTGGAACGGGATCATCAGCGTCGCGATGATCAGCACGAAGAGCGCATTCTTCATCGGAAATCGATACCGCGAGAAACCGTAGCCGGCGAGCAGGCTGACGGCGACGGTGAGCACCACGGTGGCGACCGAAACGAACAGAGAATTGATCATGTGCCGCCAGATGCCGGCGCCGAACGTATCGAGCAGAGCATAGGAATCGATGCTGACGCCGGAGGTCGGCCACGGCGGCAGGGGCGGCAGGCTAGCCTCCGTGCCATGCCGGAAGGACGACAATAGCGTGATCACGAAGGGGGCGAGGAAGAAGATCGATATGGCAATGCCGGTCAGATGATAGACCGATTTCGCACGGATGGCCTTGCGCGCGCGGCGTTCCCTTGAGGTGGTCATGGACGCTCCTCCCCGACGCGAAGCAGCCAGAGCTGCACGATGCTGATCGCCACCAGGATGGCGAGAAGCACGATCGACAGCGCTGCGCCGTAGCCGAGGTTGAACGACACGAAGGACTGATTGAAGATGTAATAGACCACCGAGATCATTTTGTTCTGCGGTCCGCCTGACGTCATGATGTAGAACTGGTCGAAGGCGAGGATCGAACCGGTGACGGAGACGATCAGCGCCAGGGCGATCGTCTTGCGCATCAGCGGCAGCGTCAGATGCCGGAAACGCTGCCAGCGCCCGGCGCCGTCGATGCGGGCGGCCTCCGTCAGCTCGGACGGAATGGCCTGAAGCCCAGTCAAAAGAATGATCATGGTGAAGCCGGCGATCTTCCAGACGACCATCACCACGATCGTCAGAAAGGCGGTGTCGAAAGTCGCCAGCAGATTGGGGCTCTTTTCCAGAAGACCGAGCGCCTTCAAGGCCGGCCCGATGAAGCCGCTATCGACATTGGCGAGCCAGACCCAGAGCAGGGAGGCGGTGGCAAGACCGACCACGACGGGCAGGAAGATGATCGTCCGATAGGCGCTGACGAACTGCCGTTCCTTTTCGACGAAGATGGCGAGCGGAAAGGCGATCGCGAAGATCGCGATGGTGACGATCACGGTGTAGTAGGCCGTGAAATTCAGCGCCGCCATGAAGCGGGTGTCGTTGGCCATGCGAAAATAATTGTTGAAGCCGATCCAGCGCGACGCCCCCATCAGCGGCCAGTTGTGAAGGCTCATCCATCCGGTGAAGAGAACCGGCATGATGAAGAAGACGATGACGAGCGCCATGGCCGGCGCGATATAGGCAAGACCTCGCCAGTTCGATCTGCGCCGTCGCCTGCGCTGAGGCAATAGAGTCTCTGAACCGGAACCGGTCATCAAAACGCTCCGCGTCTGTCGAGTGGGATTGGCCGGGAAGCTGCCACCGCTCCCCGGCCGCGGCCGGGGAGAGATTACTGGCCGCTATCGATGATCGATTGCATTTCCGACTGGGCGCTCGAAAACGCGCCGTCGACATCGTCGCCGAAGATCGCGGCATTGGTGAAGCTTGCCCATGGCCCGTTGGCGCTGTTGATCAGGTCGTTGAATTGCAGCGTATAGGGCGTCTTGGCGACGCTGATCGCCTTCAGGCCAACCTGCATGCGCGGATCGAGGCCCTCAAGCACCTTGTCGGCGATATCGCCGCGCGTCGGCAGGCTGCCGTATTTCGCCATGATCTTCTGGCCGTCCATCGAATACACATATTCGAGGAAGCCCTTCACCGCGTCGATCTTCTTCGTGCCCTTGGTGATGACGAAGTTGTCGCCGCCGGCAAAGGACGAAGGCTTGCCGTCAACGCCGGGGATGAGCGTCACGCCGAAGTTGATATCGGGATGCTCGGTCACCAGCGTGCCGATGGCAAAGGCGCCGAGGCTTTGCTGGCCGATCTTGCCGTTGGTAAAGGTCAGGAAGTTGGCGCCGGTGTCGCTGGCCGCACCCGCCGGCACCAAGTCCTTCTTGACCATGTTGCGGTAGATATCGACGGCCTTGCGCATCTGAGGGGTATCGAGCGTTGCCGTCTTGCTGTCGGCCGACAGGATATCGGCGCCGGCACCCCAGGTGAGCGGCGTGAAGGTGAAGATCATGCAGCCGCCGCAGCCGCCGCCGGAGAAATAAAAGCCGTAGGTATCGTCACCCAAGGCCCGGATCTTCTCGGCATTGGCGGTGATTTCATCCCAGTTGGCCGGCGCCTTTTCCGGGTCGAGACCCGCCTTCTTGTAGAGATCCTTGTTCCAGGCAAAGACCGATGTCTCGACCGACAGCGGCAGGCCGTAGATCCGGCCCTGATAGGTGCCGAGGCGCACATGCGAGGGCGACAGCGAGTTGAAATAGGGCAGCGATTTCGCCCAGTCCGTCAGGTCTTCCAGCTGGCCGGCCGCAGCAAAGGCGGGGTTGTAGATGAGATCCATCGACAGCGCGTCCGGCGCCTGTCCGCCGGCGATTGCCGTCGCATATTTCTGCACGAGCTCGGAAAACGGCACTTCGGTCATCACGACCTTGTTCTCGTGACCGGAATTATAGGCTTCGACGACCTTCTTGAAGGCGTCGCCGATCCCCGAGCGAACCCACATTTCGACATTTTCGGCGGCTGACGCGGCCGACACCAGACATAAGGTAGCGATGCTGGTCGCCGCCAATAGACGCTTGATCATGACACTCCTCCCGATATGGCGCATCTCCTCGCGCCTTTGCTCATTCACGTGTTCTCATCCCCGGGGGCTTTACCCCCCGCATGATTGCCGGACGATCAGCCGGCACGGCAATTTCCTCACTCCCGGTTCGACAGGCCGTCCTTCCGCAAGCGCAAGCACCGTCAATCCGGCTTGCCGCCCGAGCTCCTTCAGTTCCATGTCCACCGTCGTCAACGGCGGCCGCGTCTGGGCCGCGACAATCTCCCAATTGTCGAAGCCGACGACCGAGACGTCCTGCGGCACCTTGACGCCGCGCTCGCGCAACGCATCCACAGCACCTCGGGCGATCTGATCATTGCCGCAGAAGAGCGCATCCGGTTTTTCTCCGGGTCTCTTCCAAAGCTGCTCGACTGCCTCATGGCCCCAGCTTTCCGACCAGACGCCGTAGAGCACCGGTTCGCGGTGACCTGCCACCTCGTGATAGGCGCCGGCACGCTCCCGCACCGAGAAGAACTCTTCCGGCCCGGTGATATGGGCAATCCGCCGCCGCCCGATGTTCGCGAGCCACTCGACGGCGAGCCTCGCACCCTGCTCGTCGTCCGAACGAAAAGTAACACTGTTCTGCGTCCCCTCCGTGAAGGCGTAGACGACAGGCACATGCAAATTCGACAGGTCGACAGGCAGGCGCCTGTCCAGCCGCTTGCCGGTTGCGATGATCCCATCGACCTGCTTGTCCAGCATCGCGTCGACATGGATCTGGGCGAGCGCCGGATCGTCTTCGATCGCGCACAGGAAGACCGAAACACCGTGATCGACGAGTGCGTCCGAAATGCCTGCCATGACAGGCAGCGTGAAACGGCCGTAAGTATCATTCGTCAGCAGTCCGATGGTGAAGCTGCGCTTGCTGAGAAGACCTCTGGCCAGCGCATTCGGCCGGTATCCAATTTCCGCGGCAATCCGTTTCACCCGTTCGCGCGTTTCCGAGCCCATCCGGCCGGTATCGTTGAGAGCTTTCGACGCCGTGGAGATGCTCACCGCGGCAGCCGCCGCCACCTCGTGGATGGTGATCCTGCCTCTTTTTCCTCCCGATATGTTCAGAACGTCCTCCTTCTGAAGTGATCTGAGAAAAGCTTTTACCAAACCTTATGTCAAGTGAGAAAAGGTTTTCTCATGCGGCACAAAGGCCGGATCGGCAATGCAGTTTGCGGGAAGGGCAAGCACAGGGAGAGTTCGACGCGCATCGATCAGGCCGATTGCGATGTGTCATCGGTGTTGAGACCAAGCACAGAGCGGATGATCTTGGGCGGGTAAGGAGGTTTGCAGCAGCGCCTTGCGGGAGCAAGACCGATCGCTGTCAGAGCCTCCAGTGGAGGCCCTGAATTACGGTTCGAACCGAGCGATCATCGAAAAATCAGGCGACGTGCCTTGCGAGCGCGCAGCGCGACCAAAGCGAATGCAGCGCCTCGACCAGATGGGCGATATCGGCGTCGGAATGCAGCGGTGTCGGCGTGATGCGCAGCCGTTCGGTCTTCTTCGGCACGGTGGGATAGTTGATCGGCTGGACGTAAACGCCGCAATTGTCGAGCAGCAGGTCGGAGATCCACTTGCACTTGGCCGCATCGCCGACCAGCACCGGCACGATATGGCTCGGATTGGGCATATGCGGAATGCCGCGCTGGTCGAGCAGCGCCCGCAGCTTGCGGACACGGTCCTGATGGCGGGCGCGCTCGAACTGGCTGATCTTCAGGTGCTGGATCGAGGCGACGGCACCGGCGGCCAGCGCCGGCGGCAGCGCCGTGGTGAAGATGAAGCCCGACGCAAACGAGCGGATGAAATCGCAAAGCGCCGTCGACGCGGCGATATAGCCGCCCATCACCCCAAACGCCTTGCCGAGCGTGCCCTCGATCACGGTCAGCCGGTCCATCAGCCCGTCGCGCTCGGCAATGCCGCCGCCGCGCGGGCCGTACATGCCGACGCCATGCACTTCGTCGAGATAGGTCATCGCCCCGTATGTGTCGGCGAGGTCGCAGATTTCCTTGATCGGGGCGATATCGCCATCCATCGAATAGACGCTCTCGAAGGCGATCAGCTTCGGCGCCTTCGGATCGGCGGCCTTGAGCTTGGCTTCGAGATCGGCCACGTCATTGTGCTTCCAGATCACCTTGTCGCACTTGGCGTAGCGGATGCCCTCGATCATCGAGGCATGGTTCAATGCGTCGGAGAAGATGATCAGGCCGGGGATCTTGGCGCCGAGCGTGCCGAGCGCTGCCCAGTTGGAGACATAGCCCGACGTGAAGATCAGCGCGGCTTCCTTGCCGTGCAGATCGGCAAGCTCACGCTCGAGCATGACGTGATGGTGGTTGGTGCCAGAAATATTCCGGGTGCCTCCCGCACCCGCGCCACAGTGGTCGATGGCGTTCTTCATCGCCTCGATCACCTTCGGATGCTGGCCCATGCCGAGATAGTCGTTGGAGCACCAGACCGTGACCTCCTTTTGGCCATCCGCGGTGTGACGCGTCGCGCGCGGGAAATTGCCGCGGTGACGTTCGAGATCGGCAAAAACGCGGTAACGGCCTTCGCTATGAAGCCCGTCCAGCTCGTCTTTGAAAAACGCTTCGAAATCCATCATGTGCTCCAGTATCGCGCGGATGTTCTTGATGACTGGACGTCCGCGCGTCAATGCTTACCCTTTGCTTTAACATCAACTGCGGCAAAAGGCCCAGATTTTTGAATGATTCCAGATAAAAAATATGCGCGCCGCGATCAACGAAATTGATGCCGCAGAAGGCAGGGGGAGCTTGCGCACCGTGCAAAAGGCGACCCGGCCCGATCGCAAAAAAATCAGCACACCGGATGGACAACCCTTTCTTCCGACATAGTTTTCGGTCTAGCCTGAAAAAAAATAGAAGGGACGGCCTTTGCCCGCTGGGCAACAACCTCGGAGAGAAAAGATGAAGAAAGCTGTCATACTCGCATTGGTCGGCCTGTCGATTGCAAGCTGCACGCCGACGCAGCAGGGCGCCGGCATCGGCGCTGCATCAGGCGCCGTCATCGGCGGTGCAGTCACCGGCAATGTTCGTGGCGCGGCAGTCGGCGCCGCGATCGGCGGCGTGTCCGGCGCCCTCATCGGCAGCGTCGCCGAACAGCCCGGCCAGTGCTACTATCGCGACCGCTACGGTCGCCGCTACATCGATAGTTGCCCTCGCTGAGAGCACCCTGAAATCGCTAAATCCAGGAAATCCCGGACACACGTCCGGGATTTTTTGTGCTAAATTAGTGCGTTGGCAATTTAAAATGGTACACCCCGCGCGATTTTATCGCTAAGCTGTTCACGGCTGGGCAACGAAGCTTCATCATAGGCGTAACCAAAAGCGGCGGATGCGGATTAGAGGGACAGGTCCGAAAACAAGTACTGCGTATCGGCGAACAGGCACCATGATGGTGGTCGCAGCGGCAGCTGCGTTCTCACCGGTCCTGATCGGCGACGCTTACGCCTTCAAGCTTTTCGGCATCACCATTTTCGGCAAAGAAGAAGACGAAGGCGAACAGGTGCCCGATCCGGTGCGCTACCACGTCGACCTTAAAGCCGATACCGCCGATCCCGACCTGAAAGAAGCGCTGGAAAACAGTTCCCGTCTCGTCAGCGACCAGAAGCAGCCGGTGTCCGGCGATCTCGGCATCGTCGTCAAGGCGCGCGACGACCGAGAGCGCCTGATCGCCACTCTCTATGAAAAGGCCCGTTATGGCGGCCTGGTGACGATCACCATCGACGGCAAGAATATCGACGACCTGCCACCCAATCCGACATTCGACCGGTCCGGCCCGATCCGCGTCACCGTCGACATTGCTCCCGGCCCGGTTTTCAAGGTCAGGGAAGTTCAGTTCGGCGGCGATGCCGCAAACCATAATCCCGCCGATTACGATCTCGCCCCGGGCGCTGAGGCCGGCTCGCTCGCCATCATCAAGGCCGGCGACAAGATTGTCGAACAATTGAAGAGCGAAGGTCGGCCGTTTGCCAAGTTGACCGAACGCAAGGTCGTCGCCGATCACAACAGCGATACCGTCGATATCGTCCTTGCTGCCGAGGGCGGTCCCGTCGCCCCGATCGGCGATGTGGGCGTCACCGGCGAAAAGACCGTCAAGCCGACTTTCATCCAGCGTTATTCCCGGCTGAACAAGGGCGAAGCCTATTCCCCGGAAGCACTGAAGAAAGCCGGCGAGCGCCTTCGCGCCCTCGGCGTCTTTTCGAGCGTCACCATCCACCAAGGGGATGCATTGGCGCCTGACGGCACCTTGCCGATGACGATCGAGGTTTCCGAGGGCAAAAGGCGCTACTTCGGCGTCGGCGCGCAATATTCCACCACCGACGGCTTCGGTGTTCAGGGTTATTGGGGCCACCGCAACCTGTTCGGCGAAGCCGAAACGCTGAGGATCGAGGGATCGGTCTCCAGGCTTGGCGAAACGACGGATGTCGGCAGCCTCGACTATTCCGCCGGCATCCTCTTCACCAAGCCCGGCGCCTTCTTTCCTGCCGCCACCCTGAAGGCCGGCATCGTCGCCAAGACCGAAAATCCGGATGCCTATAACGCGACGCTCGTCACCGCCTCGCTCGGCCTTTCCTACGAGCTGACCGACCGGGACACCGTCTCGGCGAGCGGCGAGGTCAGCTGGGAGCGCGACGACGACGCCTTCGGCACGAACGACTATCTGACTTTTGCCTTGCCGATCAAATATGATCGCGATGCACGCGACGACAAGTTCAACCCGACAGAGGGCTATCGCGCGACATTCTCGGCAAAGCCTGGCTACGAAATCTTCAACGCCACGCCCTATGCGGCATTCGAGGGCTCGATTTCCGGCTATTTGCCGTTCGGCCAGGAAGACGGCCTGGTGCTTGCCGGCAAGGTTGCCGCCGGCGTCCTGATCGGCGGCGATAGCATTGGGGACATTCCCGCCACCCAGCGCTTCTTTGCCGGCGGCGGCGGTTCTGTGCGCGGATACAGCTATCAGGAAATCTCGCCTTATAACGACAATGGCGATGCCACCGGCGGCCGCTCTTATGTGACCGGTTCGCTGGAGGCCCGCATCAAGATCACCGATACGATCGGCATCGTGCCCTTCGTCGATGTCGGCACGGTATCGGACAGCACCTTTCCGGGTTTTTCCGATATCCGCGCCGGCGCCGGCGCCGGAATACGATATGCAACGCCTTTCGGCCCGCTGCGGCTTGATTTTGCCGTGCCGCTAAACAAGTACGAAGATGGCACAGATTACGGAATCTACGCCGGCATTGGCCAATCCTTCTAGGGTTGCCGATGCCGCTCGTGTTTTCCGATCTGTGAGCCGTCATGAAAACGGGGTAGTGTCCGCGCCGATGCAAACGCTGGCAAAAATCGTCAACTGGATCGTACGGCTCACCGGCTATGCCGTCGGTGCCACTTTGATTCTCGCCGTCGTAGCGCTGGCGATCTTCGGCTTCACCAGTTTTGGTGCTCGCATCGTCACCGAAAAGATAGCCTCCACGCTTTCCAACCGCGACATGACGATCGAGGTTCGCGAACCGCAAGGCCTTTTGACCGGCGGGCTGCGGGCCGCCGAGATTTCCATCTCCGACACCAGGGGCGTCTTTGCGGAAATTCATGGCGTCGCGATCGACTGGAATCCGCTTGCGCTGCTGACGGGAACTTTCCATGCCAAACGCTTCGAGATCGAAGCGATCAACGTGCTGCGCAAGCCGGTGCGCACCCTCCCCTCGCGGCCCGGAGCTGAAAATTCCGGCGGATTTAATCTTCCGATCAAGGTCGATATAGACCGTGTCGCGCTGCCCGATATCAAACTTGCCGCACCTGTTGCCGGCCGCGCCTTTGCGCTCGCCGCCGAGGGCAGCCTTTCGGCAAATGGCGATGGCGGCGAGGCCGTCGTCAATGTCAGCCGTCACGCGGTCCCGGATGCGCGGCTTGCCGCCGACATCGCCTTTGCGCCGGCCGAAAACCGGCTGCGGTTGAAGGCGCAACTGTCCGAGCCGAAGGGCGGGCTGCTGGCGGGCTTTCTCGGCTTGCCGGACAGCCCGGCCGTCAACATTGATCTCGACGGCCAGGGGCCGATATCCGATTGGAAAGGCAAAGTGCAGGCCGCCCTCGACGGGCAGCAGCGCGCCGCAATCGAGGCCCGGCATCAGATCACGGCAGACGGGCTGCACCATCTCGACCTCAAGGGTGGCGGTGACCTGAGCTCGCTGCTTCCATCGGCATTCCGGCCGCTTTTTGCCGGCCAGACCAATATCGATCTTGCCACGACCTTCGACAATCACGGCAAGATCGATATCCAGACCGGCAATATCGCCACCGGCAGCGTGGTGATCGCCGCCTCGGGCACCCTCGATCCGGCCGGCAATAACAGCCTGAACGCCAATCTGCTCGGCACGTCGGGGCCCGTCGATTTCCGCTGGCCGCTCGCCGAAGGCGAAGCGCGCTTCCTCATTTCTGGCCTCAACCTGGCACTGACAGGCGATGCGCAGGCGGCCCGGCTGAACGTCAGCGGCTCGCTCGACACCGCAACCCTCCCGCAGGCCAATATCGGCAATATCAAGCTGACCGCAAAGAGCGACGCCTTCAATCTCGCCGCCCGTTCCGGCAGCGTCCAGCTGCGCCTCGTTGCCGGCGACGTAACCTTCTCCGACCCGAACCTCAATCGCGCCGTCCAGGGCCCGGTCACGATCGCCTCGCCGCTGCAGATCTCGCCCAGTGGCATCGGCTTCAACGCCACCACCGTCGAAAGCGCCAATATCAACGGCGGCCTCAACGGCTCCTATCGGCTGGCAGACAAGGCGCTGACCGGCAACCTCAAGCTCACCATCGACCCGGCAGCCCTGCCGGCTGCGGTGACAAGCAGGTTCGACGGACCGATCTCGTTCGAAAGCCAGATGGTCGGCACCATCCCGTCAAAATTCGCGCTGTCCAACATCGTCCTGAAATCCGGCACGCTCGAAGCCGCCGGCAACGTCGCGCTCGACGGCGGGATGTTGAATGCCGATCTCTCCGGCCGGTTGCCTGACATCGGCAAGCTCATCCCCGGCGCCAGTGGTGGCGCGGGTTATGCATTGAGAGTTGGCGGTGAGCTCCCGGCAATCTCGGTGACGGCCAATCTGAAGGCCGCCAGCCTTGAAATGGCCGACCGCGTGCTCGGCAATCTGAATATCGACCTGTCAGGGCTCGCCGATCCCAAGGCGCCGCAGGGCAGGATCGCCGCCACCGGCACGATCGACGGCCAGCCGATCGGCATCAACGGTGACATCAGTTCGCGGGACGGCAAGACGAGTATTCCGGCTTTGACCGCTGATATCGGCGGCAACCGGCTGACCGGCAATGTGGAATTCTCGCCTTCCCTGGAGCCAACAGGCGCACTGACTTTCGATTTCCCCAATGTCGGCCTGCTTGCCGCACTCGGCGGACAGAAAGCCGACGGTGATCTCAAGGGGTCGCTTGGCGTGAGCAGCGATAGCGGCAGGATTGCGCTCAAGCTGCTTGCAACAGGCGGATCGATCCGCCGTGATACGCTTGCGATCACCAAGCCGGATATCGATGTCACGGTCAGCGATCTCAAAGCCCTTGCCGCAAAAGGTACGGTCAAGGCCGCGGAGGTGAGTGTCGGAACGAACAGGCTGGCCGGGTTTTCGCTCGATTTTACCAAGCAGCAAGACCATACCGACTTCCATCTCGATGCTGCCTATGACGGCAATCCCGTGCTGGCGGCCGGCAATATCGAGGCGGCGGCCGGTACGATGCAGCTGAACCTCGATCGCTTTTCGGCAAGCCCCCGCAATATCCCGATCGAGCTTGCCGCACCGACGCAGGTCACCATCGGCGGCGGTGCCGCCAGTCTGAACGGACTGACGCTGAAGACCGGCACCGGTTCGGTGACTGTCACCGGTTCCGCCGGTGAAACGCTGAAGCTCGATGCAGACATCCACGAGCTGCCGGCAGCGCTCGCCAACGGTTTCGTGCCCAACCTTTCAGCCGGCGGCACGATCTCCGGAACGATTGCCGTAACCGGAACGCCGGCAGCACCGGTCGCCGACTTCAAGCTCGACTGGAAGGATGCGACGACGGGCCAGATAAAGGGGGCGGGCCTGGCACCGCTCGGCATCACCGCCGGTGGCAAATTCGCCGACAACAAGCTCGATTTCGACACGACGATTGGCAGCAATGACGGACTGTCGCTGAAGGCAGCCGGCAATGTCGCGCTCGCCGACCCGAAGGCGCCGGTGCTTGATGTCAATGCCGATATCCTCAACCTGCCTGCCCGCATTGCCAATGGCTTCGTTCCCGATCTCGCCGCCGAAGGCACGATTACAGGAAAACTGGCCGCCTCCGGCTCGCTCGCTGCTCCCACCGCCAATTTCGATCTCGATTGGAAAAGTGCTGCGACCAGCCAGACGAAGCGTGCGGGCCTTGCCGACCTCGCCGTCAAGGCATCCGGAAAATTCGGCGACAACAAGCTCGATTTCAACACGGCGATTGGCGGTGCCAACAGTCTCTCGCTGAAGGCAAACGGCAATATCGCCATCACGGGTACGACGATCGGTAACGTCACGGTCGATGCCGCACTGGCGAATGTTCCGGCAAATATCGCAAACAGCTTCGTCCCCGATCTCGCCGCCGAAGGCGCGATCTCTGGAAAGATCTCCGCCAGCGGGTCGCTCTCCGCCCCGAGTGCCGATTTCGATCTCGATTGGAAAGACGCTGCGACGAGCCAGACGAAGCGTGCGGGCCTTGCAGCGCTCGGCGTGACCGCATCAGGAAAATTCACCGAAAACAAGCTCGATTTCGACACGGTGATCGTCGGCGCCAACAGCCTCTCCTTAAAGGCAACCGGCGATGTCGCCATCACGGGCACGACGATCGGCAATGTCACGGTCGACGCCGCACTGGCGAATGTTCCCGCAAATATCGCAAACAGCTTCGTCGCCGATCTCTCCGCCGAAGGCGCGATCTCAGGAAAGATCGCGGCCAGCGGGTCGCTCACCGCCCCGAATGCCGATTTCGATCTCAATTGGAAAGATGCTGCGACCAGCCACACGAAACGGGCTGGCCTTGTAGCGCTCGGCATGACCGCATCAGGAAAACTTGCGGATAATAAGCTCGATTTCAGCACGGTGATCGTCGGCGCCAACAGCCTCTCCTTAAAGGCAAACGGCAATGTCGCCATCACGGGCACGACAATCGGCAACGTGAAAGTCGATGCCGCGCTGGCCAATGTTCCCGCAAACATCGCAAACGACTTCGTCGCCGATCTCGCCGCCGAAGGCGCGATCTCGGGAACGGTCTCTGCCAGCGGCTCTCTTTCCGCCCCGACCGCCAATTTCGATCTGAATTGGAAGAATGCCGCGACGAGCCAGACGAAACGCGCCGGCCTTGCAGCGCTCGGCGTGACCGCATCGGGAAAACTTGCAGATAATAAGCTCGATTTCGACACGGTGATCGGCGGCGCCAACAGCCTCTCGCTGACGGCAAAGGGCAATGTCGCCATCACGGGCACGACAATCAGCGACGTCAAAGTCGACGCCGCGCTGGCCAATGTTCCCGCAAACATCGCAAACGACTTCGTCGCCGATCTCGCCGCCGAAGGCGCGATCTCAGGAAAGATCTCGGTCAGCGGGTCGCTCTCCGCCCCGAATGCCGATTTCGATCTCAATTGGAAAGATGCTGCGACGAGCCACACGAAACGGGCCGGCCTTGCAGCGCTCGGCGTGACCGCATCGGGAAAATTTGCGGAAAACAAGCTTGATTTCAACGCGGCAGTCAGCGGCGATAAAGACCTTTCACTAAAGGCCATCGGCAATGTCGCATTGGCTGGTACGGCGATCGACAGCATCAAGGTCGATGCCGAGATCGCCAAGCTTCCCGCCAGCCTCGCAAATGCCTTCGTTCCCGATCTCGCGGCCGGCGGCACGATTTCCGGCACCATGTCCGCCGCCGGAACATTCGCCGCACCGAAAGCCGACTTCAAGCTCGACTGGACCGACGCTGCGACCAGCCAGACCCGACTCGCGCACCTCTCCGGCCTGGCACTTGCCGCATCGGGACACTTTGCCGACAACCGGCTCGATTTCGATACCAATCTCGCCGGCCAGGGCGGCCTTTCGCTGAAGGCCGCCGGCAACGTTGCGATTTCAGGCACGTCGGTTCGCAACCTTGACGTCAAGGCCGATCTCGCCAACCTTCCGGCAGGCCTCGCCAACGGCTTCGTCCCGGGTCTTGCCGCAGAAGGCACCGTCTCGGGAACGGCATCGGCTTCTGGCACACTTCCAAAGCCGGCGGTCGATTTCAAGCTCGACTGGAAGAACGCCGCGACCGCCCAGACCAAGAGCAGCGGCCTTTTGGGCTTGAACGCTGCGGCATCCGGCAAGTTCGCCAATGACCGGGTCGATTTCGACGCTAATCTCGCCGGCAAGGACGGCGTGTTGGCCAAGGCAAAGGGCGGCGTCACGATCGCGGGAACCGCCATCCGGGACCTTTCGATCAATGCCGATATCCCGGCGCTGCCGGCAAATATCGCAAATGCCTTCGTTCCCGGCCTCGGTGCCGAAGGCACGCTTTCGGCAAGCGCCATAACGTCGGGAACGCCGGCCAATCCGATCGTCGACTTCAAGCTCGACTGGAAAGATGCCGCGACCAGCCACACCAAGGCTGCCGGCCTGTCCCGCCTCGCGCTGGCGGCAACGGGAAAATATGCCGGTGACAGGCTGGATTTCGACGCGAACCTGACTGGCGGCGGCGGCATGGCGCTGAAAGCAGCCGGCGATCTTTCGATCGCAGGCACGTCGATCCGCTCGGTCGACGTCACGGCGAACGCCACCAATGTTCCGGCCGACATCGCCAACGGCTTCGTTCCCGGCCTTGCCGCCGAGGGCGCGGTCTCGGCGACCGTAAAGGCCACCGGCGCGCTATCGGCGCCGTCGGTCGATTTCAAGGTCGACTGGAAGAACGCAGGGACGAGCCAGACAAAAGGCGCCGGCCTTTCGCCGTTCACCATCGGTGCGTCAGGCAAACTTGCCGGAAACAAGCTGACGGTCGACACCAGCCTTGCCGGTGACGCCGGCATGTCGCTGAAGGGCGGCGGCAGTGTCGTGATCACAGGCAATCGCGCCATCGACATGCACTTCACAGGCAATCTTCCCTTTGCCGTGCTCGGCGCCCCGCTCGCGCAGCAGGGCCTCGTCGCGGACGGCGTCGCCACTGTCAATCTCCAGATTGGCGGAACGGCCGCAGCACCCGTCATCAATGGCACGGTCTCGACCAACGGCGCCAAGCTCGTCGACGTCCGGCGCAATCTGGCGGTCAACAATCTCGCGGCAACCGTAACCTTCAATGGCAGCCAGGCCGTAATATCGCGTCTCAGCGGCAACCTTGGCGGCGGCGGCACGATTTCTGCAAGCGGCACGATCGGCATCCAGCCGGCTGGCGGCTTTCCCGCCGACATTTCGATCAAGCTCGACAAGGCGGTCTACGTCGATGGAACGCTTGTCGTCTCGACCGTCAACGGCACGGTCGGCCTGCGCGGGCCGATCGCCAGTGCGACGCTGAGCGGCAAACTGCTGCTGGATAAGACCTCAATCACGGTCCCGGAAAAACTGCCGACCTCGCTGAGAGAAATCGACATCCGGCACAAGAATGCGCCGCGCGCCGTGCTTGCGCAGATGCGCGATAACGGCGAGCGCAAACCTGGGGAGAAATCCTCCGTGATCACGCTGGATCTCGAAATCGACGCGCCTTCGCATATCTTCGTTCGCGGCCGCGGCATCGACGCCGAACTCGGCGGCCAGGTGACGATCCGCGGAACGGCGGCTGCACCCATCGTGACCGGCGGTTTCACCATGCGCCGCGGCCGCCTGACCATTCTCAACCGCCGCCTGGACTTCTCTGACAAGAGCAGGATCACTTTTGCCGGCGACTTGACGCCGGCGCTCGATATGGAAGCGACATCGTCCTCCGGCACGACGACGCTGACCGTCGACGTCGCGGGCCTTGCCACCGATCCCGCAATCACTTTCTCCTCCTCGCCCGAGCTGCCGCAGGACGAGGTGCTGGCACAGCTGATCTTCGGCCAGTCGATGTCGAAGCTCTCGCCGGTGCAGATCGCTCAGCTCGCCGATGCCGTCAGTCAGCTGGCCGGCAACCGCTCCACCTCGCTTTTCGAAGGCCTACGCAATCAACTCGGCGTCGACGATTTCGACGTCAGCACCGATTCCAAGGGCCAGACGAGCGTCAGCGTCGGCCGCTATCTCAACGATCGCACCTATTTCGAATTGCAGCAGGGCGGTTCGGCCGGCGCCAAGGCGGTGATCAACCTCGATGTCGGCCGCGGCGTCAAGCTGCGCGGAGGGGCCGGTGGCAACGGTGAGGGCGAAGCCGGGATTGTCTACGAACGAGAATACTGATGCATCCTCCCGAAGCTATGCAGCAGTTTGCGGACAGCATGCACAAGCTTTAAGCCGGCTTAGAAACCGGTTTTGCTTGTCTTGAGAAGGATGTTGGTCTCGGTCGAATTGATGCCGTTGATCAGCCGGATGCGGCGCAGCGTCTCGTCGAAGGCGGCAAGATCGCGATCCTCGAGCTCGGCGACGAAATCCCATTTGCCGTTGGTGCTGTGAAGCGCGCGCACCTGCGGCAGGCCCCTCAACTGATCGGCCACCCTGTCGGCGAGCTTGCCCAGCACCTCGATCATGACGATGGCGCGCACGCCGGCGGACCGCGTCTCATGGCCGGTGCGAATGGTGAAGCCGACAATGGTGCCGCTGGCGACCAGCCGGTCGATACGGGCGGCAACTGTCGCCCGCGATGCACCTGTCGTCGCGGCAAGCGACGAGACGGAAATCCGGGCGTTATGGCGAAGTGCACTGAGAAGTTCGGTGTCGAGATCGTCCACGCTGCCCACTTTGTCAAAATAGATTTATCAATCTGCGCAATCATAGTCCATTTCTGACGTTTTTCCATCTTTTTGCTACCAGCACTTTACCCCAATATCGGTCGAAACAGGCCACAACCACGGAGCCCTCGAAATGGATGCCCAATCGCGATCTGTCACCCTCATCGGCGCGCCGCTGGAAGAAGGCTCCGGCCGCAGAGGGGCTGCCATGGGCCCTTCCGCCCTGCGCATTGCCGGCGTCGACCAGACGTTGATCGAGCTTGGCCATGACGTCGCCGATATCGGTGATCTCAGGATCGTGCCGGCGATGGACCTGCCGAATCACCCGAAGGCTCACAATTTGAGGATTGTCGGCGCCTTCACCCGCGCGCTCGAAAGCAGCGTCCACGACGTGGCCGCCTCCGGCCGTTTTCCGCTAATTCTCGGCGGCGACCACAGCCTTTCTATGGGCACCGTCTCCGGCATGGCCCGCTATGCCGCCAGCAAAGGCCGCCCGCTCTTCGTGCTCTGGCTTGATGCCCATGCCGATTTCAATTCTCCGGCAACGTCGCCCTCCGGCAATATTCACGGCATGCCCGTCGCCTTCTTCTGCGGCGAGGCGGAGTTCGCCGAGATCCTGCCGAAGGACCGTCCGTTCGTCGATCCAAAGAACGTCTTCCAGGTCGGCATCCGTTCGGTTGATGCGCGCGAACGCGAGGAAATCCACGAACACGGCGTCAATGTCTTCGACATGCGCGCAATCGACGAGCAGGGCATCGGCGCCATCATGCGCGAGATCCTCGATGTCGTCACCAAGGCGAACGGCCTGCTGCATGTCAGCCTCGACCTCGATTTCCTCGATCCCGAGATTGCCCCCGGCGTCGGCACAACGGTGCCGGGCGGCGCGACCTTTCGCGAGGCGCATCTGGTGATGGAAATGCTTTCGGACAGCGGCCTCGTCTCGTCGCTCGATCTCGTCGAGCTCAATCCGTTTCTCGACGATCGCGGCAAGAGCGCCCGCATCCTGGTCGAGCTGACGGCAAGCCTGTTTGGCCGCCGCATCTTCGATCGTCCGACACGCGCCGCATAGGGCAGGCGCCGCATAAAACAGGATGATTTTAGGCCGGGACGGCCTAAAATCTGAATCCTGTTCTAAATTAAATAGTTAGAGCATGATGCTGCCCGAAAACCGCTTACACTTTTCGGCATCATGCTCTGGAGGGAGAACGACCATGAATACTTCGGAAAAACTGATCGCCACGGAACAACGGCTCGGCGCCCATAACTACAAGCCGCTCGACGTGGTGCTGACGCGCGGCGAAGGTGTTTATGTCTGGGATACCGACGGCAACCGTTATCTCGATTGCCTCTCGGCCTATTCCGCCGTCAACCAAGGCCATTGCCATCCGAAGATCCTCGCCGCCATGGTCGAGCAGGCGGGCAGGCTGACGCTCACCTCTCGCGCCTTCCGCAACGATCAGCTCGCCTATCTCTACGAAGAGCTTGCGGCTCTCACCGGCTCACACAAGATCCTGCCGATGAATTCCGGCGCCGAGGCAGTGGAGACCGCCATCAAGGCGGTGCGCAAATGGGGATACGAGGTCAAGGGCGTGCCGGAAGGCAAGGCGGAGATCATCGTCTGCGCCGATAATTTCCATGGCCGGACGCTGAGCATCATCAGTTTCTCCACAGATCCCGAGGCCCGCACGGGCTTCGGCCCCTATACGCCAGGTTTCCGCACCATTCCCTTCGGCGACGCCGAGGCTTTCGAGGCAGCGATCAACGAAAATACGGTGGCCGCCCTGATCGAGCCGATCCAAGGCGAAGCCGGCGTCATCATCCCGCCGGCGGGTTATTTCACCCGCATCCGCGAGCTCTGCACGGCAAATAACGTCACCCTCATCCTCGACGAGATCCAGACCGGCCTCGGCCGTACCGGCAAGCTGCTGGCCGAGGAGCACGAAGGCATCGAGGCCGACGTGACGCTGATCGGCAAGGCGCTGTCCGGCGGCTTCTATCCCGTGTCGGCCGTGCTTTCGAATTCCGAAGTCTTGGGCGTACTGAAACCCGGCCAGCACGGCTCGACCTTCGGCGGCAATCCGCTCGCCTGCGCGGTGGCGCGTACCGCACTCAAGGTGCTGACGGAAGAGGGCATGATCGAGAACGCCGCTGTCATGGGCGACTACTTTATCGAAGGCCTCAGGTCGATCCGCTCGAACATCGTCAGGGACGTGCGCGGCCGCGGCCTGATGATGGCCATCGAGCTGGAACCCGAAGCCGGCGGCGCACGGCAATATTGCCATGCGCTGAAAGAGCGCGGCCTTCTCGCCAAGGACACCCACGATCATACGATTCGTCTCGCTCCGCCGCTGGTCATCACCAACGAGCAGGTGGATTGGGCCGTCTCGCAGATTGAAAAGACGATAGGCTGAGTAAATCGGCGCAATTCTTCTTCGCCATCCCGAAGAAGCCTGGAAGATCCTGAATGCCAAAAATCGGCTGGAACAGATCGACAGCAAAACCGCCTGGTTTTCATCCGAGATAAAAACCTTTCGCAATCTCGTCGCCCGATTTAGATTTGGGCAACACTCTTTCGCTAATGTCGTCGATAACCGTAACGATGCTTCGCCGAGCGCAAAGCCATCGCGTGGTATGAAGGCAAAGCTTGTCCGCGCCAATGGTGGCGCATCCGCTTCTGCCCTAGCTTACGACAGTTGGGAAGAATTCTAATGGCCACGATCAATTCGACTAACTTCAGCGGCGATACGCTCGAAATTATTGCCTTCCGTCTGCATGATCAGGAATTCTGCGTCAAGACCACGACCATTCGCGAAATCCGCGGCTGGGCGCCGTCGACGCCGATCCCGCATGCACCGGCCGATGTCATCGGCGTCATGAACCTGCGCGGTTCGGTGATCCCGATCATCGATCTTGCTTTCAAGCTCGGCATGAAGAGCACGGTCGCCAATGAGCGCAGCGCCATCGTCGTCGCCGAAGTTCACAGCATGGTCATCGGCATGCTGGTCGACCGCGTCTCGGACATTCTCACCATCTCGTCCAGCCAGGTCCAGCCGGTGCCTGAAGTGACCGCCTCCTTCGACCGCGCTTATTGCGAAGGCATCATCGCCTCGGAAAATGGCATGATCTGCTTCCTGAACCTCGCCAAGATGTTCAAGGAAAACGAGACGGATGAACTGGCGGCCTGATTCGGACCATGCGATCGAGTATTAGAAAACCGCCCGCTTGAGGCGGTTTTTTATTGCGGCACCACAAGCAGCCTTCAGCAGCGACTATCATTTTCCGGGCTCTGATAGCCGAAGGTTAGCGATGCCTTCTCCGGAATTGCATGAAAACAAAGAGATCGAGCATTTCCGTGATTCGGAGAAAAACGGAAATGCTCTAGTGTATCACCGGCTCCGGTTTTCTAATCAGAGGAACGGCCTGAAGCACGAGCGCATCCAGGCCGTTCTCCTCATTCTCCAGAATTTCGAACAATTGCCGCCGCATGCGCGGGTCCCAGAATTTGTTGATATGGGTGGCGACCCCCTGCGCGGCCTCGCTTTGCGGCTGGCTCTTGAAGAAGGTGGCGATCTGGTTTGCCATATAGACGAGCTTGGTCTTGGTATCATGCGACATCGGCAATGCTTCCAGGCGAGATGCGGTGCGGGTGGGTGAAGATCTCGAAATCCTCGCCGCGCACCAGCGCAACGAGCGTCATGCCGGCTTCTTCGGCCGTGCGGATGGCGAGAGCCGTCGGCGCCGATATGGCGATGAGCACCGGGCTGCCGAGGATCGCCGCCTTCTGCACCATCTCGACGGAAAGCCGGCTGGTGACGACGACGGCGCCGTCCGCGCCTCTTTCACTGGCGCGGATGATGGCGCCGCAGAGCTTGTCCAGCGCATTGTGCCGGCCGACATCTTCGCGCACGGCAATCAGCCCGCTGCTGGGAAGATAGAACCCGGCGCCATGTACCGCCCGTGTCTCGCGATGCAGCGGCTGTGCCTCGTTCAGAAGCGAAACGGCGCGGACGATATCCGCATGCGACAGCGCCAGCGGCGATGTCGAAACGTCAGCCACCGGCCGCACCGCCTGTTCGATCGATTCGATGCCGCAGAGCCCGCAGCCGACCGGCCCTGCCATGCTGCGGCGCCGTGCCCGCAGCCGATCGGCGACATCGTCGACCAGGCTCACCTGCACATCGATCCCCTGCTCACCATCGACGACCTCGATGCCCGATATCTCCGCCGGCCCGGCAATGATCCCTTCGGTCAGGCTGAATCCGACGGCAAAATCCTCGAGATCCGCAGGCGTTGCCATCATCACCGCATGCGAACTGCCGCCGTAGGAAAAGGCGATCGGCACCTCTTCCGGCACGATTCGCGAACCGGTCTGCAGGATGCCGTTGCGGCGGGTGATTTCGGGGGCATGGGCAGTGACGGTGAATTTTATCATGCAGCGACAGGATGAAAGACACCCTCCTCCACAACTCGGCCTCTTGGGAAGACAACGTCAATCGCTTGCTCCCCCTTCTCCCCAGCGGGGAGAAGTGCCGAGCAAAGCGAGGCGATGAGGGGGCGAGCGACGACAGGAGCGAGCGCACCGAGCGCAAGCGAGGGGCAACACCATTTGCCGCGCCGCCCCCCTCATCCGCCCTTCGGGCACCTTCTCCCCGCTGGGGAGAAGGGGGAGGCTCACCGACAACGCCGCCCCGCCCCCGCATCGTCACTCCGCTGCCTCGAGTTTGCCGGCGATGCGACGTGACTGACGCGCCTGCTCATCATATTCCAGCTGCCATTCACTCGGCCCGTTGGAGGGTGAGACCTGCACCGCCGTCACCTTGTATTCCGGGCAGTTCGTCGCCCAGTCGGAGAAATCGGTGGTGATGACGTTCGCCTGCGTATTGGGATGATGGAAGGTCGTATAGACGACACCCGGCGCGACGCGATCGGTAATCAGCGCCCTGAGCGTCGTATCGCCGGAGCGGCTGCCGAGCTTCACCCAGTCGCCGTCGCGAACGCCGCGCTGCTCGGCATCGTACGGATGGATTTCCAGCCGGTCTTCCGCATGCCAGACGACATTCTCGGTCCGCCGTGTCTGCGCCCCGACATTGTACTGGCTGAGGATGCGGCCGGTTGTCAGCAGCAGCGGGAAGCGCGGGCCGGTGCGCTCGTCGGTCGCCACATATTCGGTGCGGATGAACTTGCCCTTGCCGCGCACGAAGCCATTGACATGCATGATCGGCGAGCCGAGCGGGTTCTTCTCGTTGCAGGGCCACTGCACCGAGCCCATTTTGTCGAGATAGTCGTAGGAGACCATCGCAAAACTCGGCGTCGTCGCGGCGATCTCGTCCATGATCTCCGACGGATGGGTGTAATTCCAGTCGAGCCCCATCGCCTGGGCAAGCTTCTGCGTCACGTCCCAGTCGCCATAGCCGTTGCGCGGCGACATCACCTTGCGCACCCGGTTGATGCGGCGCTCGGCATTGGTGAAGGTGCCGTCCTTCTCGAGGAAGGTCGAGCCCGGCAGGAAGACATGGGCGTAATTGGCGGTCTCGTTGAGGAACAGGTCCTGCACGACGACGCATTCCATCGCCGCCAGCCCGGCCGCGACATGTTTGGTATCGGGATCAGACTGCAGGATATCTTCGCCTTGGATGTAGATGCCTTTGAAGGAGCCGTCGACTGCCGCATCCAGCATGTTCGGAATACGCAGGCCCGGCTCGTTGTTGAGCTTCACGCCCCAGAGCTTTTCGAAGATATCGCGCGTCGCATCGTCGGAAATGTGCCGGTAGCCCGGCAGTTCGTGCGGGAAGGAACCCATGTCGCAGGAACCCTGCACATTGTTCTGGCCGCGCAGCGGGTTCACGCCGACGCCGGGACGGCCGATATTGCCGGTCGCCATCGCCAGGTTGGCGATCGCGATGACCGTGGTCGAGCCCTGGCTGTGTTCGGTGACGCCGAGGCCGTAGTAGAGTGCGCCATTGCCGCCCTTGGCATAGAGTCTTGCCGCACCGCGCAGATCCGCCGCCGGCACGCCGGTGAAGATTTCCGTCTCTTCGGGACTGCGCTGCGGTTCAGCGACGAAGGCAGCCCAGTCCTCGAATTCCGACCAGTCGCAGCGCTCGCGGATGAACCTCTCGTCATAGAGCCCTTCGGTGACGATCACGTGCGCCAGCGCCGTCATGACCGCGACATTGGTGCCCGGCTTCAGCGGCAGGTGGTAGGAAGCCTCGATATGCGGCGACCGGACGATGTCGGTGCGGCGCGGGTCGATGACGATGAGCTTGGCCCCTTGGCGCAGCCGCTTTTTCAGCCGCGAGGCGAATACCGGATGGCCATCCGTCGGATTGGCGCCGATGATGACGACGACATCCGAATGTTCGATGCTGTCGAAATTCTGTGTGCCGGCCGAAGTTCCGAATGTCTGGCCGAGACCGTAGCCGGTCGGCGAATGGCAGACGCGGGCGCATGTGTCGACGTTGTTGTTGCCGAAGCCGGCGCGGACCAGCTTCTGCACCAGATAGGTTTCCTCATTGGTGCAGCGTGAGGAGGTGATGCCGCCGATCGCGTCGCGGCCATATTGATACTGGATGCGGCGGAACTCCGACGCCACATGCGCGAAGGCCTCGTCCCAGCTCACCTCCCGCCAGGGATCGCTGACCTTTTCACGGATCATCGGGTTGAGGATGCGATCCTTGTGGGTGGAATAGCCGTAGGCAAAGCGACCCTTGACGCAGGAATGCCCGCGATTGGCCTGGCCCTCCTTCCACGGCACCATGCGCACCAGTTCCTCGCCGCGCATCTCCGCCTTGAAGGAGCAGCCGACGCCGCAATAGGCGCAGGTGGTGATGGCCGAATGCTCCGGCTGACCGATCTCGATTACCGATTTCTCCGTCAGCGTCGCCGTCGGACAGGCCTGGACGCAGGCGCCGCAGGAAACGCATTCGGAATCCATGAAATTCTCATGCATGCCAGGTGACACGCGGGAGCCGAAACCACGCCCTTCGATCGTCAGCGCGAAAGTGCCCTGCACTTCCTCGCAGGCACGCACGCAAAGCGAACAGACGATGCATTTGGAGGGATCATAGGTGAAATAGGGATTGGATTCGTCCTTCGGCATCCATTTCAGATTGATATCGCCGTTGTTGCGCGCGTTGACGTGATTGTCGCCCTCGTAGCCGTAGCGTACGTCGCGCAGGCCGACGGCGCCCGCCATGTCCTGCAATTGGCAATCGCCATTGGCAGCGCAGGTGAGACAGTCGAGCGGATGGTCGGAGATATAGAGTTCCATCACGCCGCGGCGGATATCCTTCAACCGCCCCGTCTGCGTGTGCACCACCATGTTTTCCGCCACCGGCGTCGTGCACGACGCAGGCGTTCCGGCCCGGCCCTCGATTTCGACGAGACAGAGGCGGCAGGAGCCGAAAGCGTCGACCATGTCGGTGGCGCAGAGCTTCGGCACCTCGATACCGGCCTCCATCGAGGCGCGCATGATGGAGGTGCCCTCCGGCACGCTGATCTGCTGTCCGTCGATGGTGAGCGTCACCATAGTTTCGGATTTCGAAGCGGGAGTGCCGTAGTCGATTTCATGGATGAGAGACATGGATTGCTCCTCCGATAGATTTCCTTGTCGGCCGCCTCGGGGCGTGCCCCTCATCCGCCTGCCGGCACCTTCTCCCCGCAAACGGGGAGAAGGGAACACGCCGCAACCTCTCCGTTCCCCGCCACGTCTCGTATGGCACGTCCCCTCTCCCCGCAAGCGGGGAGAGGGTTAGGGTGAGGGGCAAAGTTTTAAAAAACCCCGTCATTCCGCCGCCTCCACCAGAGGTGCCGGCGAAAAATCCTCCGGGAAATGCGTCATGGCGCTCATCACCGGATAGGGCGTGAACCCACCGAGCGCGCAGAGCGAGCCGAACTTCATCGTGTTACAGAGATCGGCAAGCAGCGCCCGGTTCTTCTCCGGCTCGATGCCGTGCGCGATCTTGTCGGCCGTCTCCACGCCGCGCGTCGAGCCGATGCGGCAGGGCGTGCACTTGCCGCAGCTTTCGACGGCGCAGAATTCCATCGCGAAACGCGCCTGTTTCAGCATATCGGCCGTGTCGTCGAAGACGACGATGCCAGCATGGCCGATCAGCCCGTCCTTGGCGGCGAAGGCTTCGTAATCGAACGGCGTGTCGAACAGCGCCCGCGGGAAATAGGCCCCGAGCGGTCCGCCGACCTGTACGGCTTTGACCGGTCGTCCCGTAGCCGTCCCCCCACCGATCCTGTCGACGATATCTCCGAGCGAAAGACCGAAGGCCGTCTCAAAGAGGCCGCCATATCGGACATTGCCGGCGATCTGCAGCGGAATCGTGCCGCGGGAGCGGCCCATGCCGAAATCCCGATAGAAGGCGGCGCCCTTATCCATGATCACGGGCACGGAGGCGAGCGAGATCACGTTGTTGATGACGGTCGGACAGTCGAACAGCCCCTTATGCGCCGGCAGCGGCGGCTTGGCGCGCACGACGCCGCGCTTGCCTTCGAGGCTGTTGAGCAAGGCTGTCTCCTCGCCGCAAACATAGGCGCCGGCGCCGGTGCGCACTTCGATATCGAAGGCGCGGCCCGAGCCGAGCACCGATGGCCCGAGAATGCCGGCCTGGCGCGCGATGCCGACGGCCTCGGTCATGACAGCGATCGCATGCGGATATTCCGAGCGCGTATAGACGAAACCCTTCGTTGCTCCGGTCGCAAGCCCCGATATCGCCATGCCCTCGAGCAACACGAAGGGATCGCCCTCCATGATCATCCGGTCGGCAAAGGTGCCGCTATCGCCCTCATCGGCGTTGCAAACGATGTATTTGCGTTCGCCGGCGGCGTCGAGAACGGTCTTCCACTTGATGCCGGTGGGGAAGCCGGCGCCGCCGCGTCCGCGCAGGCCGGAATCGGTGACTTCCTTGACGATATCGACTGGTATCATCGAAACGGCGCGGCGAAGGCCGGCAAGACCGCCATGCGCCTCGTAATCGCCAAGCGAAAGCGGATCGATGACGCCACACCGGGCGAAGGTCAGGCGGGTTTGTTCCTTGA
Organism: Rhizobium sp. SRDI969; assembly: GCF_025152725.1. Classification (NCBI taxonomy): domain Bacteria; kingdom Pseudomonadati; phylum Pseudomonadota; class Alphaproteobacteria; order Hyphomicrobiales; family Rhizobiaceae; genus Rhizobium; species Rhizobium sp. SRDI969. The sequence goes on from NZ_CP104035.1 coordinate 4,196,432, forward strand.
GGAACGGGAGGTCTTCAACCTCCCCGAGACAGAGCCGATGCTCGCCTCCATCAATCATCGCGGCATCGAACAGATCGGGCACATCCTTCGACTTCACCGGTCCATAGCCGATGCGCTTGCCGGCAACCTCGACTTCGACCAGCGGCTCCAGCCAGAACATTCCGCGCGAGCCGTTGCGCACGATCTCGGCATCGAAGCCGCGGGCGGCGATCTCCTGGGCAATCGCCTTTGCCACCTTTTCGGCCCCGAGCGCCAGCGCTGCGGCATCGCGCGGAACATATATCCTGACCGTCATCGGCGCGCCTCCGCGACGAGTTCCACCGCCGTCTGATCGTCGACCCGGCCATAGACCTCGCCGTCGAGCATTGCCGACGGCCCGCAGGCGCAGAGCCCGAGACAGTAGACCGGCTCCAGCGTCACGGCGCCGTCGAGCGTCGTCTGATGAAAATCGATGCCGAGCAGTGTCTTGACGCGCTCGGCCAGCGCATCGCCGCCCATCGACTGACAGGCTTCGGCGCGACAGAGCTTCAGCACGTGCCGGCCGGCGGGATGATCGCGATAATCGTGATAGAAGGTCACCACGCCATGCACCTCGGCACGGGAGAGGTTCAATTCCTCCGCGATGACGGGCATGGCTTCCTGCGGCACATAACCGAATTCTTGCTGAACTTCATGCAGAATGGGAAGCAGCGGCCCTTCGAGAAAGCGAAGATCGGCGACAATGGCTCGGGTGCGCGCTGCAATATCGCCTTCGGCGATATGAATGGTCATAAGGCAGCCCTCCCAGCGGCTTGCTCGTTGCGAAACAGCGGGGCTCCCCCGGCCGAGTGCTATTCCGTAACCACCATCTCAGGGAAGCAGCCGGCGATCAATAAAGCTATCTCGTTGCTTGATAGGTTTTTTCTATCAAAGCTCTTCGTCTCGCACGAGTGCCCTCGCCTCGTACAGCAAGGCTGAGACAAGCGGCGTGAAGGGCTCACGATAAGGCGCAACAAGGCCGACCAGATGATGCGCCTCCGGCTCGACAATCGGGATCATGCGGATTTCCACTGGAAATCCGAAGGATTTTGCAACGTTGCGCGGCATGATGCTCGCCCAGCGTCCAGTCCTGACATGCGAGAACAACACGATCATCGAATTGGATTCGAGCGTCGGATGCGCTGTGGCGCCCGCTTCCGTCAAGTGGCGGTTGATGATGCGGCGGTTCTGCATGTCGGCAGTCAATAGGCAAAGCCGAAGATCGCCGATCTCTCGCCAGGTCACGCTGTCGCGGTCGGACAGCGGGCTGCCTGCAGCCGTGATCAGATTATAGCGCTCGGCATAGAGGGGAACGGTCGTGACGCGGCCGAGCGGCTCGTTTTCGAGATAGGTGATGCCGGCATCGATTTCGAGGTTTTCGAGCATGCTCAGCACCTGCAGCGAATTCCGCGAGACGATCGAGAAGGTCACGCCGGGATGCCTCTCCTGAAATGGCGTGGTGATGCGCGACAGCATGGCAAGCGCGGTCGGAATGGCGGCGAGGCGGATGTGGCCGGAAAGACCGCGGCGCGCAGCGCGCATCTCCTCGCGCATGGTGCGGGCATCGCCGACGATGCGTCGGGCCCATTCGAGCACGCGCTGCCCCTCAGGCGTCAGCCCCTGGAACCGCGAACCGCGCTGCACCAGCATGACGCCAAGCTGATCCTCGAGCTGCCGGATGGCAGCCGAAAGCGTCGGCTGCGAGATCCCGCACTCCTCCGCGGCGCGGCCAAAATGCTTTTCATTGGCAAGGGCGATGAAGAATTCCAGCTTGTCGATCATCCGGTCTCCCGATCCGGCATGACATCATCCGGGTCAGTTCATCTTTGACACAGCAGCGGTGCTCCGCAAGGCCGGTCTCTAGATCAGGGTGATTTTAGGCCGATCGGCTTAAAAATCTGAATCCTGATCTAATTCAAACAAATAGAGCATGATGTCGTCCGAAAACCGCGCACAGTTTTCGGCGTCAGGCTCTAACTGTTTCTGCAGCCGGAAAAAGATCGAACAGCGATTCGAGGAAGCCAAGCACGTTGACATTGCCGATGCTGTAATAGACCAGCCGGCCCTGACGGCGCGTGTGGACCAGGCCTTCGAGCCTTAACCGCGCCAGTTGCTGCGAGACCATTGCCTGCTGTATGCCGAGGATATTTTCGATTTCACTCACCGTCCGCTCCTCGTTCGCCAGTATGCAGAGGATCAGAAGTCGCGTCTGGTGCGCTAGCGCTTTCAGCAGATCGCTCGCCTCGTCGGCTTTTCCAGCGAGTTTGTGCAATTCCTGGCCGGTGATCCCCGGCTCGGGTTTGGGCAACGGCATTCTGGATCTCGGAAGAGAGGCGATGAGGTAGATCAGCACAAATAGCATATTCGCAAATGCGAATTGGTCAAAAGTGATGAAATGCCAAAAAAGGTCCAAGCAAATCAGCAGATAAGCTGACCGCCGTTGATTTCGATCACCTGTCCGGTGATGTAGCCCGAGAGCGAGGGAGCCGCCAGGAACAGATAGGCGGGAGCGCAGTCCTCCGGCGTGCCGAGCCGCTGCAGGGGGATGGATTTTCTCGTCTGCTCAAGCTTTTCGCGGGAGGAATACCGTTCATGGAAATCCGTCTCGATCGTTCCTGGCGACACGCAATTGACGCGGATTCCGTCCGGTGCGAGCTCACGGGCAAGCGCCTTGGAATAAGTCGCAACGAAGGCTTTCGAGGCCGAATAGATCGAAGAACCGGGGCTGCCGCCGGTCAGCGCCGAAATCGAAACCGTGTTGACGATGGCAGCGGCTTCAGCCGTCTTCAATGCCGGCAGCAGCGCCCGCGTCAGCGCCACCACCGATGTTTGGTTGAGCCGCACGACCGCCTCATATTCTGCGTCGGTGAGTGTGGCAGCGGGAAAACGGCCAAGCATGGTGCCGGCATTGTTGACGAGCACATCGACCTTGTCGAAGAAGGCGAGAGCATCTTCAGCAAATTGCGCTGCCCCGCCGGCCGCGGAGAAATCGGCGTGCAGCAGCAGCGCCCGTCTTTCCGATTCAGCCGTCAGCAGGAAATCCGGCAGGTCGCGTCCCGGCTTTCGCCCGGTATGGACGATCACCCTCGCACCGCAGTCCAGGAACTGCCGGGCCACCTCAAGGCCGATGCCGCGACCGGCGCCGGTAACGACCACATTGCGATTTTCGAATAGTCTGGGATGGAACACGAAGCCGTCCTCCTCGCGGACAGTGCCGCCGGTTGCGTCATTCGCCCTTAACATATGAGCGCGCCGACCGAAAGAAAGGCGCGCATCCATCTTTCCGGCAAGGCTTCCGGCGGAAGATTAGCTTTCGGCCTCCAGAAGCCGCGCGCCTGGCCCTTCCTTGCCCAGCCGGTCGCAGGGATTGCGCAACGGACAGCTTTCGATCGACAGGCAGCCGCAGCCGATGCAGCCGGTCAGACGGTCGCGCAGCAGGCTAAGCCGCCTGATTCGCGCGTCGAGATCATCCTTCCAACGCGCCGACAGCGTCTGCCAGTCGGCGACGGTCGGCGTGCGCCCCTGCGGCAGGGACGTGAACGCCGCCTGGATTTCCGAAAGCGGAATGCCGACACGCTGCGCCACCTTGATGATGCCGAGCCGGCGAAGCACGTCGCGCCCATAGCGCCGCTGATTGCCGCGGGAGCGGATGCTCGAGATCAGCCCCTTGGTCTCGTAGAAATGCAGCGCCGAGACGGCCAAGCCGCTGCGCTCCGCCACTTCGCCGACCGTCAGGAGCTTGCCGAGCGGCGCTGCAGAAATTGTATCCATCGCCTCTTGACCTCAATATTAGTTGAGGTTTTATAACCCTTGCTCCCGCAATCGTAAAGTCCAATCCCAACAAGGAGCGACGCATGCAAACACCCACCAGGCTGGCTGTCATCTATGGGAGCACGAGAGAGGGCCGCATCTGCGACCGGCTGGTCAAATGGCTGACGCAGGAACTCCTCCGCTTCCCGCAATTTTATATCGACATCATCGACCCATTGGATTTCGCGCTGCCGGCCAACCGTGACATGACGCACCCCGAAATCGACAGGCTCGCCGGACGACTTGGCATGGCCGACGCCTTCATCATCGTCACGCCGGAATACAACCACAGCTTCACCGCCTCGTTGAAGTCGATCATCGATTTCTTCTTCGAGCCCTGGCAGGGCAAGCCGGTCGCCTTCGTTTCCTATGGCGGCATATCCGGCGGCCTGCGCGCCGTCGAACAGCTGCGGCTCGTCTTTGCCGAACTCCACGCCGTCACGATCCGCGATTCGGTGAGCTTTGCCGCACCTTGGAACCGCTTCGACACGGACGGGCGGCTCGACAATCCCGCCGATGCACTGCGTTTGCTCGATCGGATGATGGCGAGGCTGGAATGGTGGACGCGGGCACTCGTCACTGCCCGTAGCGATCGTCCTTATGCCGGAATAGAGCGCCGCGTGTCTTTTCAGACGCGCTAAGGGCGCTCTATCACTTTGAATCTGCGCATGATCCTTTCCGAAAATCGATTCCGATTTTCGGGGTTATGCGCCAGCCGCCTGAGGCAGGAAGCTCCGGTTCCGTTCCCGGCAGGTACGGAACCATTGGGAACACCCGGGCAGGACCTCCGTCCGGGTGTTTTCCGTCACCTCGGCTTCGTTCCGACCGCGCGGACGGGTTCGCAATTTTGCTGTTGCGGGGAGAAAACCCCGGTGATAGTTTCCGCGCAAATAACAGGGGAGCTCCGTATCGCCGGGGCTGAGATGTGAGGCGCAAGCCTCTGGACCCTTCAAAGCTGATCTGGGTAATGCCAGCGGAGCGAGGTTCAGATGTTCTCAGGCGCACAAGTGTCACTCTATCCGATGTCCGGCAATTTCGTCGGCATCATTCTCGATGCCGTCAAGGCGCTCGATCCCTATCGCGACCGGCTGCGCATCGAGACCGATGACATCTCCACACTGCTGGTCGGCCCGCCTGACATCCTCTTCGCCGCCATGCACGATCTTTTCGTCGCCGCCGCAAGGACCGGCGAACATTGCGTGCTGTCCGCCGCCGTTTCACGCGGCTGCCCCGGCGAGCCCGACGACGCCATCTGCGGCGTCAACCCTTCCCCCGGTCAGGCGGAGCCGCTTGCCGAGCGCATAAGAGCCGCACTTGCCGCCGTTGACATCACCACGGAGAGCGGACAGCCGACCGCTGCGCAATTCTCGCTCTACGTCATGGGCACCGGTACCCATATGGACGAGATCTATGGCTGCATCGACTTCCTGAAGCGCTCCGGCACTTTCGACCGCGCCAAAAATTTCTGCACCAGGCTTTCCGGCGATGCCAGCGCGGTCTTCGCCACCATTCGCGAGGCCTTCTTTCGCTTCGGCGACCCCGAAGGGCATGTGACCCTCGACATCACGGTGTCGGCCAATACAGCGCCGCGCGTCTTTTCGGACGCGCAAAGGACGCTATAGCACCTTGAATTTGCTCCCGACGAAAGCTTGAAATCGAACGCTGATGACACTGTCAAACCCATCGGATTCGCGCCTTGCCGCGCTCAGCGCCGCTCTCTACCGGGGCATACCCGCCTTGCTTGCCGGTTGCGTTTTTTTGGCGGCGTGGGAACTCTATGTCGATCTTTCCGGCATCAAACCATCCATCCTGCCGGCGCCCTCGCGCATCGTCATCCAGGGCTGGCTGAACCGCGAGGCGCTGATCGCCAATACCTGGCCGACGCTCGGCGCGACACTCGGAGGTTTCGCCCTGTCGCTTGGCTTCGCCTTCGCCGCCTCGATCCTCATGGATTTCATGCCCTTCATGCGCCGGGCATTGCTGCCGATCTTCATCACCAGCCAGACCCTGCCGCTGGTGGCGATCGCGCCCCTCGTCGTCCTCTGGTTCGGCTTCGGCCTGTTGCCGAAGATCCTGCTGGTGGCGCTCGTCACCTTCTTCCCACTGCTCGTCGCCTTGCTGCAGGGTTATGAATCGACCGACCGTGACATCGCCGAATTGCTGAATTCGATGAAGGCGAGCCGCTGGCGCGTTTTCTGCCTGGCACGGCTCCCCTCCTCGCTGCCCTATTTCTTCGCCGGTCTGCGGATCTCGATCACTTATGCCGTGGTCGGCGCGATCTTTGCCGAATATGCCGGCGCCGCCCGCGGCCTCGGCATCTATATCCTCAATGCCAAGAACAATTTTCGCCCCGATCTCGTGCTCGCCGCCGTTATCGTCAGCGCCGTGCTGACACTCTGCCTCTTCGCAGCGACGCTGATCATCCAGCGCCTCGTCATGCCCTGGCAACCAGCCGGGGAGCGGCGGCGATGAGCGATAGAATGGTTGAACTCAGCAATATCTCGAAGTCCTTCGACGGCATGAAGGTGCTGGACGATATTTCGCTCGCTGTCGAGAGCGGCGAGTTCGTTTCGATCGTAGGCCCATCCGGCTCCGGAAAATCGACGGTCCTTCGATTGCTGACACAGGCGCTTCGGCCCGATTCCGGCACTATGCTCTTCAACGGCACGCCGCTGGAACAGGCGCCGCATTCCTTTGCGTTCATGCCGCAGCGCGATGCGCTGATGCCTTGGCGCCGGATCATCGACAATGCGGCACTCGGCCTTGAGGTGCACGGTATGAGCCGCCGCGCGGCCCGCGCCGCCATCGCGCCTCTGTTCGAGCGCTTCGGCCTCGCCGGCTTCGAGCATCGCTACCCCTCCGAACTGTCCGGCGGCATGCGCCAGCGCGCCGCGCTGCTGCGCACCGTCGTCCAGACCCAGGACATGCTGCTGCTCGACGAGCCTTTCGGCGCGCTGGACGCGCTGACACGCATGCAGATGCAGGAATGGCTGCAGGGCATGTGGACCGAACATCGCTGGACGGCGCTGCTGATCACCCACGACGTTCGCGAGGCCGTGTTCCTCTCCGACCGGATCTACGTACTTTCGGCCCGTCCGGCGCGTATCATCCGCGAATTCCGCGTTCCCCTGCCCCGTCCGAGAAGCATTGCCGATCTCGGCTCTCCGGCGGCCCAGGCGATCGAAACCGAAATCCTGCAAACCCTGCTTCATCCGCTGGAACAGGATGATTTTGGGCCGGTCGGCCTAAAATCTGAATCCTGTTCTAATTTAAAGAGTTAGAGCATGATGTCGTCCGAAAACCGCTCACACTTTTCGGCATCATGCTTAGAGACCTGAGGAGGTCACCATGCTGCTTCTCACCCGTCGCCAGACGATCTTCGCCGCCATCGCGGCAAGCCTCGCCGGCCGCACCGCCTTCGCCCAATCGGCGCCCGCAAAGGTCCGCATGGCGCTCGACTGGACACCCAACACCAACCATATCGGCATCTATGTCGCCAAGGCGAAGGGCTTCTATGCCGATGCCGGCCTCGATGTCGAAATTCTTCCCTTCACCGATACCAGCGCCGGAACGCTGGTGTCCAACGGCGTTGCCGATTTCGGCATCAGCAGCGAGATCGAAACCCTCACGCAACGCGCTGGCGGCGGTGACGTGAAGATGGTCTACGGCGTCGTCCAGACGGAAACCGCACGCCTGATCTTCAAGGGCGGACGCGACGACATCAAGAGCCCGAAAGACCTCGACGGCAAGACCTATGGTGGCTTTGGCGGCACCTGGGAGAGCGCGCTGATTTCCGCGATGATCCGCAATGACGGCGGCAAAGGCGACGTCAAGACCGTCACCCTCGGCACCTCCGCTTACGAGGCGCTGGACAATGGCTCGATCGATTTCACGCTGGAGATCTACACCTGGGAAGGCATCGCCGCCGAACTGGAAAATCGGAAGATCGGCCGCTTCCACTATTCCGATTATGGCATTCCCGACGAGCAGACGACGGTCATCGTCTCCAGCGACGCCTATCTCTCCGCAAGTCGGGAGCACGCCCGCGCCTTCATCCAGGCGACACGAAAGGGTTATGCCTATTCGGTCGACCATCCCGACGAAGCCTGCGACCTGCTGATCGCTGGAAGCAACGGCGCGCTGATGAATACGGAACTGATAAAGGCTTCTCAGAAGGCATTGATCGAGGGGCACTTCCTAAAATCCGAGGCCGGTGTGATCGGTACGATCGACTCGGCAAAGGCCGACGCCATCGGCGGCTTCCTGGTCGAAAACGGCATTCTGGTCGATGCCAATGGCGCCGCACTCAAAGAGAAGCCGGATTTTTCCACCTATTATACCAATGAACTCCTCGCCTGAGCCCGCCCCGGCCTTGCCCGTCGCGGCTTTCCGCTGCAGAGTCCGAGACCCGGAGCATGATGTCATCCGAAAACCACTCACACTTTTCGGCATCATCTGGGCAGGGCGGGAACAAGATGCGACAACAGGAGAGACTGGCCGGAGCGGACTTTCTGCGCGCGACGGCCTGTCTGCTGGTGCTCGCCCACCACCTCACGCTGCGGCTGGATATGCGCAGAATTCCCGACGAGTTGGCACCGACTGCACATATCCTCCGCTTCGGCAATTTCGGCGTCGCCATCTTCTTCGTGCTCAGCGGCTTTCTTCTTGCCCATCCCTTCTGGCGCGCGCTCGACGCCGGAAGCGCCATGCCGAGCCTCCGGCATTACGCGATCCGCAGGGCGGCGCGCATCGCTCCGGGCTTCTGGTTCGCCGCCACCATCGGCTTCGCCCTCAGCCTGACGCTGCTTGCCTTGCCGCTGACGCCGGAGCTTGTGCTCCGCTACGTCTCCGGGCTGCTGTTCATGAGCCAGTGGCATTGGCGCACCTTGTTTCCTGTCGAAGCCGACGGCCCGCTCTGGTCTATTCCCTTCGAGGTCACCAGCTATGTGCTCCTGCCGGTCTGCTTCCTCCTGCTGTTTCGTTTGCCCGTCCTGAGGCAGCGCCCGTTGCTTGCCCGCTTCGCCTGGCTTTGCGTCATCACCACCGTACTTCTCGCCCATGTGCTGATCCTGATCTTGCTTCCGCTCGACGACATCGGACGCGGCTGGCAGTACGGCCTGCAGGGCGGGGCGAAGGAATGGATGCCGAGATATAATCCGATCGGCTTCTTTGCCGTCTTCGCGCTCGGCGCGCTTGCCGCGGGCATCGAGGTCATGCTGCCAACAAGGCGCTCCTCCTGGTTCGATGTTGCATCGCTCCTGGCCCTCGCCGTTGCCGGCTACCGCCTCGTGATATCGCCCGGCGGCTCCGCCGAAGCTTACGGCTGGCTCGAAATCCCCTACGGTTTTCCGCTCTTTCCGCTGGCGGTCGCAACGGCGCTCGTTTCGCTCAGCCACTCGCAACACCTGGGCAGGCTGCTCGACAACGCTCCCGTCCGCTACATCGCAAAGATCTCCTTCGGCATCTATATCTGGCAGGAGATCATCCTGATATTGATCCAGAGGCTCGACTCAGGCTCGTTTGGCGTCTCCTCGGAGAATGTCGTTATCGGCTGGCTGCAATCTTGCGGGCTGGCGGCGGCGCTCATCCTTCTGGTCGCGAGCCTCAGCTACTTCCTGCTGGAAAAGCCGGCGATCGATTTCGGAAACCGGCTGACATCGGGTCAACCCATTCGGGCTACTCCTTTCAAAGTATAAATTTCCCGCAATCGCAACTACAGGCATTAAGGTTAACGCGAAATACTCCCATTTTTGGCGTCTTTAGGGTTATCAAATTTTTATTTATACCGATGACAAACGATACGTGACCCTGTATCTGTCTCACTGTTGTTCAGTACCGCATCTAAACTTCTGGACCTTGCGTAATGAATGCTTTTACTTCGAAGACGAATTCACGCTTCGATCCGTCTCAGCGTCAGGACAAAACCAAGATCCTGGTTATAGCGAACTCCAACATTCGCCAGCCGGATAGCTTTTCCCCTGTCGAAAGAAAAATGGCGGTGCGGCTGGGTGTGAAGCGGTTGATCGACATCGTCGCCTCCGTCAGCGCCCTCATGGTGCTGGCGCCGCTTTTTCTGGCAATCGCGCTTTTCATCAAATTCGACGATGGCGGTCCGGTGTTTTTTCGCCAGATCCGCTGGGGGATGAACGGCCGCAAGATCACGGTTTTCAAGTTCCGGTCGATGCGCGCCGAAGCTTGTGATCCGAGCGGGGTTCAACAGACGGTCAAGGGCGACAGCCGGGTGACCGGCATCGGCGCGGTGCTCCGCAAGACCAATATCGACGAGCTGCCGCAGCTTTTCAACGTCCTCAGGGGTGAGATGTCGCTGGTCGGCCCGCGCTGCCACGCCATCAACATGCGGGCAGCCGGCAAGCTCTACGAGGAACTGGTGCCGGACTACCATCAGCGCCACATCATGCGCCCCGGCATCACCGGTCTTGCGCAGACACGCGGTTGGCGGGGCCCGACGACGCGACCGCTGGAAGCCCGCGCCCGCATTGCCTGCGATATCTATTATGTCAGGAATTTCAGCCTGCTGCTCGACCTGAAGATACTGCTCCGGACAGTCGCCATCGAGCTGCGCGGCGGCACGGGCTTCTGAGAATGTTCCCGCATCACCGCCAGCAGTAGGCGGTCCTACAGCGCTGCGCGTCTTCATTTCAGCTCGGCCGACAGCCCGGTTTTTCCGCACACCGACAGATGACGGCAGAAACAAAAAAGCGGCCGTCGCGGCCGCTTTTCATGGATCTTACCGATTGTAGTCAATCCTGTTCAACGACACCGCGCAGATGCGTCATTTCCATGATGAAGTGCTCGAGCTTCGACTTGTGCTCATGCAGTTCGGCATGTTCGAGTTCCTCGCGGGCAGCCTCGATGCGGCGCGTCAGCTCGTCCTTCTGGAGTTCCTCGACCGGAACCGCGGATTCGGCAAGCAATGTACAGCCAGTCGGCAGGATATCGGCAAAACCGCCGAACACGACGTAATTCTGCTTCTTGCCGGAGGCCGAACGTACGCTCACGACGCCCGGCTTGATCGTCGTCATCGTCGGTGCATGGTTTGCCATGACCGTCATCTCGCCTTCAGTCGCAGGGATAACGACCTCGGTCACCATCTCCGACAGCAGCAGGCGCTCCGGCGAAACGAGCTCAAAGTTGAAATTGTCAGCCATCAGTGACTTACCTTCTCGGCTATGGCTTTCGCATCTTGCAATTTAGTCCCGCAGAACGGGCAGTGCATTATCGCTTGGTCGAGATAACCGAGCCCTTCCTCGCTTCGAACCAGACCCACCACCATCATCAGCACGCCGTTATCGGCGCGATAGACGGTCGGCGCGGCTGGTTCCGGAAGATCCGCCACGACCCCCTTCAGGAAGTCGCAGCAGAATATCTCGCCCAGCGCGTCGCTCATTAAGCAGCTGCGAGCTTCTTGGCCTTTTCGACCGCTTCTTCCATCGAGCCGACCATGTAGAAGGCAGCTTCCGGCAGGTGATCGTATTCGCCGTTGACGAGGCCCTTGAAGCCCTTGATCGTGTCTTCCAGAGCAACCAGCTTACCCGGCGAACCTGTGAAGACTTCGGCGACGAAGAACGGCTGCGACAGGAAACGCTCGATCTTGCGGGCGCGGGCGACAGCAATCTTGTCCTCTTCGGACAGTTCGTCCATGCCAAGGATGGCGATGATGTCCTGCAGGGCCTTGTAGCGCTGCAGCGTCGACTGGACCTTGCGGGCGACGTCGTAATGTTCTTCACCGACGACCAGCGGATCGAGCATGCGCGACGTGGAGTCGAGCGGATCGACGGCCGGGTAGATACCCTTTTCAGCGATCGAGCGCGACAGAACCGTCGTTGCGTCAAGGTGGGCGAACGAAGTTGCCGGCGCCGGGTCGGTCAAGTCGTCGGCCGGAACGTAAATGGCCTGGACCGAGGTGATCGAGCCAGTCGTCGTCGTGGTGATGCGCTCCTGCATCTGGCCCATGTCAGTTGCCAGCGTCGGCTGATAACCGACGGCCGACGGGATGCGGCCCAGCAAAGCCGACACTTCGGAACCTGCCTGCGTGAAGCGGAAGATGTTGTCGACGAAGAACAGAACGTCCTGGCCCTGGTCGCGGAAGTGCTCGGCGACCGTCAGGCCGGTCAGGGCGACGCGGGCGCGGGCGCCCGGCGGTTCGTTCATCTGACCGTAAACAAGTGCCGCCTTCGAGCCTTCGCCGCCGCCATGCTTGTTGACGTTCGATTCGATCATTTCATAGTAGAGGTCGTTGCCTTCGCGGGTGCGTTCACCGACGCCCGCAAAAACCGAATAACCACCATGCGCCTTGGCGACGTTGTTGATCAGTTCCATGATCAGAACGGTCTTGCCGACGCCGGCGCCACCAAAGAGGCCGATCTTGCCACCACGTGCATAAGGAGCGAGAAGATCGACGACCTTGATGCCGGTGACGAGGATCTGCCCCTCCGTCGACTGCTCGACATAGGTTGGCGCATCCTGGTGGATGGCGCGCTTGTGGGCAGTGACCAGCGGACCTGCTTCGTCGACCGGCTCGCCGATGACGTTCATGATGCGGCCAAGCGTCTCGTTACCGACCGGAACCATGATCGGAGCGCCGGTGTCGCCGACTTCCTGGCCGCGCACGAGACCGTCTGTCGAGTCCATCGCGATAGTACGGACGATGTTTTCGCCAAGGTGCTGCGCAACTTCGAGAACCAGGCGGATGCCGTTGTTGGTGGTTTCCAGCGCGTTCAGGATCTTCGGCAGTTCGCCTTCGAAAGCAACGTCGACGACGGCGCCGATAACCTGGGTGACTCTGCCGACAGAGCCGATCTTGGGGGTAGCTGCCTCAGCCATTTTCTGACCCTCTTTTCCTAGCCTCAGAGCGCTTCCGCGCCCGAAATGATTTCAATGAGTTCCTTGGTGATCTGCGCCTGACGCTGGCGGTTGTAGCTCAGCGTCAACTTGTTGATCATCTCACCGGCATTACGCGTTGCGTTGTCCATAGCGCTCATCTTGGCGCCCATCTCGCCTGCGACGTTCTCGAGGAGCGCGCGGAAGACCTGGACGGAGATGTTGCGCGGGATCAGATCTTCGAGGATCGAAGCCGGATCCGGCTCATATTCATAGACGGCGCCCGCATGGGCGGCATCCTCGGTCTGCACAGCCCCCGTCGAAGCAGGGATGAGCTGCTGCGTCGTCGGAATCTGGCTGATCACCGACTTGAACTCGGAATAAAACAGCGTGCAGACGTCGAACTCGCCGGCAGCATACATATCGATGATGCGTTTGCCGATCTGATCGGCATTCTCGAAGCCGATGCGCTTGACCTCGCGCAACTCCTTGCGCTCGATGATCAGCGACGCGTATTCGCGGCGAAGGATGTCGTAACCCTTCTTGCCGACAGTGAAGATTTTCACCGTCTTGCCCTCGGCAACCAGCCTGCGCACATGTTCGCGCGCGAAGCGCGCAATCTGCGAGTTGAAGCCGCCGCAGAGACCACGTTCTGCCGTGCACACCACCAGCAGATGAACCTGGTCCTGGCCGGTGCCTGTCATCAGCGCCGGTGCGCCATCGGCATCGGTGACGGCCTTGGCAATGTTCGCCAGAACCGCACCCATGCGCTCCGAATAGGGCCGGGCGGCCTCAGCCGCCTCCTGCGCACGCCGAAGCTTCGCCGCGGCGACCATTTTCATCGCCTTGGTGATCTTCTGCGTCGCCTTGACGGAGGCAATCCGGTTTTTCAGATCCTTAAGTGAAGGCATCCGTTATCTGTCCTAACTTAGGGCCCGATTACGAGAAAGACTTTGCGAAGCTATCGAGAGCAGCGGTGAGCTTGCCCCTGGTATCATCGCTGACTACCTTTTCCGTGCGGATCGCGTCGAGGATGGCAGAGCCTTCCGAACGCAGGTACGAGAGGAAGCCCTGCTCGAACTTGCCAACCGAAGCGACCGGCAGCTTGTCGAGATAGCCGTTGACGCCTGCAAAGATCACGGCGACCTGTTCTTCCGTCTTCAGCGGCGAGAACTGCGGCTGCTTCAGGAGTTCGGTCAGGCGTGCGCCGCGGTTCAGCAGGCGCTGCGTCGCAGCGTCGAGGTCCGAACCGAACTGGGCGAAGGCGGCCATTTCGCGATACTGGGCAAGTTCGCCCTTGATCGAGCCGGCGACCTGCTTCATCGCCTTGATCTGCGCCGCCGAGCCGACGCGGGAAACCGACAGGCCGACGTTCACGGCCGGACGGACACCCTGGTAGAACAGGTCGGTTTCAAGGAAGATCTGGCCGTCAGTGATCGAGATCACATTGGTCGGAATGAAGGCCGACACGTCGTTGCCCTGCGTTTCGATGACCGGCAGAGCGGTCAGCGAACCGGCGCCCTGGTCGTCGTTCATCTTCGCAGCACGCTCGAGCAGGCGCGAGTGCAGGTAGAAAACATCGCCCGGATAGGCTTCGCGGCCCGGCGGGCGGCGCAGCAACAACGACATCTGGCGGTAGGACACCGCCTGCTTGGACAGGTCGTCGTAACCGATGAGCGCATGCATTCCGTTATCGCGGAAATATTCGCCCATGGCGCAGCCGGCAAACGGAGCCAGGTACTGCAACGGCGCCGGATCGGAAGCAGTGGCGGCGACGATGATCGAATATTTCAGTGCGCCGCGCTCTTCGAGCACCTTGACGAACTGAGCGACGGTCGAGCGCTTCTGGCCGACGGCGACGTAGACGCAGTAAAGCTTTTCACCTTCCGGACCGTTGTCGTGAATGGCCTTCTGATTGAGGAAGGCATCGAGAAGGATCGCGGTCTTGCCGGTCTGGCGGTCGCCGATAACCAGCTCGCGTTGGCCGCGGCCGATCGGAATCAGCGCATCGATGGCCTTGAGGCCGGTCGACATCGGCTCATGAACCGATTTGCGCGGAATGATGCCGGGAGCCTTGATGTCGACGCGCGAACGGCGCGTCGCGTTGATCGGGCCCTTGCCGTCGATCGGATTGCCGAGCGCGTCGACGACGCGGCCGAGCAGCTCTGGGCCGACCGGAACGTCGACGATGGCGCCGGTCCGCTTGACGGTGTCGCCTTCCTTGATGTCGCGGTCGGCACCGAAGATGACGACGCCGACATTGTCGGCTTCAAGGTTCAGCGCCATGCCGCGGATGCCGCCTGGGAACTCAACCATTTCACCGGCCTGGACATTGTCCAGACCATAGACACGAGCGATACCGTCACCGACGGAGAGAACCTGGCCGACTTCCGAGACTTCTGCCTCTTTGCCGAAATTTTTAATCTGGTCTTTGAGAATTGCGGAAATTTCCGCGGCGCGGATATCCATCAGCCAACCTCTTTCAATGCGAGCTTAAGGGTAGAGAGTTTGGTACGAAGAGACGTATCAATCTGACGGGACCCGACCTTCACGATCAGACCACCAAGAATTGACGGATCAACCGTGACGGCAATCGTCACGTCTTTGCCGGTAACGCTCTTGAGTGCCACCTTCAATTCGGTTTCTTGCGCTTGCGAAAGCGCATGTGCCGAGGTGACCTCGGCGGAGATTTCACCGCGATGGTTCGCGGCGATGATGCGGAAGGCCTTGATCATGCCCGGCAGGGCGAACAGGCGGCGGTTGCGCGCCACGACCTTCAGGAAATTGGCGAAGAAACCGCTGATGCCGGCCTTCTCGCTGATGGCGACGATTGCCTTCAGCTGATCTTCGGCTGAAAAAACCGGGCTTGCGACGAAGCGCTTCAGGTCGGCGCTCTCATCCAGCATCGCCTGGAAACGGTCAAGATCGGCGGTGACGCTGTCGACGGCGCCCTGCTCGAGCGCCAGTTCGAAAAGCGAAGAGGCATAGCGTTCTGCAACACCAGAAGTAAGCTGGGACGTGTCTGCCACTGGCACAAATTTCCCTGATTTCAACCCAAAATCCGGCTCTCGGCGGGCGCCGAACCTATGATCTTGAATTCGTTTTGATTTCCCCCAGAAATCACAAGAGAAGCCTCTTGCTTCTTCCGAAATTCGGGGTCCGTCTAACATAGGATGTTCGGACTCGCAACACGCGTAACGCCCGAATACGCCTTTCATATGAATTTCTGTCCGCAAAATTGCGCAATGGCCTGGAAGCAGGCAAAAGAAGCCGTCTGTCGGCAGCCAGACTTATGTCTGGGTGAAGCCGAAGACGTAGAGCAGCGGTAGCACGGCCAAGGCGATCTGTACAACCAGAAGTAAATAGTTGACGAGATTACTCCCCTTATCCGACAGGATCGAGATGATACGCGCAAAGGCCGCCATCGCGAAGGAGGCGCCGAGCGCCATGTAGATCCAATCCTGGGCGAGCATGATCGCCGACAGCCCGAAACCGAGATAGAAACCACCCATCGAGCGCCCCTCGCCGAAGCCTTCCGGCCGCCCCTCCTGCGCCTGCAGACCGAGAAGACGGAAAGTATGGCCCGGCGCGAACATCATGATGAAGCCGGCGAGGGCCGTGAAAGCGGCGGAGCAAAAGGCAAGCTGCTCGCCAAGCTCGGTCGGAAAGTAAAACTCCATGCGTCAGCCCCAAATCACCCGGATGAATCGGTGTTTTATGACATGCGCCGAAAACGGAGGGAATGGCGGCGCCATTCATTTAGAGAAAACTCTGCGGATCGATATCCAGCTGCACCTGCACCGATCCGCGCTCCTTGGGCGATTGCAACAGCAGTGCCCGCAGGAATCCCTGCATGTCAGAGTTTCGCCGGCCGTGCACCAGAAGGCGGAAACGGTGGCGGCCGCGCACCAGCGCGAGCGGCGCTTCGGCCGGGCCGAGGACCGAGATGCCCGACACCTGCGGGGCGGCGTTGCGCATGCCACGCGCATGGTTTTCGGCGTCGTGGCGAGTTTCGGCCGAAACGATGATCGACGCCAGCCTGCCGAACGGCGGCAACAGGGCACGTTCGCGCTCGGTGATCTCGCGCTCGTAGAAGGCGTCGGAATCGCCGGAGACGATTGCCTGCATGACAGGATGCTGCGGCTGGTAGGTCTGCAGCAGCCCATGGCTCTTGAGGCCGGTGCGCCCGGCCCGGCCCGTCACCTGCGACAAGAGCTGGAAGGTGCGTTCGGCCGCGCGCGGGTCGCCATTGGCAAGGCCGAGATCGGCATCGACGATGCCGACCAGCGTCATCAGTGGAAAATTATGCCCCTTGGCCACGAGCTGAGTGCCGATGACGATATCGGCTTCGCCCTTGGCGATCGCTTCCAGCTCCAGCCGCAGCCGCTTCACCCCGCCCATGATATCGGAGGAGAGAACGATCGTCCGCGCCTCAGGGAAATGCCGTTCCACCTCCTCGGCGATGCGCTCGACGCCTGGCCCGCAGGCGACGAGATGGTCGAGCGTGCCGCACTCCGGGCAGGCCTCCGGCGTGCGCTCGGCATGGCCGCATTGATGGCATTGCAGCTGCTTGCGGAAACGATGCTCCACCAGCCAGCTCGAACATTGCGGGCATTGGAACCGATGGCCGCAGACCCGGCAGAGCGTCAGCGGCGCATAACCGCGCCGGTTGAGAAAGAGCAGCGCCTGTTCGCGCTTTTCCACCGTCTTGCCGATCGCCCGGATCAGCACTGGCGACAGGAAGCCGCCCCGCTCCGGCGTGTGTCTGCGCATATCGATGAGATGCAGGTCCGGCATTGCCGCATCGCCGAAACGCGTCGGCAGGTGGACGGTGCTGTAGCGCCCGCTCTGGCCGTTGACCTGGCTTTCGACCGACGGCGTCGCCGACACCAGAATGACCGGAAAATCGCCGATGCGGCCGCGCACGACAGCCATATCGCGAGCATTGTAGAAGACGCGATCCTCCTGCTTGTAAGCGGGATCGTGTTCCTCGTCGACGATGATCAGGCCGAGATCCTCGAAGGGCAGGAAGAGCGCCGAGCGCGCGCCCGCCACCACCCGCACTTCGCCGGTCACCGCCTGGCGCCAGACTTTCTCGCGCATGCGCGGCGCGAGGTCGGAATGCCATTCGGCCGGCTTTGCCCCGAAGCGGTTCTGGAAGCGCTCCATGAAACTGGCCGTCAGCGCGATCTCCGGCAGCAGGATCAGCACCTGCTTGCCGCGTTTCAGCGTCTCGGCAATCGCCTCGAAATAAACCTCGGTCTTGCCGGAGCCGGTCACCCCGTCGATCAGCGACACCGAAAATTCGCCCTTTTGGACGTCGGCGACGATCTCCTCGGCCGCTTGCCTTTGCGGCCCTTCGAGACGTGCGGCGGTAAAATCCGGATCCGGCATCGCAACGACCGGCGGCGGCGGCAGGAAGATCGTCTCGAAGATGCCGAGCGTGATCAGCCCGTCGACGACGCTCGTCGAGACCCCCGCCGCATGGGCAAGGCCGCTGCGTGTCCAGGAAAAGCCGTCGGAGGCCGTATCGAGCACCCGGGCCCGCGCCGGCGTCATCCGCTCCGGTTCGCCGCCGACGAGCTTCAATCCTTCTACCATCGGTTCCGGTTCGAAGGCGTTCGGTGCCCGCAGCGCCATGCGGGCGACGAGGCCGGGCGGCGAGAGCGTATAGGTCGCCACCCAATCGATGAAATCCCGCATCTCCCTGGCAAGCGGCGGGCAGTCGAAGACATGGCTGATCGGCCGAAGCTTCTTCGGATCGACGCCGTCCTCGACGCCGTCCCAGACGACGCCGATCACCTGCCGCGGCCCGAGCGGTACCTGCACGACCGAGCCGGGCTCGACCGCCATGCCATCCGGCACCGAATAGGAATAGGGTTTCGGCGCCGGCATCGGCACCAGCACCGGAACCGTTCGGTTCGCGGGCGGTGCCTCGAAAAGCGCGCCAAAGAGATCGGACGAATCTGTGCTCATCGCGTGGGACCATGCCCGCAAATCGATGGAATTGGAACCGTAAAGACGAAGCGATGGGTTCCGCGTCATAGCGACGATTTAAAGATCCGAGCCCGGCTATAATGCAGCGAATTTGTCTCAGCTCTGTAGGTCAAGCCCTTGTGCATGATCACCCCGCGGTTGCAATTGGAGTATGCGGTCGCATGGGGGACGGCATGCCCGATGACGCCGAGTTGATCGAGACCATGCTGGCCGCCATCGACGATCGGGCGATCGCCGAAAAGATTTTTGTTCGAAATGCCGAAGCGCTGTTCTTCGGCCGCTGAATTGGAGAGCACCAATGGCCAGACTGACTGAAGATGCCAAGGGCGTCTATGTGATCGCCGTAACCCCCTTCACCGATGACGGCGCGCTCGATCTCGCCAGTATCGACAGCATGGTCGATTTTTACGAAGGCGCCGGCGTCACCGGCCTGACGGTGCTTGGCCAGCTCGGAGAAGCCCCGAAGCTGACCGCCGAGGAATCGCGGATAGTCGTCGAACGGGTGCTGAAGCGACTCGACGGCCGCCTCCCCGTCATCGTCGGCGTTTCGGCGCCAGGGCTTGCGCCGATGCGCGAACTCGCCGAAGCCGTCATGGGTGAGGGTGCGGCCGGCGTTATGGTCGCGCCGCCCTGGACCGTCAAGACCGACGATCAGGCTTTCGCCTTCTACCAGTCGGTCGGCGAGGCCCTCGGCGATACGCCCTTCGTGCTGCAGGATTATCCGCTCACCACCAATGTGACGATCGCGCCCAAGGTCATCGAGCGCATCGTCAACGAGGTGCACAATTGCGTCATGCTTAAGCATGAGGATTGGCCGGGTCTGTCGAAGATCTCGGCACTTCGCGCCGCCAGCGACAGGGGCGCCATGCGACGCATCTCGATCCTCTGCGGCAATGGCGGGCTTTTCCTGCCCGAAGAGATGGGCCGGGGCGCCGATGGCGCCATGACCGGCTTTTGTTATCCGGAGATGATGGTTGGCGTCGTCGAGGCCTATGCCGCCGGAAATCCCGATCGCGCCCATGCGATCTTCGATGCCTATCTGCCGCTCGCCCGCTACGAACAGCAGCAGGGCATCGGTCTCGCCTCGCGCAAATATGTGCTTGCCAAGCGCGGCGTGATCAAGTCCGCCACCCTGCGCAAGCCAGGCGCCAAGCTCTCGGCGCTCGATATTGCCGATGTCGAGCGCTTGCTGGCGCGCCAGGCCATCCGCCTCAAGGAAATCGGGGCGTGAAGCACCGGCTCAAATTCGAAGCCGCTGGATCATCGCTATGGCGCTGCAGCGCGAGCAGATGGCTATGTCCATCTCGTCCGTGGGGCTGAAACCCGAGCGCCTCCCAGAACCTCGCCGCAGCATCGTTTCCCGCATGAACGGTGACGATGCTGCAGCAGGAACGCGCATGGTCGAGCAGAGCTAGGGCAAGCATCCGGCCGATGCCGCGCCTGCGCATTGCAGGACGAATGTAGAAACGCCGCATCCGCAGCGCCTCTGACATGGCGGATTCGACGGTCATGCCGCCGATGCCGACGAGCACCTCATCGATATAAGCGCCAAGCAGCCTTTCGCCGTGATGTTCGAACTTGATATCGCCGATCGACCATTCGTAGATAAGGCGGGCGACATGGCGATAGCCTTCCCGCCGGGCCTCGCTTTCGAGATCTGCGATCTCCTGCGGTAGCCGATCGCGGAGCCTGCGGATATCGATCGTCATGGCAATGCCGGTGGTTAGATTGCAGGAACCGGAATCTCGTGGCGCGGCGCCGCAGCCGGCAGGCCGACCGGCACGAAACTCGCGTCACCATCTCTAGCCATGTCGTGCACCGTATGTTTCTCCAGCGCCTTCGTCACCTCGTTGAGGTCGCCGTCCAGATGTTCGGCCGGAATGAGATTGCCGATGACGAAATCGAAGCGGTCGCCGCATTTGTTCAGCAGTTCGTGAAAGACCGTCATGTCGCGAAGCTCCGTCGACCACTTCGCCAGCCAGTAGAACAGCCCCGAATTGCGCGCCATCATATGGACGGGAAGGATCGGCAGATTGTATTTGCGCGCCAGCCCGACGGCCGAGGTCTTCCACGGACGTTCATTCAGCCGGCCATTCGCCCAATAGGCGATGCGTCCTGAGGGAAAGAGCACTGTCGCCTTGCCTTCCTTCACCGCATGGTTGGTCAGCTGCAGCGTTTCGCGCGCTTTCAGCTTGCTCTTATGCTCCTCCCGCCATTCGACGGGAATGATCATCTCGGCAAACCGCGGATTGACGCGGATGGCATCGCGATTGGCAAAGAACATCATGTCCGGCCGGCGCGCTTTCAACAGATCGAACACGGCAACGCCGTCGGCGATGCCGGTCGGATGGTTGCTGACGAGGATGAAGCCGCCGGTATCGGGAATGCGTTCGCCGTTGGTGATGCCGATGTCGAGTTTCAGCATGTCGCTCATATATTCGAACGACTGGAAGCCCGGCATTTTGGCGACCGCATTGGCGAATTCGAGCGCCTTGTTGTAGCGCAGCAGCGTGTAGAGGAACGGCCGCATGACCGGCCAGAGCGGATTTTTCACGATCCTCTGGCCGCGTTCGGCAATCAGCGTATCGACGATATGACCGGGCTTTCCCTGTGAAACGAGAGCGATCGCTTCCGCGAGCTGTCCGAAAGCCGTCATGGAATCGCGCCGTGCCATGAAAGATCCTGTTTATGGGGTATAAGCTATCGCAGTACAATATGATCGAAGGATGACAAAGGCTTGGCCGGCATTAGCAATTCCATAACTGTTCCTGCTCCAAATTGGCGGACTTGAAGGCAAAATCAAGGCCCGCAACGTGAACGAACTGCTTGTTATCGCCGATCAGCGCCTGATGGCGGAACGGGCCGCGTGGCTCGAAAACCTCGCCAGGGAGCGCCGTCTTTCCGAGCATACTCTCGACGCCTACGAGCGCGATACCCGCCAGTTTCTGACCTTTCTGACCGGCCATCTCGCCGGCCCGGCGACGCTCGGCGATATCAGGGAGTTACGCCCCGCCGATTTCCGCGCCTTCCTGGCGGCCCGGCGCAAGCAGGGCTCCGGCGCCCGATCGCTTGGCCGCAATCTCGCCGGTCTTCGCTCACTGCTGCGCCATCTCGAAAAGAGAGGCCTGGTCAACGCCGCCGGTGCTGCCGCGGTGCGCTCGCCGAAACAACCGAAATCGCTGCCCAAGCCGCTGTCGGACACCCAGGCGATCACCGTCGTCAGCGACGACGCCCAGCTCCATGACGAACCCTGGATTGCGGCCCGCGATGCGGCGGTCATGACGCTGCTCTACGGCTGCGGCCTGCGCATCTCCGAGGCGCTGGATCTTACGCCCGCCGACCTGCAGAAGGGCGCGACGACCCTGCGCATCACCGGCAAGGGCAACAAGACGCGGCTGGTGCCGCTGCTCTCCGTGGTTTTCGACGCCGTCGAGAAATACCGCACGCTCTGCCCATATCATCTCGAAAGCGGCGAGCCGCTGTTTCGCGGCGCTCGCGGCGGCAAGCTGCAAGCGGCAATCATCCAGCGGACCATGCAGAAGATGCGCAGCGCCTTCGGCCTGCCGGAAACGGCGACACCGCATGCCCTGCGCCACTCCTTCGCCACCCATCTGCTGGCCGGCGGCGGTGATCTGCGCACCATCCAGGAATTGCTCGGCCATGCCAGCCTTTCCACAACACAGGTCTATACCGGCGTCGATGCATCGCGGCTGCTCGAGGTGTATGATCGGGCGCATCCGCGCGCCTAACGCATCGGAGAAACAGGACGCGTAGATTGAAAGTGTTAAAGCGCATGGCATCGATCCAACTGAATGTGAGGCGCTTTAAGCTTTCGTTAAGGCCTTCTCTTAAAGGAATATGCGCAAGCCGGGCGTAGAGCATGAAACGCACAAGGCATGTGATCGGAACACCCATCATGACGACATCAATCGGCCGCCGGACGTCTTACCTCGCAGTGCCGGCCAATCTGTTGCTCTGGCTGATTGCGGCCTTTCACATGCTGCTTCTTGCCGCCCTGTTTGCCGCCTTCCTGACGGCAAGGCCGGCGGCGGCCGAAGATGTCGCCTGCACCGGCCGCAACCTGATGGTCGAACTGCAGCAGAGCGACCCTGCCCGCTATGCCGAGGCGCTGAAGGAAGCCGAAGCCACGCCGAACGGCAAGGGCATCTTCTGGAAGATCGAGAAGCCGGGACTTGCACCCTCGTGGCTGCTCGGCAGCATGCATGTCACCGATCCGCGCGTGCTTGCCCTGCCGCCGCGCGCCCAGGCAGCCCATGACGCCGCCGACACCATCATCATCGAATCCGACGAGATCCTCGATGAGCGGAAGGCGACCGCCGCCCTGCTCGCAAAGCCAGAGCTGACGATGTTCATCGACGGCACGACGATCGATAAGCTGCTCTCCCCCGAGGACTACAAGCGCCTCGAGACCGGCCTCAAACAGCGCGGCATCCCGATCAGCGCCGTTTCCCGGATGCGGCCCTGGATGATTTCCAGCGCCGTCGCGCTTCCGGCCTGCGAAATCGCCCGTAAGGCGAAAGGCGGGCAGTTCCTCGACCAGAAGATCGCAACCGACGCCGTTGCTCAGGGCAAGCAGGTCAAGGGGCTGGAGACGCTTGCCGAACAGATCCAGGCCATGGCCGATCTGCCGGTCGAATTCCATCTGAAATCGCTGATCGAGACGCTGGAACTCGGCGACAAGATGAGCGATGTCGTCGAGACGATGACCGACCTCTACCTCTCCGGCGATATCGGCATGACCATGCCGATGCTGAAAACCGTGACACCGGAGGAGGAAGGCGAAAACAGCGATTATGCCGCCTTCGAACAGCGCGTCATCCTCGACCGCAACAAGGTGATGGCCGAGCGCGCCGCGCCCATTCTCGACGGCGGCAACGTCTTCATGGCCGTCGGCGCCCTGCACCTGCCGGGCAAGGAAGGCGTTATCGAGCTGCTGCGCCAGCAGGGCTTCACCGTGACCGCGGTAAACTGAGCCCGTCGGCGCTCAGCCGAGCGTCATGCGGCGCAGAACATTGCTTTTCCAATAGAACTGATGGACGAGGGCGCCGGCGACATGCGCCGCGATCAGCGCCCAGAGAATGATTTTCAGCACATCCGCGTGGAACGAACCGGCGGCATCGATACCGAAATAGTAGGCGGCGATGCCGGAAAGCGGCATCGCGAAGATCAGGATGTAAAGGCCGGCATGGGCAAGCCTTGCTGCAAGACGGAAGATCGCCGGCTCCTGCGCGATCTCATCCGGAACGCCCTTGGTAAAACGCAGCCCGAGCCTGAGCGCAGCAAGCACCAGAATGGCGATGCCGACATAGGCATGGATATTTGCCGATGAAATCTGCTCGGGCGTCGGCACCTGGCCCCTGCGCATGAGGCGATGCCAGATATTCATGCCATCGGGAAACAGCAGGTTGAAGAAGATCAGCAGCGCTATGGCCCAGTGAAGAAAACGCTGGCTCAGGCTGTAACTCATGATGGCCGGCTGCTGCATTTCTGGACCTTCAAGGGATGCTGAACTCAACGATACGCAACAACTAAAACAGCCGCCTGCCTTCCGGCAAGCGGCCATATGCTTTGTTACGAATATGTAAGATTACATATGGATCGGCTTGAAGAAGGTTGCGAGCGCAGCCTCTTTTACCGCTTCCGACATTGTCGGATGCGCGTGGCAGGTACGGCCCAGATCTTCCGACGAACCGCCGAACTCCATCAGCACGGCGATCTCGTGGATCATCTCGCCGGCGCCGAAGCCGACGACATGGCCGCCGAGCACCCGGTCGGTTTCCTTGTCAGCAAGGATCTTGACGAAGCCGTCCGTTGCCAGCATCGCGCGCGCCCGGCCGTTCGCCGTGAAAGGGAACTTGCCGACCTTGTAGGCGACGCCTGCCGCCTTCAGCTCTTCCTCGGTCTTGCCGACGGAAGCGATTTCCGGCTGGGTGTAGACGACGCTCGGAATGACCTCGTAGTTCACATGGCCGTGCTGTCCGGCGAGCATTTCGGCAAGCGCCACGCCCTCGTCTTCCGCCTTGTGCGCCAGCATCGGACCCTTGACCACATCGCCGATCGCATAGATGCCTGCGACATTGGTCTTGAAGTGACCGTCGATCTCGACACGGCCGCGGTTGTCGAGCGTCACACCGGCTTCTTCGAGGCCAAGACCGGCCGTATAGGGGTTGCGGCCGGTGGCGATCAGCACGACCTCGGCGTCGAGCGTCACCTTGTCGCCGCCCTTGACGGGCTCGAAAGTGACCTTGGCGCCCTTGTCGCCCTTTTCGACGCCGGTAACCTTGGCGCTGAGATTGAATTCGATGCCCTGCTTGGCCAGCATGCGCTGGAATTGCTTGGAGACTTCGCCGTCCATGCCGCCAAGGATGGTGTCGAGATATTCGACGACGGTGACTTTGGCGCCGAGGCGCGACCAGACGGAACCGAGCTCGAGGCCGATGACGCCGCCGCCGACGACGATCAGCGTTTCCGGCACCTTCTCCAGTGCGATGCCGCCGGTGGACGAGATGATGGTCTTTTCGTCGATCTCGACCTGCACGCCGGGAATGCCGGCGACGTCGGAGCCGGTGGCGATGACGATGTTCTTGCTTTCGATCTCCTGCACCTTGCCGTCGTCGGCGGTGACGGAGACCTTGCCGGCCGAGACGATCTTGCCGGCACCTTGGAAGGCATCGATCTTGTTCTTCTTGAAGAGGAAGGCGACGCCGTCGACATTCGACTTCACCGTCGCATCCTTGTGGGCCATCATATTGCCGAGATTGAGCGTCGGCGCCGGGACGTCGATACCGAGTGCGCTCATCCCGTGGCCGGCCTGATGGAACATTTCGGAGGCATGCAGCAGCGCCTTCGACGGAATGCAGCCGACGTTCAGGCAGGTGCCACCATAGGTCGCCCGCTTTTCAACGACGGCGACCTTGAGGCCAAGCTGGGCCGCCTTGACGGCACAGACATAGCCACCCGGGCCGGTTCCGATAATGATCACATCGTAGGACATTGCTTCTTTCCCTTTGGATTTCGTTAATCGGCCGCGTGCGACATCAGGCCGAGGAACTCGAGAATATATTGCAGGCTGTTTTCCCAGTCGTTCTAGCGGCCGCCGCTCACATTGAGGATCGCGCCGGTGATATAGGAGGCCGAAGGCGACAGAAGATAGAGGATCGCATCGGCCACCTCCTCGGGCGTGCCCGCGCGCTGCATCGGGATCGACGGCGCCAGCTCTCGCGGCCGATCCGGCAGGCCGCCGGAGGCATGAAGGTCGGTTTCGATGACGCCGGGCCTTATCGCATTCACCCGGATACCCTCGGCTGCGACCTCGCGGGCCAGCCCGACGGTGAACGTATCGATCGCCGCCTTCGAGGCGGCATAATCGACATACTGCGTCGCCGAACCGAGGACCGCCGCCATCGAAGAGATGTTGACGATCGCCCCGCCCTTCCCGCCATGCCGGCTCGACATGCGACGTATGGCCTCTGCGGCGCAGAGGATCGACCCGGTCACATTGACGCGCAGCATGCGCTCGATCCGCTCTACCGACATCTCGTCGACGCGTTTGGGATAATCGACGATGCCTGCATTGTTGACGAGCCCGTCGAGCCGGCCGAAATGCTGGTCGACCGCCGTAAACATCGAGACAATATCCGCAGCCTTGCCGACATCGCCCTGGATCGCCACGGCCTCGCCGCCATCCTCGACAATCGCAGCCACGACGGCATCCGCGGCTTGAGGGTTGGCGGCGTAGTTCACCGCGACACGCCAGCCCTGGCGCGCGGCGAGCCGTGAAGCCGCGGCGCCGATACCCCGGCTTCCGCCGGTAATGAGAACCACAGGTGCATCGCTCATGTCGCACACTCCTTAAATGTCAGCACGTCCCAGGGTGCCACCACGGCCTTGCCCTCGCCCCAAGCGCTGGATTCGCGGATGGCGGGACCAAGGCCGGGAAGCACGAGCTTCTCGGCTGCCTCAGCACCATCCGGTTGCAGATTGTCCATCTCGCCATCGGCATCCATGCCATAGACGGCGCCCTGCCACACCGTGCAGGCATCGAGATCGGCGCCGGTCGCATCCCCCTCGGGGCAGTTGAACATCAGGATGCCGATGGCGCGCACCGGGTCTTCCGAGGGCATGACATAACCGTCCATCACGACGAATGTTTTGAGCGCGCTGACCTTGAACTGGTTGCTGGCGGCGGCCGATGGAGAATTCAGCGGCGCAAAGCGCAATTCATAGGCACCGTCACGATCGGCATAGACCGCCCGTTCCTGCTTGCATGCCGCACCGAACGTGGACGCCGGAACGCCGAAAAATGCAACGGCTGCGATTGCAGCCACGCCTCTCCGTCTCGTCGAGATCACGATCCTTCCGCTCATTACAGCTTCGGCTCCTTCCGCCCGTCGGCATTCCCGACGCTGAAATCCGTCAGCAACACCAGCGTGTGGCCATCCTTGTCTAGTCCCCAGAAGACCGGATAAAAACCGTCGCCCCAGCCGCTCCAGAACGCCGCGACATTGCCTTTCTTGCCCGCGACCGGCCGATGCAGCGGATAAAGCAGCCGATGCGGAGACTGGGACATGCGCGGCGGCAGCGCAAAGAAGAAGGCGCGCCGCTCGCATGATCCGGTTCCGCATCGAAAGCGCTCCCCTTGAGCAATTCCAGCAAAAGTGTGCAGCGGTTTTGCGTTCGGAATTGCGTGAAAACAAATAGTTAGAGTATTTCCGTGATTCGAAGAAAAACGGAAATACTCTAGAGATCGAGAACCAGACGTTCCGGATCTTCCAGGCTTTCCTTGACGCGCACGAGGAAGGTGACCGCTTCCTTGCCGTCGACGATGCGGTGATCGTAGGACAGCGCCAGATACATCATCGGGCGAATGACCACCTGGCCGCCGATCGCAACCGGCCGCTCCTGGATCTTGTGCATGCCGAGAATGCCGGACTGCGGCGCGTTGAGGATCGGCGAAGACATCAGCGAACCGTAGACGCCGCCATTGGTGATGGTGAAGGTGCCGCCCTGCATGTCGGCCATGGACAGCGAGCCATCACGGGCCGCCTTGGCAAGACGGCCGAGCTCCTTCTCGATTTCGGCGATCGACATCTGGTCGGCGTCACGGATGACAGGAACGACGAGACCTTTGTCCGTGCCGACGGCCATGCCGACATGGCAGTAGTTCTTGTAGATGACGTCGGTGCCGTCGATTTCGGCGTTGACAGCCGGCAATTCCTTCAATGCATGCGTCACCGCCTTGGTGAAGAAGCCCATGAAGCCGAGCTTGACGCCATGCTTCTTCTCGAAAATGTCCTTGTACTTGTTACGCAGATCCATGACTGCCTTCATGTCCACCTCGTTGTAGGTGGTCAGCATGGCGGCGGTGTTCTGCGCGTCCTTGAGGCGCTTGGCGATCGTCTGCCGCAGGCGCGTCATCTTCACGCGCTCTTCGCGCGAGGCATCCTCGACCGTCGATGGGCCGCGCGCGGCGGCAGGCGTTGCCGCGGGTGCGGCCGCCGGAGCGGAAATGCCCTTGGCGACGGCGGCGATGACGTCGCCCTTCAGCACCTGGCCGCGCTTGCCGCTACCGTCGATCTGATCAGCGGAAAGATTGTTTTCGGCAAGCATCTTCGAAGCCGCCGGGGCCGGCGGCATGGTGGAGACGGAGGCGCTCGACGACGACGCAGCAGCGGCGGCAACTGGCGCTGGCTGGGCAGCCGCCGCCGGGGCTGGCCGGGCAGGCGCGGCGGCCGGTGCAGCAGCAGCCGGCGCGGCCGCGGCGGCAGCACCTTCGGCGATCTGGCCGAGCAGCGCGCCGAGGCCGACGGTCTCGCCGGCAGCAACGACGATTTCCGAAAGCGTGCCGGAGGCCGGTGCCGGAACTTCGATGGTCACCTTGTCGGTTTCAAGCTCGAGAATCGGCTCGTCGGCCTTGATGGCGTCGCCGACCTTCTTGAACCAGGTGCCGACGGTTGCCTCGCTGACGGATTCACCGAGAGTTGGAACGCGGATTTCTGTGGCCATTGTTCAGATCCTGATTTCGTGTGTTTTCGTTTATGCGTTTCAGACGGCGGGCGGCCGCGAGATGATCGAGGGCATCGGCAGGATATCGAAGCGGAAACCGAAACCGGAAGCGATGATAGGATCGCCGTCGGCAAGAAGCTGTGCCGCTGCTTGATCCTCGACTTCGACGATCGCCATGCCCCAGGCGCCTTCACCCTCGAAGACCGGGCCGACGACGATTGCCGATCCCGCAAGGGCGTTCCGATGCCAGTATTCGGCATGGCGTTTCATCGCCGCCATTTCCTCCCCGGTCCCGTCATGCGGGAAAGTGGGGCGCGGCGGCTGTAATCTCAGAAAGAAATAAGCCATTGCGCCCCCCTTGTTTTAACCGCCCAATGCATCCTCGAGGAATGCGGCGAGCTGCGACAGATGCTTGGACATCAGGCCCGTCGCCGGCGAGGCGGCGGCCGGACGGCCGGTATAGCGGACGCGCTGGTACTTCGCGTCGATATGGGCGAGCACCCATTCGAGGAAGGGGTCGATGAACGACCATGCGCCCATGTTCTTCGGCTCTTCCTGGCACCAGACCATCTCGGCATTGCGGAAGCGCGACAGCTCGTTGATCAGCGCCTTTGCTGGGAACGGATAGAGCTGCTCGACGCGTAAGAGATAGACGTCGTCGATGCCGCGCTTTTCACGCTCTTCGAGAAGATCGTAATAGACCTTGCCGGAGCACATGACGACGCGGCGGATCTTGTTGTCCTTCTGCAGCTTGATCGGGCCGTCCTTGATCACTTCGGCATCGTCCCAGAGCAGGCGATGGAAGGCAGATTCGCCGGCCATTTCGGCAAGCGTCGAGACCGCCCGCTTGTGGCGCAGCAGCGACTTCGGCGTCATCAGGATCAGCGGCTTGCGGAAGTCGCGCTTCAGCTGCCGGCGCAGGATGTGGAAGTAGTTCGCCGGCGTCGTGACGTTGGCGACCTGCATGTTGTCTTCGGCGCAAAGCTGCAGGAAACGCTCGAGGCGGGCCGAGGAGTGTTCAGGACCCTGACCTTCATAGCCGTGCGGCAGCAGGCAGACGAGGCCCGACATGCGCAGCCACTTGCGTTCGCCCGACGAGATGAACTGGTCGAAGACTACCTGCGCACCGTTGGCGAAATCGCCGAACTGGGCTTCCCAGAGGGTCAGCGCATTCGGACGCGCGAGCGAGTAGCCGTATTCGAAACCGAGCACGGCCTCTTCCGAAAGCATCGAATTGATGACTTCGTAGCGCCCCTGCGTCGGCGAAAGATTGGCGAGCGGGATGTAGCGCTCTTCGGTTTCCTGATCGTAGAGAACGGAGTGGCGCTGCGAGAAGGTGCCGCGCTCACAATCCTGACCGGAGAGGCGGATCTTGCTGCCTTCGACGCAGAGCGCACCGAAGGACAGCGCTTCAGCCATCGCCCAGTCGATACCCTCGCCGGTGGCGATCATATTGGCGCGGTTTTCCATGAAGCGCTGGATCGTCCGGTGCGCATTGAAGCCCGCCGGGATCTCCGAGAGCTTGCGGCCGACCTCCTTCAGCGTCTTCATCGGCACGGCGGTCTTGCCGCGGCGCTGCTCGTCGGCATTGTCGGCCGTGCGCAGGCCCGACCACTCACCATCAAGCCAGTCGGCCTTGTTCGGCTTGTACTGCTGGCCGGCCTCGAATTCCTGTTCGAGATGGAGGCGCCAATCGGCCTTCATCTTCTCGACTTCGCCGTCCGTGAGCAGACCCTCGGCGACGAGGCGGGCCGCATAGAGCTGCAGCACGGTCTTATGGGCGCGGATCACCTTGTACATCTTCGGCTGCGTGAAGGACGGTTCGTCGCCTTCATTGTGGCCGTAGCGGCGGTAGCAGAAAAGGTCGAGCACAACGGGCTTGTGGAACTTCATGCGGAATTCGGTGGCGATCTTGGCCCCATAGACCACCGCTTCCGGATCGTCGCCGTTGACGTGCAGGATCGGCGCCTCGATCATCTTGGCGACGTCGGACGGATAAGGCGACGAGCGCGAGAAGGCCGGGTTGGTAGTGAAGCCGATCTGGTTATTGATGATCACATGCATGGTGCCGGCGACGCGGTGACCGCGCAGACCGGAAAGGCCGAGGATTTCGGCAATGACACCCTGGCCGGCAAAGGCCGCGTCGCCATGGATCAGCAGCGGCAGCACCTTGGCGCGTTCGGAAAGCGGGATGATGTCGCCGTCCCAGACGGTGGCGTTCATATCCTGCTTGGCGCGGGCCTTGCCCATGACGACGGGATCGACGATTTCGAGATGCGACGGGTTCGCCGTCAGCGAAACGTGGATCTTGTTGCCGTCGAATTCGCGGTCGGAGGAGGCGCCGAGATGGTACTTGACGTCGCCCGAGCCCTCGACTTCGTCGGGAGCGGCCGAGCCGCCCTTGAACTCGTGGAAGATCGCCCGGTGCGGCTTGCCCATGACCTGGGAGAGCACGTTCAGGCGGCCGCGATGGGCCATGCCGAACACGGCTTCCTTGAGGCCGAGATGACCGCCGCGCTTGAGGATCTGCTCCAGCGCCGGGATCAGCGATTCGCCGCCGTCGAGGCCGAAACGCTTCGTGCCCTTGAACTTGACGTCGAGGAACTGTTCGTAGCCTTCGGCTTCGACGAGCTTGGCAAGGATCGCCTTCTTGCCTTCCGGCGTGAAGGCCACACCCTTGTCCGGTCCTTCGATGCGCTCCTGGATCCAGGCCTTTTCTTCCGGGTTGGAGATATGCATGAATTCGACGCCAAGCGTCGAGCAATAGGTGCGCTCGAGGATTTCGATCATCTCGCGGATGGTCGCGTATTCCAAGCCGAGCACGTTGTCGATGAAGATCTTGCGATCGTAATCGGCGGCCGTGAAACCGTAATTCTCCGGCGAAAGTTCGTGATAGTCGTCAACGGGAGCGGCGATGCCGAGCGGGTCGAGCTTGGCATGCAGGTGGCCACGCATGCGGTAAGCGCGGATCATCATGATCGCGCGCACGGAATCGCGCGTCGCCTGCAGCACCTCGGTGCTATCGGCAGGCTTGCCCTGAGCTTCGGCCTTGGCCTTGACCTTGGTCTCGATCACCTTCTCGACGATGCCCCAGTCGCCATCGAGAGCCGATACCAGATCGCCGCCGGCCGGAATCGGCCAGTTCTTCTTGCGCCAGGAAGCGCCCTTAGCCGCCCTCTTCACATCGCTGGGATCCTCCTCCAGCGCCTTGAAGAAGGACCGCCACTGATCGTCGACCGATGCCGGGTCCTCTTCATATCGCGCATAAAGCTGCTCGATATAGGCAGCGTTGGCGCCATCCAGAAACGAGGTGATCTGAAACTGCTCGTTGGCTTCTTGCCGTGCCATGGTGATATGCGGACGCTTCCGTCCGCCTCCTGACTTTGATGAATTTGCCGGCTTGATGGCCGGCTGCCGCATTCCATTGCCGCCTGTCCGCGGCGCATCTGCTGGTTTCGTATTGTCGAGGCCGGGCGGAAGGCGCAGATGCCGTTCCTCCGCCCGGTCTATAGGTGGCTTAGCCCTTGAGGACTTCAACCAGCGTCTTGCCTAGGCGGGCCGGGGATGGCGACACCTTGATGCCTGCCGATTCCATCGCTGCGATCTTCGATTCCGCATCGCCCTTGCCGCCGGAAACCACAGCGCCGGCATGGCCCATGGTGCGGCCCTTCGGGGCCGTACGCCCGGCAATGAAGCCAGCCATCGGCTTCTTGCGGCCCTTCTTGGCTTCGTCCTTGAGGAACTGCGCTGCGTCTTCTTCAGCCGCACCGCCGATTTCGCCGATCATGATGATCGAGTGGGTGGCTTCGTCGGCCAGGAACATTTCCAGGACGTCGATGAACTCGGTGCCCTTGACCGGGTCGCCGCCGATGCCGACGGCCGTCGTCTGGCCGAGACCTTCATTGGAGGTCTGGAACACGGCTTCATAGGTCAGCGTGCCCGAGCGGGAAACGATACCGACCGAACCCTTGCGGAAGATCGAGCCCGGCATGATGCCGATCTTGCATTCTTCCGGCGTCAGGATGCCCGGGCAGTTGGGGCCGAGCAGGCGCGACTTGGAGCGGTCGAGGCGAGCCTTGACCCGCACCATGTCCATGACCGGAATACCTTCGGTGATGCAGGTGATGAACGGGATCTCGGCGTCGATCGCCTCGATAATCGCGTCGGCGGCTCCTGCCGGCGGAACATAGATGACGGTCGCGTTGGCGCCGGTCTTTTCCTTGCCTTCGGCAACGGTTGCGAAGATCGGCAGGTTTTCGCCCTTTGCGCCGGTCCAGGTTTCGCCGCCCTTCTTCGGGTGGATACCGCCGACCATCTGGGTGCCGTAATAAGCGAGCGCCTGTTCGGTGTGGAACGTGCCGGTCTTGCCGGTTAGGCCCTGAACGAGAACCTTGGTGTCTTTGTTGACGAGAATGGACATGCGAGGCCTTTGTTTAGGAGAGGTTGGAAGACGTGGAGGACGCGCGACGATAGACGCCGCTGACGACCTCCTGCCAAGTATCGCTGCCTGCAGGCGAAAAGCTGACGCCCATCCGGTAGCAGTCTTCATTTTCAAATGTGAATACGGTGCGCTGGCTGCCGCGCGGCGAAGTCTTCATCAGCACAAGCTCATTGCCGTTCCACTCGCCGGACGCCGGCACGGGCGGCGCAAAACCTGCGGTGTCGAACTGATAGAGTTTATAGGTCTGGTCCGAAGCATCGAAGCCGAAAACATTTCGCGCCTCGAACGAAACAGTACCATCGCGCGTCTGGCGATAGCGCTGCTCGAGAAAGAACCCTCCGAACAACGCCTCACCGGAAAAGTCAGCACTGGCCTTGCCTTCACTCGTCCACGCCGACGCCGCGACACGCTCGTCCCCTTCCCATACGCCGGCGAAGGCGTTGAGGCGGAAATGAGCAGCGGAGGGCGTGGACTGGAAGGTCATGATCAGCCGTTGATCGCCGCGACGATCTTCTTGGCTGCATCGTCCAAGTCGTCAGCCGCCGTGATCGCCAGACCCGACTCGTTCAGGATCTTCTTGCCGAGTTCGACATTGGTGCCTTCAAGGCGCACGACGAGCGGAACCTTGAGGCCGACTTCCTTGACCGCGGCAATCACGCCCTCGGCAATGACATCGCACTTCATGATGCCGCCGAAGATGTTGACGAGAATGCCTTCGACCTTGGGGTCTGCGGTAATGATCTTGAAAGCCGCAGCAACCTTCTCCTTGCCGGCACCGCCGCCGACGTCGCAGAAGTTAGCCGGCTCCTTGCCGTAGAGCTTGATGATGTCCATCGTCGCCATGGCAAGGCCTGCGCCGTTGACCATGCAGCCGATATTGCCGTCGAGCGCGACATAGGCGAGGTCCCACTTCGAGGCCTCGATTTCCTTGGCGTCTTCTTCGGTCTCGTCGCGCAGCGCCTTGACGTCGTCGTGACGGAAGAGCGCATTGCCGTCGAAAGACATCTTGGCATCGAGGACGCGCAGATGGCCATCCTTCATGACGATCAGGGGGTTGATCTCCAGGAGAGCCATGTCCTTCTCGCCGAAGGCCTTGTAGAGCGCCGGGAAAAGCGCCTTGGCGTCTTCGGCGGCAGCGCCGTCGAGCTGGAGAGCCTTGGAGATTGCAACAACGTCGGCCGCCGTCACGCCGGCTTCCGGATCGATGGCGATCGTCTGGATCTTTTCGGGCGTATCGTGGGCGACAGCTTCGATATCCATGCCGCCTTCGGTGGAGACCACGAAAGCCACGCGACCGACCGAGCGGTCGACCAGCAGCGAGCAATAAAGCTCGCGAGCGATGTCGGCGCCGTCTTCGATGTAAAGGCGGTTGACCTGCTTGCCGGCTTCGCCGGTCTGGGCAGTCACCAGCGTGTTGCCTAGCATTTCCTTGGCATGGGCGACGACTTCGTCGATCGACTTGGCGAGACGCACGCCGCCCTTGGCTTCCGGCGACAGCTCCTTGAACTTGCCCTTGCCGCGGCCGCCGGCATGGATCTGGCTCTTGACCACGTAAAGCGGACCGGGAAGCGACTTGGCGGCAGCTTCGGCTTCTTCAACGTTGAGAATAGCCACACCCTCGGCAACCGGGGCGCCATAGCCCTTCAGCAGAGCCTTGGCCTGATATTCATGAATGTTCATGGGTGTATCCCTATTTCGATTACTTCAGCGCCAATCACTTCAGGGCAGGCGCGATGTTGATGCAGGCTTCGCAGAGACCGGCGACGGCGCCGACGGACTTGTCGAAGGCTTCCTTCTCGGTCTTGTTGAGATCGATCTCGATGATGCGCTCGACGCCGCCGGCGCCGATGACGGTGGGAACGCCGACATACATGTCCTTGACGCCGTACTGACCGGAGAGGTGGGCAGCGCAGGGCAGAACGCGCTTCTTGTCCTTGAGGTAGGATTCGGCCATCTCGATCGCCGAGGCGGCCGGCGCGTAATAGGCCGAGCCGGTCTTCAGCAGGCCGACGATTTCAGCGCCGCCGTCACGGGTGCGCTGGATGATCTCTTCGAGCCGCTCCTTGGTGACCCAGCCCATGGTGACGAGGTCGGTGAGCGGAATGCCGCCGACCGTCGAGTAGCGGGCGAGCGGCACCATCGTGTCGCCGTGGCCGCCGAGCACGAAAGCCGTGACGTCCTGGACGGATACGTTGAATTCCTTGGCGAGGAAGAGGCGGAAGCGCGAGGAGTCGAGAACGCCGGCCATGCCGACGACCTTGTTGGCGGGAAGGCCGGAAAACTTCTGCAGCGCCCAGACCATGGCGTCGAGCGGGTTGGTGATGCAGATCACGAAAGCGTTCGGGGCATATTTCTTGATGCCGGCGCCGACCTGCTCCATGACCTTGAGGTTGATGCCGAGAAGATCGTCGCGGCTCATGCCGGGCTTGCGGGCGACGCCTGCCGTGACGATGCAGACGTCAGCGCCCTCGATCGCGGAATAGTCGCTGGCACCCGTCAGATTGACGTCGAAGCCTTCGACCGGCGACGACTGGGAGATATCGAGACCCTTGCCCTGCGGAATGCCGTCTGCGATGTCGAAGAGGACGATGTCGCCCAGTTCCTTCAGGCCGGCGAGGTGTGCCAGCGTGCCACCAATCATGCCAGAACCAATGAGTGCGATCTTGTTACGCGCCATTTCGCTGTTTCCTTTGCGATCAAATTCGTCGAACGGACGCCAAGGCACCGCCCAATGACGCAATCGCATAGACCCAAAGCCAAAAAATGGCAATCCATTATTTTTGATGCAGCGTTTTCAATCGTTTAGATACAAAAATGCTTACGTAAACGTAAGATATTCTGTCACCGAATTGTTACTCCGCGGCGCGTTTCTCATGGTGCAGCGCAAGATATTCCGCACTGCGCATCTCGAACAGGCGTGAAGCCGTGCGGTCGAATTCGAAGCCCTCGACACCCCGCCGTTGCAGCAGCAGTTCCTCCGGCATGGCCGCTGCGGAAATGTAAAGCCGCACGGCATGATCGTAGAACGTATCGACCAGAATGATGAACCGCTTGATCTGGTTCCGCTTTTCCGGCCCGAGCAAGGGAATGTGATCGACGAAGACCGTATCGAAACGCTCGGCGATCGCCAGGAAGTCGACTGCCCCGAGCGGCTTGTCGCAGAGATCGGCGAAAGAGAACCGCGCCATGCGGTCGACGGCGAGCGGCACATGGATGTGGCGCCCCTTCATTGGAATATCCAGCGGCTGCGCCTTGCGCCCATGCAGCGCCTGCGTCCAGGACGCATCCATCGCCATGTCGTTATGGTCGTTGATCGGCACCAGATAGACCGGCTGGCTGCTCAGCTTCTCCATCCGGTAGTCGGTCGGCGAATCCAGGGTGACGACATCGACATGCTGCTTGAGCAAGGCGACGAAGGGCAGGAACAGGCCGCGATTGAGACCATCCGTGTAGAGATTGTCGGGTTCGACGTTCGAGGTCGCGACCAGCACGCATCCGCGCGCGAAAAGCTCGGAGAACAGCCGCGACAGGATCATCGCATCGGCGATGTCGGTGACCGTGAACTCGTCGAAACAGAGCAGTTCTGCCTCGTCGTAAAGCGCTGCGGCGACCGGCGGCATCGGGTCGGCCTGTCTCGTCTCGCCGTTCTTGAGCTTCAGCCGGTGCGCCGCGATGCGGTTGTGCACATCCGCCATGAATTCGTGGAAATGCGCCCGGCGCTTCTTCCTGCACGGCGCCATCGCGAAGAACATGTCCATCAGCATGGTCTTGCCGCGCCCGACGCTGCCGTGGATATAAAGCCCCTTGATGCCGTCTGTGGATTTCTTCTTGGCGGCAAACAGCCAGCCGAGCGCGCTCGATTTTGCCGCCGGCAGCCGCTGCTTCAGCCCGGCGAGCACCCGGTCGAGGCTCTTTGCCACGTCCAATTGGGCAGAATCGACCTGGAGGGCGCCCGATGCGGTCAGCGCTTTAAGCTGTTCGCAGACGCTGAGCGCATAATCCGGCATTGGTTGCATGAGCGCATATCCGCCTGTCAGTCAATGGCGCTGACCCGCCGGTTCGTTTACCACGCCAGTTAGTTTACCGACTGAGGCTGATCGACTGGCCCGTGCTCGTCTGTCCCTGGAAGCGGTTGTCGGCCGTCTTGTAGACGCTGCCAAGCTGGTTGCCCGAGCGGTCCTTGAGCAGCACCTGCTTGCCGGCGACCTCCCAGGAGCCCATCGCCGTCAGCTCGCCGACGCAACCACGCGTGCCGCCGCGCGAACCGCTGCCGAGATTGGTGAGCGTCAGGAACATGTCGCAGCTGCCGTTGACACGCCAGCTTCCAACCATCGATTCCTTGGTGATATCGAGCGCATTCGCGGCCATTGCCCCAGGCTGAGCGCCCGGCATCGGCGACGCCGACGCTGGTGCGGCCGGAAACTGCGAGCTGCCGGTCGGCGGCGGAAGCTGCCCGCCCTGTACGGAGGGCACCGGTTGCGCCGTCAACGGCGTCGGCACCGAGTTTGAGCTGGAGTTGTAATTATATGCCGTCCGATCACAACCGGCTAGCGCGAGAGCCACCACCAGACCTGTCATCGCATATCGCAACTGCATCATCATACTCCTGAATTCGGCCATCGCCGCAGAGAAACGGGCGTGAGACAAGTCCGATTATCGTAATTCGCTTTGGTTAATCAAGTCGGGCGGCATAAATTGCCCGCGACAACACCTAACCGAAAAACGATACAGTTCAACTGTCCCGCTGCAAAACTTCCTGCACATAGAATTTGTCAGCAAGGTGTTGCCCGCGTTCATCTCTGTCAGGATCCCTGTCGAACTCGCGCAATGTCTCGGAATAGCGCTCCAGTGCACCCTGCAGGAACACTTGCACCAGTGCCGGTGGCAGGCCCACACCCATTTCGCGCGTCTGCTTCTTGACATGCACGAGATCGAGTATCGCCGCCCGAAGTTCCGGCGCGATGGAGATCGTCTCAAGGCATTCCAGCATATTCATCGGCGGCAGCACGCGATATGAACGCTGCCGCATCCATTCGAGCGCGATGGCCGGACGCAGGGCATAGAGCAGCGTCTTCAGCTTGATCACGTCTTCGCCATGGCTTTGAAAATGCCGCCGCATAAGTCCGACATAATGCGCAGCGACCTTCTCCGGCACCATGACGTGATCAAGAAACGCGCCGAGACGGGAGCGAAAACCAGCTTCCTCTTCGTAGGCGATCGGCGATTTCAGCCATTCAACCACCACGGCGTTTCCCTTGAGCGCGAGCCGCAACGCCTTTCTGAGATCCCAGCCGCCTGTATCGATATCGCCAATGATCGGGAACTCGATGACATCGCGCGCCGAAACAAGAGCAAGATGATGTTCGACGGGACGGATGTAGACAAAGCGACAATCATAATCGCTGTCGGGAGATGGAAAGCCCCAGGCGCGGCTGCCACTTTCGATCGCAAAACCGATGCGGATGCCCTGTTCGCGCACCGATGCAAGCCGCGACCTGATCTCCGTGACGGCTTCGGGATCGAAGCCGTCGATTCCGCCATCGGTATGCATGCTGATCAAACCCGGCGCTCGACCATCATCTTCTTGATTTCGGCGATTGCCTTGGCCGGGTTAAGACCCTTCGGACAAGTCTGCGCACAGTTCATGATCGTATGGCAGCGATAGAGGCGGAACGGGTCTTCGAGATTGTCGAGGCGCTCGCCGGTCGCCTCGTCTCTGGAATCGATCAGCCAGCGATAGGCCTGCAGCAGAACGGCCGGACCGAGATAGCGGTCGCCGTTCCACCAGTAGCTCGGACAGGAGGTCGAGCAGCAGGCGCAGAGGATGCATTCATAAAGGCCGTCGAGCTTCTGCCGGTCCTCGTGGCTCTGCTTCCACTCCTTGGCCGGCGCCGGCGACACCGTCTTCAGCCATGGCTCGATCGAACGATGCTGGGCATAGAAGTTGGTGAGGTCCGGAACCAGATCCTTGACGACGGGCAGATGCGGCAGCGGATAGATCTTCACCGCACCCTTGATATCGTCGAGGCCCTTGGTGCAGGCGAGCGTGTTCGTGCCGTCGATATTCATCGCGCAGGAGCCGCAAATGCCCTCGCGACAGGAGCGGCGCAGCGTCAGCGTCGGGTCGATCTTGTTCTTGATGTAGAGCAGACCGTCGAGCACCATCGGCCCGCAATCGTCGACATCGATGTAGAAGGTATCGATCGACGGGTTCTGACCATCGTCCGGGCTCCAGCGGTAGACGCGGAATTCGCGGGTGTTCTTGGCGCCCGCCGGCTTCGGCCAGACCTTGCCTTCGCGCATCTGAGAATTCTTGGGGAGAGCGAGTTCAACCATGTCCGGTTCCTCTTGAGATCAGTACACGCGAGCCTTCGGCTCGATCTTATGCGGATCGATGCCTTCCGCGATCAGCTCGGTGTGGACCGGCCGGTAATCGAGTTTCACGTCGCCTGCCTCGTCCACCCAGGCGAGCGTGTGTTTGCGCCAGTTGACGTCGTCGCGGCCGGCGAATGCACCCTCGGCATAGTCCTCGCGGGCATGCGAACCGCGGCTCTCCTTGCGGGCCTCAGCGCCGTAGATCGTCGTGATGGCGTTGGCCATCAGGTTCTGCAGCTCAAGCGTCTCCACGAGGTCGGAGTTCCAGATCATCGAGCGGTCGGTGACCTTGATGTCCTTCATCTCGCCCCAGATTGCCGAGATACGCCGGCAACCGGATTCCAGCGATTCCTGCGTGCGGAAGACGGCGGCGTCTTCCTGCATGGCACGCTGCATCTTCTCGCGCAGTTCTGCCGTCGGCGTGCCGCCGCTGGCGTGGCGCAGACCGTCGAAACGGTCCATGATCTTGTCGCAGGCGGCGACATTGAGATGCGGGATCGGCGCCGCGCGGTCGATCACCTCGCCGGCGCGGATC
The DNA here is from genome assembly GCF_025152725.1 of Rhizobium sp. SRDI969. Lineage (NCBI taxonomy): Bacteria > Pseudomonadati > Pseudomonadota > Alphaproteobacteria > Hyphomicrobiales > Rhizobiaceae > Rhizobium > Rhizobium sp. SRDI969. The sequence continues at coordinate 4,236,475 of NZ_CP104035.1, forward strand.
GCCGCGGCGCGGCCGAAGACCACCAGGTCGATCAGCGAGTTGGAGCCGAGGCGGTTGGCGCCGTGCACCGAGGCGCAGCCGGCTTCACCCACAGCCATCAGGCCGGGGATGATCCGTTCAGGATTGGCGCCGTCGGCGTTCAGCACTTCGCCCCAATAATTCGTGGGAATGCCGCCCATATTGTAGTGAACGGTCGGCAGAACCGGGATCGGCTCGTGCGTGACGTCGACGCCGGCGAAGATCTTGGCGCTCTCGGAAATCCCCGGCAGGCGTTCATGAAGAACGGCCGGATCGAGATGGTCGAGATGCAGGAAGATGTGGTCCTTCGCCTTGCCGACACCGCGGCCCTCGCGGATCTCAAGCGTCATGCAGCGCGAAACGACGTCGCGCGAGGCAAGGTCCTTGGCCGAAGGCGCGTACCGCTCCATGAAGCGCTCGCCCTCGGAGTTGACGAGGTAACCGCCTTCGCCGCGCGCGCCTTCGGTGATCAGACAGCCCGAACCGTAGATGCCGGTCGGGTGGAACTGAACGAATTCCATGTCCTGCAGCGGCAGGCCGGCACGCGCCACCATGCCGCCGCCGTCGCCGGTGCAGGTATGGGCCGATGTTGCCGAGAAATAGGCGCGGCCGTAGCCGCCGGTCGCCAGCACCACCATCTTGGCGGCGAAGCGATGGATCGTGCCGTCGTCGAGGCACCAGGCGACGACGCCGGTGCAGCGGCTGCCGTCTTCCGACATGATCAGGTCTAGCGCGAAATACTCGATGAAGAATTCGGCATTGTTGCGCAGCGACTGGCCGTAGAGCGTATGCAGGATGGCGTGGCCGGTGCGGTCGGCAACGGCGCAGGTGCGCTGGACCGGCGGGCCTTCGCCGTAATTCTGCATATGGCCGCCGAACGGGCGCTGATAGATCTTGCCTTCCTCGTTGCGCGAGAACGGCACGCCGTAATGCTCGAGCTCATAGACCGCCTTCGGCGCTTCCATGGTGAGATACTGCATGGCGTCGACGTCGCCGAGCCAATCGGAACCCTTGACTGTATCGTAGAGGTGCCACTGCCAGCTATCCGGCGTCATGTTGCGCAGCGAAGCGGCGATGCCGCCCTGGGCCGCGACCGTATGCGAGCGGGTCGGGAATACCTTGGTGATGCAGGCCGTGCGGAAACCCTGCTCTGCCATGCCGAGCGTGGCACGCAGCCCGGCGCCGCCGGCGCCGACGACGATCACGTCGTAGGAGTGATCGACATACTTGTAGGCCTTGCCGTTCTGGGCGGGTGAAGTCGGTGCCATGTCAGCTTATCCTACGAATGCGATTTTCAGAATGGCGAAGAGACAGAGGCCGGCGATCACGATCGCAAAGAACGTGTTCAGCATCAGCAGAGCGATCTTGCCGAACTCGCCATGCACGTAGTCCTCGATGATGACCTGCATGCCGAGCTTCATATGGATGACGCCAGATATTACCATCAGGCCCATGACGACCGCGACAAACGGGTTCGACAGCGCGCGAACCACATCCGCATAGGGCGCGCCGGCATAGGCGATCATGAAGATGACGAAGAAGAGGATCAACGGAATATTGGAGACTGCGGTCAGCCGCTGACGCCAGAAATGGCCCGTGCCGTCCTTGGCGGAGCCGAGCCCGCGAACCTTGCCGAGGGGGGTGCGCATATCCATGAGAGGACCTTCAGAAGCGAATGAGGAAGCCGATCACCCAGACCAGCACGGTCAGACAGAGCGACCCGATGATGTTGGCGATGGCGAGCTTGGTCGAGAATTCTTTCTCGAGGCCGTAGCCGAGATCCCACATGAGATGGCGGAAGCCGCCGAGCATGTGGTGCAGCAGCGCCCAGGTGTAGCCGAGAAGTACGAGCTTGCCGAGAAGGCTGCCGAGCACCCAGTTGGCCCAGTCGTAGGAGCCCTGGCCGCTTGCCGCCGCTATCAGCCACCAGGCGACGAGCAGCGTGCCGACGTAGAGCGCGCTACCGGTGATGCGGTGAACGATGGACATGACCATGGTGGGGATAGGTTTGTAAATCTGCAGATGCGGCGATAGGGGCCGGTTATTTGTCACATTCGCCATCAGAACCTCGCGGCGGCTTCTCTGCGCTCCCGGATTTCGGAGCATGCTCAGTCAACCACACGAATGACAAAATTCTCTGTGTGCGTTGCATCAATTGCGACGTTTAATCACCGGGAACGCCGACGACAAGCACAATCGCTGTCTGCTTTTAATTTAATCGATTCGCGTTACCGGGAAGTTTGCAGGCTAAAGAAACTGGTCTTTTCCGCTCAAATTTTGTGCCGGTTGTCCGACCTGAATGGACAAGCTCCGGCTTTTGGCGCAATCTGGCGTTAACGATTTGTTAGGGATCGGAATTCCGGAGGCCGGCCACCCATGTTTCGCAGTCTGTCCGCAGTCGCCCTGCTTGCCCTGTCCGCGCTTGCTGCACTTCCCGCCGAAGCCGGTGACCGCCGCGACGATCATCGCTTTCGCGGCCACCGTCACGATTTCCACGGTGGATTACTCCTCGGCGAACGTATCGGCTGGCGCGATCGCGGCATCCGTTTCGATAACGCCTATCGATATCGGAACCGCAAAGAACGGATGCCGTTCCTGAAACAGTTTTCATCGCCGGCGACCAATCGCTTCGCCCGCAGCAATCTGATCGTCGTCGTGCCGCAGGCGCAGGGTGACGGCGGCGGCACCTATGCCGGCTCTTCTTACGTCTATCAGGTTGATGGCGGAACCTATGTCGGCGGCGACGGCTATGGCTTCTATCCCACAGCACGGCCTGAGCAACTGGCACCGAAGGCGAAAGTCATCGATATCGCGGTGCAGGACGATCCCTGCGCCTACGAGGCCAATGTCTGTGTCATCCGACCTTAGCGCATGATGCCAAAAGTGCGGGATTCCGCTCGGCTTCGCTGACAAGAGTATGAAGATGACGAGCGCAGGTGGCTCAAATTTGCCCGGCCCTACTCTTTCGCGACGCGGCTACGTCAATACGGATGGCGCACATCGGCGGCAGATTCTTGTCCTCGAACGTCGCCCGCCGTGGCGTTCCGCTATCCGGCATCCAAGCATCCCAAGCTCTGTTCATTTCCTCGAATGAGGCAAGGTCCCTGAGCCAGATGTTGACGAGAATGATCTCTGACTTGTCGGTGCCTTCGCGCAGCAGCATGTCATCGATGCGCTCCAGTATTTCGTTGGTCTGCGCTGTGACGCTTGCTCCCCTCGTCAGGTTTGCGACCTGGCCGGGCAGATAGGCGGCATCTGCGAGGAGAGTTTCGTCAACTTTGGCTTGCCCCATCATTCGCAGGCTTCCATGTATGCTTGAGATTGGGCCGTCGACCCTTCATGGATCACTGTGGGGCTTCGCTCGCCGTTCCGGTAGGAGGAATTAAATTGACCCGATATAATGGAAGCTGAACGCTCCCAGAAGGAGTTGGAGCAGGATATCGTCCGAAAACCGATCACACTTTTCGGCATCATGCTCTAGCTGGACAATATGGCCGTATGCCGCGAAATGAAGTCCACAAGATAGCGCGCGCCTTCGGCCGTCTCGGACTGAGCATACAGACCGATCTCGATGCGCACCGGACCGGGCAGGTCCGCCGATCGGTCAAGCGTCCGGCAGCCCTCCGGTTTCGTGTTGAGCATCATTGGCGCGATGCCGATACCGACGCGAACCGCGGTCGCCATGGCCACCAGCGTCGATGCAACGCACGCCGTCTTCCACTTGATGTTCCGCTGGGACAGGGCCGCAATCGTCGGAAGCGTCCAGGGACACTCCTCCTCGAACATGATGATGGGAAGCGGCTTTTCCGTATCCGCCACAAAGTCGGATCTGACCGTCCACATCAGATATTCGGTCCAGATCAGGGTCGGTTTTCGCGCGAGGCAGGTGATGTCGCAAACCACGAGATCGAGCTTCCTGTCTTCAAACAGGCTGGCGAGGCGACGATTCGGCTCGACGATGATGTCGATCTCGACCTTCGGGTTCTGGGCTCTGAAGGCACTAAGAATGTCGATCAGGTGGCCGGCTGCGAAGTCCTCGACGACGCCGAGGCGAATGCGGTCCTCGATCATCTTGCCTGTCAGTCTTTTCCCGACCTCGTCGCTGAGGGCGACCATTTCGCGGGCATAGGCCAGCATGATCTGCCCATGGCTCGTGAGTTCGAGGCCCTTTGACGAACGCGAAAACAGCGTAACGCCGACAAGCTCCTCCAGCTTGCGGATCTGCATGCTCACGGCCGCCTGCGTTCTGTTCAGCTTGACGGCTGCTCCATTGACGGTTCCGATTTCCGCGACGGTCAGAAATGCACGAAGCAGATAGGAATCAAGATCAAGCATCAGAAGCCGCATTCCATACTTTGTGGCGCTCGAGAGCCGAGGGCCTCTCTGCCCGTAAGTGGATATTGGACGAACCATGTCCTTCCGGCAACTGCCGACCCTTAGCCCGGGCGCAGTGCGAAGCTGCGCTCCATCAATGCCAGCTTATCGCGCAAAAAGAACGCATGCCTCGGGGGGAAAGGAAACGCTGATCTCCTGTCCGCGAGCGAAGGCTATGTCTGGACGGTTCGGGCAAGCCGAGACTATGCGGTCGCCAGTGGCGAGGTCCAGAACGACATGCCTGAAGGCACCGAGTGTCACGACGTCGGCAACGCGCCCGGGCATGGCTCCGGCAGCCGGAACACCGGACGATATCTCGATGCTTTCCGGCCTCACGCAAATCTCGGCGGCACCTGAAAGACTTCCCGTGGACGCGACCGGGAACTCCCAGCCGGATTCGGAGCGAAATTTGCCGGCCGTTCCGCCCGTGGCAGAGATCGAGCCATGAATCCAATTCGTCCGACCCATGAAATCCGCGACGAAACGCGAGTCTGGACGCCAATACACGTCATCCGGCTTGCCGGATTGCATGATTGTGCCACGGTTCATCACGAATATCCGCTCTCCCAGGCTCATCGCCTCCTCCTGGTAGTGGGTTACCACGATGGCGGTCGAGCCGACCGCGGCAAGCACATCCTTCAATTCAGTGCGCAGCTCATGGCGAAGTTTGGCGTCGAGGGCCGACAGCGGCTCATCCAGAAGAACGAGGCTTGGATGAGTGGCGAGCGCCCGCGCAAGCGCAACACGCTGCTGCTGACCGCCGCTCAACTGGTGCGGCCGCCGCTGTCCGAAACCGACGAGCCGGACGAGTTCAAGCATCTCGGCAATGCGGCGTGGTATTTGCCCCGGCGGATGGTTGCGATGGCGAAGTCCGTAGCCGATGTTCTGTTCGACGGTCATATGCGGGAAAAGAGCGTAGTGCTGGAACAGCAGCCCGACATTGCGCTCATAGGGTTTCAATCCGGCCATCGGCTCGCCGTCGATCAAGATCGAGCCTTTGTCGGGCCGCTCGAATCCGGCAATGAGCCGAAGAATAGTGGTCTTGCCGCAGCCGCTCGGCCCAAGCAGCGCGATTGTTTCACCTGGGTTCACCGAAAAGGAGATATTGCCAAGGGCGACAGTTCCGCCGAAGCGCTTGCTGACCCCTTGAAATTCCACGGCAGAATTCATCCTATTGTCCTCATGAACGAAACAAACCCTGACCGACGACGGTGTCGAAGCCGACGACGCGGTCCAGCACAACGATCAGCAACGCGGTGACGGCAATCAGGACCACGGCCGCCGCAGCGATCGTCAGATCGAAAGCCGCGCGCATGTTGCTGACCAGCGTAACAGGCAAGGTCGTTGCGGACGGATCGCTCAGGAAGAGACTGATCGATACGTCATCCATCGAAATTGCGAAGGCGAAGATCGCGCCGGTGACGACCCCCGTCCGCATCAGCGGCAGGGTAATGGTCCAGAAGGCCTGGCGCTCGGTGGCGCCGAGAACCATTGCGGCTTCCGTCAATCGTTGGTCGCTGCCGAGAAGGCTGGCGAGACTGGTCCTTATGCAATAGGGCAACGTCACGATCACGTGGCCGAGGAGCAGGCGCGCCATACCATTTGTGATACCGGCCTTGGAAAGGAAAAGCAGCAGGCCGAATCCAATCACGACGGGCGGGACGATGAGTGGCGAGAGGAAGGCCGAAGTCAGCGCTGCCTTTCCCGGAAAATTACCCCGGGCAAGACCGACAGCCGCCGCAGTTCCGATCGTGACGGACAGAACCGTCGTGAGTACCGCCAAGATGAAGCTGGTGCGCAGGCTGGCAAGGATATCCGCCTGGGAGACGAGCCGTTCGAACCAATGAAACGACAAGGCAGGTGGCGGCATCGGGCCAAGATAGGTCCTGGCGTCGAAAGCCATGACGCATGTTATCACCAACGGGATGGCGAGGAACGCCAATCCAAGGCCGATGACACCGTAGGCAAGGGAACCGGCGATCCGGTCTCCGGTTCTCGCTGCAAGAGACTGCATGCTCATCGGGAAACCCTCCGCGCCTGCGCAAACGTGATGACAGCGACGACCGCCAACGCCACGGCAAGCATGACGAGCGAGATCGCCGCGCCGCTCGGATAGTTGGCGATATCGCTGAACCGGGTGTAGATGACGTTCGACATGAAAAGCACCCGGCCCCTCCCGAGCACCATGGGAATGACGAAGGCGCTGATCGCGAAAGTCAGCGAGACAAGCGTGCTCGAGACCAGCGCCGGGACGCTCAGGGGAAGCGTGATCGACAGATGGGCTTTCCATCCCGGTGCGCCGAGCGACTGGGCTGCATCGAGCAGACGCGGATCGATCGATTGCATCGCGCCGATCAACGTCAGCGTTGCGACCGGTATGATCGAGTGAACCAGACCCGCAATAACGACGATATTGATATATTCGCGGCTGTTGGGCGAAAGGCCCAGTGTCAAGAGGAAGGGTCGGAGGATGCCGACCGACCCGAAGGTCAGTTCGATCGCGTACGTCTTGATCAGGACGCTGGAAAGAACGAGCGTAATCAAAAAGCCGAGGGTGAGCGTGCGCATCCGCGGCGAAATGCGCCGCACGATGAAATAGGCCAGCGGGAATGCCACAAGCTGGCCGATGATCGCGGCAACTCCACCGATCCAGAAGGTCGTCAGCAGAACGCTTGCAAACGCCTGGTTTGCAAGCTCGTAATAGTTCTGAACCGTTGCCGCGGCATTTTCCACGGAGCCGACGCGCCCCGGCGTAAACTCCTTCAAGCTTTCGATTGCCAGATTGATGAGCGGTGACAGAAAACCGAATGCGAACACCAGCAGGGCTGGCCCGAGCGTCAGGGCCGCATCGCCGCGATCCGGAATTGAAATGGCAACGGGTTGCCGCCTTACCTTGGTCATGATGAAACAGCCTTTTCCTCGCCCTTGCGGCCATGAGAAAGGGAGGTTGTCGAAGCCCGCGCCTACAACAACCTGCCGCGAGGTGTCTTAGAGCAACGGGGCGATATCTTGCTCCCAGCGCTTGGACCAGGCATCCTGCTGTTCGAGGACGACATTGTAGTCCGGCACATAGACGAAGCTCGAAAACTCGTCCGACGTGAAGGCGAGATGCTTGAGGTTGTCGGGCGTGACTGCCTTGCTGTTCAACGGCGCCTCGCCAGCCACCTTGGCGTAGAGCGAGTTCATGTCCGGGCTGATCGCGAAGTTGACGAAATCGAGCGTCGCCTTGGTGTTCGGTCTGTTCTTCAGGACGCCGAACCCGCTCTGGTAGAGGAAGGCTTTGAAGTTGCTGTCCTTGGTGAAACGCGTAACCGGGAAGTTTTTCGCCACCGCCGCCCAGCCGGGCTCGGCGAAGAAGCCGACGGAGGTCTCGCCAGACGTCAGCGAATTGGTGAAATCGATATCGGTGACGGCGACGCGGCCGATATTGCCGGATTTCGCCAATTCCTTCATGAGCTTCCACCCGGGTTCCATATTCGTTTCACTGCCGCCGGCGTGAAGGGCGAGCGCAACAATCTGGAGCATCATGCTCTGTGTCGGGCCCGGCCAGCAGATCGCGCCCTTGAGATCGGGGCTCAGCAGATCATCGATGGTCTTCACGGCGATCGGAGCCGTATCGGTTCGGGCGCCGAAATACATGCCGCCAACTGCGCGCGGGACCGCTTTGATATTGCCCTTGGCGTCACGAATGATGATTTTCTCGGGAATATTCGCGAGGTTGGGAACATCGGCAGGATTGATGGTCTCGAGCCAATCCTCCTTCACCATGCTGTTGAACGAGCCTTCCCAGCCGGCGACGTAGTCATAGTCGACATTCGGCCAGACGGCCTTGATCTTTGGCAGGATCGCGCCCGCGCCGCCCTGGTGAAGAACCCAGTTGAATGTCGCGGCATTCTGGTCGGCGGCAATCTGCTTCATCGCTTCGACGACATCACCGCCCCATTCGACGGCGGTGAGATTGCCGCTGCCGGCTGCGGCGGATCTCGCAAACCCGGTCATCGTGCCGGCAATCCCCGCGGCTGCGGCGGATCCGAGGAAGCGGCGGCGTGTCATATCGTGCAACATGGTAGGTTCCCTTTGTTGTCGGCCCTCTGCCGGACCGTTCGCATCGGAGACTGCTTGGAGGTTGCCAGCCGCGGTAGTGGGAAAATTCTCGCAGGGTTATAAAGTTTTCTGAACGCGCCGATGGCCGCGCTACCCGCATCGCGGAGCCTCGGCGGATCCAAGCTATCAATAATCGTTATATCCCCTCTCGAATTTTCGCGGTTCCAAGAGAAACGGGCGGCGCCGATGATGATGGCAGCATCAATACCGTGGGAGCCTGCCTTGACCATTGACCGGGATTTTCTGGAAGACTTGAGAAAGCGCTTCGGCAGCGCTGCAGGCGGAGAGATGAAAGATCCGCACTTCCGCGCGGTGGCGGCGAGCGTATTCAAGGACGGCGACAGCCGCAAATGGCCCTTCGCCGATCCTGCCACCTTTCTGGATGCCCTTTTCATCGAGAACGGCTTGCGGCCCGAGGTGCTTGAGGCGCTTGACGTGGCTTTGATCGGCGTGCCGATGGACCTCGGCGTCACCAATCGCGCCGGCGCACGGCTGGGGCCGCGGGCCGTCCGGGCGATCGAGCGTATCGGTCCCTACGAACATGTTCTGCGTGTCGCGCCGATGGGAGGGCTAAAGGTCGCCGATGTCGGCGACGTGCCGATGCGCAGCCGGTTCGGTCTGGCCGAATGCCATGCCGACATCGAGGCCTGCTACCGGATGATCGCGGCAACCGGGGTCATCCCGCTGTCGGTCGGCGGCGACCATTCGATCTCCGGTGCCATCCTCAAGGGCCTGGCGGCCAGCCAGCCGGTCGGCATGATCCACATCGACGCTCATTGCGACACCGCCGGTCCCTATGAGGGCTCCAAGTTCCATCACGGCGCGCCCTTCCGCGAGGCGGTTTTGGCCGGCGTTCTCGATCCGAAGCGTACGATCCAGATCGGCATCCGCGGCGGCGGCGAATATCTCTGGGAGTTCTCCTTTGCCTCCGGCATGACCGTCATCCACGCCGAAGAGGTAGCGGAGATGGGCCTCAAGGCGGTGATCGCAAAGGCTCTGGAGGTTGTCGGCGCCGGTCCGACCTATCTCAGTTTCGACGTGGACAGCCTCGATCCGGCCTTCGCTCCGGGAACCGGCACGCCAGAAGTCGGCGGGCTTCAGCCGAGGGAGGCTCTGACCCTGCTGCGCGGCATCAAGGGCATCAACCTCGTCGGCGGCGACGTCGTCGAAATCGCACCGCAATACGACAACACCACCAACACCGCGCAGATCGCCGCGCAGGTCCTGTTCGAACTCCTGTGCCTCGCGATGTTCAGTCCCGCGGTCAGGACCAAGGTGACCTGAGAACCAGCTCCAACCGGCAGCGCGCCTCATGCCCGCTGCCATCCATCACCTGTCGCACAACACGTCTCAAAAAGGGGAACGACATGACTGCTCTTATGAAATTGCGCTACACCGCCACTGCGGCAATTGCCGTGTTCGGCATCCTGGCGGGGGCCGCTCAGGCCGACGAACTTGCCGATATCAAAGCCGCAGGCGAGATCAACATCGGCATCTTCTCCGATTTCCCGCCCTTCTCTTCGGCAAGCGCCGATATGAGCATCAAGGGCTATGACGTCGAGGTCGCCCAGAAGATCGCCGACGGGCTCGGCGTGAAACTCAATCTCGTCAGCGTTACTGGCCAGAACAGGATCGCCTACCTGAACGACGACCGCGTCGACCTGCTGATGAGCGTCGGCTATTCGAAGGAGCGCGCTGAGGTTATCGATTATGCCGCCCCGTACGCCCCTTACTATATTGCCGTCATCGGTCCGGCTGCGCTGAAGGTGAGCGGCAAGGAAGACCTCGCCGACAAGTCAATTGCCGTCAATCGTGGGACGCTCGAAGACACGTCGCTGACGGCTGTCGCCCCCGGCTCGGCTGCGATCCAGCGTTTCGAGAACTACAATTCGGTCATCCAGGCCTTCATATCCGGCCAGACCCAGTTGATGGTCGTTGGCAACGATGTCGGCGCGCAGGTTCTGGCACGACAGGAAGCCCTGAAGCCGGAGCAGAAGTTCCAGCTCCTCAGTTCCCCCTCGCACATCGCGCTCCGCAAGGGCGAGGAAGGCCTGAAGAAGGCTGTCAATGACAGCGTCGCCGCAATGATCGCCGACGGTTCGCTCGACGCAGGCTCGAAGAGCTGGCTGAAAGCGCCGCTCAACCCTGAGAACCTGAAGGACTAACGGGCACGGCCTCCCACTCACCAGAGCATGATGCCGAAAACCGCAAGCGATTGCGGTGGCATCATGCTCCAATGCTTTGCTTGAGAGGCGGACCCAGATTTCCGGGGCGGCCCGGCCCAGATCATCCGGCTCCAAAGGACATGCGATGAGATACAGCCTCGATTTCAATTGGCTTTGGGACGGGATGGCAGCTCTGGCTTATGGCGCAGGCACGACGCTTGCCCTGACGGCCTCCACATCGGTCCTTGGTATCGTTCTCAGCATTCTCGGCGCGGCCGCGCGCCGGGGACCTTATCCGTGGTTGCGCAAGGTCGTCGGCCTCTATGTGGAAATCATGCGCAATACGCCGTTCCTGGTGCAGCTGTTCTTCATCTTCTTTGGCTTGCCCAGCCTCGGCATTCGCCTCGATCCGGTCACTGCCGCCGTGCTTGCCATGACCCTCAACATGGCAGCCTACACGATCGAGGTGGTCGGGGCCGGGCTCGATGCCATACCGAGAGGCCAGAAGGAGGCGGCGCAGGCACTCGGCCTGAGGCCCCGGCTGGTGTTCTTCAAGATCATCCTGCCGCAAGCGGTCGCCATCATTTTTCCGGCACTGACGAGCCAGATCATCGTCATGATGATGGAATCGGCGGTGGTTTCGCAAATATCCGTCCGCGAGCTGGCGCAGGAGGCCGATCTGCTTCAGTCGCGCACCTTCCGCTCCTTTGAGACCTATCTGGTGGCGACGTTGATCTACCTTTCGATGTCCGCCGCACTTCGCCGGCTCCTCGTCGCCGGGAAACGCCGTTTTCTGGGAGCCGGTCTGGCATGATTGAGTTCACCTTCTGGGACATTCTGCGCAATCTTGTCTTCGCGGCACGCTGGACCCTTATGCTTTCGCTCGCAGCCTTTGCCGGCGGCGCCATCTTTGGCCTGGCGATCCTGTCTGCACGGATATCGAAAACACGCTGGCCGCGCAGCTTCGCGTCCGGCTACATTGCCCTGTTTCAGGGAACGCCGCTCCTCATGCAGCTCTTTCTGATGTTCTTCGGCCTGCCGATGCTCGGTTTCCGGATCGAGTCATGGACCGCCGCCGTCTGCGGCCTGACGTTCTATGCCAGCGCTTATCTTGCGGAAATCTGGCGGAGCGGCGTCGAGGCGGTGCCGCGCGGGCAATGGGACGCCGCAGCCAGCCTGGGCTTGCATCGTCTCCTCGAACTTCGCCTCGTCATCCTGCCACAGGCTTTCCGCATCACCCGCGCGCCGACCGTCGGGTTCTTGGTCCAGTTGATCAAGAGCACCGCACTGGCCTCGATCCTCGGCTTCGACGAGCTGCTGAAAACCGCAAACGCCATCAATAACGCGACCTTCGAACCTTTCAAGGTCTACGGTCTCGTCGCGGTGATCTTCTTCGCCCTGTGCTATCCGCTGACGCAATACGCCAGAATTCTGGAGAAGAAAGCGGCGTTTGGCTGAGTGGTGTTCAGTGCTTTGCATTCCCCAAAAGGCCGATGCCGGTTGAAAAGCCGGTACGCCGCGCAGCGGCGACGCGGCTCTCGTCCAATCACACAGAACTCGCCTTATCCCGCCGTTAGAACTTCCTGAGAGATCGCTTCAATGACCGACACACAAATCCGTATTCTCGATGCCCGCACAACGGGCGAGCTTCTGCCTTTCGGCGCGCTGGTCGCGACCTTGCGGCAAGCATTTGCCGAAGGCTGTGTCGCGCCGGTACGGCATCACCACACGATAGCCAACAGCGGTGAGCCGGATGCGACGCTGCTTCTGATGCCGGCCTGGCATGAAACGCACCGGTCAGAGCGCTACCTTGGCATCAAGATCGTCACCGTCTTTCCCGGCAACACGCTGCTCGGCATTCCCGGTTTGACCTCGACTTACATGCTCTACGATGGCCGGACCGGGATGCAGCTTGCGCTCCTTGACGGAAACACCATCACCACGCGCCGCACGGTAGCGGCATCGACGCTTGCCGCGGACTATCTTGCCCGAAAGGACGCCCGTCGCCTGCTGGTAATCGGCGCTGGCCGCGTCGCGAGCCTCATACCTGATGCCTATCGCACTGTCCGGCCGATCGCGCATGTCGATATCTGGGATATCGATCCCGCCGGTGCGGAGCGGCTGGCGCAGAGCCTCCGGCAACAGGGGCTCCAGGCCACTGCCGTCACGGATCTGGAAGCCGCTGCGCGGCAAGCCGATATCGTCAGCGCGGCGACGCTGGCGACCGCACCGCTTATCCGCGGCGAATGGCTGCGGCCGGGCACCCATGTCGACCTGATCGGCGGCTTCACCCCGGCAATGCGCGAGGCCGATGACGAGGCGCTTCGGCGCTCCTCGGTCTATAGCGACACGCACGAAGCCCTTCACGAAGCGGGCGATCTGGTCCAGCCGATCAGGGCCGGCGTCATTGCTGCAGATGCGGTGCGTGCGACACTTGACGAACTGTGCCGCCGGAATGTTCCAGCGCGGATGTCAAACGATGAGATCACGCTCTACAAGGCCGTCGGAACGGCATTGGCTGATCTTGCCGCCGCGACGATGGTGTATGAGGCCGCCTTGATCACCGGCTGACGTCTTTTGGTCCGGGCGATCGCGAATGATCGAATCCTGAATGTCGATCGGACTTAGGGAGTGAACCGCCACACTGTCGTCTTCTTGATTTCGCTGTCCTCCAGCGCCCGCGTTACCGGCACCTCATAAACCGCGCAGAATTCCAACCGATCCCGCGGCAGGTAACTGCGTCCGGGGTCACCGACCAGCACCCGCTTGCCGTCGGCTGCCAGCTTCGCGAACCAGGGAACGAGCGCATCGGCGAAAGCGCGATCGTAGAAGACGTCGCCGGCAAGTACGATATCCGCATCGACCGCCCGCCCGATCAGATCGGCGCCGGTAAATCCGAGCGAGACGCGATTGGCCTCGGCATTCAGCCGGACTGCCGTCTCCGCCCAGGGATCGATATCGCCAGCCATGACCTCCCGGGCACCGGCCATCACAGCCGCAATGCCGACAAGGCCGGAACCGCTGGCGAAATCGAGCACGCGCTTGCCGCGCACGGTCTCGGGATGATCGAGGATGTAGCGCGCCAGCCCCTGGCCGCCCGCCCAGGCAAAAGCCCAGAAGGGCGGCGGCAGGCCGATCGCCTCCAGTTCCCCCTCCGTCTTCAGCCAGAGCTCATGCGCCTCGCTTGCCATATAGAGCGAAATCTCCGGCACATGCGGCGGCGGCATCAGGCTGGTATTGGCGCGGATGAAAGCTTGCGGATCGGTCTTCAACGCGGCGGATTGTCCAGTCCGCCCATCCGGCAGACTTCGAGATATTCTTCCTCGGTGACCGGCTGCACCGAAAGCCGCATCGAGGTGACGAGCGCCATCTTGGCGAGCTTCTCGCTCGCCTTGACGTCCTTCAACGTCACCGGCTTCGGCACGTCCATGACGGCGCGGATATCGACGCAATCCCACTTCGGATCGCCCTTGGCGGAAGAATCGGGATGCGACAGGGCGCAGACTTCGACGATGCCGACGATCTCCAGCCCGTCATTGGAATGATAGAAGAAGCCTTTGTCGCCGATCTGCATCGCCCGCATATTGTTGCGCGCCAGATAGTTGCGGACGCCGGTCCATTCCGTGCCCTTTTCGCCGGCAGCCTTCTGCTGCTCCCAGGACCAGGAGGCGGGTTCGGATTTATAGAGCCAGTGCGCCATGTCACGCCTCCGGTTTGTTGAAGACCCAGTTGTAGGCCTTGACGTCGACGCTTTCGAATAGTCCGGCTTTGGCGTAAGGGTCGGCATCGGCAAGCGCACGCGCCGCCTCTTTCGATTCCGCTTCGACGACGATCAGGCTGCCGCAGGGTTTGCCGTCGTCATCGAGAAACGGGCCGGCGATCTTCAGCGTGCCCTCGGCATTCAGCTTGTTCAGATGCTCGATATGCGTCGGGCGCGTATCCATGCGCACGTTCAGGTGTCCCGGTTTGTCCTTGCAGAGAAGGGCGAAAAGCATGTCTGTCTCCTATTCGGTGGTGATCGGACGCGTCATCAGCTGCTCTATCGCCTCTGATATATCGAGCTTGCCGTCGATGATGGCGGAAACGGCATCGGTGATCGGCATGCTGACCTTCAATTCCGCCGCAAGCCGCGAGGCAACGGAGGCAGCAAACGCGCCTTCCACCAGCGCGCCATGCAGCGGATCGGTCTTTTCGCCGCGCCCGAGTGCGATGCCGAAGCGCAGGTTTCGCGATTGATGGCTCGTCGCCGTCAGCACCAGATCGCCGAGGCCGGAAAGCCCGCGCACCGTGTCCGCCTGCCCGCCCTTGGCGACGACGAAACGCGACATTTCCGCAAGCCCGCGCGCAATCAGCGCCGCACGCGCGGAATCGCCGATGCCGCGGCCTTCGACAATGCCGCAGGCGATCGCCAGCACATTCTTCAGCGCGCCGCCAAGCTGCACGCCGATCCGGTCGTTGGAAGCGTAGAGCCGGAAGGTCCGGCCCGATATGGCCTGAGCGAGGCGCTCCGCGGTCTCCATGTCGGCTGCCGCAATCGCCATCGCCGTCGGCAGGCCCTTGGCGATATCGGCAGCAAAACCCGGGCCCGAGAGCACGGCGACGGAATGGTCCGGCAGTTCCCGTTCCAGCATGTCGGTCAGAAGATTGCCCGTCGCTCGTTCGATGCCCTTGGCGCAGGTGACGACTACGGCATCCTTGGCAAGGTAGGGGCCGTATTGCCGCGCCGCATCGGCCTGCGCCTGCGACGGCATCGCAAAAAGCACGATGGAGGCACCAGTGATTGCATCCGCCTCGGCGGAAAATTCCAGCGTATCGGGCAGGAGAATGCCGGGCAGCGCCGCATCATGCAGCCGTTCGGCCTTCAGATCGGCAATCAGTGACGGATCGCGCCCGACGAGTGTCACGGCGCTGCGGCCGGCAAGGGCGATGACGGCCGCAAGCGCCGTGCCGAAAGCCCCCGATCCGACGACGGCGATGGTTTCGCTCATGCCTTGGCCCCTCGTTTTCCGAAACCGATCAGCGTTTCCGCATTGGAATCGAGCGGCCAGCGCGAGCGCGGCTGGACGTCGAGCGTATCCGGCGCGGCGCCGGTCGCCATCCGCTCCAGCCCCGCCCAGGCGATCATCACGGCATTGTCGGTACAGAGGTGCAGCGGCGGTGCAATGAAGCGGAAACCATTCTTGTCGCACAGCGCCTGCAGCGTGCCGCGCAGTTCGAGATTGGCGGCGACACCGCCGGCAACGACCAGCGCCGGCTTTTCGCCAGTCGCTGGGCCAGTCGCTCGCAATGTCGCGGGAAATTCCGTCTTGAACCGCTGCAGACCACGGCCGATGCGGTCTTTCAGCGTCCGCGAAACCGCCTTCTGGAACGAGGCGCAAATGTCAGCCACGTCCTGATCGCTGAGCGGCGCGATATCCTGCGCCGCCTGCCGCACCGCCGTCTTCAGGCCGGAGAAGGAAAAATCGAGCCTTGCCTCGCCGACCAGCGGCCGCGGAAAGTCGAAGCGACCGGGATTGCCGTCCCGCGCCATCCGCTCCACCGCCGGGCCGCCGGGATAGGGCAGGCCGAGCAGCTTTGCCGTCTTGTCGAAGGCTTCGCCAAGCGCATCGTCGATCGTCGTGCCCCAGCGCTCATACTGCCCGACGCCCCGCACCAGGATCAGCTGGGTATGGCCGCCGGAGACGAGCAGCATCAGATAGGGAAAGGAAAGCCCGTCCGTCAGCCGCGCCGTCAGCGCATGGCCTTCGAGATGGTTGATCGCATAGAGCGGCTTGCCGGCGGCTCTGGCGATCGCCTTGCCGGTCATCAACCCCACCAGCAGCCCGCCGATCAGCCCCGGCCCCGACGTGGCGGCGATGGCGTCGACATCGTTGAGCGACACATTGGCGCGCTTCAGCGCCTCCTCGATCAGCTCGTCCAGCGCTTCGACATGGGCGCGGGCGGCGATCTCAGGCACCACGCCGCCATAGGCGCTATGCTCGTCGAGTTGGGAAAGCACGACATCCGACAGCACGTTGGAATGCCCCTCCGCATCGCGCTCGACGACCGCCGCGGCGGTCTCGTCGCAGCTCGTTTCGATGCCAAGGATGCGCAGAAAGGGAACCATAAGGCCTGTTCGTTGATTGCGATGGGATGGAAACCCGTTTACGAGAACTCCGGTAACAACGGAATAGAGCCGATGCAAACAAAACCTTTCCGGATCGGCACGCGCGGCAGCCCGCTGGCGCTTGCCCAGGCGCATGAGGCCCGCGACAGGCTGATGGCGGCGCATCATTTGCCCGAGGACATGTTCGAGATCGTCGTTCTCTCGACCAAGGGCGACCGCATCACCGACCGGTCGTTGGCCGAGATCGGCGGCAAGGGCCTGTTCACCGAAGAGCTCGAACAGAAGCTTGCCGCCGGCGAGCTCGATTTCGCCGTGCATTCCACCAAGGACATGGCGACGAAGCTGCCCGAAGGGCTTTATCTCTCCGCCTACCTGCCGCGTGAAGATATCCGCGACGCCGTCATCGGCCGCACCGCGCGCAAACTGATCGATCTGCCGCATGGCGCCACCGTCGGCTCTTCCTCGCTCCGCCGCCAGGCGCTGATCCGTCGCATGCGGCCGGATATCAATGTCGTCACCTTCCGCGGCCTTGTCGAAACGCGCCTGCGCAAGCTCGAGGAGGGCGAGGTGGATGCGACCCTGCTGGCGCTTGCCGGCCTGAAACGCCTCGGCAAGGTCGATGTGCTGACCGATATCCTCGATCCCGACACCTTCCCGCCAGCGCCGGCGCAGGGAGCGATCTGCATCGAAAGCCGCATCGGCGATTCCAGGATCGACGATCTGCTGGCGCCGGTCAACGATATCGCGACCTTCGACACCGTCTCCTGCGAACGCGCCTTCCTCGCCGCCCTCGACGGCTCCTGCCGCACGCCGATCGGCGGTTATGCTGTCTGCGAAGGCGACCTGATCCGGTTCTCCGGCCTCATCATCACTCCCGACGGCCGCAGCCAGCATGCGGTGACGACCGACGGCCACCGCCGCGATGCGGCAGCGCTCGGCACCCGCGCCGGCCAGGACGTGCGCGCAAGAGCCGGCAGCGCCTTTTTCGACGATTGGCACTGAAGCGGCCATGCGTGTGCTCGTCACCCGCCCCGCGCACTCGGCGACTAGAACCGCACAACGATTACGCGATTTGGGCCACGAGCCCTTGCTGCTGCCGCTGCGTCAGCCGCTGCACGACAGCGTCGCAGCAGCAGCCGCGCTCGCGATCACCAGTGGCGCAATCGCAGTGACGAGCGCCGAAGCCATCAGGGTCCTCTCCGCACTCGGCGAAAAACTTCGTCCGCATCTCGCCCGCCCGCTTTTTGCGGTCGGCGAAACGACGGCGGAAGAGGCGCGCAGCCTCGGCTTCCGATCCGTCGCTTCATCCCAGGGCAACGGCCGCGATCTCGCCGATCTCGTCGTGGCGGAGAATCCGGGCACGCTGCTCTACCTCGCTGGCACCCCGCGCGCCGAGACTTTTGAAGGAAGATTGCGCGAACTCGGCATCCATTTTTCCGTCGCTGAATGCTACCGTATGCAACCGGCCGTCCCCGATCCCACCGAGATCGGCGCTATCTTCGCTAGCGGCTACCCGGAAGCCATTCTCTTCTATTCCCGCCAGACGGCAGAGGATTTCTTTCGCATGCCGGAACTCCTATCAGCCGGGCCGAAACACAGTGGAATCCGCCTTCTCTGTCTCAGCGAAGCGGTGGCACAAGCCATCCCGACGGCTCTGAAAGAGAGCGTCGAGATTTCGCCGATGCCGGAAGAGAAAAGCCTTTTGTCGCTGCTTTGAAGGCTTTAGAGCCTTTCCTGGTCAGCTTGAAGCATTCTGCCGGAGCAGGTTTTCGTCAGGGCAGAGGCGATTGGCGAAGGGCATACCTTTTGGTACGTCCGAGCCGATCGCCTCTGATCCTGGCGGAAAGATGCCCGGCCCTTCGGGTTGGCTGAAACGGGCCGGCTGATCGACCGGCCGGCTTGGCCGTAGAGCCGGGCTACGACGCGCGCCGGCCGGTCGATCATCCGACTCCGTTTGAGCCAACAGAATGCTGCAATCTGACCAGGAAAGGCTCTAACCACCCAAATTTGATCTAACCTCTTCCCTTACCTGGCATCACTGTCTAGTTTCGTTGCAATGCAGGATAAAGAGGACCTCATGGTATCGGGAAACCCGCCACGCCATTCGAAGAGCGCCGACGAGCCGGTCACGATCGACCTCGATTCACAGGAATTCGCCTCTGCAGCCGATACCGAAAAACCGGTGGACGATGAAACTCGCGAGGCCGACAGCACCGCCGCCGCGGATGAGGGCCTGCCGCCCGAAACCGAGACTGCGTCGCATGCCGAAGATGAAGAGAAGCCTGTGATGGATGCGCCGGAGGAACCGGCAGTTCCAGAACTTTCCTTCACCTCTCCTCCCGAACAGCCTGCGCCGAAGAGCGCCAGCACCTCCGGCCTCATTGCCGCAGGCATCGTTGGCGGCCTCGTGGCGCTGCTTGGCGCCGGCGCCATCCAGTATGCGGGTTACCTCCCTGGCTCCTCCACGCCGCAGACGACATCGCCGGAGACGGCCGATCTTGCCGGCCAGATCGACGGCCTGAAACAGACCGTCGCCAATCTTGCCGCCAATCCGGCGAGCGCGGACAACGGCGAGCTTGCGAAACGCGTTGCTGCGCTGGAAGCGACTGCCAAGGCCCCCGCAGCCGGTGCGCCGGCCGATGCTGCCAATGTCGAGGCACTCAACCAGAAGATTGCGGAACTGACCGGTCAGGTCGACCAGCTGCGCTCAACGCTTGCCCAGTCATCCGAGCAGCAGACGACGAACGGCGCCGATATCACCAAGCGCCTGGAAGAGGCCGAAAAGAAGCTGAACGAGCCGCGCGAGGATGTCGCCGTTGCCCGGGCGATCGCGGCTGCCGCCCTGAAGGCGGCGATTGATCGCGGTGGCCCGTTCCTGGCCGAACTCGACACCTTCGCCGGCGTCGCACCCGACGATCCAGCCGTCGCCGACCTTAGAACCTTTGCCGAGACCGGCATTCCCTCACGCACCGAGCTGGTGCGCGAGGTTCCCGATGTCGCCACCGCGATCGTTGAAGCCGTCAACCAGCCGGACCCGAACCAGAGCTGGTCGGATCGGCTGATGTCGAGCGCCAAGTCGCTGGTGAGCGTCCGCCCCGTCGGCAACATCGAGGGCGAAAGCGTCGAAGCCATTGCCGCCCGCATGGAGGAGAAGGTGAAGAGCGGCGACCTGCCAGGCGCCTCCGCCGAATGGAACAGCCTGCCCGCTTCCGGCAAGCAGGCGTCCGCCGCCTTCAAGCAATCGCTCGAAGCGCGCATCCGCGTCGAGGAACTGGTTGGCGGGGCGCTGTCGAAAGCGGTTTCCGGCACCGGCAAGGAAGGATAAGACCATGCTGATCCGCCTTGTCGTCTTCGCCCTCTTCGTATTGCTTCTCGCCCTTGGCTTCGCCTGGCTCGCCGATCGTCCCGGCGACCTCTCGCTGATCTGGGAGGGCCAGATCTACCAGACGAAGCTGATCGTCGCCGCCAGCGCGATCATCGCTCTCATTGCTGCCGTGATGATCGCCTGGTGGTTCGTCCGTATCGTCTGGACCTCGCCGCACTCGGTGACGCGTTATTTCCGCGCCCGCAAGCGGGACCGCGGTTATCAGGCACTGTCGACCGGCCTGATCGCCGCGGGCGCCGGCAATGCGCTGCTTGCCCGCAAGATGGCGGCCCGCTCGCGCGGCCTCATTCGCGCCGATCAGGAACCGCTGATCAACCTGCTCGAGGCCCAGGCCGCCCTCATCGAAGGTCGCCATG
The DNA here is from genome assembly GCF_025152725.1 of Rhizobium sp. SRDI969. Classification (NCBI taxonomy): domain Bacteria; kingdom Pseudomonadati; phylum Pseudomonadota; class Alphaproteobacteria; order Hyphomicrobiales; family Rhizobiaceae; genus Rhizobium; species Rhizobium sp. SRDI969. The sequence continues at coordinate 4,256,983 of NZ_CP104035.1, forward strand.
ACGAAGCGCGCGCCAAGTTCGAGGCCATGGCCAACGATCCCGAGACGCGCGAGCTCGGTCTGCGCGGTCTCTATCTGGAAGCCCGCCGTCTCGGGGCCAACGAGGCCGCCCGCCAATATGCCGAAAAGGCTGCGGACAACGCGCCCTATCTTCCCTGGGCCGCACAGGCGACGCTCGAATATCGCAGCCAGGCCGGCCGTTGGGACGATGCGATCCGCCTGCTCGAGCAGCAGAAGGCTGCCCGCGTCGTCGAAAAGGCCGAAGCCAACCGTCTGCACGCCGTCCTCCTGACGGCGCGCGCCGGCGAGAAGCTGGAAAGCAACCCGACCGGTGCCCGCGACGACGCGCTGCAGGCGCTGAAGCTTGCCGCCGATTTCATTCCGGCAGCCCTCATTGCCGCAAAGGCGCTGTTTCGCGAAGGCGGCGTGCGCAAGGCCGCCTCGATCCTCGAACAGGCATGGAAATCGGCGCCTCATCCCGAGATCGGCCAAGCCTATGTCAGGGCCCGCAGCGGCGATTCCACGCTCGACCGGCTGAAGCGTGCCGAGCGGCTGGAAGGGCAGCGCCCGAACAATGTCGAATCCCTTCTCGTCGTCGCCCAGGCAGCCCTCGACGCGCAGGAATTCGCCAAGGCCCGCGCCAAGGCGGAGGCAGCGGCCCGCATGCAGCCGCGTGAAGCCGCCTACTTGCTTTTGGCCGACATCGAAGAAGCCGAGACCGGCGACCAGGGCCGCGTGCGCCACTGGCTGGCCCAGGCGCTCAAGGCGCCGCGCGATCCGGCTTGGGTGGCAGACGGCTTCGTCTCCGACAAGTGGCTGCCGGTATCGCCCGTGACCGGCCGCCTCGACGCCTTCGAATGGAAGGCGCCCTTCGGCCAGATCGAGGGTCCGCTCGAAGACGGTTCGGCGCCGGCCTCGATCGAAACGGCTTTGAAGACATTGCCGCCGCTGCGTGACGTCAGGCCGGAAAGTCCCGTCAACGACCATCGCATCATCGAGCTGGAACGCGCCGCGACGATTGCCGAGGCTGTGCGCCCCACGCCGGCATCGACGTCGGCCAAACCGAAACCAGCCGAACCGACCGCGGGCGATAAACCGCCCGCGCCGAGCGAGACAAAACCTTTCTTTGGCGGATTGCCGGATGATCCCGGCGTTCGCGATCCCAGGGTGGAACCGGAACCCAAGACACGGCTCCGCCTTTTCTGAAATGGAACGAAAACCGCATGTTCGAACGCTTTCAGGCATTCTTCCAGAATCTCACCGCCGACCACCCGAAGAAAGGTTTTGCCCCCGATGATCCGCGCATCGCAGTGGCAGCGCTCTGCATGCAGGTCATGGAGGCCGACGGTCAGATCAAAACCAGCGAGAAGAAGCGGCTGCGCAAGCTCCTGAAGGAGCAGTATGCGCTAGACGGCAAGCAGCTCGATGCTCTGATAGCAGCCGGCCTCGAGGCCGAAAGCTCCGCCGTCGACTATTATCGCTTCACCGCCGACCTGAAACGCCATCTCAATACCGAGCAACGCCTCGAGCTGATCGGCGTCCTCTGGGACATCGTCTACGCCGATGGCGAACGCAGCGAGATGGAAGACCATGTGATCTGGCGTATCGCTGATCTGCTCGGCGTCTCCTCGCGCGAGCGCATCCAGAAGCGGCAGGAGGCCGCCGCCAGGGTGACGGATGTCCAGGTTGCGCAAGATGATGCCGACTGAGCAAAACCCGAACCGCGACGAGCGCCCAATCCTCATCGTCCTGCATCAGGAACGGTCGAGCCCCGGCCGCGTCGGCCAATTGCTCGTCGAAAAGGGTTACCGCCTCGATATCCGTCGGCCGGTTCTCGGCGAGCCGCTTCCGACAACACTTGAAGACCATGCCGGCGCCGTCGTCTTCGGCGGGCCGATGAGCGCCAACGATTCCGATGACTTCGTCAAGAAGGAGATCGACTGGATCGACGTCCCGCTCCGGGAAAAACGCCCCTACCTCGGCATCTGCCTCGGCGCGCAGATGTTGGTGCATCATCTCGGCGGCAAGGTACAGTCGAATGCCGATGGCTCGACCGAGATCGGCTGGTATCCGCTGCACCCGACCGAGAGGGGCCGGCTGCTGATGCACTGGCCGAAGATGGTCTATCATTTCCATCGCGAGGGCTTTGAGCTGCCGCGCGGCGCCGATCTGCTCGCCGAAGGCGATGCCTACCCGAACCAGGCCTTCCGCTACGACGGCAACGCCTGGGGCTGCAGTTCCACGCCGAACTGACCCGGGTGATGATGCATCGCTGGGTGGTGCATGGCGCCCATCGCTTCATCCTGCCGAACGCCCAGCAGGGACGCGAACATCTCGAAGGCCGCATGCTGTTCGATGCGCCGCTGAGAGCCTGGCTCACCGAATTCCTCGACATCGTCTTCGAGGGAAAAACCGCGAAGGCGGCGTCCTCTATCGCTCTTCGCGCATAACCGGTTTCTAAATCGATTCCGACGATACAGTGGGCGCGTCGAGCGTATCGATCCCACGCAGTTTGGGGAAACTCGATGCCCAGATCGCCGCCACGACAAGCGTTCCGATCCCGCCGATGACGACCGCCGGCACCGCGCCGAAGATCGCCGCCATCGTGCCCGCCCGGAATTCCCCGAGCTCGTTCGAAGCGCCGACGAAGACCATGTTGACCGCATTGACACGGCCGCGCAGCTGGTCCGGCGTCCAGAGCGCAATCAGGCTCTCGCGCACATAGACCGACACCATGTCGGCCGCCCCCATCAGCGCCAACGCCGCGATCGAGACCTCGGTATTGGTCGAGACGCCGAAGATGATCGTTCCGACGCCGAACAGGGCGACACCGATGAACATGTAGATGCCGGCGCGATGTTTGAGCGGATAGGCGGCAAGGAAGACTGCCATGACAATGGCGCCAAGTCCCGGTGCGGCGCGCAGCAGTCCGAGCCCCCAGGGACCGAGGGTGAGGATATCGCGCGCAAAAATCGGCATCAGCGCCGTCGCCCCGCCGAGCAGCACGGCGAAGAGATCGAGCGAGATCGCCCCGAGCACTACCTTTTCGGCGCGGATGAAACTGAAGCCGCCGAGGATCATCGCCCAGCTCTTGGTCTCGCCCGTCGTCTTCTGCTCCGGTTTCGGGATCATGTAGAGAAGGGCGGCACCGAGCACGGAAAAGATCACCGCCACCGTATAGGCAGTCGACGCACTGACGCCGTAAAGCAGACCGCCGAGCACCGGGCCGGTGATTGCCGCAAGCTGCCAGGACGACGAATTCCAGGCGATCGCATTGGAGAGTGCCTGCTCCGGCACGAGATTGGGCGCCAGCGACTGCACTGCCGGCGACATGAAGGCGCGTTCAACACCGAAGATCAGAAGCACCGCGAAAACAGGCAAGGGCGTGAAGGTCCCCATGACAGTCATAACCAGCAGCGCCAGCGTGCAGAGCGCGCTTACCAGCGAGCAGAGAGCCGCGATCGCCCGGCGATTGTACCGGTCGGCCACCGAACCGGTGACGAGGATGAGCAGCAGCGACGGCAGGAACTGCACGAGACCGATCAAACCGAGATAGATCGCGCTGCCCGTCTGATCGTACATCTGCCAGCCGACCGCGACGCTGACGATCTGCTGCGAGAAGGAAAGCAGGAAGCGCGCGAAGAAGAAACGCGTGTAGGACGAATGCCGGAACGCGGCAAAACGATCTCCGGTGGGCGAAAACGACATGGATGTTTTCCGAGGAGACGGGCGCCGGAATAGCTGCAAAGCCGCCCGTTAAACAAGATTCACCGTGCGTTTCCACACGGCACTTGCCCGTTTAGTCGCCAATGTCTACATGTCTGTCAACAACGAATTGGAGACGACGATGTTTGCGCTGTTTCAAACCATTGATTTGGCTTTGAATATTTACACCTGGATCCTGATTGCCAGTGCCATTTTTTCCTGGCTCTATGCCTTCAATGTTATCAATTCCAGCAATCAGTTCGTCAATTCGGTCGGCACATTCCTGTATAATGTCACCGAACCGGTGCTGAAGCCGATCCGCCGCCGGCTGCCGAACCTTGGTGGCATCGATATTTCGCCAATCATCCTGCTGCTGATCATCTTCTTCCTGCGCACCCTGCTTTGGACCACGCTGTACCCGCTGGTCGCTTGAGCCGTCCCTGGAGCCTTTTCGATGACCATCTGCGCCTCGCCGTCCGGCTGACCCCGAATGGCGGGCGCGACGCTCTCGACGGCATTGAGGTCGACGGCAAGGGCGAAGCCTTCCTGAAGGCACGCGTCACATCAGTGCCCGAGAAAGGCAAGGCCAACAAGGCGCTTATCCTTTTGATCACAAAATCCCTGCGCATTCCCAAATCCAGCATCAGCCTCGTCTCGGGTGAGACCGCGCGCAAAAAAATCCTCCGGATCGACGGCGATCCGGAGGATTTGCTAAAAAAGCTCGAGATGTTTTTAGGCTGAGCGATCAGCCTTTCGTTTTCTTGGCGCGCTCGACAGCTTCGAGGATGAGTTCGCCTGCTTCCCTAGAGTCGCCCCAGCCGAAGATCTTCACCCACTTGCCGGGCTCCAGATCCTTGTAGTGCTGGAAGAAGTGCTCGATCTGCTTCAGCGTGATCTCGGGAAGATCGGTGAAGTCCTTCACCTTCTCATAGCGCAGCGTCAGCTTCGGCGACGGCACGGCAATGATCTTCTCGTCCTTGCCGGAATTGTCTTCCATTTTCAGGACGCCGATCGGGCGCACGTTGATGACGCAGCCGGGAACCAGCGGGCGGGTGCTGGCGATCAGCACATCGATCGGGTCGCCGTCTTCCGACAGCGTGTGCGGCACGAAACCATAATTGCCGGGATAGGTCATCGGCGTATAGAGGAAACGATCGACCACCAGCGTGCCGGCTTCCTTGTCCATCTCATACTTGATGGGATGACCGCCGACCGGAACCTCGACGATAACGTTGACGTCCTCAGGTGGATTATGACCGATTGCAATAGCGTCGATGCGCATAAGAAACTCCCGCAAGGTTGAATGTGCCGGCAGCCAGATAATCAGTTTCATGTGGCAACGCAACATCGCACAGCGCCAATGCTCGACTGCAGCGGCGCACATTCACATCAAAAGTTTCCAATAGGAGATAGTGGAGCGTCGACTCGAGCGCCGCCCGTCTTTTCAGACGCGCCAAGGACGCTGTGGCACTTTGAATGGCCGTTCAGCTCCAGATGAAGCCGATCTTCTTCAATTGCCTGTGGTCGAAACTTTCCATGCCTTCGCAGAAATCGACGCCGCCATGATGGCGATAAAAGTGGCTGGCGGTCTCGTTTTCCTCGAGGCACCAGACGACAAGCCCGTTGCAGCCGAGCGACTTCAAGAGCCGGCGCGCCTCGCCGAACAGCATCCTGCCAAGGCCGATGCCCTGATACTCGGGCCGCAGATAAAGCTCGTAAATTTCACCTTCTTGCGGCAGAGCGCGGGCACGGTTGAGGCCGAGCGTCGCGTAGCCGGCAACCGTGCCGGCAACATCGAGAACCAGCAGCGTCGCCGGTCCGCGCGTTGCCTTGCGCCACCAGCTTTCGCCGCGCCGCTCGATCATCTGCGTCAGTGCGCGGTGGGGAATGATGCCGGCATAGGTGTGTTGCCAGGCAAGCCTGTGTGTTTCCGATATGGCTCGGGCGTCTTGCGGCTCGGCCCGCCGGACATCGATCGACAACGTCTTCATAACGTTTACTCTGGTCCCGCTAGAGGCAATTAACCATATGCGATGTCGCATCCCGGTTGATTGCCCACAGACTTGATATGTGGACGACGATCAAAAGTTAACGCTTTTTTAACGATTGTCACAAGACGGAATCGACGCGGCGCACAATAAAAAACCCCGGCGCGAAGGCCGGGGTTTTTAAGGATTTCTCTCCAGCGCCGCGCCTCTTTTCGGAAGCCCAAAACGCTGCAGCACTTGAATGGCGCTCAGAGAGCCGCCTTCGTCTTTTCGAAACGCTTGCGATCGTTTGCGTCGAGATACATCTTCCGCAGACGAATATTCTTCGGTGTCACTTCCATCAGCTCGTCATCCTGAATCCAGGAGAGCGCGCGATCAAGCGTCATGCGGATCGGCGGCGTCAGCTTCACCGCTTCGTCCTTGCCGGCGGCGCGGATGTTGGTGAGCTGCTTGCCCTTCAACACGTTGACTTCAAGGTCGTTGTCACGCGAATGGATGCCGATGATCATGCCGGCATAGACCTTTTCGCCCGGCTCGATGATCATCGGGCCGCGATCTTCCAAGTTGAACATCGCATAGGCGACGGCTTCGCCGGGAGCGTTGGCGAGCAGCACGCCGTTGACGCGGCCACCGATCACACCCTTGTAGGGCTGGTAGTCGTGGAACAGGCGGTTCATGATCGCCGTGCCGCGCGTATCCGTCAGCAGCTCCGACTGGTAGCCGATCAGGCCGCGGGTCGGTGCGTAGAAACGCAGGCGAAGACGGTTACCGCCCGACGGGCGCAGCTCGACCATTTCGGCCTTGCGCTCGGACATCTTCTGCACGACGACACCGGAATGTTCTTCGTCGACGTCGACGACGACCTCCTCGATCGGCTCCAGAAGCTGGCCGTTTTCATCCTTGTGCATCACGACGCGCGGACGCGACACGGCAAGCTCGAAGCCTTCGCGACGCATGGTCTCGATGAGAACGGCGAGCTGAAGTTCGCCACGGCCGGACACGTAGAACGAATCCTTGCCTTCGGCTTCTTCGATCTTCAGGGCGACGTTGCCTTCCGCTTCCTTGAAGAGACGGTCGCGGATGACACGTGAGGTCACCTTGTCGCCTTCGGTGCCCGCCAGCGGGCTGTCGTTGACGATGAAGGACATGGTGACGGTCGGCGGATCGATCGGCTGCGCCTGCAGCGGCTCGGTGACCGAGGGATCGCAGAAGGTGTCGGCGACCGTGCCCTTGGAAAGGCCGGCGATCGCAACAATATCGCCCTGATGCGCTTCGTCGATCGCCGTGCGCTCGATGCCGCGGAAGGCGAGGATCTTGGAAATACGGCCGGTTTCGATCGTCTTGCCGTCGGCGTGGAGAACCTTTACGGCCTGGTTCGGCTTGATGGAACCGGAATTGATGCGACCGGTGATGATGCGGCCGAGGAAGGGGTTGGCTTCGAGGATGGTACCGATCATCGTGAACGGACCTTCGTGGACGGTCGGCTCCGGAACGTGCTTGAGCACCAGGTCGAGAAGCGGCGCAAGACCCTGATCCTTCGGGCCTTCCGGATTGACGTTCATCCAGCCGTCGCGGCCGGAACCGTAGAGGATCGGGAAGTCGAGCTGCTCGTCGGTGGCGTCGAGATTGGCGAAAAGATCGAAAACTTCGTTGATGACTTCTTCGTGGCGGCCATCCGGACGGTCGATCTTGTTGATCGCGACAATCGGACGAAGACCGACCTTCAACGCCTTCGAGACAACGAACTTCGTCTGCGGCATCGGGCCTTCAGAGGAGTCGACGAGAACGATCGCGCCATCCACCATCGAGAGAATGCGCTCGACCTCACCGCCGAAGTCGGCATGGCCGGGAGTGTCGACGATGTTGATGCGGACACCCTTCCATTCCACCGAGGTCGCCTTGGCGAGAATGGTGATGCCGCGTTCTTTTTCGAGATCGTTCGAGTCCATCACGCGTTCAGCGACACGCTGATTTTCGCGGAACGAGCCGGATTGCTTAAGAAGCTCATCCACCAGGGTCGTCTTGCCATGGTCAACGTGCGCGATGATCGCGATATTGCGAAGTGACATATGTGAAATCTCTGATGCTGGGGCGCACGCTCTAGAGGACGCGCCTATTAGTTTGGGGCGTCCATACAGTTTTTTTTGCGTTTGCGAAAGGGGGGAACGCGCAAAAGCTGCGGCAAGGCTGTCGCCCCGCCGCATCATGGCATGTCATCAAATTGTCTTAGGCGTCGCTGCCTGTCAATTCCTCAAAGGTCGAAAGTCCTTTTTTGACGAGCATCGCATCCGGGCTCGGCAGCTTGCCGCGGAAGGCCTTGTAGGCGTCTTCCGGATCGACCGAACCGCCGACGGAATAGATATTGTCCTTGAGCTTGCGCGCCATCTCGCCGTTGAAGGCGTCTCCCGTCTCCTCGAAGGCGGCAAAGGCGTCGGCGTCGAGCACCTCCGACCACATGTAGGAGTAATAGCCGGCCGAATAGCCGCCGGAGAAGATGTGCTGGAAGTGCGGCGTCGCATGGCGCATGACGATCGACTTCGGCATGCCGATCTCGGCCAGCACCTCGGCCTGAACCGCCATCGGGTCCTCGACGGCCGTTCTCGTGTGAAACGCCATATCAACAAGCGCCGAGGAGGTGAACTCGACGGTATTGAAGCCGGCATTGAAGGTGCGGGCGGCCAGCACCTTGTCGAGCAGGGCCTGCGGCATCGGCTCGCCGGTTTCGACATGCACGGCATAGCGCTTCAGAATATCGGGCACGGTCAGCCAGTGCTCATAAAGCTGTGACGGCAGCTCGACGAAATCGCGCGAAACGCCGGTACCCGCAACCGAGGGATAGGTGACATTAGAAAGCATGCCGTGCAGCGCATGGCCGAATTCGTGGAACAGCGTGCGGGCATCGTCGAGCGACAGCAGCGCCGGCTTGCCTTCCGCCGGCTTGGCGAAGTTGCAGACATTGTAGATGATCGGCAATTCGCCGTGGCGGCCGTTCTTCAGCTCCAGTCTGTGCTGCGATTGCAGCGAACTCATCCAGGCGCCTGATCGTTTCGAACTGCGGGCGAAATAATCGCCGAGGAACAGGGCGACGAGCTTGTCCTCGCGGTCCCTGATTTCGAACACCCTGACATCCGCGTGATAGGCGGCCACGCCCTTCTTCTCCACGACCCGGATGCCGAACAGCCGGCCGGCCACGTCGAAGCAGGCTTCGATGATCTTCTCGAGCTGCAGATAAGGCTTGAGTTCGGCCTCGGAGAAATCGAACTTCCGTGCGCGGATCTTTTCGGCATAATGGCGCCAGTCCCAGGGCATCACCTCGTGGTTCCGGCCCTCTTCGGCGATCAGTGCCGCGATATCGATCTCCTCCTCGCCGGCGCGTTTCACCGCCCGCGCCCAGACGGACTTGAGCAGGCCGTTCACCGCATCCGCCGTCTTCGCCATCGTATTGTCGAGTTTCAGCTCGGCGAAATTGCCGTAGCCAAGCAGCGTCGCCACCTGATGGCGCAGCGCCAGCGTTTCCTTGATGACGGCGCGATTGTCCGTCTCTCCATCGTTTTCGCCGCGCGCCACCCACGCCTTGAAAGCCTGCTCGCGCAGCTCGCGGCGCTCCGAAAAGGTCAGGAACGGCTCGATGATCGAGCGTGACAGCGTCACTGCATATTTGCCATCCTCGCCGCGTTCGCGCGCTGCCGCAGCCATTGCATCGCGCAGGAACTCCGGCAGCCCGTCGAGCTCGGCTCCATCAGAAAGCACCAGCGCCCAGGCTTTCTCGTCGGCCAGCACGTTCTGGCCGAATTGCGTGCCGAGGCCGGCAAGCTTTTCATTGATCGCGGCGAGTTTTTCCTGCTCGGCCTTGTCAAGCTTGGCGCCCGATTTGACGAAACCTTTCCAGTGGCGTTCCAGCACGCGTGTCTGTTCGAGCGTCAGCCCAAGGCTCTCACGGCTCTCCCACAGCGTGTCGATGCGGGCAAAAAGTGCCGCATTCATCCCGATCTTCGAATAGTGGCGCGACATCTTCGGCGAGATCTCCCGCTCCAGCGCCTGGATCACATCATTGGTATGCGCGCCTGCCTTGTTCCAGAACAGCGCCGAAACGCGCGACAGTGCGTCGCCGGCAATCTCCAGCGCCACGACCGTATTGTCGAATGTCGGCGCATCGCCGTTTCCGGCAATCTCGTCGATCTCCCTTTCATGCGCGGCAAGCGCGGCTTCGAAGGCGGCGGCGAAATCGCCGTCATCTAGGGCATCGAAACGCGGCAAGCCGTGAAGACCGTCCCAGGTCACCAGCGCCGGATTGAAATCATGTGGAGAAGACATCGGAGAATTCCTTTTGGCATGCAGATGGATCGTCAATATAGGAGAGCCGTCACAGAATTGGTATGTTGCCGGGATGCACCTTTTGCCTCGCTTGCCAATCTTGTGGACGCCTGTCAAATCTGATGGACGACAATTGATACGTGAAAATTAACCAATCGTTAACGATTGACGCGAATCACGCGCAGGCGCTAGTTTCCTGATGTTCTTCTTGTAAGGGGACATGCGTCATGGAAATTTTTTCTGTGCGGTCTTCTCAGAGTTTGCTTTTTAAAAACAATCCCAATAACGCAAAAAGTTCGAAGACCTCTGATATTGAAATCGAGACCAGAGCTCCCGCCCCGGCCTCGTTCCAGATCGAAGACGATGTTGGCGAAGGCCCGGATTTCACCGCGGTCAGCGCGGGAGAACTGCGCAATTATGCACGCCAGAGTTTCGACAGCGGCCTGATCGATCAGAACACCTACGCCGCGATCTCCGAACCGCTGCCAATGCATGCGATCGATCCGCTCGGCAACATCGTCGATCTCTCCAGCGTCACCGACGGCACCAGCTTCAATTTCCTCGATTATTACAAGAACCAGCTGCAGGTCGCCATGTCGATCGGCGATTCTGACGAGGTCCAGACGCTGAACTCGATCGTCAGCTTCCTGGACGGCTGATCGGCGTGACGCCGAAAAGTATGATGTGAGGAGCGAAGCTGAAAGATCGCGACGCGCTCTAGGTCAGGCTTTGCGCCAGCCGAGCAGGCCGGGCGTTGCGTGCCAGAGCGCCTGGGCGGCAAATCCCATGAAGAGCACGCCGGAGCAGCGCACGATCAGCCGCTCATGGGCGCGATAGAAGCGCCGCACCGTACCGGCGCCGATGATGCCGATCAGGATGATGTCGGCCGTCACGAAACCGACGAACGACACGCCGAGAAGCACCGGCAACGCCTCGAAATCGATCGCTCCGGCCGAGCCTGCTACGAGTGCGGTGAACGTGGCGAGCGCCACCGGATAACCCTTCGGATTGGTGACGCCGAAGATCAGACCGCGGCGAAACGGCCGCTCGACCACAACAAGCGCCTGCCCCTCCGTTTTCGGCTTGGCATTGACGGCGCTCCAGCCGATCCAGGCGAGGTAGAAGCCGCAGGCAAGGCCGAGCAGGTCGAAGACGAAGGTTCCGATCGTCTTTGCGCCGACGATCGCGATCAGCGCCAACGATGACCAGATGAGATCCCCAACCAGATGCCCCATCATGAAGAAGGCGCCGGCCTTGCGCCCCTGCCCGGCGCCGATGCCGAGCAGCTGCAGGAAGGCGGGTCCCGGAATGAGCACGTAGAAGAGCGCCGCCAGAAAGGCGCCGAAGAGCAAAGACTGCGTCATGGAAATGCTCCGGAGGATGATGACGGCAGACTAAGCGATCACGGGCGTTCGTCAAGTATGGTTACCGGTCCCCAAAAGCGGGATTAGGTGACAAATGCTACCGGCGGCAGCTTTCGGCCCCAAGTGAACATTGGGCACATTACCATGATGATCGCGGGTCGGCAGCTTCCGTCCACCGCCTCAATGGACTGGCTTAAGCAACAACTTCATATGTATGCCAAGTCGAGCGCAAACCTCTCGCGAAGGCTGACAATTTTAAGGTGCATCTTTAGCGAAAATAATATTCAGCATTGGTAGATTGAACTGACTATCGGCTTTGAAAATCGACCCATGCGGTTCCCTGAGTCAGTACTTGTACTTTTGGTAAGCACCAGACGACAAGACTTCTGGCCGTCCCCACGGTCTTGCGTCTGGAACCCCCATTAGAGGAAAACGTGATGGACAGAGCAGAGGCCGAAAGGACTTTGAGGCGGTTGGCCGAGTTGAAGAAACATCAAAAACCTTATGAGCCTGTGCTGCGATATCGGCCCACGGATAGCGAACAGCCGAATTATAAGGACCTCTCAAATACAGAGATAACAGTTTTCGAGAGCGCCGTAGAAATCCTGTTGTCTGCGGGCCAAAATTATCTCGGGACAACCTTCGATCATCTGAGGTTTGACGGTTGGCGGGAGGCTAACGACTTAGGTCTCTTTGACAGGCTAGAGATTACCAGAGCGGTCCATCGCTTCAATTTGGGTTTCTATGAACGTGATATTCCTGGTCATGATCCCGAAACCCGATTGAGACGTTTTCGGCACATCAGGTCGACTTATGGACCATGGGCCGATCGTCCAAGCGTTCAGAACCTACATCTTATCTCAAAGGTATACACACACCCGAATGCGAGTGGTGCGCTTATCCAGATCGCGGGCGGCGAGCGTGAAGTTTACGGAGCAGCATCTGTGGCCATCTTTCTAGAGAGCCGATACCAGTCGGCAGCTTTGATCGGGCTTCAATGCGAGTTCATCAAACGCCGGTTCAATGAGCCCGATGCTCATCAATCAACTCGTTACAATGTTGATCGGGGTGGAAAGGAGATTTCGGGCTCGATACGGAGACACGGCAGGGATACATTCGATGACTATGATTTCGAGGCAAGGATCGGTGATGTTGTTCCACATGGCCTCGATATTATAAAGGAACGATTTTTTCCCGTGTTTGCGGAGATGCGAAACTTCCAGCGCTCCATTTGAGAGGGCCAAGCTTCCTACTCAAAAATGTAGGATTGCGGTCGGCGAAGCTTTGAAGAACTCACCCCATCGCCCAACAGTGGGCAGCCACGATATCCGCTGTTGGTGCAGTCCGGTCATCTAGAATGCTCTGAGAGGTTGGTGGCATTTGCTGCCGTGTTCCGTGAAAAAGCCCGCACAGCAAAATTGCCGGCGGGCTGATATCCGGTTCGAAGGCGAACCGTGATTATTTCGCGAGGTTGCGCTTGGCGAGCGTGCGCAGGCGGAGCGCATTGAGCTTGATGAAGCCGGCCGCATCCTTCTGGTCGTAGGCGCCCTGATCGTCCTCGAAAGTGACGAGCTTGTCGGAATAGAGCGACTTATCGCTTTCGCGGCCGATGACCATGACATTGCCCTTGTAGAGCTTCAGCGTCACTTCGCCTTCGACATGCTCCTGGCTCTTGTCGATCAGCGCCTGCAGCATCTCGCGCTCCGGCGAGAACCAGAAGCCGTAATAGATCAGCTCGGCATAACGCGGCATGATGTCGTCCTTGAGATGGGCAGCACCCCGGTCGAGCGTGATCGATTCGATGGCGCGGTGCGCCGTAAGCAGGATGGTGCCGCCTGGTGTCTCATAGACGCCGCGCGACTTCATGCCGACAAAGCGGTTCTCGACGAGGTCGAGACGGCCGATGCCGTTGTCACGGCCGTAATTGTTGAGCGCAGCCAGCAGCGTCGCCGGGCTCATGCGCACGCCATTGATCGAAACCGCGTCCCCCCTCTCGAAGCCGACCTTGATGGTCGTCGCCTTGTCGGGTGCCGCCTCCGGCGAAATGGTGCGCATATGCACATATTCAGGCGCCTCCTTGGAGGGGTCCTCGAGAACCTTGCCCTCGGAAGAGGAATGCAGAAGGTTGGCGTCGACGGAGAACGGCGCCTCGCCCATCTTGTCCTTGGCAACCGGGATCTGATGCTGCTCGGCAAAGGCCAGCAGATCGGTGCGGCTCTTGAACGACCAGTCGCGCCACGGCGCGATGATCTTGATATCGGGGTTCAGGGCATAGGCGGAGAGTTCGAAACGGACCTGGTCGTTGCCCTTGCCGGTCGCGCCGTGGGCGATCGCATCGGCGCCGGTCTTCTTGGCGATATCGATCAGATGCTTGGAAATCAACGGACGGGCGATCGAGGTGCCAAGCAGGTAGACGCCCTCATAGACCGCATTGGCGCGGAACATCGGGAAGACGAAATCGCGCACGAATTCCTCGCGCACATCCTCGATGTAGATCTCCTTGATGCCGAGCATCTCGGCCTTCTTGCGCGCCGGCTCCAGCTCTTCGCCCTGGCCGAGATCGGCGGTGAAGGTGACGACTTCGGCGCCGAGCTCCGTCTGCAGCCACTTCAGGATGATCGAGGTGTCGAGGCCGCCGGAATAGGCGAGAACGACTTTCTTCACGTCTTTGTACGATGCCATGATGATGAGGTCCGTTGCATAAAAGGCCCGGCAAAACCCGGTGTCGCGGCACTTTTAGCGAGATTGGCGCGTGACGCAAGGGCAACTGCGACGCTGATGGTGCCGATAGCGTTTGACAGGGCGAAAGCGGAGCCCATATTCGCCAGCGTCCGCAAATGCTCGAGGAGAGGTTGCCCCGTGACGAATATTCAAGACATTTTCAGAAAATCCAATGTTGCCGTCATCACCGGCGGCGCCTCCGGCATCGGTCTTGCCGCGGCGAAATATTTCGCCGGACGTGGCATGAGCGTCGCCATCGCCGATCTTGGCGGCGATCGGCTGGCCGACGCCGCAAATGAACTCAAGGCCATTGCCGGCGAGGAAAATGTGATGGCGGTCGAAACCGACGTCGCCAGCAGAGATTCGCTGGAAGCTCTCGAGCGCGCCGTGCTCCAGCGCTTCGGCCGTGTGCACGTGTTGATGAACAATGCCGGCATCGGCCCGGAAACCTCGATCTTCAGCCCACAGGCGAACTGGGACAATATCTTCGCCGTGAACCTGATGGGCGTGATCAACGGCACGCGCACCTTCGGCCCGAAGATGCTGTCGCACGGCGAGCCGGGCCTGATCATCAACACCGGCTCCAAGCAGGGCATCACCACGCCACCCGGCAACCCCGCCTACAACATCTCCAAGGCTGGTGTGAAAGTCTTCACCGAAGCGCTGCAGCATGAGCTTCGCAACACCGAAGGCGGAAAGATCTCCGCCCATCTTCTGATCCCGGGCTTCGTCTTCACCGGCCTCACCAAGGGCGACCGCGCGGAAAAACCGGCCGCTGCCTGGACGCCGGAACAAACCATCGATTTCATGGTCGAAAGCCTCGAACGCGGCGATTTCTATATTCTCTGCCCCGACAATGATGTGGCGCGTCCGGTCGACGAACGCCGGATGGCCTGGGCGGCCGGCGACATCATTGAGAACCGTCCGCCGCTGTCACGCTGGCACAAGGACTACGCCGACAAGTTCAAGGCCTTCCTCGAACAGAAGTAATAGGCCCCATCACAAGGTTTGATTGGTAATTTTCTGAAAGCTGGTTAAGAGGTCCCTAAAGCGCGTCGCGGTCTTTCGGAATCGCTCCTCGCGCTTTAGGTCTTTGTTTTTACGCATGTCGTTGTCGCAAAACCGCTACACACTTTTGCGCAACATGCTTTAAATCCTTTCCGGCTTTCAGAGTGTGTCATGGATTTTCTGCCCAGCCTGCCGACCCTTCTGGCCTTTGCCGCCGCGACGCTGCTGCTCGCGGCGACCCCAGGCCCCGATATGACGCTGTCGATCAGCCGCGCGCTCGCCCAGGGCAAGAAGGCGGCTCTCTTCGTTGTCGTCGGCACCAGCCTCGGCATCGTCGTCCATACCATGCTGGTCGCTTTCGGAATTTCGGCGCTGATCACCGCATCGCCGACCGCCTTCCTGATCCTGAAGACCGGCGGTGCCGCCTATCTGCTCTGGCTGGCGGTGCAGGCGGTCCGCTTCGGCTCGAAGCTCATCGTCGCCAAGGTCGAGGAGCAGAAGGGCACGCCACTTTCGAACATTTCGTCAGGCTTCTGGGTCAATCTTCTGAACCCCAAGGTCATCATCTTCTTCATGACCTTCCTGCCGCAATTCGTCAGCGCCGGCGATCCAGCCGTCACCCAAAAGCTGCTCTTTCTCGGCTTCTGTTTCATCCTGATCGGCATGCCGATCAACGCCAGCATCGTCTTTGCCGCCGACTGGCTGGCCTCCTGGCTGCAGAACAACAAGAAGGTGCTGCGCGGCATGGACTACACCTTCGCCGGCGTCTTCTCGGTCTTCGCCGCGAAGATCCTGCTCACCCAGGCACGTTGATCGGCCGATCAGCACGCGGCCGGTCTAACCGATCAGCACGCTGTCGGCGTTAGCCGATCAGCAGGGCGTCGTCATCCAGCGTCTGGCCGCGCATCTTGCGGAACATGGCGATCAGATCTTCAACCTGCAGGTTCTTTCTGTTGTCTCCTGCCACGTCGAGAACGATTTCGCCGCCGTGCAGCATGATCGTGCGATGGCCGTAATCCAGCGCCTGGCGCATGGAATGTGTCACCATCATCGTCGTCAGCTTGCGCTCGGTAACGATCTTCTGCGTGAGGTTCATCACGAACTCCGCCATGCCCGGGTCGAGTGCCGCCGTATGTTCGTCGAGCAGCAGCACTTCCGAGCCCGCCAGCGTCGCCATGACGAGCGAAACAGCTTGCCGCTGCCCACCGGACAACAAGTCCATGCGGTCCTTCAGCCGGTTTTCCAGGCCGAGATTGAGTTCGGCAATCCGCTCGCGGAAATAGTCGCGCCTGATACCACCGAGCGCCGGCGCAAGCCCGCGCTTCTCGCCGCGACGGGCAGCCAACGCGAGATTTTCCTCGATCGACAATGCGCCGCAGCTTCCCGTCAATGGATCCTGGAATACGCGCGCGACCAGACCGGCGCGGGCCGCCGTCGACCTGCGCGTCACCTCGTTCTTGCCGATCAGCACCTGCCCTTCGCTCGGCAGCACGTCACCGGCGAGCACGCCGAGCAGCGTCGATTTGCCGGCGCCGTTGGAGCCGATGACGGTGACGAAAGAGCCTTGCTCTATGGTCAGGCTGACGCCGTTCAGCGCCTGCTTCTGCAGCGGCGTGCCGCGTCCAAAAACGACCTTGATGTCCTTGACACTGATCACGATGCGGCACCTCGACGAAGTCGGGGAAGAATGAGCGCAAAGGTCACCAGCATCGCCGTGACGAAATTCAGGTCGGACGCCTGAAGGCCGATGACGTCGCTCGAAAGCGCCAGCTGGATCGCGATGCGATAGAGGATCGAGCCGAGCACGCAGCCGATCAACGCGATCAGCAGACCGCGGCGCCCA
Organism: Rhizobium sp. SRDI969; assembly: GCF_025152725.1. NCBI lineage: Bacteria > Pseudomonadati > Pseudomonadota > Alphaproteobacteria > Hyphomicrobiales > Rhizobiaceae > Rhizobium > Rhizobium sp. SRDI969. The sequence goes on from NZ_CP104035.1 coordinate 4,273,925, forward strand.
AGCAGCGTCTCGCCGATGATGACGGCAGCCAGACCGACGACGATCGTGCCGACGCCCGAGGTGACGTCGGCAAAGCCGTTGGTCTGGGCAAACAGCGCGCCGCCGAGCGCCACCAGCGCATTCGAGATCGCCATGCCGAGATAGATCTGCCGGCTGGTATCGACGCCCTGGGCCCGCGCCATCCTTGCATTGGCGCCGGTCGCCCGCATTGCCAGCCCCGCATCGCTTTCCAGGAAACGCCAGACCAGGATGAGCGCGATGACCACCAGAACACCGACGAAGAGCGGCCGCACGTAGAAATCGCGAAGGCCGTGGCCGAAGAACGGGCTGATCATCGTGTCGGCATTGATGAGGGCGACATTGGGTTTGCCCATCACGCGCAGATTGACGGAAAACAGCGCGATCATCGTCAGGATCGAGGCGAGCAGGTTGAGGATCTTGAAGCGCACGTTGAGCAGCGCCGTCACCATGCCCGCAGCGGCACCGGCCGCCATGGCGATCAGAGCCGCAAGCCAGGCATTGACGCCGGCAATGATCAGTACGGCCGTCACCGCCGCGCCAAGCGGAAAGGAGCCATCGACCGTCAGGTCGGGAAAATCCAGAACTCGAAAGGCGAGATAGACCCCGAGAGCGACGAAAGAATAAACCAGGCCGAGCTCGACGGCCCCCCAGAATGCGATTTGGCTCAAGGCTTTCAGCCCCTTTTTATGTCCGTTCCGCCCGTCGCGAAACCGCAGCGTTTTAATACGAAGAGCCGCCCCCGTGCAAACGGGAGCGGCTGTATCCAACTAAACGTCGAAGTAACGGCCGATTATTCAATGACCTTATTGGCGCGGGAAAGCACGCTTTGCGGCAGCGTGACGCCCATCTTCGCGGCCGCCGCCTTGTTGACGACGAGGTCGCTGCCGGCGGCGGTCTTGACCGCGATGTCGCCCGGGTTCTCGCCCTTCAGCACGCGCACGACGATCTCGCCGGTCTGCTTGCCGACATCATAATAGTTGAAGCCGAGAGCGGCGATCGAGCCGCGCGAAACCGAATCCGTATCGGCGGTAAAGAGCGGCAGCTTGCTCTCCTCGGCAACGGCGACAGCACCTTCAAGCGCGGAGATGATCGTGTTGTCGGTCGGAATGTAGATCACATCGGCGCGGCCGACGAGCGCACGCGCCGCACCCTGGACCTCGGCCGATTTGGTGGCGGCCGATTCGACCACCTTGAGGCCAGCCTTTTCGGCTTCAGCCTTCAGCACGGCGAGCAGCGAAACGGAATTCGCCTCGCCGGAATTGTAGAGATAGCCGATGGTTTTCACATCAGGCAGGATTTCCTTGATCAGCGCTATGTGCTCGGCGACCGGCGACATGTCGGAGAGGCCGGTGACATTGCTGCCGGGCTTGTCCATGTTCTTGACGAGCTGGGCGCCGAGCGGATCGGACACGGCCGTGAAGACGACAGGAATGTCACGTGTCGAGGAAACGACGGCCTGGGCCGAGGGCGTTGAAATCGGCACGATGACATTGGGCTCGTCGCCGGCGAACTGGCGGGCGATCTGGGCTGCCGTCGCCGGGTTGCCCTGCGCCGACTCGAACACGAATTTCAGGTTCTCGCCTTCCTTGTAGCCGGCGGCCGTCAGCGCATCGAGAACGCCCTTGCGCGCCGCATCGAGCGCCGGATGTTCGACGATCGCCGTCACGGCGACGGTGACGTCATCGGCCTTTGCGGGCAGGGAAAGGGCCAAACTGGCGGCAAGAGCGAGCAAAATCGGGCGCATGGGGATCCTCCTGAATGATTTTGGGGGCACTTTTAGGAAAAGCGCCCCCTGAAATCAATCGCGGAGAATTGTAGCGAGGATCAAACTTGCTGATCAGTCGTCGGCGCCGTGATTGGCGATCATCATCGCCTCGAAGGCCAGACGTTCGGTCTTGCGCATGCGTTCGGATTCCGATTTCAGCTGGCCGCAGGCTGCAAGAATGTCGCGGCCGCGCGGCGTGCGGATCGGCGAAGCATAGCCTGCCGAATTGATGAAGTCGGCGAACTTCTCGATCTGCTCCCAGTCGGAACACTGATAATTGGTGCCGGGCCAGGGATTGAACGGAATGAGGTTGATCTTCGCCGGCACGCCTTTCAACAGCTTGATCAACCCTTTGGCGTCTTCCAGGCTGTCGTTGACATCCTTCAGCATCACATATTCGAAGGTGATACGCCGCGCGTTCGAAAGGCCAGGATAGGTCCGGCAGGCTTCGATCAGCTCTTTCAGCGGGTACTTCTTGTTGATCGGCACCAGAATGTCGCGCAGATCGTCGCGCACCGCATGCAGCGAAATCGCCAGCATGACGCCGATTTCCTCGCCGGTGCGGAAGATCTCCGGCACGACGCCGGAGGTGGACAGCGTCACGCGGCGCCTGGACAGCGACAGGCCGTCACCATCCGTGGCGATCAGCAATGCCTGCTTGACGGCATCGAAGTTATAAAGCGGTTCGCCCATGCCCATCATGACGATGTTGCTGACTTTACGGCCCTCGGCAGGCATGATCGTACCCTGCGGCGCTTCACGGTCCGGGAAATCCCCAAGCCGGTCGCGGGCAAGCAGCAGCTGCGAAAGAATTTCTTCCGCCGTCAGGTTGCGCACCAGACGCTGCGTCCCGGTATGACAGAAGGAACAGGTGAGCGTGCAGCCGACCTGGCTGGAAAGACAGAGCGTGCCGCGGCCCTCTTCCGGAATGTAGACGGCCTCGATCTCGACGGGACGCCCGGCGCCGCGGGCGGGAAAGCGCAGCAGCCATTTGCGCGTGCCGTCGTTGGAAACCTGCTCCTCGACGATCTCGGGACGTTCGATGGTGAAATGCTGCTTCAGCATCTCCCGCATGTCCTTGGCGACATTCGTCATATGGTCGAAATCGGAAACCCCGCGCACATAGATCCAGTTCCAGAGCTGCGAGACGCGCATCTTAATCTGCTTCTCGGCCACACCCTTTTCCCGGAGTGCCGCCGCCATCTCCTCGCGCGACATGCCGATCAACGACGGCTTCTCGAGGCTGGCGGACGTGCGCGCCTGCGGCTTGGTGACAACGATCGCATCCATGACGGACATAGGCATTCATCCCGAATTCAAACATGTGGCTGCTCCTCGCAACCCCGCGGACTTCAGCGATAAGCCGGAAGACCTGCGGGCGCATGACAGCACATCGGCAGAAGTTGAATGGCGGAACGGCGACTGAAATCGCGATCTGTCCGCTGTTGGCGCCGGCTTTAGCATCATTTTGCCCGCGCGTCACCATAGATGGAAATGGCATGGGCCGGCGCAAGGCCGGCCCATGAAACTCTTCGGCCTAGAGGACCGCTTACTTGCAGGTTTCGATCTGCTTCAGCGCAGCCGAAATACCCGAGAGCGAATAGCTGTAGGAGGTGCCGGTGCCCTTGCGCGAAACGGCATTGACCGTCATCGAGTGACCGGTCTTCATCGCGGCGACGAGGGCTGGCTCCTGGGCCGCATTCTCGACCCAGCCGGCCTTGTCCTTGGTGAACATCACGAAGGTCTTGTTGTCGATGACGACGTTGATCTTCGAATTTTCCTTGACCGTGTAGCCCATCATCGCCTGCGGCTCGTAAGAGATGTTCTGGCCCGGGCGCTGAGAGACGATGAAGAAATTGTCGCCGTGGTCGACGCTTGCCGGCTGCTTTGCCGTCGGAACGGACAGCACGTAGCAGACGGTGCTGTTGCCCGACTTGTAGGAGTAGGCGCCCCATGCCTGGAACTGCTGGATGCGGTTCGGCGCGGCCTGCTGCGCTTCCGCAACTCCGGCCATAACAAGGGTGAGTGCGAGAGCGGATACGATACTTTTTACAAACATGGATTCCTGCCGGTTCTTGCGATTCAAGGCCCGAAGCGATCATAGCGGGCGCCGCATAATCACGATCTGCTTTATTTTGACTTAATTCAGGTTACCAAATGGTCAACAATAGCTGCGATTTGTATCTGCCTGTGTCATTTCAGCTCGAGTGTCAATTTTCGCACCTTTGACGGTACCGGCCGCGACATCGTGCCCCGATGGCACTGGCGGTCCGTTCGGCTGAATTTAAGACACAAAGATTCAGGCAAGAGTTTGACGTTTCGCAAATCCGTTGTACCTCATTAAGACTTGGAAATCCGGGACGAAATTATTGCCGCAGGGGGCTGGTGAGGGGATATGGATGCCGAGGAAAGACAGCGTTTTGCTGCCCTCGCCAAGGCCGTCGCGGACGATCGCGACCAGCAGGCCTTTTCCATCCTGTTCGACTATTTCGCCCCTCGCCTGAAGGCCTGGCTGATGCGCCAGAAGATGACATCAGGCGAGGCCGAGGAACTGGTCCAGGAGATCATGATCGTGCTCTGGCACAAGGCAGGACTTTACGATGCCACGCGATCGTCCCTCTCGACCTGGCTTTTCCGCATTGCCCGCAATCGCCGCATCGACATGCGGCGCCGCGCCAATACCCGTATCTTCGACGAGACCGATCCGGCCCTGCAGCCGCCGGGTGATATCGGTGCGGAAGAGATCATCGCTAATGACGATCGCGACGCTAAGATACGCGCGGCCGTCGGTCAATTGCCGGAGGAACAGCGCGACATGCTGCGCGCTGCCTTCTTCCTCGGTCAATCGCATTCGGAGATCGCCGAAGCGACCGGGCTGCCGCTCGGCACGGTGAAGTCACGTATCCGGCTTGCCTTCGGCAAGCTCCGCAAGGTGCTGGAACGCGAAATCGCCTGATGCATGTCGCCCAAAAGTGTGCAGCGGACGCGCTTTAGATCGTCTTCATTGCTTCTTCGGGTCGATCGGCGAGAACGCGGTCGGCCGCTTCGTAGTGGCCCGGGCGGATGTGGCCGCGCACCATGGCGAAGGCGGCCGAGAGCACGGCGATGTCGTCGGAAAAGCCGATGACGGCGAAAACATCCGGGATCATGTCGATCGGCATGACGAAATAGGCGAGTGCTGCAAGCAGCACGCCGCGCACCTTGGTCGGCATCTGCGGATCGAGCGCGCAATAGAAACCGGCGACGACATCGCGCGAGAAGGGGATCTGCCGCACCGCCCGCCGAAACGTCGGCCAAAATTTCTGCCTGACGGTTTTCTCGCGCCGGCTCTGGGTGTCCTCGTCGCCCGGCAAGAGGATTTCCCCGAATTTGACCTCGTCCATCCCTGCATCCCTTTTGTCCATGCGAACATATGGTGACGGCGCCCAGTCTTTCAATCGACCCCTTTCAATCGCCCCCTTTCAATCGGCCCCCCTTTCAAACGACACGGCGCGCCGCAGCCTTCTCCATGGCTTTGGCGAGCTTGAAATCCAGTTCCGTCAGTCCGCCGGCATCATGCGTGTTCAGCGTCACATCCACCCTGGAATAGACGTTGAACCATTCGGGATGGTGGTTGAGCTTCTCGGCCGCGAGTGCTGCCTGCGTCATGAAGCCGAAAGCCTCGACGAAATTTGCGAACTTGAACGTCTTCGATATCGAAGAACCCGCATCATTGAGCGCCCAGCCCGCAAGCTCGGTCAGTTCAGCCTCGGCCGCCGCCCGTTCCAGTCTTTCCATTTTCATGCCATGATCCTCTTCTCTGTCGACAGGTTACCGATGAAACGCATCAGCATCCTCTTCGTTTGCATGGGCAATATATGCCGTTCTCCGCTCGCGGAGGGAATTTTTGGCCATCTTGTCGCCGAGGCGGGGTTGACCGGCGATTTTACGATCGATTCCGCCGGCACTGGCGGCTGGCATGAAGGCGAGCCGCCCGATCGGCGTTCGATCGCCACCGCGAAAAGTCACGGCATCGACATATCGGGGCAGCGCGCTCGCTGCATCAGGGCGAGGGATCTCAGGGATTTCGATCTGATCCTCGCCATGGACCGAGACAACCTGGCGGCGCTCGGCAAGAGCACACCGCCTGGGGCGAATATCCACCTTTTCGGTGATGCCGCGCTGGGAACGGGAGAGGATATCCCCGATCCCTATTATGGCGGCCCTGAAGGTTTCGAGCTGGTCTACACCAGGCTCTTGACCGGCTGCTGCAGGCTGCTCGAAACGCTGGGCGTCGAGCGTGCCTCGTGCAGCGGGAAAACTTCCTCGGTGAGGTAAGGCCCTCCACCGACCGATTCGCGCGACGAAAGCAGCACGAAGCGCGGTGCAGTGAAGGTTGCGGTGTGGAAGTTGCCGCGTCCCGCCAGATATTGCACGACATCGTCGAGCCGCGAAGATTTGAGCCGCGCCAGCGTCACATGCGGCATGAATTTGCGGGGATCGGGCGGCAGACCGATGCGCTGGCAGATGCGCTCGATCTCGCCCTGCAGCGCATGCATTTCAGGCGATGGCGAGACGCCGGCCCAGACCGAATGCGGTTTCTTCGAGCCGAACGAACCGATGCCTTCGAGCCGGAACTGGAATTCCGGCCGGTCGATCCGGTCGAGGCGTTCAACGATTTCATCAGCCGTGCGGCCGTCGACATCACCGATGAAGCGCAGAGTGATGTGGTAATTCTCCACATCGATCCATCGTGCTCCGGGGAGGCCACCGCGCAGCAATGAAAGACTCATCGCCGCATTGCGCGGAATTTCGAGGGCGGTAAACAGTCTCGGCATCACGAGCACTCCCCGAATCTTTTGCAGGTGCTCACACGGAATCATGCAATCAACAACCGCGCAAGCCCCTAATTCTTCACAGATGAAATCGCTTCGACGAAATTTGTGACAGCAGGCACCATCTTCTCGACCATAACGTCGACACCTCTCGCGTTCGGATGCATGCCGTCATCGAGCTTCAGCCCCGCATCGAGCGCAACCCCGTCGAGGAAGAAGGCATAAAGTCGAACTCCGTATTTGTCGGAAAGTTTCCGATAAATAGGATTGAAGCGCGCCGCATAATCCGCTCCCATGTTCGGCGGCGCTATGATACCGGCGAGCAGCACGGCAATCCCGCGATCCTGTAGCCGGCCAATCATCTGATCGAGATTCCGCTCGCTCTCCTCCGGCGGAATGCCGCGCAGCGCATCGTTGGCGCCAAGCTCGAGAATGACGCCATCGGTGCCGTCGGGGACCGACCAGTCGATACGCGCAAGCCCGCCTGTCGTCGTGTCGCCGGAGACCCCGGCATTGGCAATGGTGACGTCGAGCCCCTTCGCCTTCAGGGCCGCCTGCAGCTTTTCCGGAAAGCCGTCGCTGGGCGGCAGCTGATAGCCCGCCATCAAACTATCCCCAAAACCGACGAGATTGATCGTCCGGGCATCGGCGGCAGTGGCAAGGATCAGCGAGACGGCGATGACGGTGAATTGAAGGGCGGCAACTTTAAATCTCATCCTGGTTTCCCTAGATTGGCGAGGTGCCGTTATGCGGCCTTTCCATTACGGACTTATATAGGGCGATTTCTGTTGGCAAAAACCATTATCGAGTTGAAGGGCGCCGATCTGACCCTTGGCAGCGCGGCCGCCTCCGTCCATGTGCTGAAGGGCATCGATCTCGATATCGCGGCCGGCGAATCCGTCGGCATCGTCGGCCCTTCCGGTTCCGGCAAATCCACCCTGCTGATGGTTCTTGCCGGGCTGGAGAAGCTCGACAGCGGCGAGATCAACATCAATGACACGCCGCTCCACGCGTTGAGCGAGGACCAGGTCGCCGATTTCCGCGGCCGCAACATCGGCATCGTCTTTCAGTCCTTTCACCTGATTGCCAATATGACGGCGCTGGAAAACGTCGCCGTGCCGCTCGAACTCGCCAATGTCGGCAACGCCTTCGAGCTCGCTCATCGCGAGCTGAAATCGGTCGGCCTCGGCGAGCGGCTGAACCACTATCCCGGCCAGCTTTCCGGCGGCGAACAGCAGCGCGTGGCGATTGCCAGGGCGCTCGCCCCGTCGCCCGCCCTGCTGATCGCCGACGAGCCGACCGGCAATCTCGACACCGAGACCGGCCGCCAGATCGCCGACCTTCTGTTCTCCAAGCAGGCCGAACGCGGCATGACCCTGCTTCTCGTCACCCATGACGTCTCGCTTGCAAACCGATGCTCGCGCCAGATCCGCGTCCGCTCCGGCAGGATCGAGGGCGACAGCGCCGCCCGCCGCAGCGAAGCGGCGATCGCATGAGGATCATCACGCCACGCGTCTCGCTCGCTTTTCGCCTGGCATTGCGCGAGCTTCGCGGCGGCATCCGCGGCTTCTACATCTTCCTTGCCTGCATCGCGCTCGGGACAGGCGCCATCGCCGCCGTCAATTCCGTTTCACAGTCGATCACCGACACGATCGCCTCGCAGGGGCAGGAACTGTTGGCTGGCGACATCCGCTTCGAACTCAACAACCGCGAAGCCACGCCTCAGGAAATCGGTTTCCTCGAAGGCCTCGGCACCCTTTCAGTGTCGACAGGCCTGCGCTCGATGGCCCGCAAGCCCGACGGTTCCGATCAGGCGCTGGTCGAGGTCAAGGCCGTCGATGAAGCCTACCCGCTCTACGGCAAGTTCGTGGCCGAGCCGGACTATCCGCTTGCAGCGCTGCTTTCCAGCCAAAGCGGCACTTATGGCGCGGTCGCAGCGCCCCTTCTTCTCGATCGGCTCGGGCTTGCCGTCGGCGACGAGTTGCTGCTCGGCAACGTCAAGCTCAGCATCACCGGCACGGTGAAGACTGAGCCGGATGCACTGTCGGAAGGTTTTGGCTTTGCGCCGCGTCTGCTCGTCAGCCGCCAGGCGCTCCAAGCCTCCGGACTGATCCAGACCGGAAGCCTGGTCGAACATGCCTACAAGATCAGGCTGAACGACAAGGGCGCGATGTCGGGCATCCAGGCGCGCGCCTCCAAGGAATTCCCCGCCGCCGGCTGGGCGATCCGCACCAGCGACCGTGCCGCGCCCTCTCTCACCGAAAATATCACCCGCTTCTCGCAGTTCCTGACCCTGGTCGGCCTCACCGCACTGATCGTCGGCGGCGTCGGTGTCGCCAACGCGGTGCGCGCCTTCCTCGATGCCAAGCGCACCACCATCGCCACCTTCAAATGTCTCGGTGCGCCGGCGCAGGTCGTCGTTCTGATCTATCTCTTCCAGATTGCCATCATCGCTCTCGGCGGCATCCTGATCGGCCTCGTCATCGGCGCCCTGTCGCCGATCTTCGCCGCCCAGTTTCTGGCGCAATTCCTGCCGGTCTCGACTGCGCCGACCCTTTATCCCGGCGCCCTGCTGCTCGCCACGCTCTTCGGCATCCTGACGACGCTCGCCTTCGCCATCCTGCCGCTCGGCCACGCCCGCGAAGTGCCGGCGACCGCCCTCTTCCGCGAGCAGGGCTTCGAGGCCCGCCGCCTGCCCTCCTGGCCCTACATCCTGCTTGCCGCCCTGTTCATGGCCGGCCTTGCCGGCCTTGCCATCCTCACCGCCTATGACCGCTTCATCGCCGTCGTCTTCGTCGGCGCGATCGTTTTCGCCTTCGTCGTCCTGCGCCTGGTCGCGGCGCTGATCGCCTGGCTCGCGCGCCGCAGCCCGCGCGTCAACTCGCCGGCGCTGCGGCTGGCGATCGGCAACATCCACCGCCCCGGCGCACTGACGCCCTCGGTCGTCCTCTCGCTCGGCCTTGGCCTGGCATTGCTGGTAACCCTGACGCTGATCGACGGGAACCTGCGCCGGCAGCTGACCGGCCGGATGAACGAGGGTGCGCCGAACTTCTTCTTCGTCGATATCCAGAGCGCCGAGGTCGATGCCTTCCGCGATCTCGTCCAGGCGCAGGCGCCGCAGGGCAAGCTCGTCGAGGTGCCGATGCTGCGCGGCCGGATCATCGCCTTCAACGGCGAGGACGTCACCAAGATGAACGTGCCGGCAGCCGGCCGCTGGGTGCTGAACGGCGACCGCGGCATCACCTATGCCGAAACCCTGCCGGAGAACGCCGCCCTCACCGAAGGCAAATGGTGGGACAAGGATTACAGCGGCGAGCCGCTCGTCTCCTTCTCCTCGGAAGAGGCGCATGAGCTCGGCCTCAAGATCGGCGATACGGTCACCGTCAATGTACTCGGCCGCAACATCACCGCGAAGATCGCCAGTCTGCGCCGCGTCGAGTGGGAATCGCTGTCGATCAATTTCGTCATGGTCTTCTCGCCGAATACCTTCCGCGGCGCCCCGCATGCGTGGCTGGCGACCCTGACCGACCCCTCTTCGACACCGGCGGAAGATGCCGCGATCCTGAAATCGGTCACCAACACCTATCCGACGATCACCAGCGTGCGCGTCAAGGACGCGATCGATATCGTCAACCAGTTGGTCGCACAGCTGGCGACCGCGATCCGCGCCGCAGCCTCCGTCGCCCTCATCGCCTCGATCCTCGTCCTTGCCGGCGCGCTTGCCGCCGGAAACCGGGCGCGCACCCACGACGCGGTGGTGCTGAAGACGCTCGGCGCCACGCGCGCCACGCTGATCCGCGCCTTCAGCTACGAATATCTGATCCTCGGCCTCGCAACTGCGATCTTCGCGCTGATCGCCGGCGGGGTTGCCGCCTGGTTCATCGTCGCCCGCATCATGCGGCTGCCCTCGACCTTTCTGCCCGACGTGGCCGGACTGACGCTTGTGACTGCGCTCATCCTAACCGTCGGCATCGGCCTGATCGGTACCTGGCGCATCCTTGGGCAGAAGGCGGCCCCCGTTTTGCGCGAGCTTTGACCAGTCAGCGGCACTCAAACCCTTCACCTTACGGCGATTTAACCGGCCGAGGCTTTGCAAGCCTCTTGTTTGCAATGGGCGAAAGCCTCATATTGTTCGCAGGCATGCTGGAGCTCCGCAGCGGCGCCCGGGTCGAAAACCCCGACACCGTATTTCCATCGGAGCTTGTAAGAGGAAACTATGGCTGATCTTCGTAACTATCAAAGCCGCGTTCAGACCGGCGAGATGATTGATCAAGGCCTGCGCGCTTATATGCTCAAGGTCTACAACCTGATGGCGCTGGGCCTGGCGATCACCGGTGTGGCCGCATATCTGTCGTTCCAACTCGCCTTCGCCAATGGCGAACTGACCGCTTTCGGTCAGGCGATCTATGTGAGCCCGCTGAAGTGGGTGGTCATTCTGGCGCCGCTGGCTCTGGTGTTCTTCCTGAGCTTCCGGATCAATACGATGACGGTGGCCGCCGCCCAGACGACCTTTGCGGTCTATGCCGCGCTCGTCGGCCTGTCGCTCTCGTCGATCTTCCTGATCTATACGGGCCAGAGCGTCGTGCAGACCTTCTTCGTCACCGCCGCCTCTTTCGGCGCGCTGTCGCTTTACGGCTACACGACGAAGCGTAACCTGTCGGCGATGGGCTCGTTCCTGATCATGGGTCTGTTCGGCCTGATCATCGCTTCGCTGGTCAACATCTTCCTGGCGTCATCCGCCGTGCAGTTCGCGATCTCGGTACTCGGCGTGCTGATCTTCGCAGGCCTCACCGCCTATGATACGCAACGGATCAAGGAATTGTACCTGGAAGCCGATGACGTCGCCGTCGCCGGCCGCAAGGCGATCATGGGCGCGCTGACGCTCTATCTCGACTTCATCAACCTCTTCATGTTCCTGCTGCAGTTCATGGGCAACCGTAAATAAGCAGGGCAGACTGAGATCGAAAAGGCGGCTTCGGCCGCCTTTTTTGTTGCGCAGGCTTTCGCGGGATGGTTTTAGGAAGAGATATCCTCCCCAATGGATCTACCGCCAAAATGTCCTTCCTCCTGCGCGATGCCACGCAAGCCGATATTCCCGCCATTGCCGAAATCTATCGCGAATCGGTCCTGAACGGCGTCGCAAGCTATGAGATCGTGCCGCCGTCCGAGGCCGAGCTGGCGCAACGTTTTGCGGCCATCGTCAGCCAGCAATATCCCTATATCGCCGCCGTCGATGCGGGCGGTGTCCTGCTCGGCTACGCCTATGCCTCGGCGTTTCGCACGCGTCCCGCCTATCGCTGGCTGGTCGAGGATTCGATCTATCTCGCGCCTGAGGTCCGCGGTCGGGGCATCGGCAAGGCGTTGCTCGCCGCCCTGATCGACCGCTGCACCGGACTCGGTTTTCGTCAGATGGCCGCCGTCATCGGCGGCGCCAGCCCCGCATCGATCGCGCTTCATCGCGCAGCCGGCTTTGAGGAGGTCGGTCTGATGAAGGGCACCGGCTATAAGCATGGCCGCTGGCTGGACACGATGTTCATGCAGCGCGCGCTCGGCGAAGGCATGATCACCGATCCGGACCCGTCGACCTATCCCGGCACGCTGTTTAACAGCTGATATCGCTTATTTGTCGACGAGCTTCAGGGTCTTGTCGAAGACCTTCAGCACCTGGTTCAGCTCGTGACCGCGCTTCAGGATGGTGCCGTTGACGCTGATCACGGAATAGGCGCCCTGCTTGGCGGCAAGCTTCGGGTTTTTCTCGATGCGGAAGAGCGGCATTTCGCCGGAGCGCTTGAAAACGGAAAAGACCGCCCTGTCCTTCAGGTGATCGATGGCGTAGTCGCGCCACTCACCGTCACCGACCATGCGGCCGTAGATCCAGAGGATCGCGTCCAGTTCGCGCCGGTGGAAGGTCACCGGAAGCAGGTCTTTGCTTTGTTTGTATTCCCTGAGATCGACGACGACTGAGGAACTATTGTCGACGGAGCGGCTCTCGCCGTGTCGCAAATCCGGCTGATCTGTCATCAGTCTCCCGAGGCCTCCGCTTGTGACAGGAGGGTGACAGTTTGCCCGAGCCGCCGCAAATTGCAAGAGTGCCGGCCGTCACATTCCGCCGCAGTGCAGCGCCGCGCGTCTCTGTCGCAAGGGCGCTGGCGGGCACCACGCTTTCTCCGCAGCGCCGCATTTCAGTCAAAACAGCGCCTCATTTGCAGGAGATTTATGAATTCCAGTTTGGCGCCAGCGCGCCAAAAGGCCCGGCGGAGCGTATCGACCTTAACCCCAGCCCCGAATACGCTCGGCCGGGCCGCCCCGGCACTTCATCCGAAAGCGGATGGAATCTCAGATATTTTTACCAGCCATCACTACGGTCGCGCCAAGGATCGCAGCCGGATCGCCGTCTGCGGTCGCCGATTGCAGCAGGATGGCGCAGCCCTCGAGTTGCGGTCGCTGCAGGACGCTGGCCGGCAGCGTCAGATTGGTCGCCTTGCCGTCCCACATGCCGACGGTTTCGACATTGGTGACGCTGTGCAGATAAGAAATCTTTTTGCCGCTGTTCTCGCCCTTTTCGACATCGATCGTCTTTTCCTTATCGAAATAGACCATCACGACATTGGCTTTGCCCTGTCCGGCGCCGATCTTGATCTCCAACTCGTCGCCGCGCATCGCGGCACTGATGGGAATAGTCAGCCCATTGCCTTCGCTGCTAAAGGTGTCGATCTTGCCGTTGATGCCATTCAGATCGGCGCCGGCCAGATGGCCGCGTCCGTTGACGATGGCCTGCGGCGTATAGACGTTGCTGCGGCCCATCGTCCTGGCATAGCCGTACTGCCGCTCGGTATTTTCCTTGGAGCTCAGCGTATCGGCCCAGCCGAGATAATTCCAGTAATCGACGTGATAGGCGAGCGCGATGACATCGCCCTGGTTCACCAGCTTGCGAAACGCGGCATCAGCGGGAGGACAGGAGGAACAGCCCTGCGACGTGAAGAGTTCGACGACACCTTTCGGCGTGCCGTCTTCGGCCTGCAGCGGGCCTGAGAGAACAACGCCGGCAATCAGCGGAATCAAAAAACGCGGGGACATTCACCTGCACCTCTTTTTCAGCGCCGACGGCATGTTTGTACCGGAGGCCCTGACATATGAACGTACGAATAATCCCTCAGGGTCCAAACCGAAAGTCACGAACGGGTGAGACGTAGCCCGGCCGGAACCTGCGTAAAACAAATCATCGTGAGCCCGTCCAAATACTGTCGTCGCATCAAAGAAAAGCCGCCGGAAACTGCTCTCCGGCGGCCATTATCATGCGAGTTTCTTAAAAATCAGGCTGCGAGATCGCGCAGAACCGTCTGCAGGATGCCGCCATTGTTGAGGTAGATCACCTCGTCGAGCGTATCGACACGCGACAGCAGCGGAACCTCCTTCACGGTGCCGTCGCCATAGGTGATCCTGGCGATCTTCTTCTCGCGCGGCTTGATCTTTTCCAGGCCTTCGATGGTGACGAGTTCATCGCCCTTGAGGCCGAGGCTCTGCCAGGTCGTGCCCTCTTCGAAGACGAATGGAATGATACCCATGCCGACGAGGTTCGAGCGATGGATGCGCTCGAAGGACTGGGCGATCACCGCCTTGACGCCGAGCAGGTTGGTGCCCTTGGCAGCCCAGTCGCGCGAAGAGCCGTTGCCGTATTCGACACCGGCGAAGATGACGAGCGGTACGCCTTCCTGCTTGTACTGCATCGCGGCGTCGTAGATCGAGGTCTCTTCCTTCGACGGGTAATGGATGGTGTAGCCGCCTTCCTTGCCGTTTGGGCCAAGCATGTGGTTGCGGATGCGGATATTGGCGAAGGTGCCGCGCATCATCACTTCATGGTTGCCGCGGCGCGTGCCGTACTGGTTGAAGTCGGCAACGGCGACGTCGTGATCGATAAGGTAGGCGCCGGCTGGCGATGCCGCCTTGATCGAACCGGCCGGCGAGATGTGGTCGGTGGTGATCTTGTCGCCGAACAGGCCGAGAACCCGGGCGCCCTTGATGTCGGAAACGCCGGTGCCCTTCTTGCCCATCCCAACGAAGTAGGGCGGGTTCTGCACATAGGTCGAATCGTCGTCCCAGGCATAGGTCTGGCCCGGCGGGATCTGAACGGCCTGCCAGTTGACGTCGCCCTTGAAGACATCGGCGTACTTGCGTTCGTAGAGCTCGCGGGTCACGTATTTCAGGATGAATTCCTGGACTTCCCTAGAGGTCGGCCAGATGTCCTTGAGATAAACCGGATTGCCGCTCTCATCCTCGCCGATCGGCTCCTTGGTCAGATCCTTCTGCACAGTGCCGGCAAGCGCATAAGCGACGACGAGCGGCGGGGATGCGAGGTAGTTCGCCTGCACGTCGGGCGAGATACGGCCTTCGAAGTTACGGTTGCCGGAGAGAACGCCGGAAACGATAAGGCCCTTGTCGTTGATCGTCTTCGAGATCGGTGCCGGCAGCGGGCCGGAATTGCCGATGCAGGTGGTGCAGCCGAAGCCGACGAGGTTGAAGCCAAGCTTGTCGAGATCGGCCTGCAGGCCCGACTTGGCGAGATATTCGCCGACGACCTGCGATCCCGGCGCCAGAGAAGTCTTCACCCACGGCTTCGTCTTCAGTCCCTTGGCAACGGCGTTGCGGGCAAGAAGGCCGGCGGCGATCAGCACTGACGGGTTGGAGGTGTTGGTGCACGATGTGATGGCAGCGATCGCCACGTCGCCATGGCCGAGATCGAAATCCATGCCTTCGACGGCATAGCGGTTGTTCAGCTGGCCGGGCTTCTTGTAATCCGCGTCCATCGAGCCGGCGAAGCCGGTCGCGATGTTCTCGAGCGAGATGCGGCCTTCCGGACGCTTCGGGCCGGCCATCGACGGCACGACGTCGCTAAGATCGAGTTCCAGCGTATCGGTGAAGACGAGCTCGGAACCGTCGCCCTCGCGCCACATGCCTTGCGCCTTCGAATAGGCTTCGACGAGCGCGATCCGGTCACGCGTGCGGCCGGACATTGTGAGGTAGTTGATGGTTTCGCCGTCGACCGGGAAGAAGCCGCAGGTCGCGCCGTATTCCGGGCCCATGTTGCCAATCGTCGCGCGGTCGGCGAGCGGCATGTTGTCCATGCCGGGGCCGAAAAATTCGACGAACTTCGAAACGACGCCCTTCTTGCGCAGCATCTGCACGACGGTGAGAACGAGGTCGGTCGCCGTGACGCCTTCCTTGAGCTTGCCGGTCAGCTTGAAGCCGATGACTTCGGGCAGCAGCATCGAGACCGGCTGGCCGAGCATCGCAGCTTCCGCTTCGATACCGCCCACACCCCAGCCGAGAACGCCAAGACCGTTGATCATCGTCGTGTGGCTGTCTGTGCCGACGCAGGTATCGGGATAGGCGATCGTCTCGCCGTCCTCTTCCTTGGTCCAGACGGTCTGGCCGAGATATTCGAGATTGACCTGATGACAGATGCCGGTGCCGGGGGGCACGACGCGGAAATTCTTGAAGGCCTGCTGGCCCCACTTCAGGAAGCGGTAGCGCTCGCCGTTGCGCTGGTATTCCAGCTCCACATTCTTGGCGAAAGCCTGCGGCGTGCCGAATTCATCGACGATGACCGAGTGGTCGATGACGAGGTCGACCGGAACGAGCGGGTTGATCTTCTCCGGATCGCCGCCGAGCGACACCATCGCGTCGCGCATCGCAGCAAGATCGACGACGGCGGGAACGCCGGTGAAGTCCTGCATCAGCACGCGCGCCGGGCGATAGGCGATCTCGTTTTCGACCGCACCCTTATTGTTGAGCCATTCGGCAACGGCCAGGATGTGCTCCTTGGTGACCGACTGGCCGTCTTCGAAGCGCAACAGGTTTTCGAGCAGCACCTTCATCGAATAGGGAAGCTTCGACACGCCGGCCAGACCGTTTGCCTCAGCCTTGGGCAGGCTGTAATAGACATAGTCCTTCCCGTTGACGGAAAGCGTGGAACGACAATTGAAACTGTCAAGAGATTTAGACACGAGAGACCCCGTTTCTGATAGCCAACACAGTCGTGCGAACGCCTATGCACTTTAATGCACATCAGGATGCGGGTACGGCCATTTCCGCTGTCCGCACGTGGAACAGACGCTCCAAGTTCGGCGCAAGGATGAAATTCACGCCGACCGCTGGCGTGGTTGCAGGTCTTATAGATAATTTCCTAAAAACTTGCCATACCCGAGCACAGTCAAAATCGGACATTTTTTGACCGCCGCAAGCCGAAACCAGGAAAGAGCCGCCGCATGCATCTCACCGCCGACAATCTGGCTGCAAGGCGCGGTGAAGATCTCATTTTCGTTAACATTTCCTTTCACTTGGCAGCCGGCGAGGCGCTTGTCCTCACGGGAAGAAACGGATCGGGAAAGTCGACTTTGCTGCGAGTCGTCGCGGGCCTCCTCAGGCCGGAAAAAGACACTGTCATCTTCTGCGACGAAGAGAGCCCGGGAGGCAGGCATCCGGGCGAGGTCAGCCACTACCTTGGCCATCGAAATGCGATGAAGAGTGAACTTACGGTTGCAGAAAACCTCGATTTCTGGCGTGTCTTTCTCGGCAATACAGGCTCCGCCGCCGCTCTTTCCACCGAGGACGCCGCTGACGCCGTCGGTCTTGCCGGCATCACCCACCTTCCCTTCGGTTATCTCTCCGCCGGCCAGCAGCGCCGGATGGCCTTCGCCAAGCTGCTCGTTGCCCACCGCCCCGTCTGGATCCTCGACGAACCGACCGCGGCACTCGATGCCAGCGCCGACCGGCTGCTTGCCGATTTGATTGGAGCGCATCAGACAAAGGGCGGCATCGTGCTGGCGGCGACGCATCAGCCGCTGGGGCTGAGGAATTCGCAGGAATTGAAGATGACCGGCTTTGCCGGGGTCGATGCGGGGGTATGGGGTTGATGCTTCTCGATGTAGCTACCCCGTCAACCGCACATGCAGAGAGCCGCCCCGCATGACCGCCCTCTTCCTCCGCGACCTGAAACTTTCCATCCGCGCCGGCGGCGGTGCACTGATCGGCGTGCTGTTCTTCCTGACCATCGTCGCCGTCATTCCCTTCGGCGTCGGCCCCGATCTCAAACTGCTGTCGCGCATCGGCCCCGCCATCGTCTGGATCGGCGCGCTGCTCGCCGCCCTTCTCGGTCTCGACCGCCTGTTCCAGGCCGAGCGCGACGACGGATCGCTCGACCTGATGCTGATGCAGGAAACGCCGCTCGTCCTGACCGTGCTGGTCAAATGCTTCGCCCATTGGACGGCCACCAGCCTGCCGCTGGTCATCGCCTCGCCGCTGCTCGGCCTCTTCATGAACATGGACGAGACGGCGATTGCAGCCACCATGCTGACGCTGCTGGTCGGCTCGCCTGCCATCACCTTCATCGGCGCCGTCGGCGCCGCCGTTGCCGTGGCGCTGCCCCGCGGCGGCCTGCTGGTCTCGATCCTCGTGCTGCCGCTGACCATTCCGGTGCTGATCTTCGGCGTCAGCGCCACCTATGCCGCAGTCGAGGATCCCGCCCCCTTCCTGCCGCCCTTCCTGATCCTCATTGCGCTGACACTCTTCTTCGCGGTCATCGGCCCGGCAGCCGCCGCCCTGGCGCTACGAAACACAGCGGATTGATGGGCCATTCGATTGCGGGAAAAGCCGGATCAAGGTAAGGAAACGATCATGCGCGAAACGAGCCTTGCCATCAGCAAATTCAGCGATCTCGCCAACCCGACGCGGTTTCTGGCGCTGGCGGCGCGCGCCATTCCGTGGCTGGCTGGCATCACCGCCCTCTGTTTCGCGGTTGGCCTCTATCTGAGCTTCGCCACCGAAGGCGATTACCAGCAGGGCGAGACCGTGCGCATCATGTATGTGCATGTGCCCTCGGCCTGGCTTTCGATGATGTGCTATACGATCATGAGCGTCTCGGCGATCGGCACGCTGGTCTGGCGCCATCCGCTGGCCGATGTCTCCGCCAAGGCCGCAGCGCCGCTCGGCGCCGCCTTTACCCTGCTCGCACTCGTCACCGGTTCGCTCTGGGGCAAGCCGATGTGGGGCACCTGGTGGGTCTGGGATGCGCGGCTGACCTCCGTCTTCGTTCTCTTCCTGATGTATCTCGGGCTGATTGCGCTCGGCCGCGCCATCGATGATCCGTCGAAGGCCGCGCGCGTCAGCGCCGTGCTCATCCTCGTCGGCTTCGTCAACATCCCGATCATCAAATTCTCGGTCGAGTGGTGGAACACGCTGCATCAGTCGGCAAGCGTGCTGCGCCTCGACGGCCCGGCGATCGATCCGGAATTCCTGCGGCCGCTCTTCGTCATGGCGATCGCCTTCACCCTGCTCTTCTTCACGCTGCACATCATGGCGATGAGGAACGAGATCTGGCGCCGCCGCATTGCCGCCCAGCGCCGTCTTGCCGCCCGCATGGCGAGCCGGGAGGAATAGCCGTGACGCACGCCTTCTACGTCTACGCTTCCTATGGCTTTGCAGCCCTGGTGACGATCGCCGTCACGCTCTGGACCTGGGCCGACGGCCGCGCCCGCCGCAGGGAACTTGCAGCCCTTGAGGCTGCCGGCATCCGCCGCCGTTCGGCGCGCCCCAAGGTCAGTGTGGGGGATGGCGAATGAACGACACGCCGGAAAACACCGCCGCCAAGCCGCGCGGGCTGAGCCGTTACGCATTGGCGCTGCTGCCGCTCGTCGTCTTCGGCGGCATTGCGGCCACGGCCGCAAAGATGCTCTACGACCAGGATTTCCATGGCAAGAACATCGCCGAAATTCCCTCCGCCCTGATCGGCACCAAGGCGCCGGCGCTGAACTTGCCACCGCTCGACGGCGCCAACCTGCCGGCGCTGACCGATGCGGCAATCAAGGGCAAGCTGACCCTCGTCAACGTCTTCGCCTCATGGTGCCTCCCCTGCCGGGACGAGCATCCGCTATTGAAAGAACTGGCAAAAGACGGACGCCTGAACATCGTCGCCATCAACTACAAGGACCAGAGCGACAACGCCCTGCGTTTCCTCGGCGAGCTCGGCAACCCCTATCGGGCGATCGGCATCGATCCGAATGGCAAGGCAGCGATCGACTGGGGTGTCTACGGCATTCCGGAAAGCTATCTGGTCGGTCCTGACGGCACAATCCTCTATAAGCGCGTCGGACCCTTCGACGATATCAGCCTGAAGGAAGGGCTTTTTCCAGCGATGGAAAAGGCGCTCGGCAAGCCGGCTTCCTGAGCAAGTGATCCACAAAAGACCCCTCCCCAACCCCTCCCCACAAGGGGGAGGGACTTAACGTGCGGCTCTTGCCGTGCGTCCAATCGAACGTCCAGTGTGCAGTTGGTCTGGTTTGCGAGGCGGTGTCACGAGTTAGTCCCTCCCCCTTGTGGGGACTAGGGCATATACATAAGTCGGTGCGACGGATTGACTCGGTTTGCGGGGGTCGGATTCCTTTACTGCGGGCCGTATGATTGTTTTGGCGACGTTTTGATTTGGGAGCGTCGCCGATGGATGTAGGGCATGATTTTTCGTTGGGCCGGTTTGGAGATCGTCGTCTCGATAAAGGGGGGCGGTGCTGCTCCGTCGCATTGTGCTGCGCGAGACGGTTTGCCTTCGCCAGTTGGCCGAGGGCAACCATTCGCAGGAGATCCGGTTCGGGCGTTTTCTCAACAACAGTGCGGTGAGCGTGGAAGAGATCATTGCCGGCTGGAGCCAGGAGACCCGGTCTGCGGTTGAGGGTCGCCACGTGCTGGCGCTGCAGGACACCAGCGAGATCAAGTTTGCGACGACGCCGGACAGCCGGCGGGAATTGGGCAAGATCAAAAAAGGCAATTGCTTTGGCCTTTTGCTGCATCCGATGCTGGCGCTCGATGCCGACACCGGCAGCTGCCTTGGCCTGGTGGGCGGCCGGGTCTGGACGCGGGGTAGCGAAGAGCTTACGCCGCATGCCGAGCGGCCGTTGAACGAAAAGGAATCGCGGCGCTGGGTGGAGACGGCAGAGGCGGCCAAACTGGTGCTTTCGCGTGCGGCCCGGGTCACGGCGATCGCCGACCGGGAGGGTGACTTCTTCATCATGTGGGCGCGCCTGCCCGATCGGCGCTTCGATCTTTTGTCGCGCGTCATGCATGACCATGCGCTCATCGACGGTTCCAAACTGCGCCGCGCGGTCGAAACGGTGGCGTTTTGCGATACTCAGACGATTGATCTGCGCGAGCGCGCCGACCGTCCGGCGCGGCAGGCGACGGTGTGCCTGCGCTTCGGCGAAGCGACGATCCGGCGGCCGCAAAACCTGCGCGAGGCCGGCCTGCCCGATGGCGTCAGGCTGAGCTGGGTCGAGATCGTTGAACCGGCCGCCCCCGACGGTGTCGAGCCCTTGCACTGGCTGCTCCTGACCACCCATTGGCTCAGCAGCCCGGCCGATGCCTGGCAGATCGTCGCCTGGTACAAGCAGCGCTGGATGATCGAGCAGTTCTTTCGGGTGATGAAGAACCAAGGCTTCAAGATCGAGGACAGCCAGTTGCATCTGGCGGCACGGCTGGAAAAGCTCGTCGCCATCGCCGCCAAGGCCGCAGCAATCGTCCTCCAGCTCGTCCAAGCCCGCAGCGGCGGCGATCACCAGCCGGCAAGCCTGACCTTCACGGCAGCCGAGATCGATACCCTCGCCGCCCTCGAAAGCCGTTTCAAGGGCACAACCAAGCTGCAGTCCAATCCCCACTCTAAGGCCTCGCTGGCTTGGGCCGCCTGGATCATCGCCAAGCTCGGCGGCTGGAACGGCTACGCCTCGGCCAAGCCGCCGGGCCCAATCACCTTCTTCAACGGCCTCAAATACTTTCGAGCCGTCGCCGATGGATGGGCTTTGCGAGATATGTATATGCCCTAGAGCGTATCCGGATTTAGTTGAATCGGAAGGGATTCCGTTTTTGTGTGTTTTGTGATTCAAGATGCTGGCTGGAGTGGAGGCCAGCATCGAATGACGCGACCTCTTTCCAATGATCTTCGTGAGCGTGTTGTTGCTGCAATCGAAGCCGGTGAGAGCTGCCGGTCGGTTGCGGCGCGGTTCGGTATTGCCGTGTCTTCAGCGGTAAAGTGGTCGCAGCGTTATCGTTCGAGCGGATCTGTCGCGCCTGGGAAGATGGGCGGCCACCGCAAGCGGGTTCTGGAGCCGCATCGGGCGTTTATCGTGGAGCGGATCAACCAGACGCCGCATGTGTCACTGCACAGGTTGAAGGAAGAGCTGGCCGCGCGAGGGGTGAAGGTATCCCACGATACGGTATGGCAGTTCCTGCGGCGTGAGGGATTGCGGTTCAAAAAAACACTGTTCGCCCTTGAGCAGGCGCGCGCTGACGTCGCGCGACGGCGACAGCGCTGGCGATCCTGGCAGGCTGGCCTCGATCCAAGACGGCTGGTCTTCATCGATGAAACCTGGATCAAGACCAACATGGCGCCGCTTCGAGGGTGGGGGCCGAAGGGCAAACGCCTGCGCAGCTTCGCGCCGCACGGACATTGGCGCACCCTGACTTTCCTCGGCGCGTTGCGCTGCGATCGGCTTACCGCACCCTGTGTCTTCGATGGACCGATCAACGGTGAGTGCTTTCGCGCCTATGTCGAGCAGCAACTCGTACCGGTGCTCAAACCCGGCGACATCGTCGTGATGGATAATCTCGGCTCCCACAAGTCGGTCGCCATCCGTCAGATGATCCGCAACGCTGGTGCTCGGCTCTGGTACTTGCCGCCATACTCCCCCGACCTCAATCCGATCGAACAGGCTTTCGCCAAAATCAAGCACTGGATGCGCCTGGCTCAGAAGCGAACCATCGATGACACCTGGCGCCACATCGGACACCTCGTCACAACCATCGAGCCCAGCGAATGCAGCAACTACTTCGACAATGCCGGATACGCTTCCGTCAAAACCTGAAACGCTCTAGCTTGTGGGGAGGGGGTTGGGGAGGGGTCTTGTGAGAACAAAGAAGCCCTACACCCCACCCTGCCAGACCTTAATTGCCTCCACCGGCCAGATCAGCATCAGCACATTGAGCGTCAGGTTATCGCGGATCACGTAGCCGGTGAAAATCTCGAAGAAGATGGCGATTGCAACCGTGAGCGCCACCGGTGCGCGCCGCGCGAAGAAGAAGCCGACGCACATGAAGACGGTGTCCATCGCCGAATTCAGGATGCTGTCGCCGTAATAATCGAGCGCGATCGTCGCCGTGCGGTAGCGGTCGATGATGAGAGGTGAATTCTCGAGCAGCTCCCAGCTGGATTCGATAACGAGCGCCAGCAGCAGCCTTGCCGCCAGCGGCTTGCCGCGTACGATGAGATGCGCGAGCCCGTAGAACAGGAAGCCATGGATGATGTGTGACGGCGTGTACCAATCCGATAGATGCTGCGAATTGCCGCTGGTATTGACCCCGCCCTCCCACAGCTTGACAGTGCCGCAGGCGCAGATCGGCAGGCGGCCCATCATATATTCGGCGACGATCTGGATGATCAGGACCGCAAGGCAGGCGACAAACCAGAAGCTCTGGTGTCTTACGCGAGACTCTGCATCGACAGCGCTCACTTCTCGCCGTCCGTTTCCAGGTTGACGCTATGCTTCAGCACCAACGGCATCTGCGCCAGCGTGAAGATGATGGTGATCGGCATCGTGCCCCAGACCTTGAAGGCGACCCAGGTACCATCGGAAAAATTACGCCAGACGACTTCGTTCAGCACGGCAAGGAAGAGAAAGAAGATGCCCCAGCGGATGGTGAGCTTGCGCCAGCCCTCGGCATCGAGCTGGAACGCGGCATTAAAGACATAGCCGAGCAGCGACTTGCCGAAGGCCAGCCCGCCGAGCAGCGCCACTCCAAAGAGCGCATTGACGATGGTCGGCTTCATCTTGATGAAGGTTTCGTTCTGCAGCCAGATCGACAGCGAGCCGAAGATGACGACGACGATCCCCGATACAAAAGGCATGATCGGCAGATGGCCGAGCACGATCTTCGAAACGATCAGCGAGATGATCGTCGCCGCCATGAATAGCCCGGTCGCGACGAACAGCGGTCCGCCCAATTCGGAAAGAGCAGGAAACGTCTCCACCAGCCACTGGCCGCGCAGATTGGCGAAGAAGAAGATCAGCAGCGGCCCGAGTTCCAACGCCAGTTTCAGCAGCGGGTGATGCCGGTCGGCAGCAGACGGGGTGATATCGCTTTCGGTGCTCATGCGTTCTTCAAACCTGTTTTCCTGGAAACTGTTTCCGGCCGTGCCCTGCAGGCTTTCGGCGGCATATCTGTGGCATCATTGGGGAAGTCCGGCAATGGCATGGGCAAAATCCTCGGCCTCGAACGGCTCCAGATCCTCGACGCCCTCGCCGACGCCGATGAAATAGACCGGCAGCTTGTGCTTGGCGGAGATGGCGACGAGGATGCCGCCGCGCGCCGTGCCGTCGAGCTTGGTCATGATCAGGCCGTTGACGCCGGCGACGTTGCGGAAGATCTCGACCTGGCTCAGCGCATTCTGCCCCGTCGTGGCATCGAGCGTCTGCAGCACGGTATGCGGCGCATCGGGATCGAGTTTGCCGAGCACGCGCACGATCTTCTCAAGCTCGGCCATCAGCTCTGCCTTGTTCTGCAGGCGGCCGGCGGTATCGACGATCAGCACGTCGCATTTTTTCGCCTTTGCCTGTTCGAAGGCGTCATAGGCAAGCCCGGCGGCATCGGCGCCGAGCTTGGTGCCGATGAATTCGGATTTCGTCCGGTCGGCCCAGATCTTCAGCTGCTCGATCGCCGCCGCACGGAAAGTATCGCCGGCTGCCAGCATCACCTTCAGCCCGGCGCCGGAAAGTTTTGCCGCAAGCTTGCCGATCGTCGTCGTCTTGCCGGTGCCGTTGACGCCGACGACAAGGATGATATGCGGCTTGTGCGAGAGGTCAAGCTGCAACGGCTTGGCGACCGGCTTCAGGACCTTGGCGATTTCCGACGCCATGATCCGGCTGACATCCTCGCCGGTGACATCCTTGCCATAGCGTTCGGAGGCAAGCGTGTCGGTGACGCGCATGGCGGTCTCGACGCCGAGATCGGCCTGAATCAGCAGGTCCTCGAGATCCTGCAGCGTCTCGTCATCGAGCTTGCGCTTGGTGAAGAGCGCGGTGATCTGGCCGGTCAACTGCGAAGAGGTGCGTGCAAGACCGTTGCGCAGGCGCTGGAACCAGCTGAGTTTTGGCTGCAGGACAACGGGCTCCGGCTCGACGACCTTCGGGCCGGTGGCGAAGCCTTTGGGGAGGATAGGCGATTCAAGCTTCGACTGTTCAGCGGCGATCTCGGAAGGTTCGGTGGGTGAGATACCCCCCTCTGCCCTGCCGGGCATCTCCCCCACAAGGGGGGAGATCGGCTGAACGGAGATGTCTTGCTCCACATTGATCTCGGGCGAAATCTCTTCTGGAAGCAGGCCTGCGACTTCCGCGGTCTCTTCGACCGAAGGTGGCGCGTCGACCTCCGAACGATCTCCCCCCTTGTGGGGGAGATGTCCCGAAGGGACAGAGGGGGGTGCTTCCGCAACGTCCGCAGCAATCGGATGGGCTTCCGTCTCCGCTTCCGCCGCAGCTTCCGCTTCCAGCAATGAAAGCGGCACGACACTCATGTCGTTCAGCTGGTCGGCGGCGGGCAGGATTGCGGATTCGACATCATCGTCAGCAACCGCTGCTTCGACCCCGCCGGGGTCAATATCGGCAGCCGGCCCGCCGGCCGTATCCATTTCCTCGGCCAGCACCGGATCGTCGGCAACCGGCAGATCTTCGTCGCGCGAACGCGGCTCCAGCTCCCTTTCGACGGCCGCAGGCACAGGTTGGTCAGCCGGCTTGCCGAAGGTGAAGACCTTTTTGATGAAACTGAGAGCCATGGGCATTCCGTGAAAGTCAGGCCGCCGCTGCGGCCGTCAATTGCATATCGAGATGCTTGCCATTGTGGCCGGTGATCGTGACCGGCACAAGTTCGCCGGGACGAAGGCCGGGGGCTGCGGCCAGCGTGAAGTTCTCCGTATGCGCCAGGCCGTTGTTTTCAACAAGCAGCGATTGCCGGGTTCCAATCATCCCATCGAGATGGGATTGATGCAGCCTATGTCCAGCGGCGCGCAGCCTTGCGGCGCGATCCTTGACCAGCGACCGGTCGAGCTGCGGCATGCGGGCGGCCGGCGTGCCGGGACGCGGACTGTAAGGAAAGACATGCAGATGGGCGATGCCAGCCTCTTCGGCCAGCCTCACGGCATTGTCGAACATCTCTTCGGTTTCGGTGGGAAAGCCGGCAATCATATCGGCGCCGAAGCTCATCTCGGGGCGCAGGCGGCGCGCATCCTCGATGAAACGCAACGCATCGGCGCGTAAATGCCGGCGCTTCATCCGCTTCAGGATCATGTCGTCGCCATGCTGCAGCGAAAGATGCAGATGCGGCATGAAACGTGGCTCGTCGGCGATGAGATCCATCAGATGGGCATCGGCCTCGATGCTGTCGATCGAGGAAAGCCTGAGCCGGCGGATATCGGGGATTTGTTTCAGCAGCGTCTTCGCCAAAAGCCCGAGCGTCGGGGCGCCCGGCAGATCGCCGCCATAGCTGGTGGCATCGACCCCGGTCAGCACGATCTCGCGATAACCGCCGTCGACGAGATTGCGGGCCTGATCGACGACGGCTCCCATCGGCACGGAACGGGAATTGCCGCGGCCATAGGGGATGATGCAGAAAGTGCAGCGATGGTCGCAGCCGTTCTGGACCTGGATGAAGGCACGCACATGGCCGTCGATGTGTCTGATCATCTGCGGTGCCGTCGCCTTGACGCTCATGATGTCGTTGACGCGGAGCTTCTCTTCGGCCGAAACGCCGAAATCCGGCAAGCTGCGATAGGAGGCGCTCGTCAGCTTCTCCTCGTTGCCGAGCACGGCATCGACCTCCGCCATTGCGGCGAAGGTCTGCTTTTCCGTCTGCGCGGCGCAGCCGGTGACGATGATGCGGGCATGCGGATTGTCGCGCCGTGCACGGCGGATCGCCTGGCGGGCCTGGCGCACGGCCTCGCCGGTCACGGCACAGGTATTGACCAGGATGGCGTTGTTGAGCCCGGCCTTCTCAGCCTGCGCCTTCATCACTTCGGATTCATATGTGTTGAGGCGGCAGCCGAAGGTAATGACCTCGATGCCGCTCACTGCGCCTCCGCCTCTCGGGTATCATCGCGCGACCAGCGACCGGTCGACGGATCGACCCTGCCCGACCATTCCCATTCGGCCGGGCCGGTCATGATGACATGATCGTCGCGCTCCCGCCATTCGATCGAAAGCGTGGCCGGCGGCTTGGCGCTCGCCACATCGATCGTCACCTTGCGACCGGTGCGGCCGGTGCGCGCAGCACTGACGGCAGCAGAACAGGCAGCCGAGCCGCAGGCAAGCGTCAGTCCCGCGCCGCGCTCCCAAGTGCGCGTCGTCACCGATGTCGGCGACGTCACTTGCGCCAGCGTGATATTAGCGCGCTCGGGAAACACCGGATGGTTTTCGAGCAACGGTCCGAAGCGGGCGAGATCATAGGACATCACGTCCCTGTCCACCCAGAAGATCGCATGCGGATTGCCCATCGACATCACTGAGGGCGAATGCAGCACCGGCTTGTCGATCGGGCCGATCTGCAACTCGATGCGGCTGGTATCATGGAATTCTTCCGCCAGCGGGATCTTGTCCCAATCGAACACCGGCCGGCCCATATCGACCGAGATCGTCCCGTCCTCGTGCTCGACGGCATTCAGGATGCCGGCGACCGTCTGGAAGGTAAAGACCTTCCTGCCCGTCTCGGCGGCAAGCGCCTGCACGACGCAGCGCGTGCCGTTGCCGCAGGCCTGCGCCTTCGAGCCATCGGAATTCAGGATATCGATGAAGGCATCGGTGCCTTCGGCCTTCGGATCATGGATCGCCATGATCTGATCGAACTCAGTCTGCGGATCGGCATTGAGCGCGACCGCCGCCGCCGGCGTCACTTTGTCCGGCCGGCCGCGCATGTCGACGACCAGGATCTTGTTGCCAAGCCCGTTCATCCTCGCGAATTCGACCGCTGCGCTCATGGGTATCATTCCGTCTGTCTTTCCGGTGTATATGGCGGAAATGCGAAGGAATTACCAGAGGGTGAGTGCCGGGCAGGTGTTGCGGGCTGCCGACCCTTTCGAGGCAGTTTGGCTTTTACCGCTGCGCACCCTCAGGATCGAAAGACGCAGCATGGGCTTCGACAATAGCTGCGGTGATGACCTTTCTCAGCTCGTAGACCAGCGAGCGGGACCGCTTGCGGTCCAGATCCTGTGCCGCCTTCGCAAGATTCAGGCCCTCGTTCAGAACAATATGATGGGCCCGCGCCAGCGCCCAGCTCTCAATATCAGCATTTAGCATTCGATATCTCCGCCGATTCATTCGGCATCAAGGATATTCACGAATCATTTTACAGGACGCACTCAAGTATAAAGTAGAATCATAAGCCGAATAATTTGCAACTGGCGTTGACAGCGAATTCGGCCGCCGGAGTGGCAATATTTATCGGCAAAACCTGAAACCTGGCGGATTGCGCAAAGCCAATACATCACTTTGTTTGAGTATGTACTATTGCTGCAACCGCTGGATGAGACAGTAGTGCCCTCTCGTCGCTCAGCTTTTGAGACGGCGGTCATGCGGTCATTTGTCCGCATTGCCTTGACTTTCGCCCGACTTTCCTGTTTATCGCGCCCAATCCGCGACGAGCCACACGACTCCGAGCCGCCGACCGGGACTTAGAGATCCCGGAGGTCAACACCCGACAGCGCGATGCGCCCTCGGGTGCTTTTTGGCTTTGCGTCTTGTTTTCGTCAAGGAAAAGCACGACGTTTCCGGGCATATCCAAACCCGCCCGAAACGTATCAAGGAAGAGCCGATGTTTGAAAACCTCCAGGACCGTCTTGGATCCATTCTGAATGGACTGACAGGCCGTGGCGCGCTTTCGGAAGCCGATGTTTCCGCAGCGCTGCGCGAGGTTCGCCGTGCGTTGCTGGAGGCCGACGTCGCGCTCGACGTCGTGCGTTCCTTCACCGACCGCGTGCGTGAAAAGGCCGTCGGCGCCGAGATTCTGAAGTCGATCAAGCCCGGCCAGATGGTCGTCAAGATCGTGCATGACGAACTGATCGAGATGCTGGGCGGCGAAGGCGTCGGCATCGACCTGCATGCACCGGCCCCGGTCGTCGTCATGATGGTCGGCCTGCAGGGTTCCGGCAAGACGACGACCTCGGCGAAGATTGCCCATCGCCTATCGACGCGCGAGAAGAAGAAGGTGCTGATGGCATCGCTCGACACGCGTCGTCCGGCAGCCCAGGAGCAGCTTCGCCAGCTCGGCGCGCAGGCCAATATCGACACATTGCCTGTTATATCGGGCCAGTCGCCGACGGATATCGCCGCCCGCGCCGTGCAGGCGGCCAAGCTCGGCGGCCATGATGTCGTCATCCTCGATACCGCCGGCCGCACGCATATCGACGAGCCCTTGATGGTCGAGATGGCGGACATCAAGAAGCGGTCGAACCCGCATGAAATCCTGCTGGTCGCCGATAGCCTCACCGGCCAGGACGCCGTCAACCTCGCCCGCAGTTTCGACGAACGCGTCGGCATCACCGGTCTGGTGCTGACCCGCATGGACGGTGACGGCCGCGGCGGTGCCGCCCTTTCGATGCGCGCCGTCACCGGCAAGCCGATCAAGCTGATCGGCGTCGGCGAGAAGATGAGCGAGCTGGAGGAGTTCCATCCCCGCCGCATCGCCGACCGCATCCTCGGCATGGGCGACATCGTCTCGCTCGTCGAGCGCGCGGCCGAAAACATCGACGCCGAGAAGGCGGCCGCGATGGCCGCCAAGATGGCCAAGGGCAAGTTCGATCTCGACGACCTTGCCGACCAGCTGCGGCAGATGCAGAAGATGGGCGGCATGGGCGGCATCATGGGCATGATGCCCGGCATGGCCGGCATGAAGGACAAGATGGCCGCAGCCGGCCTCGACGACAAGCTCTTCGGTCGCCAGATCGCCATCATCCAGTCGATGACCAAGGCCGAGCGCACCAATCCCGACCTGCTCAAGCATTCGCGCAAGAAGCGCATCGCCGCCGGCTCCGGCACCGATGCCGCCGCCATCAACAAGCTTCTGAAGATGCACCGCCAGATGGCGGACATGATGAAGATGATGGGCGGCAAGGGCAAAGGCGGCATGATGAAGCAGATGATGGGCGGCCTTGCCGGCAAGATGGGGCTCGGCGGCGGCATGGGCGGCATGGGTAGCGGCATGCCCGATCTCTCGAACATCGATCCCCGGCAGCTCGAGGCCTTGCAGAAGCAGGCGGAAGCGGCGGGGCTTGGAAAACCGGGCGGGGGTATGCCCGGTCTCGGCGGTCTGCCGGGTGGTTTGCCGGGCCTCGGCGGCGCCAAGCTGCCGGGCCTTGGCGGTGGTTTCCCGGGATTGCCCGGATTGCCGAAGAAGAAGTGAAAGGATCGCTTGCCCCATGATTGATCCAGACGTCAAAGCCCAGCTCGCGAGCTATCGTCAGTCGATCGACAATATCGATGCCGCTCTCGTGCACATGCTGGCCGAACGCTTCCGCTGCACCAAAGAGGTCGGCGTGCTGAAGGCCAAATACAATTTGCCGCCGGCCGACCCGGCGCGCGAGGAATACCAGATCGAACGCCTTCGCCAGCTGGCGAAAGCCGCCAATCTGGACCCGGATTTCGCTGAGAAGTTCCTGAACTTCGTCATCAAGGAAGTCATCCGGCATCATGAGCAGATCGCTGCGGATCACGCTGAACAGAGCGCTGCAGCCCGATAACCGTACCGCTCAAGAAAGCGGTCAAGAAAAGCCCAAGGAGTAAAGAACATGGCACTGAAAATTCGTCTCGCCCGCGGTGGTTCCAAGAAGCGCCCGTATTACCACGTCGTTCTCGCCGATGCGCGCAGCCCGCGTGACGGCCGCTTCCTCGAAAATCTCGGTTCCTGGAACCCGATGCTTGCCAAGGACGATGAGAAGCGCGTTCAGCTGAACGCCGAGCGCATCAAGCACTGGATCGAACACGGCGCTCAGCCGACCGATCGCGTTCTGCGCTTCCTCGATGAGGCCGGCGTTGCCAAGCGCGAAGTCAAGAACAACCCGGTCAAGGCAAAGCCCGGCAAGCGCGCCCAGGAACGCGCCGCCGAAAAGGCTCAGAAGGTCGCCGACGCCGCCGCTGCTGCAGCAGACGCCGCGGAATAATCGCGACATTCCCTTCGAGCGGGCGGCATGGCGACATGCCGCCCGTTTTCGTTTCCAATCCTCCGCACTTCGTCTATGAGAAACCTGTCTTTCGGCTTCACATGAAGGAACCCATGACCAAGCTTGAAAACCCCGTTCTGATGGCGACGATCGGTGGCGCGCAGGGCCTCCGGGGCGAGGTGCGCGCCAAGGCCTATACGGCCGATCCCAGTGCGCTTGGCGACTACGGCCATCTGCACAGCATGGATGGCCGCAGCTTCGAAGTCCTCGAAATCCGCGAGATGAAGAATGTCGTCGTCGTCCGTTTCCGCGGCGTCAACGACCGCAATGCCGCCGAGGCTCTGAACGGGCTAGAACTTTATATCGAGCGGGACAACCTGCCGGATGAGGAGCTGGAGGACGACGAGTTCTACTATGCCGATCTCGAAGGGCTCGAGGCGCGCGACGACAAGGGTGTCAGCTATGGCACCGTTACCGGGGTCTTCGATTTCGGCGCCGGCGACCTCTTGGAACTCAAAGGTCCGGGCAAGCGCCCGGTGCTGATCCCCTTCTCCGAAACCTCGGTGCTGGAGATCGACCTCGAGGCCGGCACGCTGCTGATCGATCCGCTGGCGGCGGGGCTGGTCGACGATCCCGAAGAGCTTTCGAAATTCACTCCCGACAAGCCGAAAAAGAAGAAGTGATGGCTTTCCGGGCGAGCGTGCTGACACTTTATCCGGAAATGTTTCCGGGGCATCTGGGCTTCTCGCTCGCCGGCAAGGCGATGGAGCGGGGGCAGTGGTCGCTTGATACGGTGCAGATCCGCGACTTCGCCACCGACAGACACCGCACCGTCGACGACACCCCGGCCGGCGGCGGCGCCGGCATGGTGCTGAAACCAGACGTTCTCGCCCGCGCCATAGACAGTGCCTCGGAAAACGATGCCCGCCCGCGGCTGCTGATGAGCCCGCGCGGCCAGCCGCTGACGCAGGAGCGTGTTCGCGAGCTCGCCGCCGGTGATGGCGTCATCATCGTCTGCGGCCGCTTCGAGGGCGTCGACCAGCGGGTGATCGAGGCGCGCGGCCTGGAAGAGGTCTCGATCGGCGACTACGTCCTATCCGGCGGCGAGCCGGCGGCGCTGATCGTGCTCGATGCCATCATCCGCATCCTGCCCGGCGTCATGGGCAACGACCTTTCCGGCCTGCACGAAAGCTTCGAAGGCGGACTGCTGGAACATCCGCACTATACCCGGCCGCAGGAGTGGGAGGGCCATGAAATTCCCCCGATCCTCACCTCGGGCAATCACGGCGCCATCGAGAAGTGGCGGCATCAGGAAGCGGTGCGCCTGACCCGGGAACGGCGGCCGGATCTTCTCGAAAAGGCCAAAACCGAGAAAAACGGCTGATTTCGCAGCCCTTTTCACAAAAATGCCATCCAAGTGATGACAAGCCCTGGCCTTTGGTGTATTGGCGCACGCGGAAATGGGGTTTATCCCCGTCTGCCAGCAAACAAAGAATGGCGAATCCGCTCCCGCCCTTGATGGGCAAAGTCCTGAGGCCAGCTCCGAAGGATCAGTGTTGAGCGCTCTGGCTGTTTCAGAAGAACCAAAGGTTAAGACGATGAACATCATTCAGCAGCTTGAGGCCGAACAGGCCGCCAAGATCGAAGCCAAGCGCACGCTTCCCGAATTTTCCCCGGGCGACACCGTCCGCGTCAACGTCAAGGTCACGGAAGGCACCCGTACCCGCGTTCAGGCCTATGAAGGCGTCTGCATCGCCCGCTCCGGCGGCGGCCTGCAGGAAAACTTCACGGTCCGCAAGATCTCCTACGGCGAAGGCGTCGAGCGCGTATTCCCGGTCTACTCGCCGATGATCGAAAGCGTCGACGTCGTTCGCCGCGGCAAGGTCCGTCGCGCCAAGCTCTATTACCTGCGCGACCGCCGCGGCAAGTCTGCCCGTATCGTTGAAGACACCGGCGTCCGCGCCCGCAAGCTCAACGACGCCGAACGCGCCGCCATTGCCGAGGAAAAGGCACGCATCGAAGCTGAAAAGGTTGCAGCCGCCCAGGCGCTCGCCGCCGAGAAGGCAGCAGCAGAAGCAGCAGAAGCCAAGGCCGCTGCTGAAGCGGCCGCCGCTGCAGCGGAACCGGCAGCAGAATAAGATCTGCACTAGGCAAAATTCTTTGCTTGAAAAGGCGGCCTTCGGGCCGCCTTTTCTATTTTTTGCTTCGGTACGCAGGCGGCGGCCTTGCCTCAGGCCTATCTTCCGTGACAGTTTTTGCCGTTCAATTTTGGGGAACCGTTCAATGTTGTTTCGCCGTACCGTTCTTGCGAGCCTCGCCGCCCTTGCTCTTCTGCCCCTGGCTGCATCGGCCGCCGAGCTGCCCGATCTTGGCGGCAAGAGCGTCGTCGTCGTCACCGAGAATGCCTATCCGCCGCTGCAATTCGTCGATCCGAAATCCGGCAAGGCGATCGGCTGGGAATATGATGCGATGAACGAGATCGCCAAGCGGCTGAATTTCAAGGTGGAATACCAGAACACCAGCTGGGACGCGATGATCCAGGCGGTGTCCGACGGCCAGTACAACATCGGCATGACCGGCATCACCATCAAGGAAGACCGCAAGCAGAAGGTGGATTTCTCCGATCCCTATATGCGTTCGCAGCAGTTCATGCTGGTGCGCGGCGACGAGAAACGCTTCGCCGATGCCAAGTCCTTCGGCGAATTCAAGGATGGCCTGGTCGGCGCGCAGCCGGGCACCACGCCCTTCTACACCGCTGTCTATGAAGTGCTGGATGGCAACGAGCAGAACCCGCGCATCAAGCTCTTCGAAACCTTCGGCGCCACCGTCCAAGCGCTGAAGGCCGGCGATGTCGACGTCGTGCTGACCGACGGCACCGCCGGCAAGGGTTATGTCGACGCCTCGAACGGCGCCCTCAAGCTGATCGGCGAACCGCTCGGCACCGAAGATTTCGGCTTCATCTTCCCGAAAGGGTCCGACCTCGTCGCCCCGGTCAATGCCGCCATCGCCGCACTCAAGGCCGACGGCACGTTGGATGGGCTGAACAAGAAGTGGTTCCTCGACTACAAGATGGGCGAATGACGCCGAAAAACGACTGATGGCCCTGCGACCATCTCCCGACAGACACGTCAAGGACGACTATCCCTGGTGGCTGGTCGCCCTGGTCACGATCGGCATCGTGCTTGCCGCCGTCATCGTCGCCAACGATATCTACGCCCAGGTCTTCCGCACCGTCGTCAACGGTGTCGGCGTCACCGTCTTCGTCACGCTGGTCGCCTTCGTGCTCGCCACCGTGCTCGGCCTCGGCATCTGCCTGCTCGGCATGGCCGACAGCCAGGTGTTGCGTCAGATTGCGCGCTTCTACATCGAGATCATCCGCGGCATACCGATCCTCGTGCTGCTGTTCTACGTCGCCTTCGTCGGCGCGCCGGCTCTGGTCGCAGCCTATAATTTCCTGATTTCGCCGCTGGTGACATCAGGTATGGCCGAGCCCATCCTGGTGCGCGACCTGTCGCTGATGTGGCGAGCGATCATCGCGCTGACGATCGGTTATTCCTCCTTCATCGCCGAAATCTTCCGGGCCGGTTTCCAGTCGGTCGATATCGGCCAGATCGAGGCGGCCAAGGCGCTTGGCCTGTCGCGCTACCGGCGCTTTCGCTCCGTCGTCTTCCCGCAGGCGATCCGGGTAATCTTCCCGCCGCTCTCCAACGACTTCGTCTCGATGGTGAAGGACAGCTCGCTGGTTTCCGTGCTCGGCGTCGCCGACATCACCCAGATGGGCAAGGTCTATGCCGCCGGCTCCTTCCGCTTTTTCGAAACCTATTCGATCGTCACCTATATCTATCTGATCCTGACGATCGGCCTGTCGCTGGCGCTGAGGCGGACGGAGAAATGGATGAAGTCGCGGTAAGCGATCAATCTCCGTCGCGTCGCTGAGAGGCCGCAGAACGTCTGCTGATGATTCAAATTGAAGCCGCCGCGAAAAATCGCTATATGCAGGCCATGGAATCCAAGTTCAGATGCATTGGTGCGCGTATTTTCGTGCTGCAGGACCATTATCGCCTGCCGGCGCGGTTCTTTGCGTGTGTATCCGGTGCGCTCAACAGCCGACTTCGTTGATCGAATGACGGCCGGCGGAGCCTGATCCGCCATTTCTCGATTTTCCAAAAGCTTCCAAAAAACGGACTTAACGCCATGAGCGCACCGCGTACCCTCTACGACAAGATCTGGGACGATCATCTGGTCGACGAACAGGCAGACGGAACCTGTCTTCTCTACATCGACCGCCATCTGGTCCACGAAGTCACCTCGCCGCAGGCTTTCGAAGGCCTGCGCATGACCAGCCGCAAAGTTCGCGCGCCGGAAAAGACGCTTGCCGTCGTCGACCATAACGTTCCGACCTCGCCCGACCGCCACCTCGGCATCAAGAACGAGGAAAGCCGCATCCAGGTGGAAGCGCTGGCCACCAATGCCGCCGAATTCGGCGTCGAATATTATTCGGCAAGCGACAAGCGCCAGGGCATCGTCCACATCGTCGGCCCGGAACAGGGCTTTACCCTGCCCGGCATGACCATCGTCTGCGGCGACAGCCACACCTCGACGCACGGCGCCTTCGGCGCGCTGGCGCACGGCATCGGCACCTCCGAGGTCGAGCATGTGCTGGCGACCCAGACATTGATCCAGAAGAAAGCGAAGAACATGCTGGTGCGGGTCGACGGCCTGCTTCCGCCGCACGTCACCGCCAAGGACATCATCCTTGCCATCATCGGCGAGATCGGCACGGCCGGCGGCACCGGCCACGTCATCGAATTTGCCGGCGAAGCGATCCGCGCGCTGTCGATGGAAGGCCGCATGACCGTCTGCAACATGACGATCGAAGGCGGCGCCCGCGCCGGCCTGATCGCCCCTGACGAGAAGACCTTCGAATATATCAAGGGCAAGCCGCGCGCGCCGAAGGGCGAGGCGCTGGAACAGGCGATCGCTTACTGGAAGACGCTGCAGACCGACGAGGGCGCTCATTACGACCGCGTCGTCGTGCTCGATGCCGCCAGCCTGCCGCCGATCGTTTCCTGGGGCTCCTCGCCCGAGGACGTCATCTCCGTCCAGGGCATCGTTCCGAACCCCGACGACATTCCGGACGAAACCAAGCGCACCTCCAAATGGCGCGCGCTCGATTATATGGGCCTGAAGCCGGGCACGAAGATGACCGACATCACCCTCGACCGCGTCTTCATCGGCTCCTGCACCAACGGCCGCATCGAGGATCTGCGCGAAGTCGCCAAGGTCGTCGAAGGCAAGACGGTTGCCCCAACCGTCGACGCGATGATCGTGCCGGGTTCCGGCCTCGTCAAGGAACAGGCGGAAGCCGAAGGCCTCGACAAGATCTTCAAGGCCGCCGGTTTCGACTGGCGCGAGCCGGGCTGCTCCATGTGCCTTGCGATGAACGACGACCGCCTGAAGCCGGGCGAACGCTGCGCTTCGACCTCGAACCGCAACTTCGAAGGCCGCCAGGGCTTCAAGGGCCGCACGCACCTCGTCTCGCCGGCAATGGCCGCCGCAGCCGCGATCGCCGGGCACTTCGTCGATATCCGCGAGTGGAACTGATCTGATCCGGCAACGGATGGGATTGAAAGCCGCCCGCTGCACATCGGGCGGCTTTGCATTTATGGCGTCTGTCGCTTCGGCGCCCAGATTGCGACCTGCACACCCCGCGCCTTCTTCGACGCGCAAAGAGCTCTGCAGCCCCTGAATTTCTGCACCAAAGCGCGCGTCGCGATCTTTCAGGTTCGCTCCTCGCGCTTTAGGCCTTTGTTCTTACGCATGTCGTTGTCGCAAAACCGCGGCACAGTTTTGCGCGACATGCTCTAACTCCGTAAATTGCTTCCGATTTAACTCACTCGTGGCGGGCGAGCCCGTTTGTGCATGGCCCGCCTTCCAATTTCATCCTTTCGGGCAATCGACATCGATAAAGTCCTGTGGCCTCATCGATGATCAGGCGCGACACGCGACAGATACCGTTCAGGCTTCGCGAACACCGCGCCATCGGGGAAGCGCCATGAGGCAGAAATTAGTAGCGAGTTTACTGCGAGCCGGCCTGATCATATTCGCACCGCTGGCATCGATCGACGCCGTCGGCGCCGCGCCGATGCATCCAACCATACCGCCAGTCACGGTCGCCTCCGGCCAACTGCAACAGGTCGCGCAGAAGAAGATACCGTCGCTCAACGGATACCGCGGCTACAGCAGCGGTCGGCCCGGCTATATCAAAAGCGCGAACGGTTATTGGTATCCCTCACACGCCTTCGACGATTATACCGGCTCAATTGGAAGACCGCGGAACCTGGGCAATAGCTGCAGTTACGGCTTCGCCCCGACCAACGGATCGTCCAATTGCAATTATTGACTGAAGGATGCATGCCTCCTTGATGCAACGGCCGCCACGGGCGATCTCACCCGCGCGGCCGCTCATCGGTTTGCTTAATCAGAAGGCTGCCGTCATCGGATCCGGTCCCATGCGGGCGCTGGCGTTGTCGAGTTTGACTATCGCAGCCATATCATCGGCATCGAGCTTGAAGTCGAACACCTGGAAATTCTCCTCGATACGCGACGGCGTCACTGATTTCGGGATGACGACGAGGCCGGTGTCGATGTGCCAGCGAATGATGACCTGAGCCGGCGTCTTCTGATGCTTTTTGGCAATCTCACCAATCACAGCGTTCGAGATGAACTTGCCCTGGCCGAGCGGGCTCCAGGATTCGGTGGCGATACCAAGCTTCTTGTGAACCTCGTGCGCCGCCTTCTGCTGGAAATCGGGATGCAGTTCGATCTGGTTGATAACGGGAACGACGCCGGTCTCGCCGATGATGCGCTCGAGATGTTCAGGATTGAAATTCGACACGCCGATCGAGCGGGCGCGGCCCTCTTCCCGGATACGGACGAAAGCCTTCCAGGTCTCCATATAAAGGCCGCGATGCGGCGACGGCCAATGAATGAGATAGAGGTCGACATATTCGGAGCCGAGTTTCTTCAGGCTGCCGTCGAAGGCCCGCAGCGCATTGTCATAGCCCTGGTCGTCGTTCCTGAGCTTGGTGGTGACGAAGATATCCCTGCGGTCGAGGCCGGAAGAGCGGATGCCTTCGCCGACGCCCTCTTCGTTGTCGTAACCGGAAGCGGTATCGATATGACGATAGCCGGCGGCGATCGCCGTGCGCACGGTGGGAGCGGCGATTTCCTGCGGCGTCTGCCAGACGCCGAGGCCGACCTGCGGAATGGAATGTCCGTCATGGAAAGTGATGATGGGTTGAGCGGGCACAATATATCTCCGGGAGTTTGAAGAATTGGACGAGGCATGAATTGCGTCACTTACAGCGCCGCGCGTCTTTTAAGACGCGCGAAGGACGCTGTAAAACTTAATTGCTGCACAATTCCTCAAATCGATTCCGATTTGAGGAATTGTGCAGGGTGCGGACGTCCCTGAACGCATTTCAGCCGGAGCGTTCGGTCACCGAAAACATATAGGCGGCCGCATCCGGAAGACAATCAGACGACGCGGACAATCGTTTCCTTTCGAAGGTGAGGCAGTAGGCGGCGCATGTCGCGCAGGCTTATGGCCACGCAGCCCGCCGTCGGCTCGTAACCCGGCCTGATGAGATGGAAGAAGATCGCCGAGCCGCGATTGCGTGCACGCGAGGAGATGTTCCAGTCCATCACCAGGCAGATATCGTAGAGCCCGTCGCTGCGCCGCATCTCCTCGTGGCTTGCGCCGAACGGCGCCCTGACAAGGCGGTTGTAGCTGGCGTTGTCGGACTGATCGCACCAGAGCATGTCGGGGCGGATGCGGCGGATGGAAAGCGGCGTGACGAGCCGGCCGTTCCGCTCGCCGCGCCGGAAGCCGGATATCAGCCTCATCGAGGCGATCGGCGTGGCGCCGTCGCCCTCGCGTTTCATCACGGTGCGGCCGGAACGGCCGATCGCAGCAGGTATGGTGATGGCGCCGAGCCGGACGATTGCCCGGCTCTTACGCCCCGGCGCAGGACGCACCACCACCGTCGACGGCGTCATGCCCCGCCTCTGCCTTGCTTTTTCCATTTTTCTCGCATGTCGTGCCTTGTCTGGGGCTTCGATTGAAATCATATCAAAACCGACCCGGCAACAGCCCGCTGCCCGATCCTTGCCAAACCAGCAATTTGGCGTAGGACTAGGGAACTTAACATGAGGACGCAAACGGCATGACCGCACGCACCATTCTTCTGGTGGATGACGACGATGACCTTCGGCAGACGCTGACGGAGCAATTGTCGCTGTATGAGGAATTCACGGTTCTGCAGGAATCCAACGCCGGTAAAGGTGTCGCGACCGCCCGTTCGACGCCGATCGACCTGCTGATCATGGATGTCGGCCTGCCCGATATGGACGGCCGCGAGGCAGTGAAGCTGCTGCGCAAGGGCGGTTTCAAGGCGCCGATCATCATGCTGACCGGCCATGATACCGATTCCGACACGATCCTCGGCCTCGAAGCCGGCGCCAACGACTATGTCACCAAGCCCTTCCGCTTCGCCGTGCTGCTCGCCCGCATCCGCGTGCAGTTACGCCAGCATGAGCAGAGCGAGGATGCGACCTTCACCGTCGGCCCATACCTCTTCAAGCCGAGCCAGAAGCTGCTGACCACCGATAACGGTCAGAAGATCCGGCTGACGGAAAAGGAAGCGGCGATCATCCGCTATCTCTACCGCGCCGAACAGAAAGTCGTCACCCGCGACGTGCTGCTCGAAGAGGTCTGGGGCTATAATTCCGGCGTGACGACGCATACGCTGGAAACCCACGTCTACCGCCTGCGCCAGAAGATCGAGCGCGATCCCTCCAATGCCGAAATCCTCGTCACGGAAAACGGCGGCTATAAAATCATACCCTAGAGCATTTCCTTTTCTCCGAATCGCGGAAATGCTCTATCTCTTTGTTTTCACGCAATTCCCGGCAAAAGCGTTTCACGCTTTGCCTGGCAAAACCGCTAGACACCTCTGCTGGAATTGCTCTAAGGCGAAAAGCCCGCATGGCGCTGACCGACGACATCCACATGCTCGCGCAGCTTCCTCTGTTCAAGGACATGAACGAGGATCAACTGCGGTTGATCGCCTTCGGCGCCGACCGGCGCATGATCGCTGCCGGCCAGATGCTGTTTCGCCAAGGCTCACCGGCCGAGAGCGCCTATGTCATTCTCACCGGCAGCCTGGAGCTGCGCGCGACGAGCAGCGACGGCATGCAGAAGACAGAGGGGATCGCCGGTCCCGGAACCTTGGTTTCCGAGCTGGCACTGGTGACGCTGGTGGAGCGCAAGTTCACCGCGGTAGCGCGCGAGGACACCAGTATCATCCGCATTACCCGCGCCCTGTTCCACCGGCTGATCGAAGAATATCCGGACGCAGCCCGGCTGATCGAGAACCGGATCCGCGATAATCTTGCCGAGCTTGCGGCAAAGGCCGCAAGCCAGTTCTACCGCTTCACCTGATCCCGGTTAGAGCAGTTCTGCGCTTTACGAAAAGCTGAACCGCATCGTTCTAGAAATCGAAATGCGCCGTCACCGGCACGTGGTCGGAGGGACGATCCCAGCCGCGCGCCTCTTTCAGGATCTCGATCCGCTTCAGATGCGGCCCGAGATCCGACGACGACCAGATATGGTCGAGACGGCGGCCGCGATCGGCGGTCTCCCAGTCCTTGGCGCGATAGCTCCACCAGGTGTAGAGTTTCTCGTTTTCAGGCACATGCTGGCGCATGAGATCGAGCCAGGCGCCACGCTTCATCACCTCGAGCAGCCCCTCGGTTTCGACGGGCGTATGGCTGACGATCTTCAGAAGCTGCTTGTGCGACCAGACGTCATGCTCCAGCGGCGCGATGTTGAGGTCACCGACGAGAATTGACGACGTATTGGCCTCGCCATCGGCTTTCAGCAGCTTCATCTCCTCGATGAAATCGAGCTTGTGGCCGAATTTCGGATTGATCGTGCGATCCGGCTCGTCGCCGCCGGCCGGGACGTAGAAATTATGCAGCCGGACGCGACGATTGCCGTATTCGAAGATTGCCGAGATGTGGCGCGCATCGCCGACGCCGCAATAATCCTGCCGGTGATCCTCGGTCAACGGAATGCGCGAGGCGATCGCCACGCCGTGATAGCCCTTCTGGCCATGGATGATGATGTGATTGTAGCCCATTGCCCTGAGCGGTGCCGCGGGAAACAGGTCGTTCGTCACCTTGGTTTCCTGCAGGCAGAGGATATCGGGCCTGTGCTTGAGAACGAGCTGCTCGACGATCGGCATGCGCAGCCGCACCGAGTTGATGTTCCAGGTGGTGATCGAAAAGCCCATGCCCATGCCCTTTCACGCCCAACGCGTATCGCGCAAACCGTGCAACGGTTTTCACGCGATGCGCTTTCATGAAAGGGCTTTAGAACAAAGGCGGACGCGAGGGAACCTGCCGCATGTCAAAGCGGCCGGCGATCAACCGAAAAGCTCTCAGTCGCGCGACTGAGGCGTGCCGGGAATGCTCTCATAGGGCACGCGGAAGACGCGATCGTCGAACTGCATGCCGGTTTTGACGTTGAAAATCATCACCGAAGTGTCCTTGCCCTGATTGTCGGTGATCGTCCACTGACGCAGGTCGTAGGTCTTCGCATCGAACATCATGGTGATGGTCGAGTTTCCGAACACCGTATTGTTGCCGAGCGCGATCGTCGTCAGGTCGGACTCTTCCTTCACGCCCTTCACCATACCGGCCGACAGGTCGATATGCTGCGCCAAGAGCAGGCTGAGCGGGGTCTTGGAGAGCGGGTAGAGATCCCAGGTCTTGAGCTTCGTATTGCCGATGGCGACGTTTCTGCCGTCGGCGATCACCCGCATCGGCGACGGATCGTCATAGTTGAAGCGCAGCTTGCCGGGGCGCTGGATGAAGAACTTGCCGCCGGTCTGTTCGCCGCGCGGACCGAACTGCACGAATTCGCCCTGCATCGTCGTGACGCCGGAGAAATGATCGGCGATCGCCTGCGCCGTGCCGGAGGCAGGAGCTGCCGCCTGCGCATAAGCGCCGAGGGGAATGGCGCTCGCTATCGCGGCGATAGCGAAAGCGCCGAGAAGGTCGCGGCGCGTTACCGTCAGGCCGGAGAGAAAGGTATCGGAGTGACTCATCTAAATCTCCTTTATGCGAT
Source organism: Rhizobium sp. SRDI969 (assembly GCF_025152725.1). Classification (NCBI taxonomy): domain Bacteria; kingdom Pseudomonadati; phylum Pseudomonadota; class Alphaproteobacteria; order Hyphomicrobiales; family Rhizobiaceae; genus Rhizobium; species Rhizobium sp. SRDI969. The sequence goes on from NZ_CP104035.1 coordinate 4,315,951, forward strand.
CTGCATGCTGCCGAAAGGCGGCGTCTTCAAGGCGTTGCGATCGGCCTGCGAGAGGTAACGGCTTCGATGCTATCAGGTTTCCGCAAAAGCGGCTGTATTGGAAATATATGCCTGTTCTGTCAGCGGTCGAGGATGTCGCCTTCGGTGGGAACGAGGATCTCACGTTTGCCGGCATGGTTGGCCGGTCCGATGATGCCCTCCTTCTCCATGCGCTCGACGAGCGAGGCGGCGCGGTTGTAGCCGATGCCGAGCCGGCGCTGGACGTAGGAGGTCGACGCCTTGCCGTCGCGCAGTACGATGGCGACCGCCTGGTCGTAGGGATCTTCCGATTCGGAAAGATTGGACGTGCCGGCCGGACCGCCGCCACCGCCGCCGTAATCGCCGTCTTCGTCGTCATCGGCAGTGATCGCGTCGAGATATTGCGGCGAGCCCTGGGTCTTCAGGTAGGAGACGATCTCTTCCACTTCGACATCAGACACGAACGGGCCGTGCACGCGCTGGATACGCCCGCCGCCCGCCATGTAGAGCATGTCGCCCATGCCGAGCAGCTGTTCGGCGCCCTGTTCGCCGAGAATGGTGCGGCTGTCGATCTTCGAGGTCACCTGGAAGGAAATGCGGGTCGGGAAATTCGCCTTGATCGTGCCGGTGATGACGTCGACCGACGGACGCTGTGTCGCCATGATCACGTGGATGCCGGCCGCACGCGCCATCTGCGCCAGACGCTGGACGGCGCCTTCGATATCCTTGCCGGCGACCATCATCAGGTCGGCCATCTCGTCGATGATCACGACGATATAGGGCATCGGCCGCAGATCGAATTCCTCGGTCTCGTACATCGCCTCGCCGGTGTGGCGGTCGAAGCCGGTCTGCACCGTGCGCGAGATCGCCTCGCCCTTCGAGAGCGCCTGCTCGACGCGGGTGTTGAAGCCGTCGATATTGCGCACGCCGATCTTCGACATTTTCTTGTAGCGCTCTTCCATCTCGCGCACCGTCCATTTGAGCGCGACGACGGCCTTTTTCGGATCGGTGACGACAGGCGAAAGCAGGTGCGGGATGCCGTCATAGACGGAGAGTTCGAGCATCTTCGGGTCGATCATGATCAGCCGGCACTGTTCCGGCGTCATGCGATAGAGCAGCGACAGGATCATCGTGTTGATCGCGACCGACTTGCCGGAACCGGTGGTGCCGGCGACGAGCAGATGCGGCATCTTGGCAAGATCGGCGATCACGGCTTCACCGCCGATCGTCTTGCCGAGCGCCATGGCGAGCTTCGCCTTGCTGCCCTCGAAATCCCGGGAGGCGATAAGTTCGCGCAGATAGACGGTCTCGCGCGTCTGGTTCGGCAATTCGATGCCGATCGCGTTGCGGCCGGGCACGACGGCGACGCGGGCGGCAATCGCGCTCATCGAGCGGGCGATATCGTCGGCAAGGCCGATGACGCGCGACGACTTGATGCCGGGCGCCGGCTCCAGTTCGTAGAGCGTGACGACGGGACCGGGACGGACATGGATGATCTCGCCCTTGACGCCGAAATCTTCGAGCACGCCTTCGAGCATGCGGGCGTTCTGTTCCAGCGCATCGGCCGACAGCGTGGAGTCGCGCACGACGTTCTTCGGTTCTGCGAGCAGATGCATCGACGGAAGCTGGAAACCCTCGGGGCGGATGAACGAGCCCTGCGCCTCCCGCTCGATGCGGGCGCTGGGCTTCGGGCGTGCGACCACCGGGACGACGCGCGGTTCCGGCTTGCCGGCCGCCTTTGCCGGGGCGCGGATCATCCAGTCGTCGTCATCGTCGTCGGGCAGGATATCGGCCGGGCGCGGCGGCATGTCGTTATCGAAGGGCAGGTCGTCGTCATTGTCGTCGTCATCGATGGACAGCGACGGCGCGGAGACGATGCGCCGCGGCGAAGCCGTCCTTGGCCCCATTGATGGTTCCATCGACGGCTCCATGCGCTCGCCGCGGACGGTCGGCGCCTTGGCGCGAACGGGTTCGTTCAGCGTGCCGAACTCGTCATCGTTGAAATCATACGGTGATTCGTAATCGCCCTGGCGCCGCTTGCGCGGACCCATGCCGAAGAGCCGGCGCAGCCGGCCCTGGCTCATGTACCAGGCATGCGTCACGGCGCCGCTGAAAGCGACCCAGCGCGACTCGTCCTCCTCCTCGTCCTCGTCTCCGACGACGCGGGCCTTGCTTCTCGTATCGACGTAATCTTCCTCGACCTCCTCGTCGGCGTCGCTGCGGCCGACGAGGCCCGATGCAAAGAGCATCATCCAGGCGGTCGGCGCGGCAAAGATGCAGCCGACCACCATGGCGAAGGTGCCGGTGGGATAGGCGCCGACGAAGAGTGCGGGAAAACGCAGGATCATGTCGCCGACGACGCCGCCGATGCCGTTCGGAATCGGCCAGGTGAGCGGCGGCGGAAAACAGCCGATGACGGCGGAAGAGAGCACTGAACCGGCCAACCAGGCGCCGGCGCGGGCCGGAATGCGGCTGAAGCGGCGGCCAGAAATCAGCGTCAGCGCCCAGGCGACGATCGGCAGCATTGAAACGACGCTGGCAAGGCCGAGGAATTGCATGACGATATCGGCAAAGGCGGCACCGCTGTAACCGAGAATATTCGTCGGCAGGTTGGCAGTGGCATAGGAATAGCTCGGATCCGCAACATTCCAAGTCGCCAGCGCCGCGACGCAGAACGCCAGCAGCAGAAAGATCGCAAAGCCGATGAGCGCCTGGATCTGCCGCAGCATGAATGCCGAGAAGGAGAACCGATCCGGACGGCCATCCATTGCCGGCGACGTGCTTCTTGCCATGTGTCTAACCCGTCCAATGCCTGAGGACACGCGAATCGCTGAAGCTTCGCCGTGCCAAAATGCGTCCGCTCTACCTAATCAGAGCCGGGTTAAAGCGATGTTAACCATGCATAGCCGGACGACAATTCCGGACAGGGAAATGAAAAAGGCCCGAACCTTGAAAGGTCCGGGCGAAATGCGGTCTATGGCAGCTTTTCCGGGTCTAACCCGGAAAAGCTCGAGATAGGCCGCGACGGGCCGTGAAGCGGCGCCCTTTTGCCGGGCGCCGCAAACCCTGTGATCAGGAAGAGTGGTAGGCGGCTTCGCCGTGGGTCGAAAGGTCGAGACCTTCGCGCTCGGCTTCGACGGTGACACGCAGGCCGATGACAACGTCGACGATCTTGTAGAGGATCGCCGAGCCGATACCCGACCACAGCAGCGTCGTCAGCACGCCCTTGGCCTGAGCCCAGACCTGGGTTGCCGTGCCGGCATAGGAGGCTGCGAAGTCGGCAGTCGAATAGTCGACGATGCCTGCACCGCCGAGCGCCGGGTTGACGAGGATACCGGTGCCAAGAGCGCCGATGATGCCGCCGACGCAATGGACGCCGAAGACATCAAGGCTGTCGTCGTAGTTGAACTTGTTCTTCACGACGTCGACGAAGAAGTAGCACACCGGCGAGACGATGAGGCCGAGAACGATTGCGCCCATCGGGCCGGCAAAGCCTGCCGCCGGGGTAATGGCGACGAGACCGGCAACCGCGCCGGAAGCGCCACCCAGCATCGAAGCCTTGCCGCGGGTGAGGGTTTCAACGATGCACCAGGACACAGCGGCGGCAGCCGTTGCGACGAAGGTGTTGATAAAGGCAAGCGAGGCGTAGGCATTGGCTTCGAGGTTGGAGCCGGCATTGAAGCCGAACCAGCCGACCCAGAGCAGCGAGGCGCCGACCATGGTCAGCGTCATCGAATGCGGAGCCATGATTTCCTTCTTATAGCCCGTGCGCTTGCCGAGCATGATGGCGCCGACGAGGCCCGCAATACCGGCATTGATGTGAACGACCGTGCCACCGGCAAAGTCGATTGCGCCGTAGGAGAAGATCAGGCCGGCCGGCGAGGTGTAGGAGCTCGGACCGCCCCAGAACCAGACCATGTGGGCCATCGGGAAGTAGATGAAGGTGACCCAGAGGACGACGAAGAGCATGACGGCCGAGAACTTGATGCGCTCGGCGAACGCGCCGACGATCAGGCCGGGCGTGATGCAGGCGAAGGTCATCTGGAACACGATGAAGGTGTATTCCGGAATGGCGACGCCCTTCGAGAAGGTTTCAGCGAGCGACGACGTGTTGACGCCGGCGAGGAACGCCTTGGAGAAGCCGCCGACGAAGCTGTTCAGCGAGCCGCCGTCGGTGAAGGCGAGCGAATAGCCGTAGGTCACCCAGATCAGCGCCACGACGGCCGTGATCATGAAGACCTGCATCAGCACCGAGAGCATGTTCTTGGCGCGGACGAGACCGCCGTAGAAAAGCGCAAGGCCGGGGATGGTCATCAGAAGGACGAGCGCCGAGGAGACGAGCATCCAGGTATTGTCACCCTTGTCCATGGTGAAAGCAGGAGCAGCAGCGGCGGTGGCAGCTGGTGCAGCCTCCTGCGCGAAAGCAACGGCCGGCGCCAGAAGGGCAGCCGTTGCTGCGCAAAGACGCGCAGAGGTGGAAGAAAACTTCGAAATTGACATTGGAAAAAGCTCCTTGATCTGCCGTTCTTACAGCGCTTCTGAATCGGTTTCGCCCGTACGGATGCGCACGGCATGGTCGATCGAATAGACGAAGATCTTGCCGTCACCGATCTGACCGGTCTTGGCCGATGCCGCGATGGCCTCGACCGCCCTGTCGACGAGTTCCGATGCAACCGCGATTTCGATCTTGAGCTTCGGCAGGAAGCTGACTGCATATTCGGTGCCGCGATAGATTTCGGTGTGCCCCTTCTGGCGCCCGTAGCCCTTCACTTCGGTTACAGTCAGCCCCTGAATGCCGATCGCCGTAAGGGCTTCGCGGACCTCATCGAGCTTGAACGGCTTGATAATGGCCATCACAATTTTCATCTGGTTTCCCATCCTTCGTTATCCTCGGCGCGGAGCCGACTCTCCTTGCCGCTGACGTTCCCGAACAGCGACCGGCGAATACACATTCAAGGGACGTGCCAGATTCGAGGCAAGATGTAAGTTATTGAAAAGTAAAGGTTATAATAAAAAGCGCCAATAAACAGGCAAATGATCGGCCGATAAGCGCACAAATAACGCGCAAATTAAAAAAGTTGCACATTATTTATTCATTTGCCTTTTTCCGAATCAGACCTTCCTGCGTGACCGATGCGATCAGGCTACCCGAACGTGTAAATAGGCTACCCCGGGTTAATCCTCTGGCACCTGAAGCCGAGGGACTATCCTGAGTATAAAGCAGCCAGTCATCGAGTTTGCAGGGTCTGTGGAACCACATCGAGTGATCGAGGCTCGCCACCTGCAGGCTCTGGTCGAAGATGGACGTTCCGTGCGCATAGAGCGACGTATCGAGCAGCGTCATGTCCGAAAGATAGGCAAGCACCGCCGCTTGATAGAGCCGGTCGTCGGGAACCGGGCCGGTGGCGCGCACCCAGACGTCCTGTTTGGGATCGAGCTTCCTGTCGGAAAAATAATGCGTCAGCGAGACGGGACGAATCTCGATCGGCCGCTCACGCTGCCAGTATTTTCGGATCGCCTCCGGCGCATGGGCGAGATACTGTTCCTTGATCTGCTGCTCGCCGAGCAGCGCCTCCGGCATCTCGACTTCGGGCATCGCGATCTGGTGCTCGAAGCCCGGCTCCTCCACCTGGAAGGAGGCCGACAGCGCGAAGATCGCCTTGCCGTGCTGGATGGCGACGACACGCCTCGTATTGAAGCTCGATCCGTCGCGGATGCGCTCCGCCTGATAGATGATCGGCACCGAGGGATCGCCGGGCCGCATGAAATAGGCATGCAGCGAATGGACGAAACGCTCGCCCTCGATGGTGCGTTGCGCCGCCATCAGCGCCTGGCCGATCACCTGGCCGCCGAAGACCCGCTGCCAGCCGACCTTGGGGCTGCGGCCGCGGAAAATATCGACCTCGATCGGCTCGAGGTCGAGCGTCGAAAGCAGCGTCTCCATCGCCGAAGGCCCTGATGTCTCGCCCGTCATTTCTATGTCTCCCAGCGGTAGGAAGTGAAGTTGCGATGATCTATATAAAGCACATCTGAGGCATAAGGTACGGGAGCGGCGCGATGCTGGACATGCTGGTTGTGGGTGGGGGTTATGTCGGCCTTTCCGCCGCTGTCGCGGTCAAACAGGCCGCGCCGCATCTGAATGTCGCCGTCGTCGAGGCGGCTCCCGAACACGTCTGGAAAAACGATACGCGCGCTTCCGCCGTCATCGCGGCGGCGGCAAAGATGCTCGAGGTCTTCGGCATCTGGAACGAGATTGAACCGGAAGCCCAGCCGATCACCAAAATGATCGTCACCGACTCCAAGACCTCCGATCCGGTGCGTCCGGTTTTTCTGACCTTCGACGGCGAAGTCGCCGAAGGCCGGCCCTTCGCCCACATGATCCCGAATGTCGTGATGGTAGCAGCCCTGCGCGGTGCCTGCGACCGGCTCGGCATCGACATCCGCCACGGGCTCGGCGCCACGGAGCTGAAGACCCATGACACCCATGTCACCGTCACGCTTTCGGACGGCAGCGCGCTGGAAACCAAGCTATTGGTTGCCTGCGACGGCGTGCGCTCGACGCTGCGCGATCTCGCCGGCATCAGGACCGTTACCTGGGATTACGGCCAGTCCGGCATCGTTGCAACCGTCGAACACGAGCGGTCGCATGACGGCTGCGCCGAGGAACATTTCCTGCCGGCCGGCCCCTTCGCCATCCTGCCGCTGAAGAACAACCGCTCCTCGCTCGTCTGGACGGAGCGCACGCCGGATGCCAACCGGCTGGTCGCTGCCGACGACCTGATCTTCGAGGAAGAGCTCGAACGCCGCTTCGGCCACAAGCTTGGGAGCCTGAAAGTGATCGGCGACAAGCGCGCCTTCCCGCTCGGCCTGACGCTCGCCCGCTCCTTCGTCGCGCCGCGTTTCGCGCTGGCCGGCGACGCTGCCCATGGCATCCACCCGATTTCCGGTCAGGGCCTCAATCTCGGCTTCAAGGATGTGGCGGCACTGGCCGAAACCATCGTGGACGCCGATCGCCTCGGCCTCGATATCGGCTCGATCAACATTCTCGAGCGCTACCAGACCTGGCGGCGCTTCGACACGTTCCGCATGGGAGTGACGACCGACGTCTTGAACCGGCTCTTCTCCAACGACGCAACGCCGATCCGCATCGCCCGCGACGTCGGCCTCGGCATCGTCGACCGGCTGCCGCGCCTCAAAACCTTCTTCATCGGCCAGGCGGCCGGAACGACGGCGAAGCACAATCCGCGCCTGCTTGCCGGAGAGACAATTTAACCTTTGTTTTTACGCAATACCCGGCAAAAGCGCCTCGCGCCTTGCCTGGGAAAACCGCTTCCGAGAATTGCTTTAGTCGTCGAGGCGGCGGGCCTCGGATACCAGCATGATCGGAATGCCGTCTCGGATTGGATAGGCAAGCCGTGCCTTTTCCGAGACGAGCTCATTCTGCTCTCGATCATAGGAAAGCCGGCCCTTGGAGAGCGGGCAGACCAGGAGATCGAGCAGCTTGGGATCGACGCGGCTGAGTTTTTCATCCATGGCTGAAGTCTACTGCAGAACCGTGTCGGAGTCACCGAAGACGCGCGCCAGCACGATTTCGGTAATGGCGATCAGCGTCTCGGCCCGCGTCTTCAGATCCGGCGCCTCCAGCAGCGCCTGTTTTTCCGCCGGCCCGAAGGGCGACATCATCGCCAGCGAATTGACGAGCGTCAGATTGCTCGCCCGCTCGACGCTCTCCCAGTCCGCCTCCAGCTTGTTGGCATCGAGATAGTCCCTGAAGGCGGTGAGAAGCGCAGCGCGATCAACCGCCTCCTCCTCGTTTTCGGCCGAGAGGTCGGCGATGAATGGGGCGATACGGAAGATACGGAAGGGATCGTTGGTCGATTTCTCTTCCAGCAGCCGGAAGCGGCAGACGCCGGTCAGCGATACGATACAGCGCCCGTCGCCAGTCTCCGCGAAGGAGGTGATGCGGCCGAGGCAGCCGACAGCGGCAAGGTTGGGCTCGCCGCCCTTGTCCTCATGTTCGCCAAGCGCCGGCTGCACCATGCCGATCAGCCGGTTTCCGCTCAATGCTGCATCCAGCATCGCCAGATAGCGCGGCTCGAAAATGTTGAGGGGTAGCTGCCCGGCCGGCAGGAGGAGGGCGCCGGTCAGGGGGAAGACAGCGATCGCATCAGGCAGATCGCCCGGCTTCAGGTATCTGGCATTCCCGACTTGCATGAAACCGTCCCGCATTCTTGTAACGGGCATGCCCGTCTTGACGAGAATGTGGTGCCCTCGCCCGAAAACGCAAGGGCAGATGTTCGAAACTTAGCAGGATTCAGATTTTAGGCCGATCAGGCCTAAAATCGTCCTGATCTAGGAGAACAGCATCGCCGAAAGCTTGCGGCGCGCTGCAACCGTCGCTGGATCCTTAAAGCCCCAGACCTCGAAGAACTGCAGCAACTGGCGGCGGGCGCCATCATCGTCGAAGGCACGATCCTTGCGCATAATCTGAAGCAGATGGTCGGCCGCTTCGTCGCGCCGCCCTTCGACGTTGAGAATCTTGGCGAGCTTCAGCCGCGCCTCGTGATCATCGGGATTGGCGGCCAGTTCACGCTCGAGCGCAATGGGGTCGCCGAGCTTGCGGGCCTCCTCGATCTGCTCAAGTTTCTTCAGCACGGCCTGAATGCCGGTGTCTTTTGACAGCTCTTCCGGCAATTCCGTCAGTATGTCGCGAGCCCGCTGATGCTGGTTGTCGGCGATCATGCATTCGGCCATCCCGGCAAGCGCCTTGGCATTCTCGGGATCGGCCTGCATGACGGCGCCATAGAGCTGAGCGGCCTCGTCGATATTGCCGGCGGCAAGCAGTTCCGCCGCTTCCGCAAGCACCGCTTCGATTTCGGCCGCCTGGTCGGCGCCGGCCGGACCGGCGATCCGGTCGATGAACTGCTGGATCTGGCTTTCCGGCACCGCGCCCATGAAACCGTCGGCAGGACGGCCGTTGACGAAGGCGATGACGGCGGGGATCGACTGGATGCCGAGCTGACCGGCGATCGACGGATGGTCGTCGATGTTCATCTTGACCAGCCGGACACGGCCCTTGGCTTCGTTGACCACCTTTTCCAAGGCCGGCGTCAGTTGCTTGCACGGACCGCACCAGGGCGCCCAGAAATCGACCAGCACCGGCTGGCTACGCGATGCCTCGATGACGTCCTTGGAAAAATTCGCGGTCGTCGTCTCCGTGATGTAGCTGCCGGCCGCAGCCGTGGGTTCCGGCGCAGCACCGAAGCTTGTGCTCGCCGTCATCTGATTTCCGAAGGAACCGCTATAGGGGTTGTCGCTGCCGCTCATAGGTATCTCCCGCCGCGCCGATCCTGCCGGCGTCTTTGCTAAAGCATGTCGCGCAAAACTGTGGTGCGGTTTTGCGATAAAGGCATGCGCAAAACCAGAGACTAAAGCGCGGCAAGCGAATCTGAAAGATCGCGACGCGCCTTAGCGCTAAAATCGTATGTCAGGACGTCACTTTCAAGACAAGCGGCTTATGTCCCGTCGCTTCCATGAAACGGATGAGATCGCTGCTCGCAATCGAGGTCGTCGCATCGTTGGACAGCGGATGGCAGTTGACGATCTCTTCGCGCATCAGATCGGCATCGAACACGAAGGTAACATTCTCCGCGGTATCGTTGATCGCGCCGAACGCCGTGACGGCCCCGGGGATGACGCCGAGATATTCCATCAGCTTTTCCGCCCTGCCGAAGGAAACCCGGCCGGACCCGCCGATCAAATTGTGCACCTGTTTGAGGTCCACCTCGGCATTTTCCTCCACCGTCAGCAAAAAATACCTGTCCTTCTTGTCTTTGACGAACAGGTTTTTGGTGTGACCGCCGGGGATTTCATCGCGAAGCGCCACCGATTCGGCGACAGTGAAGACCGGCGCATGGTCGACCGTCTTATGGGCAATGCCGAGCCCATCGAGAAAGGCAAACAATTCTTCTCTTGTCTTCGGGGCATTTTCGGACATGGGGCAATCCATTGGACAGGAAGGGAAAAAAGCGAGGCGTCCTGATTAAGTGTGTCCACATCGTTTGGCAATCTTTGCGACCGACGCTTTGCCCCGCATTTGCGGCCTTTCCACCGGGCGTCTGCGAACACCGGAATTTTTCTTCGCCTCTCCGTCATTTCCCTGTTGCATTTGAAAACCCGTTAGGCCATATAGCGCCGGTCGCCGCGAGGCGGCGCCCACGGTCCAACAACCTACCCCGGACCGATGCGGATTGAGCGGGTGTAGCTCAGGGGTAGAGCACAACCTTGCCAAGGTTGGGGTCGAGGGTTCGAATCCCTTCGCCCGCTCCAGTTTTTTAAATGTCCATTCCCGACACATAGGTAACGGAACGTACCTAAGACATGGGTGACAACCTCGTGCCGAACGGGTTGTCGATGGTTTGCAAGGTTCTCTGCTCCAGGTCGATATATCCCAGATCATAGTGCATGAAGCTGACGAGCCAAATGCCGTTGTCGACTTCTTTGATGCCGAGTTTCTGTCCGGCCATGACGGTTGAGATATTGATCTTCTTGCGGTGCATACAGATGCGTCCACAATGGGTGACCAGCACGTCGCGGTCATGGAAGGGGTATTCGATCTCGGGCAGGCCGGTATAGAGGCGGTCTGACGGCCGATAAATCTCTGCCGGATGCCGCATGTTCAGCGCCTCATGTGGGCGTTCCTCGTTGAATTCGCGGATGAAGTCATCGAAGCGTGCCTGCTGTTGGAGGATCGTCCTGCCGGGCGGGCGGGTGGCCTCCTTCTTCAGCGTCAGATGCATGCGCTCGTGGCGGCCGTTCTGCTGCGGGTGACCGGGTTTGATGCGCTCGATGCCGATGCCGAGCCTCAGCCACCAGACCGACAGCTTCGACAGATTGTAGAGCCCATTGGGGCTGGCGAAGGGCAGACCGTTGTCGGAGCGGATGGCGGTGGGCAGCCCGCGTTCGGCAAAGAGCCTGCGGAAGGCTTCGAAGACGCCCTGCTCGCGGGTCGATTCGAAGGCCTCGCAGCAGAGAAGGTAGCGTGATGCCTGGTCGGTGACCGTCAAGGGGTAACAGTAGCGTCCGTTGCCGAGCTTGAACTCTCCCTTGAAATCGGCGCACCAGAGGTCATTGGGAGCAAGCGCTTCACCAAGCACCGTTCCCACGGCCTTGTTCGCCCGGTTCCTCTTGCGGGCCTGGCTCACAAGGCCGTGTCGGTCGAGCACGGCATGCACGGTGCTTGTGGCGGGAATGCGCACATCGCCTGCAAGCCGCTTGACCAGAAGCTCCCGGATTTTGCGTGCTCCCCAATATGGTTTTTCCTTCTTCAGTCGCACGATCATCGCCGTGACTGGCTCGGGCAACTGGTTGGCATAACGGACCGGTCGGCGCGACCGGTCCGTCAGGGCATCAAGCCCTTCGTCCTTGTAACGGTTGAAGATCTTGTAGCCGGTCTTGCGCGAGATGCCGAATTCCCGGCAAACATCGCTCATACCCTCGCCCTCAAGCAGCCGGGCGACAAATCGAAGACGTTCCTCCATGACCGAAATCTCTCTCCACGGCATCAACACCTCCCGCTTCAAAACGGAAAGTGTTACCCATGTCTCCGGTACAAAACGTCACCTATCTCTCAGGTCGGGCAAAATTTCCAGCAAGGATAGAAACGCCCGGCGGGCCTCTGTGGGTCTAGTTTTTTCATGGAACCAAAGAGGTACCGGGAGCCTTTCAAGGCTGATGGCGCTCCATCAGCCAGAACCAGGCCCACACCTCTACCATCGTCAGCCTTTCCACAGCCAGTTCGGATCGATCGCGGGCGCCGGTGGAAATGGATTGAAAACCGTCGGATTGATGAAATTTGTGACCGGTATCGGCCGCTTGTTTTCGAAGATTTCGATCAATAGGCCATGCAACCGTCTTATTGTTTCTTGATCGCTTGCCCACCCGCTTGGAGAGTAGGCCAATTCTTCGATTTCTTTTTTGTCTTGTGAAAAGCCGGTAGCCCGCGCGATAGCGTAGACCAAATCAATGAAAGCATCGTCGTTCTTTCCAGAACGATTCGTCGGCCACGCCCGGAATCAGTTTTCTTGACAGAAGACGGATATAAGCTTTGTAGGCCGCCAGCACGGTCTCTTCTTCACTAAAGTACACTTGGATGAGATCCAACGACGAGACGTGTTCGGGATCAAGCTGAAATCGCCGTGTTTTCATGAGTGATGCGAAAATTTCTGCTTTCTGCCGCAATTTGAGTGCCTCGACCTCCTCTCGTCTCGTGATCTTCACCGCACGGATCGGACCAATGTAGACGGCGAAAGCGGTGACGCCTAAGATCAGAATATTGATCCAATCCTTCGCCTGAAATGCCCAAAAGTTTGAGTCCATCACGGCAGTTCCCGAACTTTTTGGAGCCGAACGTTAACGTTCCCCAGCGGCGTCCGAAGCTCTAGAAAGGGCTCTTTGTCAAATTTCATTGGAAAGACGAAAGGCACTTCATAGGTTAGCCCTTGCGCGGGTGCTGTGACGCCTTGCACCACGGTTACACCAGGTGGCACTTGAACCGAAACCGTACCTGTAAGCTTGCCTTCTTCGTCCTCGCCAAAAGCGCCATCGAAACTGACACCCGCCATGTCCGCGCCCGATATTTTACCGTCGGCTATTACAAACATTGCCAAGCCGTTACCCGCACCGCCTGCGAAGTAGCCCGCGTAGAAACCAGTCATCGCCACACCTCCTCGGTTGCAAGGAGAAGGTCAAATTCTCTGAGTCGGAACAATTAGACGGAGAGCTTAATCACAATTATTACTTTTATTTCGAATCTCGAATTACATCTTCAAATTATGGTGTCGCCGCGAATGACTGATGCTCAAACATTCATCGCTCGTCACTTTGTGGCGATAAGCGTCAACTCTCGCATGAAGGATGATCAAGGCCCCGACCGTTTCTTCGCGGCTTCCGGGTTGCTGATACGCATCGGGGACATATTTGGCATTCTGACAGCGGGTCATGTGGTCGAATACCTCGATGAGGCCGTGAATCACCCAGACATCATCAGCCTTGGGTGCCAGTTGCTAGACACCTTCGGCGAAACGAAGCTAAGCGACCACGGGGTTCCTTATGATCTTAAGAGCTCGCCTCGCCTCCATTTTCACGACGACAAACTTGGGCTCGATTGTTTCTCGAGGAGCACCAAATCCGATTAATCGCGAAACACAATATTGTCCCGCTCACATACGAGGCTTCGCAGAACGAACCTGCCGACCTTGAGGTCTTTTTTCTGCTCGGTCTTCCTGTTGAGCTAACATCCGAAAGGGTATCGCCTTCGGGAAACGCCACTGTCGGAATGACGATGCTCAGGCTTAAGAAAGCCGAACCGGAAGAGCAGACCACGCTCTTTCCGAGGTTTATCGCCACAATCGATAGCCGGACCCATCTACAGAGCCTAGAGGGCATGAGTGGTGGGCCGATTTTTGGTTTCAACACCGAGCGCCCTAACAAATTCAATCGTCATGGAAGAAATCGGAGCGCAAGATATTCGGGTGCCCGGTAGCGCACATATATGACATTCTCAACCATCTACACAATGAAGCCGCTAAAGAGCTTGCGCGGAACAGCTGATTTGACGCCTTGTGCTACGTGTCAGAGGTCATTTTGGCAGGTATCCGTAGATTGATATCCATTCTCGACGGGTAGCCTCTAAAGCGCATAGCCGCATCGACTTTCTGTTCGGCGAATTGTCGAGCGCTTCGCTGACTTCATCGGCAAGCCACGCCCCGCCATAATCTATATAGCACTTCGGAATCCCGAAATTGGTGGCGGTATTGAAATCATTGGATGTTTCCCCGCGGCGGCACCGCCCAAAACGCGACGAATTTCGGAATCCCGAAGTGGGGGAATTTCGGGATCCCGAAGTGGGATTTTTTCTCTATGGCGACGCGGCCACGGCTGTCGGCAGCAATCGGCCCGGCATCCGACGGAAAAAGCCGAGTCGGTCCGAGACTCACCGATTACGGCACCTTCCACCTCAACGCCGGCTTAGAAGATCAAGATTGTAAATTTATTTTGGTTGATTGGTTCGTTTGTAAACTTATTGTCGAGGCAAAAGGACGCGTCTTCGGATCGGATCCCGCATGTTCAGTTTATCGCAGCACAAACTCCGTCGAGCGACACCGATCCGCACCCAGCGCGTCGATGCCAGCGCTCGGGCCGGAGTGCCAGCATCGCCGCCCATAACGTCCTGATTGCTCCCAACATCAACTGAGGTTTCCCATGCGCATCGCTGTCGGTGGCATTCATACCGAGTGTAGTACATACAATCCCGTCCTGAACGAGGAGAAGGATTTTCGCGTGGTGCGCGGCGACGCACTGTTGGCGTCTCCCTATTTCGCCTTCCTCAGGGATTATGATGCCGAGTTCCTGCCGACGATCCATGCGCGCGCCATTGCCGGCGGCCCAGTTTCACGCGCCACCTACGAGGCCTTCAAGGGTGAATTCCTCGAGCGGCTGAAGCCGATGCTGCCGCTCGACGGTCTCTACCTCGCCATGCACGGCGCAGTGTATGTCGAGGGTATGGAGGATGCCGAGGGCGACTGGATCAGCGCGGCCCGTGCTCTGGTCGGCGAGGATTGCACGGTTTCGGCAAGCTACGACCTGCACGGCAATGTCACCCAGCGCATCATCGATGCGCTCGACATCTATTCCACCTATCGCACCGCGCCGCATATCGATGTCGAGGAGACGATGCGCCGCTCCGTCTCCATGCTGGTAAACAGCCTGAAAACCGGCGAGAGGCCGATCCTCCTCTGGGCGCCGATCCCGGTGGTGCTGCCCGGCGAGCGCACCAGCACCGTCGATGAGCCGGCAAAGAGCCTCTATGACATGCTGCCCGGGATCGATGCGCTTGATGGCGTTTGGGATGCATCGCTGATGGTCGGCTATGTCTGGGCCGACGAACCGCGCGCCACCGCTGCCGCGATCATGACCGGCACCGACCGCGCCGTGCTGGAACGCGAGGCCAAACGTCTCGCGAGGGCTTATTGGGATGCGCGCGAAGACTTCGTCTTCGGCTGCGAGACCGGCTCGGTCGAAGAATGCGTCGCCAGGGCAATCGCAAGCCCGACCGCGCCAGTGGTGCTTGCCGAATCCGGCGACAACCCCACAGGCGGCGGCGTCGGGGACCGGGCCGATGTATTGGCCGAGTTGATCGCCAGGGGTGCCACCGGCGTCGTCTTCGCCGGCATCGCCGACAAGGCGGCGACCGAGGCCTGTTACGCCGCCGGCATCGGCGCCGAGCTGGAGCTCAGCGTCGGCGCCTCGCTCGATACCAAAGGCAGCAAGCCGGTTGTCGCCCGCTTCACGGTCAAATTCCTGCATGAGACATCAGATCCCGCCGACCGCCAGGCGGTGGTTTCGGTCAGTGGTATCGATCTGGTGCTTTCCGCCAAGCGCCGGCCCTATCACAATATCGCCGATTTCACCCGGCTCGGCCTCGACCCGCACCAAGCGAAGATCATCGTCGTCAAATCGGGCTATCTCTCACCGGAACTGGCGCCGATTGCCAATCCGAACCTGATGGCGCTATCAACAGGTGTCGTCGACCAGTTCGTCGAACGCCTGCCGCGGCTGCGCAAGCTGCATCCGACCTACCCCTTCGACAAGGATTTTGCCTTCGAGCCGCAGGTCTTTCTTTCCGCACGCTCGACGCCGGCCTGAGTTCGACCGGTCGGCGCGCCACAAGCCGACGCGGCCGACTCACTGCCGCCCGGCGAGATGCTGACGGGCTGATGCGCGCCGCAGCCACGCCCCGCCTGATGCAGGCCTATGCGATCGGACGATAACGCTTGAGGGCTTTGTCGGCCGCTCTTATAGAGCATCCGATGAAGCAAGTATTTCAGGAAATGAGCTGTGCCGGGGAGGTGCAGGTCGCCCTTTTTGCTGCATCGCTTATATCACTTATCCCAGATATTATTTCACCCTTAATTGTTAACGACCAATTCCACCCATTTGTGTTCTCTTATCCCTACGAATCAAAAAGGTTTGATTTGCTCGGGGACGCCCACCATGTTGAAGCATGGGGCGATGCAACAGTTGGGTAGGAGCCTATGCTGCAACGGATTGAAGACATTGATGCAGCGCTCGTCGACAGGCTGCAACATTCGGCGTTCAAGTATTTCCTGAAATATTCCAATCCCGAAAACGGCCTGGTGGCGGATACCTCGATCGGCGGGGTTCCGGCGAGCATCGCAGCGGTGGGCTTTGCGCTTTCCTCCTATCCTGTCGGTGTCGAGCGTTTATGGATCAGCCGCGAGGAGGCGGCCGAACGTACGGTCAATACGCTGCGGTTCTTCGCCGAGGCGCGCCAGGGCGAGGAACGCCACGCGACCGGCCACCGCGGCTTCTTCTACCATTTCCTGCACATGGATACCGGCCATCGCGCCTGGAACAGCGAGCTTTCGACCATCGACACGGCGTTGCTTGTCGCCGGCATCCTCACGGCCGCACAGTATTTCAATCGCGAAGACGACGAGACGGAGACTGAAATCCGTCAACTCGCGACCTTCATCTACGAGCGCGTTGACTGGCGCTGGGCGCTGAACAAGGGCGACACGATTGCCATGGGTTGGAAACCCTCTTCCGGCTTCCTGCGTTGGCGCTATCACGGCTTCGACGAGGCGATCATCCTCTACACGCTGGCACTCGCTTCGCCGACGCACCCCATCCCGCAATCGAGCTACGACGTCTTTACGTCAAGCTATTCCTGGATGCTGCACGGCGAGCAGTCCTATCTCTATGCCGGGCCGCTCTTCATCCACCTGTTCTCGCATGCCTGGATCGATTTCCGCGCCATTCAGGACAAGCCGATGGCGGAGCGGAACTGGGACTATTTCCGCAACACGCAGGTAATGATCAACGTCCAGCGTGATTATGCCGAGCGCAATCCCGGCCAGTTCGTCGGCTATAACAGGAATGTCTGGGGTTTCTCCGCCTGTGACGGTCCGCCACCGACGCGACGCATGCGCGGCGGCCGCCAGCCGAAGGTTCTGGGTTATGCCGCGCGCGGCGCCCCGCTCGGTCCGGATGACGGCACGATCGCACCCTGGGCAGCACTTGCCTGTCTGCCTTACGACAAGCAGGCGGCTCTCGATGGCACCAAGGCGCTTCTGACTACCTATCCGAATCTGCTCTTGGAAGGCGGCTTCCCCGGTGGCTTCAACCCCACAGTCAAGACCAAGCGGCCGGAAGGCTGGGTCGACGACCGCACCGTCGGCATCGACCAGGGCCTTGTCGTCATGACCATCGAGAACGACCGTTCGGATTTCATCTGGAAACTGATGCGGCAATCGCCGGTCATCCGTCTCGGTCTCGAACGCGCCGGCTTTACCGGCGGCTGGCTGGAAGGCATCGAACCGGAAGAAGTGGTGCGCAAGTTCGGCTAGCGAATAACCCCGAGATCGAAATTGATTTCTGGAAAATGACACGAAAACGATAAGTGATGGAGCCCGCGCGTCCAATAGGAGGTGCGGGCTCTTCGTTTAGCTCTCGAAGACATGCGCCTTGCCGGCGATATCGAGGCGAACGAGATCGCCTCGCGCCGGAAGGGCGACGCTCGAGGTCTTGATCAGGATCGGCGGCAGCGCAACGCCGTCCAGCGAAACGGCAACGGTGCAGACGGCGCCGCCGAATTCCACCTCGACGACACGTCCGCCGTATTTGCGATCGCTTTCATCGGCAACGACGCGAATCTGCTCGGGCCGCAGCATGATCTCCGCCTTGCCTTGACGGCTGCCCTCGACGGCGACATGGCCGAGAGCGCAGTCGGCAAGGCCATTTCGGATGATGGCGGGAAGCAGCACGGCGTCGCCGAGAAACAGCGCCGTCTCGCGATCGCGCGGATGGAGATATAATGATTGCGGCGACCCGGCTTGGATCAGCCGCCCCTCTCTCAGAACCGCCACCTGATCGGCAAAGGTCAGCGCCTCTTCCTGATCATGGGTGACGAGAATGGCGGTGATGCCGGCCGCCTGCAGCACGCGCGCAACCGCCTTGCGCATATTCTCGCGCAGGCCGGTATCGAGTGCCGAGAAAGGTTCGTCGAGCAGCATCAGCCGCGGTTTGCGGCCGAGCGCGCGGGCGAGCGCCACACGCTGTTGCTGGCCGCCGGAAAGCTGATGCGGGCGCCGCGCCAGCATGCCGCGGTCGAGCTCGACCATGTCGAGCAGCTCGAGCACGCGTTTCTCGCGATCGGCGGCACCTCGCTCGAAGCCGAAGCCGATATTCTCGGCAACGCTTAAGTGCGGAAACAGCGCACCGTCCTGCGAGACGATGCCGATGCCGCGCTTGTGCGCCGGTATTGTCGCCGGGCCGTCGGCAAGCACCTCGCCATCCAACGTCACCCTGCCGACATCCGGTTGTTCGAAGCCGGCAATGATGCGCAGCAGCGTCGTCTTGCCCGAACCGGACGGGCCGACGACCGCCGTGCGGCTGCCCGCCTGGACGTCGAGCGAAATATCCTTCAACGCCTGGACGGGGCCATAGCGCTTGCTGATGTTCTCGATCGTAAGCAGCGTCATTGGCCGGCAGTCCGTTTCGATTGGGTATAGAGCATCAGGGTGAGCGGCAGCGACAGCACGATCATCATGAAGGCGTAGGGAGCGGCCGAGACATAGTCGATCTCGCTGGTCAGCGACCAGAATTTCGTCGCCAGCGTATCGACGCCGTTGGGCGACAGCATCAGTGTCGCCGTGAGTTCATTGGTGATGCCGAGTGCGGCCAGCGCGACGCTGGCGGCCGCTCCCGGTGCGGCAAGCCGCATGGTGATCTGCCGCACCGCCTGGCCGGGCGTGCGGCCGAGGCCCATCGCGGCGCGCTCCAGCTCCACCGGCGCTTG
This sequence comes from Rhizobium sp. SRDI969, assembly GCF_025152725.1. Taxonomy (NCBI): domain Bacteria; kingdom Pseudomonadati; phylum Pseudomonadota; class Alphaproteobacteria; order Hyphomicrobiales; family Rhizobiaceae; genus Rhizobium; species Rhizobium sp. SRDI969. The sequence goes on from NZ_CP104035.1 coordinate 4,334,849, forward strand.
GGCGATGCTGGCGCGCAGCCCGATCATGGCGCGCGGCAGGAAAAGCATTACATAGGCGACAAGCAGCGTTGCGAAGGTCTGATAGAGCGGCAGCACGAGACGCACGGTGATCGTCACCAGCGCCAGCGCCACGACGACGCCCGGCAGCGAGCCGACATAATAATGGCAGGCTTCGAGCACCCGCTGGAAGCGGCCGGGCGCACGCACCGAAAGCCAGGCCATCGGCGCTGCGGCAATCGTCGCCAACACGCCGCCGATAACGGCAAGCACAATCGTTTGCAGGAAGGCGTTGCCGACTTCGATGCGCCAGATATCGGTGCCGCCGAGATAGAGCCAGCGGCCAAGCGTCACCAGCGGCACGCCGAGCGTCAGCGCCGCCAGGATGACGGGCAGCAACACGGCCGGCACGACGAACCAGCCCAGCCGGCGGCGATCCGCAGGGCGTGGCGAGCCGGTGCCGACGCGGGCATAGCGTTCATTGCCGCGCACCAGCAGCTCGAAGCCGAGCAGAAAAAGGCAGCAGGCGACGAGCACACCGCCGAGCATATTGGAGGCCGGGCTGTTGTAGGACGACTGGAACTGGTCGACGATCGCCGTCGCAAACGTGTCGAACCGGATCATGACGAACAGTCCGTATTCCGAAAGCAGATGCAGCGCGACCAGCAGCGAGCCGCCGCAGATGGCAAGCCTCAGCTGCGGCAGCACGGCACGGAAGAAGACGCGCCAGGGATTAAGGCCCAGCGAGGCCGCGGCATCCTCGATGGCCGGATCGAGTCGGCGCAGCGTTGCGGCGACCGGCAGGTAGAGGAACGGATAATAGGCGATGACCGAGACGAGGACGCCACTCTGCAGACCGCGCATGCCGGGAATAAGGCTGACCCAGGCATAGCTGTGCACGAAGGCAGGCACGGCGAGCGGAGCAATCGCCAGCCAGGCCCAGAGCCGCGCGAAAGGAATGTTCGTCCGTTCTGTCAGCCAGGCAAGCGTCACGGCAAGCGCGATCGACAGCGGAATGGTGATCGATTCCAGGAGAACCGTATTGACGAGAAGTTCGCCGACGCGTGGCCGGAAGATCAGGGCCTTCACCGTTTCCCAGCCGACATCGTAGGTGACCCAGCCGATGAAGCCGAGCGGCACGAGGCTGAAGATCGCGACGACAGTTGCAAGCAGGATCACCGAAGCGTGCGGCATGCGTCCGCGCGGCAAAACCATGCGCGTGGCCCTCGGCGCGACCGGTGCCTGGTTGCCGGATGCGAGCAATCTATTGTCCTGCAGCAAGGCCGATGCCTTTACACGCTGAAAAAGGAAGGCAACCGCCTTTGAAGGGCAGTTGCCGGATTTCGTCATGCCCTAAGGTTTTCTTGAGCCAAATGCAATAGTTTTGGCCGGAAGAAGCCTGCGGCAGAAAGGTCAAAGCATGTCGCGCAAAACTGTGCCGCGGTTTTGCGACGACGACATGCGGAAAACCAAAGATCTAAAGTGTGGCGCGCCACGCTTTAGATCAGGCCGGCAGCCGTCATCAACTCGACAACCTTCTTGCTGTCGAGGGTCGAAGCTTCGACTTTCGGGGCGTTGAGATCGGCAAGCGGGGTGAGCTTGTCATTGGAGGGCGCATCCTTGCCGATGGCATATTCATAGGAATCGCCATCCATGAGGACTGCCTGGCCAGCCTTGCTGGTGAGGAACTTCAGGAAAGCCTGAGCTTCCTTCATGTGCTGCGTGGACTTCAGGACGCCGCCGCCCGAAACGCTGACGAAAGCGCCCGGATCCTGGTTCTTGAAGTAATGCAGGCCGACATTCTTGCTGTTCTCGCCTGTTTTGGCCTGATCGCCGAACCAATAATAGTGGTAGATGATCGCGCCTTCGACTTCGCCAGCGTTGACGGCCTTCATGGCGACGCTGTTGCCCTTGTAGGGCGTAGCGTTTTCCTTGAGAGCCTTCAGCCAGGCGGCTGTCGACTGCTCGCCCTTGAGCTGCAGCAGGGCGGCAGCGATGGCCTGGAAGTCGGCACCGGCAGGGGATGCACCCCAGCGGCCCTTCCAGGCGGGATCTGCTAGGTCTAGCATCGACTTCGGCAGCTTGTCTTCGGTGAGCTTCGTCTTGTCATAGGCAAAAACCGTGGTGCGTGCGGCAATGCCCGTCCACATGCCGTCAGCCGGGCGATACTGATCCGGAACCTGATCCAGCGTTTCCTTTTCGATCGGGGCAAACAGGCCCGCGCCATCGACCAGCGTCATCGCCGGTGAATTCTCGGTCAGGAATACGTCAGCTGGAGAGGCGTCGCCTTCCTGGATGATCTGGTTGGCGAATTGCATGTCGCTGCCCTGGCGCATGGTGACCTTGATGCCGGTCTCCTTGGTGAAGGCGTCGATCCATTCGCGGCCGAGGCTTTCGTGCTGGGCATTGTAAACAACGAGACCTTCGTCCTGCGCATGGGCGCTGCCGGCGAGCGCGGTGGCGGCGAAAAGAGAAGCGACAAGCGCAAGGGAAAAACGACTAAGAGCAATGTTCATGATGGCCTCCGTGGCAATAGCGCGCCCGAGCTCCCAAGGGCGATGAGAGGCGTATATTTTTCCTGACTACAGATTTCAAGTTTGGCTTGGCCGGAAAAGCCATCACAATATCTTGACTATATATTTCATGTTACCGGGGAATAAAATTCGATTTGGCCAAAAAGGCGACGCTCCCAAGCGCCGCCTCTCTTTTGCAGCCTTTTGCAGCCGGCCTATTCGACGTCGAACTTGACGCCCTGCGCCAGCGGCAGCGTCCTGCCGTAATTGATCGTGTTGGTGGAGCGGCGCATATAGGCCTTCCAGGCATCCGAGCCGGATTCACGGCCGCCGCCGGTTTCCTTCTCGCCGCCGAAGGCGCCGCCGATTTCGGCGCCCGATGGCCCGAGATTGACGTTGGCGATGCCGCAATCCGAACCGCGGGCCGAGACGAAAGTTTCCGCCTCGCGCATATCGTTGGTGAAGATCGACGACGACAGCCCCTGCGGCACGGCGTTATGCAGCGCCAGCACCGCGTCGAAATCGCTGTATTTCATCACATAAAGGATCGGCGCGAAGGTCTCGTGCTCGACCGGGCCGGTCTGATCCGGCATTTCGACAAGCGCCGGGCGAACGTAGAAGGCGTCAGCCGAGCCATTGTCGACGCGTTCGCCGCCGGTCACCGTGCCGCCCGCCGATTTCGCCTCGCCAAGCGCTGCCTGCATCTTCTCGAAAGCCTGGCCGTCGATCAGCGGTCCCACAAGCGTACCACTTTCGAGCGGATTGCCGATGGTGACGGAGCCATAGGCCTTCTGCAGGCGCGGCACCAGCTGGTCGTAGACGCTGTCATGCACGAAGAGACGGCGCAGCGTCGTGCAGCGCTGGCCTGCCGTACCCATGGCGGAAAAGGCGACGCCGCGCAGCGTCAAGTCGAGATCGGCCGACGGGCAGACGATCGCCGCATTGTTGCCGCCGAGTTCGAGAATCGCGCGGGCAAAACGCTGCGACAGGCGCGGACCGACGGCGCGGCCCATAGCCGTCGAGCCGGTGGCGGAAACCAGCGGGATCTTCGGATGATCGACCAGCACTTCGCCGACCTCACGGCCGCCGATGATCAGCGTCGACAGATTGGCCGGTGCGCTACCGCCCTCGGCGACGAAACGCTTCAGCGCCTTTTCGAACAGCGCCTGCACGGCAAGCGCCGTCAACGGCGTCTTTTCCGAGGGCTTCCAGACGGTGGAATTGCCGCAGACCATCGCAAGTGCGGCATTCCACGACCAGACGGCAACCGGGAAGTTGAAGGCGGAGATGATGCCGATCACGCCGAGCGGATGCCAGCTTTCCATCATCCGGTGCTCGGAGCGCTCCGTGGCAATCGTCAGGCCATAGAGCTGACGGGAAAGGCCGACCGCGAAATCGCAGATGTCGATCATCTCCTGCACTTCGCCCAGACCTTCCGAAGTGATCTTGCCAACCTCGATCGAAACGAGACGGCCGAGCGCCGCCTTGGAGGCGCGCAGTTCCTCGCCGAGCAGGCGGACCAGTTCGCCGCGCTTCGGCGCCGGCACGGCACGCCATTCGAGGAAGGCCTGATGTGCCTCATCGATTGCCGCCTTCGTCTCGGAAACGGAATGTTCCCTGAGTTTGCCGATTTCCTTGCCGGTGACCGGCGAGGTGACGGAAAGCGTGCCGCCGTGGTAGCGGCCGGCATCGACGCCGAGTTCGGCAAGCAGTTTGGCGGTTTCGGTGGCGAGATCGAGGACGGCGATGGTCATTGTCGTGTTTCCAATCTTATTATTCTCAGAAGCGTGCATCGGCGAAATGGGCGACCTGAGCGCCGGCTTCGTACCATATTTCCTTGAGTGCACGGAAGCTTGGCTCGGTGGGCGAAGTCAGCGGCAGCGGCAGATCGGCTTCCGGAAGCCGGCCGAGGATATGCTCCGCCAGCGTACGGCCGAAGACCGTACCGGGGGCAATGCCGCGGCCATTGTAGCCCGAAAAGCCGACGACACCAGGTGCGAATTTGTGGAAGCGCGGCAGCGCATTGTCGGTCATGCCGATATGGCCATACCATTCACACTCGAATTCGACGTCGCCGATCACAGGGAAGAGCCGCTTCAATGCGCGTTTGGCCCAACCCTTGTGTACGGCCAGTCCGGTATTGCGCAGCGCCCCGACACTGCCAAAAATGAGACGGCCGGCCTGATCCATGCGGAAGGAGGAGAGAATTTCCTTGGTATCCCATGCGCCTTCCCGCCCGGGCAGGATCGACTGGCGCAGGTTGTGGCCGAGCGGCACGGTGGCAAAATTGAAATAGGGCAGATGCACCTGTTCGCTACGCACCTGCTCCCATGGACCGGTGCTGTAGGCATCCGTCGCGACGACGATCCACTCGGCGCTGACTTCGCCGCTTGATGTCTTCACGGTCCAGCGGCTGCCGTTACGCTCCGTTGCAACGACCGGGCTGGATGTATGAATGGTGACGCCTGATTTGACGGCGGCATGGGCAAGGCCGCGCGCATAGGCAAGCGGCTGCAGCGTTCCGGCGCGTTTGTCGAGCAGCGAACCGGTATAGGCATCGCTGCCGATGCGTTTGGCCGTTTCTGCTGCATCGAGCAGCGTCACGGCGGCGCCGCGGGCGGACCATTGCGCCGCGCGATCCTCGATCTCCTTCAGCCCATCCGCGCCGACCGCGCAATGCAGCGTGCCATTCCGTTCGAGTTCGCAAGCAATCTGATGTTTGTCGATCAGCTCCATGACGAGCTTCGGCGCATTGCCGAGCAGATCGAGCAGACGTTCGCCATGCACCGGGCCGAGCACGCCGGGCAGATCGTTCGGCATCAGCCACATGCCGGCATTGATCAGCCCGACATTGCGCCCAGCCCCGCCGAAGCCGATCTCTTTGGCTTCCAGCAGCACCACCTTCGACCCGGCTTCGGCGAGATGCAGGGCGGAAGAGAGGCCGGTGTAACCGCCACCGACGATGACGACATCGGCCGATACCGTGCCGTCGAGAGGCGAAGTCGTCGGCGCTTCGGGCGCTGTCTTTTCCCAGAGGCCGTGGGAGCGCGGATCATTCAGCATGGCTCAGTCCGATCAGAGCGAAATCGCGGATACTCTAATGCATAAAAGAAAGCGTTGAAGCAGCCATTTCACGCAACGGTCTTCAGCGGCAGGCCCGCAAGGCCGAGCGCGGCCAGTGCCGAATCCAGCGATGCGGCCTGGCGTTCGGCGTAAAGCGCCAGCTCGTCCTGAACGGTAGCACCCAGTGCTGCCTCGAAGGCGTCGCGGTTCGAGCGGGTCGCATAGTTCTGCTGCTGGTCGGTGCCGAGGTTCGACTGGAAGATGCCGGCCGCGCTGACGGGCAGGAAGTCTTCGTAGACGATCGGGGTGAAGGCAAGGTAACCCCCGGCGATCAGCGCCTCCGGATCGCTGGGCAGCCTGCTGCCGACCGCGGCGGCGATGCCCGCAGGGGTCGCGGAATAGCGGAAGAAGGCCAGATCCGCGCTGCGCAGCTCGTCCCAGCTGTCCGGCAGTGCCTTGAAACGCTCGGTGAGTTCGTGATCGTAGACGCCGGCCTTGGCGCCGCTGGCGCCCACCTGCACCTCGCCGCGAACCGAGGCGAGCAGCTGGTCGTAGAGCGCCCGGCCCTTCGCCGTCAACGCCACGCCGCGCTGTTCGATCTCGCCGAAGCGGGCGGTATGCGTCCCTTGAATCGCATCGTCATCACCGCAAAAGGCGATCGTTTCCTCCAGCGCCTTGAAACTCGTCTGCCGCAGCAGAATATCGCAATGACGGCGCGGCGGCCCTTCGATGACAGCCTTCGGCGTGATGCCGCGTTCCGGCATGCGAGCCTGGACGGCGTCAATATCGAGCGTGCGCGGCGTCAGATGGTTGATGTGCGGTCCCCTGAAGCTGACGACGTCGGCGATCAGCCGATGGGCATCGTGCAGGCGCTTGTAGGTTTCGGCGCTGACCGTCGCTTCGCCATGCCAGCGGAAGGTTTCCAGCGCCTCGGCGACGAATTCCGTCGCTTCCGCCTCGCTCAGGCCGCCGTTCTGCTCGTGGCGCTCGATCAGCGCGATGGCGCGCGGTGTGTAGATCCGCCGTTTGGCCAGGATGGCTTCGGCCTCGCCGCGCAGTCCTTCGTCCTCGATTAGTTCCAGTCGCAGCAACGAGGTGAAGACGCGGAATGGATTGACATTGACCGCGGCCTCGTCGATCGGCCGGAAGCTGGTGGAATGAACCGGCACGCCGGCGACCGAAAGATCGTAATAGCCGACCGGCTGCATGCCCATGACCGCAAACAGCCGGCGAATGGTGAAGAGCTCATCTGCCGTACCGAGCCGGATAGCGCCGTGACGCTCGACCTCGATACGCTCCAGCTCGCCGGCGCGGGCCAGGCGCGCGCGCAGGTCGGGATCCCTTTCGAGGCAGCTGGCATTCACATCCGCCACCAGTTCGATCAGCGTGCCGTATTGCGGCACCTCCGCCCGGTACATCTGCGACATCGCCTCGGTGAAAAGCGATCGGATGCGGTCTGGGGAAACGAAGCTTTGCGGCATTGGGAAACTCCGGATCATTCCGTTTTTGCAGGATGAACCTCTTTACACGCGCGACAAAGGCGCAAATATCGCTATTTCGGAAATAGCCCATTCTGAAACGGAATGACCATGCTGACGTCCAGACGTTTTCTGCCATCGATTTCGCATCTCGCCGCCTTCGAGGCGGTTGCCCGCACCGGCAGCGTGACGGCAGCGGCGCGCGAACTCGATCTGACGCAGAGCGCCGTCAGCCGCCAGGTAAGCGCGCTGGAGGAGCAGCTCGGCGTCGAGCTCTTCCTGCGCGAACGCCAGACCATGCGGCTGACGCTTGCCGGTGACGGATATGCCCGCGAGATTCGCGAGGCGCTGCGGCGCATATCGAGCGCTTCGCTCAACCTGCGCGCCAATCCCCATGGCGGCACGCTTAACCTCGCCATCCTGCCGACCTTCGGCACGCGCTGGCTGGCGCCGCGCCTGGGGCGCTTTCTCGCCGCCAATGCCGGCGTGACCATCAATCTGGTGACCCGGCTTTCGCCCTTCGATTTCCGCCTCGATTCGATCGACGCCGCCATCCATTTCGGCCACCCGCACTGGCCAGGCGCCGAACTCGCGCTTCTGATGTCGGAGCGCACGGTGCCGGCCTGCAGTCCGGATTTTCTGAAGCGATACGCGATCTCAGGACCAGAAGATCTGCTCGCCGTTCCGCTTCTGCACCTGACGACGCGTCCTGACGCCTGGGAGCAATGGTTCGCCGGCAATGGCGTTTCCTTCGAAAACGTGCACGGCATGCTCTTCGACCAGTTCGCCACCGCCGCGCAGGCGGCAATCGCCGGCCTCGGCGTCGCCCTGCTGCCGACATTCCTGATGCAGGAGGAGATCAGGCGCGGCGATCTCGTTGCCGCTGTAGATCGTGAAATGGAAAGTCGCGAGCGCTATTATCTCGCCTTTCCACCCGAGCGCGCCGACTATGCGCCACTTGCCGCCTTTCGCGACTGGATCGTCGCGGAAGCGGCCGCCGATCCGGCTGCGTGACGAACGGCTTGCATCGGCATGGCGCTTTCGACCATTATATCAGCCAAACAACTTTGCAGGAAATCTCCATGAAGCCGATCTTCGTCCAGCTCCAATGCGCACCCGGCAAGACCTATGAGGTCGCCGACGCGATTTACCAGACCGAACTGGTCTCGGAGCTCTATTCCACAAGCGGCGACTACGACCTGCTGCTGAAGGTCTATATCGAGGAAGGCCAGGATATCGGCAAATTCATCAACGACAACATCGCCAATATTCCCGGCATCGTCCGCTCGCTGACGACGCTGACCTTCAAGGCATTCTAGAGCAATTCCAGCAAAAGTGCGCAGCGGTTTTGCGTCCGGAATTGCGTGAAAACAAAAGAGATAGAGCGTTTCCGTGACTCGAGAAAAACGGAAACACTCTGAATTCCCGTCAGACACGGTTAACCCTTTTCGCGAAGATTAGCCCTCGCAAGCCGTCGCCTAAACCGCGCCTTAACGCCGGGCATGTCTGGTCGTTGCTATCACGGGCCCGCGTCAGCGCAGGCCGGCACGTGCAGCGATAGGTGGAAAATGTCGATCGTCGAGGCAGATAGGGCGCGCGCGGTGCCGCAGGTGGAAACGGCTCCGCTGATCGTCCATGTCGTGCGCCAGTTCCTGCCCAACCGCGGCGGCCTCGAAGACGTGGTCGCCAATCTCGCCCGCCAGACGGTACGCCGCGGTTATCGCGTGCGCGTCGTCACGCTGGATTCGCTCTTCACCGCGCCAGAGGACAAGCTGCCGCCTCGCGAAGATATCGACGGTATCGAGGTGGTGCGCATCCCCTGGTCCGGCACCAGCCGCTATCCGCTGGCACCGCAGGTCTTCCGCCATCTCGCCGATGCCGATCTCGTGCATGTCCATGCCATCGATTTCTTCTTCGACGCACTTGCCTGGGGCCGGCTGCTGCACGGCAAGCCGATGATCGTCACCACTCATGGCGGCTTCTTCCACACGCGGAAATACGCGACGATCAAGAAGATCTGGTTCCAGACGCTGACCCGGGCTTCGGCGATGGCCTACCGCCGCGTCGTCTGCTGCAGCGCCTCCGACCTCAAGCAGTTTTCCGAGATCGTGCCTGACAGCCTCCTGATCGAAAACGGCGCCGATATCGGCAAGTTCGCCGACACCGCTTCGCGCCGGGCAAAGCGCCGCATCGTCACGATCGGCCGGTTCTCGGTGAACAAGCGGCTGGACCACCTGCTCGATGCGATGGCCATGCTGAAGACCCGTGATCCGGAGTGGCATCTCGACATTATCGGCGCCGAATCCGACCTGAACCGGGCGGATGTCGAAGGGGCAATCGAAAGCCGTCATCTTTCCGGCCGCGTCACCCTGCATGTGTCGCCGGAGAACGACACCATCCGGCGCGTCATCGCAGAAGCCTCGATTTTCGCTTCCGCCTCGGAATATGAAGGTTTCGGCCTGGTGGCGCTGGAGGCGATGAGCGCCGGCCTCCTGCCGGTGCTGAACGCCAACGATGCCTTTACGACGCTTGCTGCCCGGCATCCCGTTCTCATGCTTGCCGATTTCACCAATCCTGAGACCGCCGCCACGGCGATCGAAACAGCGCATGAAACTCTTTCGCGCCAACCGGAGACCGTTCGAGCTGAGCTTCTCGCCGCCGCCCGCGGCTATTCCTGGGATATCGTCGCCGGACGTTACATCGATCTCTACAGATCGCTTGATGTCGTCGTCGCGAAAAGCATCTGATCCTGTCTTCCTGCCGCATAAGCTACAGCGTTGCGCGTGTGTGAAAAGACGCGCGGCACTGTAAAATCCCCGGTTACGCTCTCGCCAGACGGATGATCTCGTCGAGCACGAATTTGCGCGATTGCGGCGGCGTTAGATTATGGTCGGCATCCGGCAGCATCAGCAGCCGCACGTTCGGATAGCGGGAAAGCCTGGCGCCGCGCGGCCCGAAGTGGAAATAGACGTGGTCGAGCCCGACATCGCCCTCGCTGTAGATCAGCGTCAGCGGCACCTTGCGTTTACCGAACAGCGCGAAGGAGTGCCGAACCTCGCGGGCGATGTGGCGCCGGTCGGGGAGCAGCTCGAGCAGCGGCGCGATCCACGGCGACAGCCGGCGACCGGCGGCGATGACGATGTTCTGCAATGCCGAGACGACATCCACCTGGCCGCGCAGCAGCCGCTTCAGCGTGTCGAGCCGCGCCAGGCGCTGGCTGTAATCATCGAGGCTGCGGGGAACGGAGACGACATGCTCCCTGCGCACCGGCATGTCAGGATCCCAGTAATAGACGAAGGGATTGATCGACACGACAGCCTTCAAGCGCTCGTCGGCGACGCCGGCGCGGAAGGCGACATAGCCGCCGCTGCATCGGCCGGCGACCATGACGGGGCCGGTGACGACGCTTTCGAGCAGGTCGAGCGCGGCGACCGCATCCGCGGTCTGCGTGTCCGAATAAAGCACCTGTTCCGGCGCGTCCGGCCGCGGTGGGCTGTCGCCGACATTAGCGGAATCGAAGCGCAGCGAAACGACGCCTTGGCGGGCGAGCTCGCGTGCCATATCGACCGTCGTCCGTCCCCAGCCGGCATGCCGGTCATAGGCCGTCGACAGGAAGAGCACGGCATTGCCCTTGATCTCGCCGAGCGGCCGGCTGACGACGCCGACTAGATGATTATGGCTTCCGAATCGGACCGGCGTTTCAGCAAAACCGTCGCCGGCAAGCAACGAGTTGTCGATCGCCGCCGATGAATGGGCGATGGATGTCTCTGTCGTCGCTGCCTCCAGCCACGTCGTCAGCAGCGCGACGACAGCCATCGGCGTCTTGGCAAACAGCGGATTGGTGGCGAGCTCGTCATAGCCTTCGAAGGCCGTCTGCTCGACATCGGCGCCAAGCGCCTTCAGCGCATCGGCAAAGCCGGTATCCTCGGCCTTGGCAGGACGTTCTAGGATCAGATAGCGGGAGGCTGCGAGCCCCTGCGGCGAGGCAATGTTGAGCTTGCCGAGCTCGGCAGCAATCTCTTCGGGCATGACGAGCCCGGCGATCTGCACCTTCGCGGTCTGGACATGCTCCTTGCCAAGGCCGAGATCGGCATCGATGATCTTGGACCACATGTTGAGTTCGCGCAGATAGGCCCTGCCGCTCAGCACAGGCGCCAGCATGACGAGGCTGTCGACGCCTTCGATCGACGAACCGACGCGGTGGGCAAGCGTCGCGCCGAGGCCCTGTGCGATGAGGACGATACGGTCGCAGCCGCTCAGCGACTTCAGCTTGTCGGCGGCCGCACGGATCGAATTTTCCCAGGTTTCCAGCCTTGCCGGCAGCGCCCCGAAATCGAGCGCGTCGCCGGTGCCGCGATAATCGAAGCGCAGGCTCGGCACGCCGATATCCGAGAAATGCTCAGCCGCGACGCGGAAGAATTTACGGCTGCACATCTCCTCGAAACCCCAGGGGCTGACGAAGAGCACGGCGGCCGAACGTTTCTTGGCGAGAGGATTCTCAGGCATGAACAGCCCGACCGTGCCATCGAAGACGACAGGCAGGGCAGCACTGCGCCCCGCACCCTCGGCCGGTTCCAGCGAGAATTCACCGGGCGCGACCTTGGCGCGATCGGGATCGCCGGGAAGCCGCGGCGCGATGAAATTGATCGCATGTCCCACAGGTCGCCGCAGCAGGGACGGCATCTTGTCGAGAATGGAGCGCATGACTTCGACATCCTCGCCCGGCACGGCGCGCAGCACCCGGAGCGCTGCGAAATAGGCGAATGCGCCGGCGATGATCGCGCCGACCAGTCCGGCCGGACCCTGGACGAATTCCAGCACGGAAATCGCTCCGCAAGCACAGAGGACGGAGGCGAGCGTCACCTTCGTCAGGCTTGCGTAGAGACCCGAAAGCTGGGATCCGAATCCTGTCTGTTTGATCATCATCATCGACATCGCAACGAATACGAGGATGCGCACGATTGCAGCACCCTCGGCTGCAAGCCTAGGTACGATCAGTAAACAACCCGCTACCATCAGTAGGCCACCTATCACACTGATGTTCAGGCGGGAGCGGGCCCTGTCCATCGACAGCAGGTAGAGACTGAGGATCTGCATGAAGGTATAGGCGGGAGCGACGAGCGCAAGCAGCGCCACCACCGTCCCGCTACGGCGGAACGCTTCGCCGAACACCACGAGCACCAGTTCGCTGGAGATCGCGGCAAGCCCGAGGCTCATCGGCAGCACGATATAGGCCATGCTGCGGGTGACGGCGGCGAAGACCTCGACCGGCAATGTCGAATCGTCGCTGCCGTGGCGCCGCTCGGAATAATAGGGCAGCAGGCTGCCGGTCATCTGGATCGGCAGTTGCAGCGCGATATTCGCGATCGACAGGCCGACGGCATAATAGCCGACCATCTCCACCGACCAGAACTGCTGCAGAAAGAGCAGCTCGAGCCGGTTGAGGAAGATGGAATCGATGATGAACTGGATCGACAGGATGACGGAGGAGGAGGCGAGATATTTCAGCGAGACCCCGCACCAGTCGCGCCGCGCAAGAAGGATCGGCAGCGTGGCGAAAAACAGCACCAGCTGGCCGAGCGCATAGCCGACGAGAACGCCTTCGACGCCATAGAAAACAGCGCCGACGGCAACGCCGGCAAGCTGCACGATCGAGACGGCGACCGTCAGCTTAAAGAAGGCGCCCAGCTTCTTTTCGCCGATCAGATAGAATTTGACGAAGGATCCGATCGCCTGGATGAAAAACAGCACGCCCGTGACCAGAGCGACGGATGGCGCCGTGTCGGCCCAGTGCATCTTTTCTGAGGTCAGGAAGAACAGCGCGTAGAGCGCCAGCAGCACGACGGTCGAGAACATCATGAAGCTGACGAGGATGGCGGCAAAACCCCGGCGGCGGCGCGCGTCGAAGCCTTCCGCCGAAAGTTGCGGCAAGGTCTTCAGCAGCGTGATGCTGGAGCCGAGCTCGGCGATCGAGGCGCCGGTCACCACCAGCCAGAGCGAAAAGGCGACGATGCCGTTGGCTTCCGGCCCGAGCAGCCGCGCGGTTATGATTGATGACACAAAGCCCGTCAGAAGCAGCAGCATACCTGCCGCCGCGTTCATCACCGAGTTTGCGATAATACCCTTCGACATCTGTCCATCCGTCAGGATCGGCCTACCGCCGCATACCTGCCATCTCTAATGCGAAAATGTTAAAATAAAGCGGAGTGACGACGTCACGTTAGGCGGCCTGCATCGCTTCCAGCGCCTGGAGCGCCTTGTCATAGCTGTTCTCGGCGAGGTAGCGCAGCAGGAACGCTCGCGCCTTCTCGGCCTTCGCGCGCGCTCGCTCAGGCGCGCGGAAGATGTCCCGCAAGTGCGTAGCCGCCACTTCGGAGGAAGGATCGGCCCAGACCGCACCCTTGAGCCCGGCAAATTCCGGATGGGTATCGACCACCGGAATGAGGGGAGAGGCAACCAGCCAGCTATTGTCGGGATCGCAGAAATCCAACGTGCCCGACCAGGCCGTGGACACGACCGGCGTACGCTGCATGATCGCCTCGGCCACCGTCAGCCCGAAACCCTCGGAACGATGCAGCGAAAGATAGGCGTCGGAACAGCGGATAAGGCCGTTGATATCGGAATCCGACATCCTGTCGGTGACGATCCTGATCCGAGTGTTGCCTGCGACCGAGGCGACCAGTTCGCGCAGGCTTTCATCCTTGTTGATATCGCCGCTGGCCTTCATCAACAGGAAGGCGCTGGGGCATTCGGCAGCGAATATCCGGAAGGCCTCGATGACGGCCTGCGGATTCTTCCGGTTGATCGAGGAGCCAGCGCTGAAGATGAAGCTGACCAGAAAGGCGTCTTCCTCGACGCCGAATTTCTGGCGCATGCCTTCCGTCGCCGGCTTCTCGGTGACGGGATGCGGAACGACGATGACCGGTGCCGCAGTGAGCGGTGCAATCGCCCGCCTGGTGAATTCCGACGGCACGAAGACGGCATTCATGTAATGCATCGCATTGCGCCACTCCGCCGGGACGATTTCGAGCTCCCAGGCGAAATAGCCGATGTTGAAGGCGCGGGTGAAATTGGCAACGCCCTTCTTCAGGATGGCGCGCGGCAGCATCGGCGGATTGAGATGCCAGATCCGGCTTCCCGCGGGTTCGGCGGTGAGATGCGACGGCATCCATCCGGCGAAGGAATTTTCGTCAGGATGCGTGCTGACATCGGAGAGCGAAATCGCCTGCCCCGCCTTCGACAACGCGTCGGCGCAGAGCCTTGCCGATTCGCCGACGCCGACCGCCATCGAGAGATAACCGACGACTTCCACCGGCCTGCGCGGGTTGAAAGCAAGACGCGACCGCGGGATCAGCCGCTGCAGGAGATGGGCGCGCAGAAAGCGGTATATCGTTCTCAAATCACGGTCTTTCCCAATGGATCGGCATCATCCTTCGCAGCGGCGTCAGCCCTCGATTGCGACGCGATGCGAACTGCCTAGACTTCTGATCTCGCCTGCAGGCGGAATGTCGCTTTCCACGCCGGACAGCGCGTGGAGCGTCACCCGCCGCATCGCACCGGGGGCAAGGTGGAACCAGTCGTCCTCGGCCCGATAGCCTTCGACGTCGATATGCACCGATTGCGCCAGCCGGTCGGTCCTGAGATCGACGAACCAGTCGTCGCCCTCTCTGCCGAATGTTGCTTCGATCCCTGCGTCATGGAGCGCCTTCCCCCGTCCGCACGGGAAGTGGAAGCTCTCGGCGAGAAGGGCGCCATCCGCCAGCGAGCGCAGGCGCGCCACACTTGCATCGTGCGCCGGCGGCCCGAAACGGAAGGCATAGGTCGTATCGAAGAAGGCGCCGAACAGCGCCGTGCAGGCAAGGCGCTCAGTGTCTCTTGCCGCTAGCTTGAAGGCCCTGCTGCCGCTGACGACCTGCTGTTTTCCGTCGCGCAGGCAGACGACCTCGAGTTCGACGTCGAGCGCGGCATCCGTCTCGTTGACGACATGCACGTCGAGACCGTTCGTTCCCTCGTCGGTGAAGACCACTTGCACCGGCCGGAATGCACGGCGCATCGCATACCAGATGGGCTTCGGCTCTCCGGTGGAATCGATCACCCCCCAGCCGGGGCCGGGCAGCAGGTCCTGCAGCGTCCAGACGAGCGCGCCATTGCAGGCGGAGCCCTTGCGCCGCCATTCGGCAAAAGTCTCTTCAATCACCTCGCCGGTGACGGCGCGGGAGAGATCGAGATAGCGTTCCGGATCTTCGCGGCGCAGCTGAGCGGGATCGAAACCGTAGAGAAGCTGCAGGTAGAAATCGCGAACATCCTCGAAATCCCACGATGCGCTGCGATCGCGGGGCACGCGGGCCTTCCATAGCGGGCTGTGGACGGCGGGCACATCGAGATGATGCTTCAGCGTCCTTTGCTGCGGCACATGCGCGAAGGCGAGGCTTTCGGAGGCAAAACGCACATCGGCGCGGCGCGCATCCGCAATCGGCCGCATATAGGCGCCGACGCCGTAATAATGGGCGATACCGGCATTCGGCGAAAAGGGCATCGCCCCGCCATAGGGTGAGTTCGGCATGTAGGGCACATCGGGGCGCATGCGCGCGACGACCGCCGGAATGATTTCATCGGTGACCGGCCCGCTCCAGAATTCCGCCGGCAGGCCGAGCATTGCCGCCTGCTGGTGGATTTCGCTGCCGCCGCAGAGCACGGCCAGCGAAGGCGACGCCTGCACGCCGTGCAGGAATTCCTCGACCTCCGCATGCACGTGGCCAAGAAAAGCCTTGTCGTTGCGCGGATAATCGAAATTGGCGAACATGAAATCCTGCCAGACCAGCAGGCCGAGCTCGTCGCAGAGCGCGAAGAAATCTGGTGTCTCGTAGGCCATGGTGCCGCCGATGCGGATCATGTTCATGCCGGCTCCGGCAGCAAGCCGCAGGAACGGCTCGTAATCCGCCCGCCCGCCCGGCAATCGCACGATATCGGCCGTCGTCCACACCGCACCACGGCAGAAGATGCGTTCGCCATTGACGAGGAGCGCGAAGTCATCGCCATCGGCACCGCGCTCGATGTCGACGCGCCGGAAGCCGGTCCTGCCGAGCGGATATTCCACCCCGTCGGAAACCAGCGTCAGTTCGTAGAGACGCGGAGCGCCATGCGTGTGCGGCCACCAGGCCTCGATGTCGGAAAGCTTGAGGATAGCCGAGTAATGACTGTCGCCGACCTTTTCGAAGGGTTGCTCCATCCCGCCGCAGTGCAGCAGCATTGCCGGATCCTCGGCATTGCTGTGCAGGGAAACGCTGAGACGGCCGACGCCACTCTCCTCCAATACGGCGCGGATGGAAACATTGTAGATCGAGACGGGATTGCGCCGCACCATCGAAATCGGCCGCCATGGCCCGACGGCATGGATATCGGGGCACCAGCCCGGCATATGGCCGAGCAGAGTCGTGCGGAAATTCTTCAAGCCCGCCGGCGTGATCATCTGCGGCCGCCAGCGCGCGCGCGGGCCCGGCTCCGACAGGCGGGGGCCGAGCGCCCGGAAGCACAGGGCCAGCTCGTCGCCGCCCGAAAGTGTCACCGGAATCTCATGCGCCGTGAACATGCTCTCGGAAAACAGGATTTCCTGGCCGTTCAGGAAGACGTGGCAGAGCGTCGCCAGCCCTGCGAAACGCAGGATCGCGTCACCCGGCTCGGCATCGAAAAGCCGGCAGAGATACCAGGCGTCCCGCGTGTTCAGCGGCTCGGGATTTTCCCGATCGAAGAGACCGGCTTTTTCGAGTGCTGCGGCGACGGTCCCGGGAACGGGTGCTGGAATGAACTGCGCCGATAGCGGGATGTCGTGCGGCACCGCGCATGCGCCCGGCTCCGTCAGGATCAGGTTCCAGCCTTCGGAAAGTAGACTTTCCTCAGCACCGATGCTTGCCAAACGCCCCCGCATGGTCAGATCTCCGGCCTCAGATTCGCCCCGCAAGCGACGCCATCATGGAATCCCATGCATCGGCGGCCGGATCAAGTGCTGCCTGCAACGGCTCGAACTTCTTGCGGGTGACGGCGCGGGCAAGCTGGAACTGCACCGATTTCGCCACCTCGGAAATGCGCCTGGCATGCTCGGCGGCAGCCGTGAATTCATCAGGGGAGAGCCAGGTGAGGTAATCGGCCGCCAGTTCGAAATTGGCGCCTACCTGGCGAAGCGTGTTGAAGGCGTATTTGTGGAAGAAGCCGAACGGCCGTTCCGCCACCGCTTCGACCTGTTGCGGAAAGACGCCTGCAAAGGCGCGGATCGGGTTTTCGCGGGGACGCCGGGCAAAGTGAAAGCCGGCAAGCCGCCGCGCGGTCGCGCGCAGATGCGCTTCATCCGCGGGCTTTTCCGGGAACCGAGCAAATTCCGCATAGGGAAGGAACGGCGGGTCGTTTTCCCGATGCAGCTGGAACAGCCCGTCGAAATCCTCGCCTTCGAGACGAAAATAGCCGCCATTGTGGAAATAATCGACGCGTTTGGCCGCAATATCCAGTCGGTTGATCGCAACCGTCGTTTTGCCGTGCTCCTGCCGGTAGGCGGTGCCGCGCGTATCCGGCATGTAGAAAGAATCCATTTCGATCAGGCAGAGACGGGCACGCGCGATCTGAACCTCGACATGGCGTTCGACACGGTCGTAGATGGCAAGCTCGGTCGCACGAATGCCGTAGAGCGCTTCGAGATCCTCGAGCGGCACCTTGAAGAAGGTGAACTGGTCGCCCTCGAAATCCTGCGTCAGGGTAAAACCCAGCATCGCCTCCGGCGCAACGCCTGATGTCGCCAGTACCTCGATCCAGAGATCGACATAGCAGTTGGTTTCCGGCCAGGCGCGCTCGCCGGAATGCAGCGCATGCGCCCGGTAGGTTTCCGGGTCGATTCCCGAAAAGACCGATGTCATCGATTTGCTCAGCCCCACAGCGCTTTCCGTACGCTGGCCGGCCATTGCTTCACATCGAGCCCGTGATGATGAAAGAGGGCAAGGGCGATGCGCTCCAGCCCGAAGCCGACGCAGGCGGTGTGCGCGACATTGCCGTCTTCGAGCTTGAGACCCCACTTCGTGCCGAAGGCATCCTGATGGTAGTTGAAGCTCATGCAGGCGGTCGGATTGGCAGCCGAGGTGATGGGGATCAGCAGCTCGAACTTCAGGTTCTGGTCGCGCTGATTATTGGCGAGCATCTTGCCGGCGCGGCCGAAGAACGGATCATTGGCGACGTCGATCGTCACATCGAGGCCGACGGCCTTCATCATCTCGACGCCGCGATCCATCCAGCGCTGGCGAAAATCGGTGACGTGCAGCTCGGTGCCCATGCAGACATATTCACGCATGCGGAACAGCTGCTGGCGGGCAGGGTCTTTCGACGGCTCATGGCGGAAGCAATAGGATTGCAGGTCGAAGAGGCCGCCCGTCTTCGGCAGGTTGCCGCGCTTGGCGATCGTCGGATAGAGCGGATAGCAGGCAGCCGGCGTCAGCACGATGTCGGTCGCCTCCTGCCCCTTGGTCCAGTCTTCGCCGACTTCCATGCATTGCAGCAGGCTGACATGATCGAGTTCGCTGCCGCAGAAGCTGTGCACCGTGCCGGCGAGCTGCGGAAAGCTCTTCATGTAGCCGCTCTTTTCGAAGAAGGCGCGGTTCATGCCGGGCGGAAAGCGCATGGCTTCGGCACCATCGGCGCCGCCGAACGTGTCGATCAGGCGCTCGAAGGCAGCGATCACGTCTTCGAACTGGCCGCTGCGGCCGTAGAGCCCGTCGATGCCGGTATCGATCAGCAGACCGGATTCGAAAAGCCGGTCCAGAAACGAGGTCTGCATATCCATGACTGTCACCCCAGTAGGCTAGTGTCCTGTTTATGGACAAGAAGCATGCTCGACGTGTTGCCGAGGATGCGGTCATTCGAAATCATGAGCTGTGCGGAATGCGCGTCGCGCAGATGGCGTCCGAGGCTGAAGGGCGTACCGTTCTTGTAGCCCATGATGCCGCAGATCAGCATCGCATGGTTGACGATCTCCAGGATGGTCTCGGACGAGGCGATCTTGACGTTGTTCATCGCCACCGCAAATCCCATCGAAGACAGCCTGTCGGCATCGGCCTTGGCATCCTCATAGGCCTTGAGGCCGGTAACGACGTTGGATTTCACCATCTGCAACAGGTTCGAAACCTCGGCGAGGCGCAGCGCGCCCGGCGGCTGGGCATCCGGCGCCCTGCGGGCTGCGGCACGCACGAAAGCCTGGGCGCGCACAACGGCGTCGACGGCAATGCCGTACCAGACGCCGCTCCACAAGAGGTGCGAGGAGGCAAGCATGGACTGCGCCGCGATCTCCGCGAAAGGCTTCGGCAGGATCTGGCAAGCCGCCGCTTCGCCCTTGAACAGGAAGCCGTCGGAGCAGGTGCCGCGCATGCCGAGCGTATTCCAGACATGCGTTTTCTCGAGCGTGTACTGGTCCTTGAGGAAGGCCGTCAGCACCTGATCGGAGGAAGCCGCCTGCGCGTGGGCACGCGAGGTGATGAGAATGGCGTCGGCATGCGAGCCGTAGGAAATGACGGTCGCATCCTTTTCGAGGCGGCACGTGTCGCCATCGACTTCGACCGCACAGATGCTGTTGCGCAGGTTTCCACCGATGCCGCCTTCGGTGGTGGCGGATGCGATCAGCAGCTGTTCGGCGGCGATGCGGCGCATGAAACCGCGATGCCATTCGCTGTCGGCGCCGTGTTCAACGAGGCTCGACAGCTTGATGTGGTGCATGGCGAAAACCATGGCGCTTGCGGCACAGGCCTGGCCGAGCATCGAGCACAATTCGGCGATCTCGGTGATCGAGGCGGATTCGCCGCCGAAATGGCGCGGCACCTGGATGCCGAGCAGCCTTTCGGCCTTCATCGCATCGACGGCTTCCCGGGGGAAACGGGCTTCGGCATCGACGGTATCCGCGTGTTTCGCCGCGATTTCGGCGACGCGGGCCACCCTTGCGACAAGACCGTCCTGCATGATCTTGACGGGGAAATTCATCACGCGACCTTCCGGCCGTCCCGGATGAGATCGACGGTCCTGGCAATGGCCGAGATGCTCGCGAAGGATTTGCGGTTCAGGAGATTGTCGGGAAATTCGATGTCGAAGGCCTCTTCGAGGCCAAGCATCAACTGCACAGAAGCAAAGGACGTCAAACCTGCCGCATAAAGATCGGCATCGTCGGCAACCTGGTCGATCGACCCGGGAAGCTTGCCGAATTTAGCTACGAGGTCGCGGATTGCCTTATTCATCCCATCACTCCAAGATTCTCATGATCCCGATCCGGCGTTCATCGCCTTGTCATGAGCGTTCTTTTAGTGCGGAAAACAGAACATTCCGCTAATTTATTGAGTTAAATATGACTAAGGCTCATAGTTAGGATTTTAGCGATCCTTCCCGAGCCGTCGTAAACAACGACCTTATATCAATGACTTAATGTAATTTCGATACTGCGACACAGTCTGGTTTCCGGCGTGGCGAGTACAGAAATGATACGAAAAGCGCCGCTTTTGTCTCAATCGGCCGGCGGATAGGAATGCTCGCCGCCGCGATAATCGGTGACGGAATAACATCCGTCACCTGTCGCCCGGATCGCGCTCCCAGTGACGACGGCCTTGCCGTGACCGCCTGGGATATCAAGGATGTAGGCCGGCTGGCAGAGACCGGAAATCCGCCCGCGCAGCGCCGCGACGATCTTCTGCCCCTCCTCGATCGTCACTCTGAAATGGCTGGTGCCGGGCGCCAGATCCGGATGATGCAGGTAATAGGGTTTGACGCGGATTTCGACGAAGGCCTTCATCAACTCCGCCAGCACGGCGGGATCGTCGTTGACGCCCTTGAGCAGCACCGACTGGCTGACCATGGCAATGCCGGCATCGACGAGGCGGCCGCAGGCGGCGCGCGCTTCCGTCGTCAGCTCTCTCACATGGTTGGCGTGCAGCGCGATATAGACCGTCTTGCCGCTCGCCTTCAGTGCCGCGATCATCGTCGCATCGATCTTCTCGGGGTCGACGACCGGGACACGCGTGTGGAACCTGATGATCTTCACATGCGCGATGCCGGCAAGCACCTCCATGATCTCGTGGAGCCGGCGCGGAGAAAGCACCAGCGGATCGCCGCCCGTGAGGATGACCTCCCAGATCTCCTCATGACTGCTTATATAATCGAAAGCGGCCTGCATCGCCGCCGCATCGAGCGTGCCGAGACCCTGCGGCCCCACCATTTCGCGGCGGAAGCAGAAGCGGCAATAGACCGGGCAGACATGCACGGCCTTGAGCAGCACGCGGTCGGGGTAACGGTGAACGATGCCTACGACGGGGCTGTGGGCATGATCGCCGATCGGATCGGCCCGTTCTTCGCGGGCAACCGTGAGTTCGGCTGTATCAGGCACGAATTGCCGAGCGATCGGATCAACGGGATCGGTGCGGTCGATGAGCTTACTGATTGCAGGCGTCAGCGCAATCGCATAACGCGCCGCAACCTCCTCGAGCGCTGCGCGATCGGCAGACGCGACCAGTCCCGCCTTCACAAGATCGTCGACGCTCTTGATCGGTTTGACGGCATTCATCTTCCGTACTCCGCCACCGGCGCCCAGAGCACCTGGTCGATGCGTGATGCTCCCGTCGCCAGCATCACCAGCCGGTCGAAGCCGAGCGCGATACCGCTTGCCTCAGGCATCAGCGGCAGCGCAGCGAGAAAATCCTCGTCGATTGGATAGGTCTCGCCGTAGACCCGCGTCTTCTCGGCCATTTCGATCTCGAACCGTCGCCGCTGTTCGGCAGCGTTGGTGAGCTCGCCGAAACCGTTCGCAAGCTCGACGCCGCAGGCATAGAGCTCGAAACGTTCGGCAACCCTCGGGTCGTCTGCCGAGGGACGGGCAAGTGCCGCCTCTGAGATCGGATATTCGTCGAGGATGGTGATGCGGCCGAAACCAAGATGCGGCTCGATCCTTTCCACAAGCGCCCGGCTAAAGAGATCGGCCCAGCCGTCGTCATCGGCAACACGCATGCCGACGCGCTTCGTCTCGGCGGCCAGATGGTCGCGGTCGGTCGAACCGCCGGCGGCGACCGAGGCGAGAAGATCGATGCCGGCATGACGCTCGAAGGCTTCGGCAACGCTGATCCGCTCCGGCCCGGCAAAGGGATCGCTCTCGGCGCCGCGATAGGCAAGCTTCCCGGTCTTCACCGTTTCGGCGGCCAGCGCCAGGATCCGCACGCAATCCATCATCAGGCTCTCGTAGCTTTCGCCGGCCCGATACCATTCGAGCATAGTGAACTCAGGATGATGCAGCGGCCCACGCTCGCGGTTGCGATAGACATGGGCAAAACACGAGATGCGTTCCTCGCCCGCCGCAAGCAGCTTCTTGCAGGCAAATTCCGGCGAGGTATGTAGGTAGAACGGCGCCCTTTGCCCATCCGTCGTCAGCGCTTCCGTGGCGAAGGCATGCAGATGCGCCTCGTTGCCGGGGGAAACCTGCAGCACCGCCGTATCCACCTCGATGAAATCCTCGCGCGCAAAAAACCCGCGCAACGCCGCCTGGATTGCGTTGCGCCCGACCAGGAACGGACGGCGGTCGGCATGCACGGACGGGGTCCACCAAGGGGACGCTTTCGCCGAAGAGTTCATTCCAAGCTTTCTTCGCCGGAGAAGCCGGTATTGGGGGTGGCTATTTCCCGGATTTTAGGTTAGTTGCGCCCCAAAGAAAAACATTTGCGTCTTCGGGGCGTCTCGCCAGTCATCTACGACGCCGAAAGCCGAGTTACAAGGAAGTCTTATGGTCAAGGTCATCGCCTCTTCGGTCCGCAAGGGCAACGTTCTCGATGTCGACGGCAAGCTCTACGTCGTTCTTACCGCCCAGAACTTTCATCCGGGCAAGGGCACGCCGGTCACCCAGGTCGACATGCGCCGCATCGTCGACGGCGTGAAGGTTTCCGAGCGCTGGCGCACCACCGAACAGGTCGAGCGCGCCTTCGTCGAAGACGTCTCCTTCCAATATCTCTATGAAGACGGCGAAGGCTTCCACTTCATGAACCCGGCGACCTACGACCAGGTCGTGGTCGATGTCGACACCATGGGTGACGACAAGGCCTATCTGCAGGAAGGCATGTCCTGCATCCTCTCGATGCATGAAGGCATTGCGCTGGCGCTCCAACTGCCGCGCCACGTCACGCTCGAAATCATGGAGACGGAACCGGTCGTCAAGGGCCAGACGGCATCGTCCTCCTATAAGCCGGCGATTTTGTCGAACGGCGTGCGCGCCATGGTTCCGCCGCACATCAATGCCGGCACCCGCGTCGTCATCGCCACGGAAGACAATTCCTACGTCGAACGCGCCAAGGACTGATCCTGGTTTCAGCCTATCGGAGAGGCCGGCTCGCGCCGGCCTTTTTTTTCCGCCGTCTCAATTAAATAATCGGGGCATGATGTCGCGCGAAAACCGCACACACTTTTCGGCATCATGCTCTATCTCTTTGTTTTCACGCAATTCCGGACGCAAAACCGCTACGCACTTTTGCTGGAATTGCCCTAGAGATGCGGGTTGCGCGGCCGGTATTTCTTGACGAGCTTCTGGTTGATCTCGGCGGCACCCGGCATGTTGGCGCTGAGATAAATCGGCGCATCGCCGGATTTCGAAAGCTCCGAAGCGACCTCTGCGAAGATCGCATTGATGACCGTCACCCCGACCGCCGTCGAGACTGGCCCGACCCGAAGCCCCGTGCCTTCGAGATCGACAACGGCGTCACCCGGTGGCAGCCCGTTGTCGAGCACCACATCGGCCACGTCGGCGAGCCGCCGGCGGCCATTGGCAATCGCTGAGGAATAGGCGATCGAAGTGATGGCAATCACCTTTGCGCCGATTTCGCGCGCATAGTCGGCGGCCTCGATCGGTGCGGCGTTCACGCCCGAATTGGAGGCGATGATGATGACATCGCCCGGCTGCATGCCGTAACGCTCCAGCATCGGCCGCACTAGGCCCTGCGTGCGCTCATAGACCGAACTGATGACTGCACCCTCATGCAACATGGCCGAGCCGACGAGTACCGGCACGGTGAAGGCGAGCCCGCCGGCACGATAGTGCACCTCTTCCGCCAGCATATGCGAATGGCCGGTGCCGAAGACATAGACACGCTTGTCGCCGCGGGCAGCATCGAGGATGACGGCTGCTGCCTGCGCCATCGGCTCGGCGAGCGTCTGCTTCAGTTCCTCCAGCCGGCCGATCAGATTGGAGAAATAGGCATCGGTAATGTCGGTCATCCCACTTCTCCTAGAGCATGTCGCGCAAAAGTGTGCCGCGGTTTTGCGATAACGACATGCGTAAAACAAAGATCTAAAGCGCGAACAGCAAATCTGACAGATCGCGACGCGCCTTTAGCGTTCAGGCCGCTTCGCCGCTGAGCCAGGTGGCGGTGACGGCAAGCGCATCGGTGAGATGCACGAGATCGGCACGCGCGCCCGGCGAGAGATGGCCGCGATCGGCAAGCCTGAGGAACCGCGCGGGATAAAGGGTCGCCATACGCAAGGCCTCGGCGAGCGTCAGGTCCAGATAGGTGACGCCGTAACGGATCGTCGAGATCATGTCGACGTCGGAACCGGCCAACGTGCCGCCGGAAAGCACTAGCTTCGAGCAGAAACCGCCCCTTTCGCGCCGGACGGTGCGTCCGTTCAGCGTGAACGAATCCTTCTCCGATCCGACGAGCGACATCGCGTCGGTGACGAAAAACAGCTTGCCTTCGCCGCGTTTGGCGCGAAGCGCCGTGCGCAGGGCCTTCGGATCGACATGATGGCCGTCGGCGATGATGCCGCACCAGATCGAGGGATGATCGATCGCCGCGCCGACGAGGCCAGGCGCACGGTGTCCCAATTGGCTCATGGCGTTGAAGAGATGCGTGACGCCCCGTGCGCCGGCATCGAAACGTTCCTCCGCCGCCTCGCTCGAACAATCGGAATGGCCGATGCTGACGGTGACGCCGGCCTCCGCAAGCTCACGCACCTGGGCAACCGTCACCTGCTCGGCGGCCATGGTGACGAGCAGCGTGCCGATCGCCTCGCGCGCCCGGATGAAGGCCTTGACATCGCGGTCCTCCACCGGCCGCATCAGTTCCGCCAGATGCGCGCCCTTCCTTGCGGGCGCCAGATGCGGGCCTTCCAGATGCAGGCCGGCGACGCCGCGGTTCATTTTCACTGCCTCTTTGGCCGCCTCGATGGCGGCAATGGAGGCCTCTGATGTATCGGTGATCAGCGTCGGCAGCAGCGACGTCGTGCCATAGGGCCGGTGCCCGCCGGCGATAATGTCCATCGAGGCAACGGAAGGCTCGTCGTTCAGCATCCGCCCGGCGCCGCCATTGACCTGCGCATCGATGAAGCCGGCCGACAGAACACCGCCGGCAAGCGCCACCACCTCGCCGTCCGGCAGATCATTTCTTGCAACGATCGCTTCGACGCGGCCGCCGGCAACGATGAGGGCTTTGTCGTCATGGAAGCGCTCGCCGTCGAAGATGCGGGCACCGAGGAAGATCTTGCGGACCATCAGACCGTCTCCGTCACCTTGAGCAGGTTTGCCGGCTTGTCGGGATCGAAGCCTTTGCGGCGCGTCACCGACTCGATCAGCCGGTAATAGACGAGCAGCGACACCAGCGGATCGACGAGGCCGTTGCCCGTCGTCGGTACGCGCAGATGGACGCCGGAAAGCGGCTGCGTCGAGAAGCCGACGGTGGTCGCGCCGAGTTTCTGCAGGCGTTCCAGCGCCTGCACATTGTTGGCGAAGGCCGCATCGTCGGGCGCAAAGGCGATGATCGGGAAGCCCGGCTGCACCAGGCGCATCGGGCCATGCATCAGTTCCGCCAGCGAAAAGGCTTCGGCATGCAGGCCGGAGGTTTCCTTGGCCTTCAGCGCCGCTTCGAGCGCGATCGCGAAAGC
This sequence comes from Rhizobium sp. SRDI969, assembly GCF_025152725.1. Classification (NCBI taxonomy): domain Bacteria; kingdom Pseudomonadati; phylum Pseudomonadota; class Alphaproteobacteria; order Hyphomicrobiales; family Rhizobiaceae; genus Rhizobium; species Rhizobium sp. SRDI969. The sequence goes on from NZ_CP104035.1 coordinate 4,360,821, forward strand.
CGGGCCGCGGCCGGCCGTATAAAGCGAGGTCGCGTTAAAGAGCACCTCTTCGGCTGCCGCCGTGTCGATCCCCGCGGTCGCCGACAGTGCCTCCGGCAGCTTGCCGAGCGCGGCCTGCAGATCGGACGCACCGCCGATCGCAGCCGTCACCCCGGAAAGGGCGGCGACCGAGGCGATGAAGGATTTTGTCGCCGCGACACTCTTTTCCGCGCCGGCATTGAGGCCGAGAACGATATCGGCCTGCTTCGCAAGCGGGCTGTCGGTGACGTTGACGACGGCGATCGTCGTCGCTCCACCCTTCTTCGCCGCATCCTGCAGCGCGACGATGTCGGGGCTCGCACCCGACTGTGACACGGTGAAATGCACGCCGCCCTTCAGGTGCAGCGCCGCACCATAAACGGAAGCAATCGACGGACCGACCGAGGCGACCGGAACGCCGCAGGTGATCTCGAAGAGGTATTTGAAGAAGGTGGCGGCATGGTCCGAGGAACCGCGCGCCGCCGTCGTCACCACGCTCGGGCGGGCGGACGAAAACAGCCGGGCGATCTCGGCAAAGACCGGTTTTTCCTTTTCGAGCAGCGTGGCCACCACCTCCGGCGATTGACCGGCTTCCTGCAGCATCAGTGACTGGTTGTCATTCATAGGTCATCTCCGATTCTCAATTCGGCAACGAAATCATAGGCGTCGCCGCGATAATGCGAGCGGGTGTATTCGACGACGCGCTGGTCTTCCAGGCGCGAGACACGTTCGATCAGAAGCGCCGGCGCGCCTGATTTGACGTTCAGGATCGCGGCGGAGGACGGGTCGAGCGTGACCGCGGTCAGCCGCTGCAGCGCGCGCACGGGCCTGTGGCCGCTGGCCGTCAGCGCATCGTAGAGCGATCCCTCGCCGCCGGCATCGTGCCCCAGGAACTTGATCGGCACCACGGCGCGTTCGATCGCCAGCGGCAGTCCGTCGGCAAGGCGCAAGCGGTCGAGCCTCAGCACCGGCTCATCGCCGCCGAGGCCGAGCAGGAAGGATTCCTCCGGCGACGGCGTATTGACCGCCCGCGACAGTATCCGCGCGGCCGGCAGACGCCCGCGCGAGCGCATGTCGGCGGAAAAGGAGGAAAGCCGCCACAGCGACTGTTCCATGCGCTCCACCCTGCTCGACACGAAAGTACCGCTTCCGTGGCGCGATTCCAGTGCGCCGGATGCCATTAGGTCGCGATAGGCGGTGCGCACGGTGACACGGCCGAGCTTCAGAGCCTCGGCAAGGTCGCGCTCGCCCGGGAGTGCGGTGCCGGGCTTCAGCAGCCCTTCCTGAATGAGGCCGGTCAGTGTCTGCGACAGCCGCTTGTAGAGCGGCCCGGTCAGCGCCTCGTCACGCAGGCCGCGGCTGTTCAGTTCCGCTATCAGACTGGTTCTATCCATGGGCACACAATAGAACCTATATAGAACCAATCGGCAAGGTAGAATCGAACATGCAACGAAAAACCCCTCGCCGGCGGACCAGCAAGGGCTTCATAGCGCTCAAATTTGACAGTCGTGCGTCCGCAGCGCCGCGCGTTTAGAAACGCGCGGCGCTGGAGGATGCTCAGTTCTTGGTGAAGATATAATCCGTCTCCTGGCGCAGCACTTCGCCGGGGCGCAGCACTGCATTCGGAAAACCTTGGTGATTGATGGCATCCGGCCAGACCTGCGTCTCCAGGCAGAAGCCGGCGAACGGGCCGTATTTGCGCCCGCCGATGCCGGGAGCCGCGACATCGAGCTTGAAGCCGGCATAGAACTGCACGCCTGGCTCCGTGCTGCGCACTTCCAGCGACACACCGGAATAAAGGCTGCGGGCAAGCGCGACGCTCCGCTTGGCGGTACGCTCGCCCGACAGGCAGAAATTATGGTCGTAAAACGCTTGTTCACTGCCGACGAAACGCTTCATCGGCGCCATCTCGCGGAAATCGAATTCCGTGCCCTCGACGGGACGGATCTCACCGGTCGGCACCTGCTTTTCATCGGTCGGCAGATAATGATCGGCGGCTATCATGATGTCATGGCCAAGCGCATCTTCGCGGCCGTCGAGGTTGAAATAGGCGTGCTGGCAGACATTGGCGAGCGTCGGCTGGTCGCTGGTCGATTCGTAGATGATCGACAGTTCACCGTTGCCATGCACCCAGAAAGTCGCCTGGATGGTGCAATTGCCGGGATAGCCGGCGCGGCCATCCGGATCGACGATCTTCAGCACCACGCGGTCGACGTCATGCTCGACGATCGTCCAGTTGCGTTTGGCGATATTGTCGCTGCCGCCATGCAGATGCGTGACGCCGTTTTCATTCGGCTCGAGGTGATAGTCCTTGCCGTCAAGCGTGAACCTGCCGCCGCCGACGCGGTTGGCGCAGCGGCCTGGCGTTGCGCCGAAGTAGGACGAATAGAGCGGGTAGCTGTCGAAATCGTCGAAGCCGAGCTGCAGCGGCGCGTCATGTCCCTCGAGGCGCAGATCCTGGATGACCGCACCCCAGCTGATAATCTTGGCCGTCAGCCCGCCGCCTTTGATCTCGACCCGATAGACGGTCTCGCCCGCCTTCGTTCGCCCGAAAACGTCCCGCTCCAACTTATCCGACATGATCGACCGTCCATTCTATCTCTGCTGCAAATTCCTCAATTCGGAACCGATTTGAGGAATTTGCAGCGATTCAACATGTGCATTGCACGTCCAACGAAGACGCGCGGTTCTGTAGGCTTCAGGACAGGAACCTGCCCGCATTTGCTTCGATCCGCAACCGATGGATCGGAAAGAAAAGCCGCAGCATCGAGGCAGTGGCATCGGCTCGCGGCGCGATCGGCAACGGTCAGAGATCCGTGCCGATCTCTTCCACATCAAAGGGCGTCGTCTGATAGATTTCGTTGATCCAGTTGCCGAACAGGAGATGCGCATGGCTGCGCCAGCGGTTCTGCGGCGCAAGCGCCGGATCGTTATGGGGGAAGTAATTGTGTGGCATCTTGATCGGCACGCCGGCGTTGACGTCGCGGAAATATTCGTCGGAAAGCGAGGTGGAATCATATTCGACATGGTTGAACATGTAGAGCCGCCGGCCCCGCTTCTCGTGCACGAGGCACACGCCCATCTCGGCTGATTCCATCAGGATCTCCAGACTTTCGGATTTTTCGATATCGGCGCGGCGCACTTCGGTCCAGCGCGACACCGGCACTTCGAAATTGTCGGAAAAGCCGTTGAGATAGATCGAGGAAGGTTTCAGGTTCCGATGGCGGTAGACGCCGAAGGCCTTCTCTTTCAGCTCGTATTTCGGAACGCCGTGAAAATGATAGATCGCCGCCATCGCGCCCCAGCAGACGTTCATCGTCGAATGGACATTCGTTTCCGTCCAGTCGAGAATCTCCTGCATCTCCGCCCAATAGGTGACGTCCTCATACGGCAAAAGCTCGATCGGCGCCCCGGTGATGATGAAGCCGTCGAACTTGCGGTGCTTTACCTCCTCCCAGGTCTGGTAGAAGGCAAGCAGATGGTCCTCGGACGTATTCTTCGCCTTGTGGCCGCCGATGCGGATGAGCGACAGCTCCACCTGCAGCGGCGAGGCGCCGACCAGGCGGGCCATCTGCAGCTCGGTCTTGATCTTGTTCGGCATGAGGTTGAGCAGTCCGATCTGCAACGGCCGAATATCCTGACGGATCGCCAACGTCTCGGTCATCACCCGCACGCCCTCCTGAACCAGGGTTTCGAAGGCGGGCAGCGTATCGGGGATCTTGATAGGCATTGCGGTCACTCGATCAAAAACAAAAACCGGCGGCGACAAAAATCGCTACCGGTCCGCACGCGGCCCTTTAGCGACTTTTTTAACGTGGCTGCAAGCCGGCCGGCCAAATCACCACGGAGGCCTTAATTAGACCCAGTCGAATTGCGAATCAACTGGCGAATGCATGCAGGAGAGACTCATGCAAGCATCATCACACTTTAATGACTGATAGAATCTGTTGATAGACCGGTAACGCCACCATGTTATTAATGGGAGCATGGGCGGTGTGGAAAAGCGTAATGGCAGATAAAATCGAGAGGGGGCCGGGCATCCGAAGGCAGGATAGGGTAGGGTATGATCTCAGCCTGACATATCGCCTCGGCGTCATGTTCTCAGCATTCTGGAATTCGGAAGTGCGTGGCAAGGTGCTGTTTCTGGCGACGGTGCTGATCCTCGTCATACTGGCGACATCCTATGGCCAGGTGATTTTGAACGAGTGGAATGCTCCCTTCTATGATTCGCTGGAGCGCCGCGACCTCGGCGAATTCTTCCACCAGCTCGAAATCTTCGCGATGATCGCCGGCACACTGCTGCTGCTCAACGTGCTGCAGGCCTGGCTGAACCAGATGACGGCGCTCTATATGCGCGAAGGCTTGTCGCGCGATCTCGTCGACCAGTGGCTGAAGCGCAAGCGGGCGCTGCGGCTCGCTTCCAGCGGCCTGATCGGCGTCAATCCGGACCAGCGTCTGCATGAGGATTCCCGCAACCTCGCCGAAAGCACGACAGGGCTGGTTCTCGGCCTGCTGCAGTCGACCATTCTCCTGGTGAGCTTCATCGGCGTGCTCTGGGAGCTTTCGAGCGGCTTCATCTTCCGCATCAGCGGCCACAGCTTCTCCATTCCGGGCTACATGGTCTGGGCGGCGATTTTCTATGCCGCTTCCGCCTCGGTGCTCAGCCAGGTCGTCGGCCGCAAGCTGGTGAAGCTCAATGCCGATCGTTTTTCGAAAGAGGCCGAGCTTCGCTTCACGCTGATGCACGCCAACGAAAACATGCCGGCAATCACCGTTGCCCGCGGCGAGGAAAACGAGCGCCGGCGCATCAACACCGATATCAGCTCGGTGCTGAGGGTCGTCAAGCGGCTCGCCATGGCCAATACCAATCTTACCTGGGTTTCGGCCGGCTACGGCTGGCTGGTGATCGTCATCCCGATCATCGTTGCCGCCCCCGCCTATTTCTCCGGCGGCCTCACCCTCGGCCAGCTGATGATGTCCGTCGGCGCCTTCAATCAGGTCAACACGGCGCTGCGCTGGTACGTTGCCAATTTCGGCCCGATCGCCGAATGGCGTGCCACGCTGATGCGCGTCACCGATTTCCGCCAGGCGCTGGTCGAGATGGAAGAGGACTTCAACCTGAAGAACAGCATTGCCTATGAAAATGCCGCGCCCGGCACGCTGACGCTGAAGGATGTGGTGATCGTCGCGAAGATCGGCGAAGACATCGATGAATGCGGCGGTTTCCGCCTGCTTGAAACCGATGTCGTGATCAAGGCCGGCGACAAGATCATGATCAACGGCGATCACAGCGTCAACCGCAAGCTGCTGTTCCAGGCCATGGCCGGCCTCTGGCCGTGCGGCAGCGGCACGATGGGCCTGCCGCCGATCGACGATATGGTGTTCGTTCCGCAGGTTGCCTACGTTCCCGGCGGTTCGCTGCGCGAGGCGTTGGCCTTTCCCGAAAGCCCGGAGAAATACGAGAACGCGGCCATCGAGGCGGCCCTCGAAAAGGCCGGCCTGCATTCGCTGGTCGCAAGGCTCGATACCCGTGCCCGCTGGGACAAGCTGCTCGACAGCGACGAACAGAAGGCGATTGGCTTTGCGCGCCTGCTGCTCGTGCGCCCCCGCTGGATCATCTTCGAGGAAGTCCTGGAAGGCATGGAGCCGGAATGGCAGGAAACAATGGCCAAACTGCTCACCTCCATGCCTGAAAGCAGCATGATCTATATCGGCCGCTCCGAGGCTTATCTCGAGGCACTGAAGCCGCGCGTGCTGCATCTGCAGGCGCTGCCGTCAAAATCCGAGGAATCGCCGCCTGTCGTCCAAGCCGGCGCCAGCGCCAGTGCCGGCACAGCCGCCGTCCCCGCGCCGGCGCTGTAAAACGCCGCTGCTACCGGCGCTGCAGCGCCCTTTGCCCGTCTGAAAAGACGTGCGGCACCAGGGAATCTAGCGATTCGGTCTAACGGCGATGCGTAAAACAAAGATGCGCTGCGCATCCGTCACATCGGCGGCATGACGCCGTTGAGGCCGACGGCGATCCGGCTGGCGGAGATGCTGCCGTCCGCCGCCTTCTCGCCAGTGACGACAACGCCGGCGCCAGGCTTCAGATCATCCTTGGACGCAGGCGCCAACGTCACGATCGGTGTCCCATCGGCAATCGAGATAGTCTTTTCCCTACCCTGATAGGTCAGCGTGATTATGTGACCGTCGACAGATTTCACGGCATGGCTGACAGTCGCGTTGGTCATCTGGCTGTTCGGCTGCGCATCCCAGGGACGGTTGCCCTCGCCCGTTCCCTTCATCGACGCCGGAAAGATCAGCACCTCGATTGCTCCATCAGGGCCAGGGCCCTTCGGAAGCGAGGCGACACCGACGAAATCGCCGGGCTTGATATCCTCGACCGAAGCTTGTCTGATGCCGCCGACCTTCCAGCCGGCTTTCAGCGCGACCGTCGCATCGCTGCCCTCGCGCGTCTTGACGACGAGCGTATCGCCGCCGAGGCTTTCGATTGCGCCGCGAACGCGAATGCGCTGGGCGTCTTGCCCCTGTGCGGCTTGCGACAGGGCAAGCGCGACGAGGCCGCCGGCCGCAAGTGCTGTGAGAAAACGGGAATGGGGCTTGCGAGACATATGACTTTTCCTTGTCGCCATTACGATCGGCAATATCCCCGGCTGCCGGACGGCACCTTATGCCGCAGGACGACACACCGACGAATCAAGGAAAAGTGAGCCGCGAGAGCAGGTTCAGCCTTCCAATTCTTCCCGCAGCATTTCGAGCTCCAGCCACTCCTCTTCCATCTTTGTCAGGCTGGCGCGCAGTTTTTCCATCTCGCGGGCAAGGCGATTGAAGGCTGCGGGATCGCGCGTGAAAAGATTAGGATCTGCCATCACCTGTTCGCGCTTGGCGATTTCGGCTTCGGCCTTCGCCATCTCCTTCGGCAGGTTTTCCAACGCGAATTTCTGCTTGAAGGACAGCTTGGCCTTCGAGCTCCCGGCGGAAGGCGCTGCCTCCTGCGTCTTCGGCTTCTCCGCCGCCTTCTCGGCTCTCTTACGCTCATCGAGCGCGCCCTTGCGCTGTAAAAGCATATCCGAATAGCCGCCGGCATATTCGATCCAGCGACCATCCGGCGCATCCGGCACGGCGGGTGCAATCGTCGAGGTCACGGTGCGGTCGAGGAAATCGCGGTCGTGGCTGACGAGAATGACAGTGCCGGGAAAGCCGGCGACAATCTCCTGCAGGAGATCGAGCGTTTCGATATCGAGATCGTTGGTCGGTTCGTCGAGGATCAAAAGGTTTGTCGGGCGCGAAAGGATGCGCGCCAGCATCAGCCGGGCGCGTTCGCCGCCGGAGAGGTTTCTGATCGGCGTACGCGCCTGTTCCGGCTGGAACAAAAATTCCTTCATGTAGCCGGTGACATGGCGCTGCTCGCCGTTGACGAGCAGGTTTTCGCCGCGCCCATCCGTCAGATAGTTGGCAAGCGTATCCTCGGGGTCGAGATCCTCGCGTTTCTGGTCGAGCGTCGCGATCTCCAGATTGGTGCCGAGCTTGACGATGCCGCTATCCGGCGAAAGCTGCCCGGTCAGCATCTTCAGCAGCGTCGTCTTGCCGGCGCCGTTCGGCCCGACGAGACCAATGCAGTCGCCGCGATGCACGCGGATCGAAAACGACGTGACGATTGCCCGCTCGCCGAAGCTCTTGGTGATCTTGTCGGCTTCGATCACCAGCTTGCCGGATTCCTGCGCGTCCGAAACCGTCGCCTGCACCGTGCCCTGCGGCCCCTTGTGGCCGCGATAGTTCGAGCGCATCGTCTGCAGCTCGCCGAGACGGCGCATGTTGCGCTTGCGCCGCGCCGTGACGCCATAGCGCAGCCAGTGCTCCTCGCGCTCGATCGACTTGCCGAGCTTGTGCTGCTCCAGCTCCTCGGCCTCCAGCACCTGGTCGCGCCATGCTTCGAAATGTGCAAAGCCGCGGTCGAGCCGGCGCGAGGTGCCGCGGTCGAGCCAGACGGTTGCCGTTGAGACCTTTTCGAGGAAACGCCGGTCGTGCGAGATCAGCACCAAGGCGCTGCGGGTCTTTTGCAGCTCGCCTTCCAGCCATTCGATGGTCGGCAGGTCGAGATGGTTGGTCGGCTCGTCGAGCAGGAGAATGTCCGGCTCCGGTGCCATAACCCGGGCAAGGGCTGCGCGCCGCGATTCGCCACCGGACAGCATTCTGGGGTCTTCGTCGCCGCTCAGCCCGAGATGCGACAGCAGATAGGTGACACGATAGGGGTCATCGCCCGGCCCGAGGCCGGCCTCGGCATAGGCCTGCACCGTATTGAAGCCGGCAAAATCCGGCGCTTGTTCGAGATAACGCACCGTCGAGGACGGATGGCGGAAGACCTCGCCGGACTGCGCCTCGACCAGGCCGGCGGCAATCTTCAGCAGCGTCGATTTTCCCGAGCCGTTACGGCCGACGAGACAGATCTTGTCACCGGGCTCGATCTGCAGGCCAGCACCCGCCAGAAGCGGTGCACCGCCGAAGCTCAGGAAGATATCGTCGAGTTTCAGAATGGGAGGGGCCAAAAATCAGACTCCGGAAAGATCATAGGGCCGGGCGAGCACGATCGCCCGGCCGCTGCGGAGCGAAAAGCGAACCTTGCCTTCCGCAACATTGGAAATCGTGCGTGACGAGCCGAAAGGCAGATGGAAATCCACCAGCGGATAACGCGCATTCTCGATGGAAAGCCCCCTCAACTCGCTGAATCCGGGCACGGAAAACAGGCTGCCTTTGGGAAGGTCCAGTTCGATCGTATCGGCAACCAGCGGCACTGCCTCTTCCTTGCCCGAGGTCAGCAGCAGGTCGAAACCCTCTTCCGCCAGGCTGACGGCCGACAGCAGATGCTGAAGCGCGTGGTCGGAACGTTCACCACCGAGCGCACCGGCGAGGATCAGCCGCCGAGCGCCGCGCGCGATGGCTTCCGCCACTGCGATTTCACCGTCCGTCGCCGCCTTCGCTGCCGGATAAGGCTGTTTCGGCACATTAGGAAATGCATCGGCGAGATCGGCCGGCGTCGAATCGAAATCACCGACCCAGAGCTCCGGCGTAATACCGAGGGCTGCCGCATGCCGCATGCCGCCATCGGCCGCAATGAAGCGGCTGTCTTCGATGGCATGGCGCAGGCGTTCCGTCAGGCTGAGTTCGCCGCCAAGGAGAATGGTGAAGGTGGATTGGCTCATGGGCATTGCCCATAGCGCAAACGAGGGGTCGAGGGGAAGGGCCGGCGAACGACGGCGTCTGCCTCAGCCCGGCGTATCCTTGTCGCGCGACAGGAAGACCGCCTCGTAACCGCCGATGAAGCGCTCGAAAAGCGCTGCGAAGCGCTCGACATCTTCCTGCGGCCAGTCGGAAACGATCTCGGAAATGATCGCAAGTTTCTGCGCGACGATCTCGGCAAGCAGGTCCTGGCCGACCTCGGTCATGACGACGACGATCCGCCGCGCATCGGCCTGCGAGGCCTCGCGGCGCAGCACATTGCGCCCAACCATGTCGGCCACCACCCGGCTTGCCCGTGACGGATCGATGCGCAGCATCTCCGCGATCATGCCGACGGTGACCTCGCCGGCAGGCTGCGCCTTGCGCACGGCATCGAGCACGTCGAGATGCGAAAGCTCAAGGCCCGGTGCAGCACTCTGGATCGCCAGCCGGCCGATCAGCCGCCGCCCGGTCATCAGCCGCATGCGCGCCATGCTCCGGCCGATACGCGGCACATTTTCACGATCCGGCTCGGCCGGCTCCGCAGAAAGGGTCTTGGTCAGGATTTCGCTCATCACAGGACTATAACAGAGCCGATTCAAAAATTGAATATGCCGATGTCATTAATGTGCCATTGACAACTATATGCTGTTAGCACATAAAAGCACATCAACCCGGAACGATGCCTTCCATGGACATGCAACTCGCGCCTGCGCCGCTCGTGACGGATCCTCGCCGACGGCTTATTCTCTTCTTCTTCCTGATGACGGCCATGTTCATGGCGACGCTCGATAATCAGATCGTCTCCACGGCTCTGCCGACGATCGTCGGCGAATTCGGCCATCTCGAGCGCTTCGGCTGGATCGGCTCGGCCTATCTCCTGTCGCTGAGCGCCGTCATGCCGGTCTATGGCAAGCTTGGCGATCTGTTCGGCCGCAAATACGTGATGATGACGGCGATCATGATCTTCACCGTCGGATCGACAGTCTGCGGCCTGGCGGTCTCGATGGACACGCTGATCGCCGCCCGCGTGCTGCAAGGCCTTGGCGGCGGCGGCATCATGGTGTCGATCTTCGCCGTCAACGCCGACCTGTTCGAGCCGCGCGAACGGGCTCGCTACCAAAGCTATTCCAGCCTCGTGCTGATGGCATCGGGCGCAATCGGCCCCGTGCTCGGCGGCACGATGAGCGATCTCTTCGGCTGGCGCTCGATCTTCCTCGTCAACGTGCCGATCGGCTTCGTCGTGCTCATCGGCCTTGCCTTCATGCTGCCGTACCGCAAACCGCATCGCCGCCCCAAGATCGATTATGCCGGTGCCCTCCTGCTTGCCATGACGACGACAAGCATCGTGCTTGCCACCGACAGCAGCGAATTGTTCGGCGCGTTGATCTCGCCTGAGAGTATCGGCATCGTCGCCTTCGGCGTCGTCTGCGCCGTCACCTGGGTGTTCGTCGAGCGTCGCGCGCCGGAACCGATCGTTCCCCTGCAGCTGTTTCGCAATTCGACCTTCAGCCTGCTCCTGGTGATCTCGATCATGGGCGGCGCCATCGCCATCGGCATGGTCAATTATCTCGCCCTCTTCCTGCAGACCACGACCGGCCTTTCGCCGTCTGCCGCCGGCCTGCTCTTCATCCTCCTGACCGGCGGCCTCGTCTGCGGGTCGCTTTCCGCAGGCCGCATCATCTCGATAACGGGGCGCTACAAGCCCTTCGCTATCGCAAGCCTCATCTGCAGCGCCACCGCCTTTGCGCTGATGTCGCAGATCCACGCCGGAACGCCGATCGCCTTCATCGGCGCGATCATGATGCTGCATGGCATCGGCATCGGCCTTGCCCAGCAGGTTCCCATTATCGGCGTACAGAATGCAGCACCCGTCCGCGACGTCGGCGCCGCCACCGGCTCGGTGACGCTGTCGCGCATGGGCGGCGCCTCGATCGCCATTTCCATCTACGGCGCCATCATCGCCTCTGAGCTCGGCAAGATCGGCGTCTCCATTCCCGGCGTCGCCGATATCAAGCAGCTGACGCCGAAAATGATGGCCGCCCTTCCCGAAGCGAGCCGCCAGGCCGTCGCCGAGACCTATGCCGCCGCTTTCTCGCCGCTGTTCATGACCTCCTGCGCCATTGCGCTGATCGGCCTTGCCGCCGCCATCATGCTGAAGCCTGTGCAACTGTCCCGCGCCGGCGAGACGACGAAGCAACCGGCGGCGGAAGCTGCGGAATAGTCGAATCACGACGGCGAGAGAATGCTTCATCGGAAGGCATTCCTTCTCGATGAATTATCGTGGGTTGCAATTTTCTCGCAGGACTGTTGCTATCGGCCCGGTTGCTTCAATCGGGCCCGTTCTTTTTCCGCGCCGTCGACGAATCTCCGCGTTGTGACGGAACTTTCGCCATAATTTCATCCGAGCGAAGGGAGGCCCTCATGCCTGAGGCTTGCCAAAATGCAACGGCGCCACATTTATACAGAGTCTCGCTATGCAACCGATGCGTAAATCAGCTACAGCAAGGACTTGTATCGGCCGATTGTGCAGTGCGAGATCAGGGGTGCGTCCCTGTTGAATTCCCTTTGCCATGGTCGGTCCGAATCTGCGGCAAACCGGCAAAACAGCGACATGATGCGGAGAAACAGCCTGGACAGCTTGACGACGTGGAAATCGCCCGCGCTTTCCAGTGATGCCATCTCCGCGCCGCAGCGTTTCGCCCGTCGCCTGATGTTGTTTTCGGCCGTCGCAATGGCGCTGAATGGCTGCCAAACGCTGATCGACCAATCCTATCAGCCGAGTGTTTCGCCTTCTTCCAATCCGCAGATCGTCGACGAGGTGCAGAAGAACGATCCGCGCGCGGCGATGGGCGCTCGTGAGCATCCGCGCATCGTATCAAGCTACGGCGGCGAATATAAGGACGCCAAAACCGAGCGCCTCGTCGCCCGCATCGCCGGCGCCCTGACGGCGGTGTCGGAAAATCCGAGCCAGTCCTACCGCATCACCATCCTGAATTCGCCGGCGATCAACGCCTTTGCGTTGCCGGGCGGTTATCTCTACGTCACCCGCGGCCTGCTCGCCCTTGCCAACGATGCCTCGGAAGTCGCCGCCGTGCTGTCGCACGAAATGGGCCACGTGACCGCAAACCACGGCATCGAGCGGCAGAAGCGCGAAGAGGCTGAGGTCATCGCCAGCCGTGTCGTCGCCGAAGTCCTTTCCAGCGACATCGCCGGCAAGCAGGCGCTTGCCCGCGGCAAGCTGCGGCTCGCCGCCTTCTCCCGCCAGCAGGAGCTGCAGGCCGATGTCATTGGTGTGCGCATGCTCGGCGAAGCGGGCTACGACCCCTATGCCGCTGCCCGTTTCCTCGATTCGATGGCCGCTTACAGTCGCTTCATGTCGGTTGATCCCGAAGCCGACCAGAGCCTCGACTTCCTGTCGAGCCATCCGAATTCGGCGCAACGCATAGAGCTTGCCCGCACCCACGCCCGCGCCTTCGGCCAGGAAGGGGCGGTCGGCGACAAGGGCCGTAATTATTATCTCGACGGCATAGATGGACTGCTCTACGGCGACAGCCCCGAAGAAGGTTATGTGCGCGGCCAGACCTTCCTGCATGGCGGCCTCGGCATCCGTTTCGACGTGCCGCCGGATTTTCACATCGACAACAAGGTCGAGGCGGTGATGGCCACCGGCCCGAACGACATCGCCGTCCGCTTCGACGGCGTCGCCGACAATCAGAACCAGAGCCTCACCAACTATATCTCCAGCGGCTGGGTGACCGGCCTCGATCCGTCGACCATCCAGCCGATCACCATCAACGGCATGGAAGCAGCCGCCGCGCGCGCCAGCGCCGACCGCTGGGATTTCGATGTCACCGTGATCCGCAACAATTCGCAGATCTTCCGTTTCCTGACCGCCGTGCCGAAAGGCAGCGACGCCCTTGAGCCAACGGCCAGTGTCTTGCGCGCGAGTTTCCGCCGCATGACGCCGGCAGAGGCAGCCTCGCTGAAGCCGCTGCGCATTCGCGTCGTCACCGTCCGGCCGGGTGAGAATATCTCGACGCTCGCCGCCCGCATGATGGGCACGGACCGCAAGCTCGATCTCTTCAAGCTCATCAACGCCCTGCCCACGGGTGCAGCCGTTTCTACAGGCGATCGCGTCAAGATCATCGCCGAATAAAAAGGCCCGGCTTGCGCCGGGCCAGTCTGTGCTGCTGGAGGGGATAGGCTTCAGGCGTAGGCCGCCATATGCGGATCGGCGCTGACGAGCGCGCTGCGAAGCTTCTCCATCGCCCGGCTTTCGATCTGACGCACACGTTCCTTGGAAATACCGAGATCGGCGCCAAGTTCTTCAAGCGTGGCACCGTCCTCCGCCAGACGCCGGGCGCTGATGATCTTCATCTCGCGTTCGTTGAGATGTTTCAGCGCCGAGGCTAGCCAGACGCGGCGGCGCTCGCCGTCGATCATGTTGGACACCTGCTCGTCCGGCAGGGGATCGTCGCTGACGAGGAAGTCCATCTTCTCCGCACTCTCGGCATCGCCGGAGACCGAAGGCGCCTGCAGCGAAGCGTCGTTGCCGGAAAGCCTGGCATCCATCGTTTGCACATCGGAGAGGCTGACGCCGAGGGCCGCGGCGATTTCCTGGTGAATGGATTGCAGCGTCAGCTGGGTGTCACCCTTGGCGAGCTTGGCGCGAAGACGGCGCAGATTGAAGAACAGCGCCTTCTGCGCCGAACTCGTACCGCCGCGCACGATCGACCAGTTGCGCAGAATATAGTCCTGGATCGAAGCCCTGATCCACCAGCTTGCATAAGTCGAAAAGCGCACGTCGCGCTCCGGCTCGAAGCGAGCGGCGGCTTCCAGCAGGCCAACATAGCCCTCCTGCACCAGATCGCTCATCGGCAGGCCGAAATTGCGGAATTTGCCGGCCATGGATATGACGAGGCGCATATGGGCCATGGCGATCTGGTTGCGCGCGCCGCGGTCGTCGTGATCCTTCCAACGGGTGGCGAGATCGTGCTCTTCCTGACGGGCGAGATAAGGGGCGGCCATCGCGATTTTGATCATGCGCCGATCTGCAGACATGTTCTTCATTTCGATCTCCCGAAACAGGCCTCTCGCCCTGAAATGAACAATAAAACTCATCTTCCGGAACATCGCTGTCCGGATTGAATGGTGTTCTGAATGCATAAAAGCCTCGCCCCTGGACTTTTCAGGGGGAGGCCCTATTTCTCATCATATGCCGGTAAGACGGCTGGGCTGGACCTGTTTCTTCACCTTGCCGGATTGGCAATATAGAAAAGGCATGATCCGCTCCTCATCGAACATTGACGGAATAGCAGTTCGCTCGCTGAGGCATTGCCCGACGAGCAGTCCGCAATTACGTATGCTAAACGCGGCAGTCGGAAAAAAGTTCCAATAAAAAAACCCGGCGCGAAGGCCGGGTTTTTTGATGGAAAAACAGGGTCGCTTTATGCGGCTTCGTCCTGTGAATCGTCTTCTTCGATCGCCTTGCCCCGCTTCGGACCTTTGTTGAGATTGGTCTCGACGAGGCGGACGGCTTCTGTTTCCGACATCTTGTTGACGGCGGCGATTTCGCGCGCCATGCGATCGAGGGCAGCCTCATAAAGCTGGCGCTCGGAATAGGACTGCTCGGGCTGGTTCTCGGCACGATAGAGATCGCGCACGACTTCAGCGATGGAAATCAGGTCGCCGGAATTGATCTTCGCATCATATTCCTGGGCACGGCGGGACCACATGGTACGCTTGACGCGTGCCTTGCCCTGCACAACCTTCAAAGCACGCTCGACGAAATCCGTTTCCGAAAGCTTGCGCATACCGATGCTCATGGCCTTGGCGACGGGAACCTTCAGACGCATCTTGTCCTTCTCGAAATCGATAACGAAAAGTTCGAGCTTCATGCCGGCAACTTCTTGCTCTTCGATAGCGGTGATGGTACCGACGCCATGAGCGGGGTAGACAATCGATTCACCGGTCTTGAAGCCGTGACGTGCTGTAGAAGGCTTTTTCTGCTGAGTCGTCATTCTATTCAAAAACTCCCTGTTACGCTTCCGGCGGCGGCCGGAGCCGGGTCAGTCAGGCCCGGGTGAGACGGTAGTATCCGTCGGGTGACTTCACTCTGGTCCCATCGGGCAAAAGCAAAGACTTCTTGCGCTCGATCTTGGGACCCGGCGCTCAAAGCGTTGATATGTCACGGAAACCGTGTACGGATTTGTTTTGCTTTCGTGATGGTTTTGGGCATGCGTCATGCCACAAATGGAACAGTAGACGAAACCTATCATAAAAATATGAGGAAATCAATAATTTGCTTCGCTTGAGTCATGCGGGCAACACATGTCACCCATATGCCTCACGCAGCTTTTAAAACGTTTTTCCCGACGGTCGCCTGAATCCGGCGACCGAATGTAGGCGCTGTCTCAATCGCCGGAACCGGGCTTGTCGGAGAAAAACTTCTCGAATTTTCCGGTCTCGCCATCCATTTCCTTGGCCTCGGGCAACGGGTCCTTCTTGATCGTTATATTCGGCCAGATCGTGGCATATTCGGTGTTGATCTTCAGCCATTTGTCGAGGCCCGGCTCAGTATCGGGCTTGATCGCCTCGGCGGGACATTCCGGTTCGCAGACGCCGCAATCGATGCATTCGTCAGGATGGATGACGAGGAAATTCTCGCCTTCATAAAAGCAGTCGACAGGGCAGACTTCCACGCAGTCGGTGTATTTGCACTTGATGCAATTGTCGGTCACGACATAGGTCATGAAGAACTCCAGGATTTCCATGCGGATGGGGCCGGGCAACCTGGAACGTCGCGCCTATCCCCGTGCCGGAGGAAAAGCGTGAGCAGGCTTGGGAGGCAAGCACGCTTCCGGCAGGTTGTCAGTGACGTATCGGCTTTAGCGCCGGATTTCAAGGATAAACGATCTGCAAAAACCGCCGCCGCAGACAGAGTTTTCTAATCCTCGTCCGACATCAGCCTGTCGATTGCACGTCTTTCCTTTTTGGTCGGACGGCCGGCGCCGGTCGCCCGGATCGCCTGCTCGTAGAGCGTGAGACGTTTTGCCTCATCCGGTGACGGGGATTGGTCGTCGTAGAGTAGGCGCGCCTCCTCGTAAGGACCGCGCCGCTCGCCGGCAAGGCGCATGACGAGAACGACATCGCGCCGCTCCAGCGTCAGCTCGATACGGTCGCCCGGCTTGACCATCTGGCTCGGATGGCTGCAGCGCTCGCCGTTGATATGCACATGGCCCGATTGGATATGGCTCTGCGCCAGCGAGCGCGATTTCACCATGCGCGCGAAGAACAGCCACTTGTCGATGCGCTGGCGCGAACCGCTTGTCGGCTGTGTCTCCCCGCTCATGATTACTTCTTCATCTGCTCCTTGAGAGCTGCAAGCTTGGCGAAAGGCGAATCCGGATCGATCGGCTTCTCCTTGCGCGGTGGCTTGGCCTCGAAGCGCAGCGGCTGCGAGCCGCTACGATTGTTGTTGCGGTCGTTACGATCGTTACGCTCACCGCGATCCTTGCGATCGCCACGCTCCTGCCGGTCGCCACGCGGCTGATCGCCCCGTGGTTGGTTGTTGCGGTCGCCTCTTGCCTGCTGGGGCCGGCCGCCATCGCGACCTGCGCCGTCCTTGCCGCGGTTCTGGCGATTGTTGTCGCGGCCGTCGCCATTGCGATTGCCCTCGCCGCCTTCACCGCCGCCCGGCCGGCGACTGCGATCGCCGCGCTCCTGGCTTTGACCGCGCTGCTCGCCCTGGCCGCCACGGCGTTCGCCATGCCCGCCACGCGCCTGGCGCTGATTGTCGTTGCGACCGCCAAGACGCCACAGAAGAACCGGCTTCGGTTCCGCCGGCTCGCCGGCTTCCCCAGATGCAGGTACTGCTTCATCGGAAGCCGATACCGCTTCCGCAGGAGCGGAGGTTTCCCCGGCAGCAGAGGCTTCCGCAGGAGCGGATGTCTCGATCGGTTCGGCCGGAGCGGCGATTTCGACCCCTTCCGCCACGGGCGCCTCCGCGACTGCCGAAGCCGCCTCGGTTGCGGCGGGCTCGGCAGCAGTCTCTTCTGCCGCGCCGTCGGCATCGTCGTGGTCGGCCTTTTCGGCTGTTTCGGCCGTTTCTTCCGCGGGCGCTTGCGCGCTGGCGGCGGGCGCTGAGGCTGCATCCTGCGTCGCAAGATGTGCCGACGCTTCTTCCGCCTTCACGGCATCGGCGCGATAGCCGAGACCCTTGAGGATTTCTTCCATGTCCTCGAGTGTCGCACCGAGGATCGACAGCATCGCCGTCGTCGTCGTGAAGCGGCGGCCGTCATAGGCGCCCTCCGGACGGTTGTTCTGACCGGGCTTCCATTGCAGCAGCGGACGGATGATATCGGCAAGCCGTTCCAGGATGTCGATACGCACGGCACGCTTGCCGAGGAAACGGAAGCCGGCGAGCTTGTAGAACATCCGCTCGAAGCTCGGATCGGTGACGACGGAGGTGCGGCCGGCGGCAAGCACGGGAATGAGATCGCCGTAGCCCGGCTTGTCCAAACCGTCGTTCTTCAGCGCCCAGAGCAGCGTGATGAGTTCGGCCGGCGCCGGCTTCAGAAGTGCCGGAACGAAGATATGATAGGCGCCGAAACGCACGCCGTAGCGGCGCATGGAGGCGCGGGCTTCCTGGTCCAGCGACTTCACCTCCTCGGTCACGTCGCGGCGGAACAGCACCCCAAGATTCTCGACGAGCTGGAAGGCAAGCCCCTTGGCGAGGCCCTGCAGGTCCTCGGCGCGCGACAGGTCGTCGAGCGGCTTCAGCACCGTGCTGATATGATGATTGACGAAGCGCTCGATGCGCGCGGCAACGTGATCGCGGGCGTTGCCCGTCAGTTGCTCGTCGGCCAGCAGGATCACGCGCGGACGCATGATGTGATCGCTGCCCGAAAGCCGCGCCACCGGGTCGCCCAGCCAACGGATTAACCCATCCGAACCGATCACCAGATCGCTGTTGCCGGCGGCATGCATCCGGGCCGCCCGGGCTTCGAACTCGAGCCCGAGCGCCTTCTGCGACGCAGCCTGAACCGCCTTGGCATCCGGTCCGTCCGTTCCCGCCACCGGCGTGAAACGGAATCCGCTCAACTGCCCTACATGATGTCCTTCAACGAAGACATCGCCATTCACACTGATTTCAGCTTCCAGCATCGCATTCTCTCTCAGGCGCTTCATGAGCACAGATGTCCTGCGATCAACAAAGCGTTTCGTCAACCTTTCATGTAACGCGTCGGACAATCGATCTTCGATTTCCCGCGTCTTTTCCTGCCAGTGTGTCGGATCGGCAAGCCAACCGGGCCGATTCGAAACGTAGGTCCAGGTCCTTATCTGCGCGATTCGCGCCGAAAGCGTGTCAATTTCGCCATCTGTCCGATCGGAGCGATGAACCTGCTCCGCAAGAAACTGCTCGTTCACCGTGCCATAGCGGACGAGATCGGAAAAGAGGGTCGAGATAAGATCGGCATGTTGTGCTGGGGTGATACGCCGATAGTCGGGAAGCGCGCAAGCCTCCCAGAGTTTTTCGACGCGCGCGGGCCTGTCGGCGAGATCGATGACCTCGGGATAACGCGAAAGCTGCTCCAGTGCCTGCTGGTCGACCGCAGGCAGCGCCCGCGTCAGCCCCGGCACGCGCGGACCCACCTCAAGGCTGGCGCGCAGCGACGCGATTGAGGAGAAGTCCATCTCCGTCGTCCGCCACTGCAAAACCTTGACGTTGTCGAACTCGTGTCCTTCGATCCGCTGCACCAGTTCGTCGTCAAAAGGCGAGACCTGCCCGGTGACGCCGAAGGTCCCGTCTCGCACGTGCCGCCCGGCACGCCCGGCGACCTGGCCGAGTTCGCCCGGATTGAGATTGCGGAACTGGTAACCGTCGAATTTCCGGTCCTGGGCAAAGGCGACGTGATCGACATCGAGGTTGAGGCCCATGCCGATCGCATCGGTCGCCACCAGATATTCGACGTCGCCCGCCTGATAGAGCGCCACCTGCGCATTGCGGGTGCGCGGGCTGAGCGCGCCGAGCACGACTGCCGCGCCGCCGCGCTGCCGGCGAATGAGCTCGGCGATGGCATAGACCTCGTCGGCGGAGAAGGCGACGATGGCCGAGCGCTGCGGCAGTCGGGTGATCTTCTTCTGCCCGGCATAGAAAAGATGCGAAAGCCGCGGCCGCTCGACGATAGTGATGCCGGGCAGGAGCTGCTGCAGGATCGGCCGCATTGTCGCCGCGCCGAGCAACAGCGTTTCCTCGCGGCCGCGAAGATGCAGGATGCGGTCGGTGAAGATATGGCCACGCTCGAGATCGCCGGCGAGCTGCACCTCGTCGATCGCGACGAAGGCGGCCTTGGTCTCGCGCGGCATCGCTTCGACGGTGCAGACGGAAAAACGCGCATTGGGCGGCGAAATCTTTTCCTCGCCGGTGACCAGCGCCACATTCCGTACGCCGACCTTCTCCACCACCCGCGTATAGACCTCGCGCGCCAGCAGCCGGAGCGGCAGGCCGATCACGCCCGTCCCGTGCGCGACCATGCGCTCGATGGCATAATGGGTCTTGCCGGTATTGGTCGGCCCGAGCACCGCGGTCACACCGCGCCCACTCAGAATCATCGGCTGCGAAGTCAGAGTCATGGGTCCATGCAAATGAGGCGGGTGGCCCCAGGAAAATCTCGGCTCCTCGGTGGAAGCAGAGAACACATGGACAGCTGCCGCCGCAAACGCAAGGGCAGATTTCAAAATGCCTCGGGGATTACGACCTTTGCGAGTCGTGCGGAATGCCCGAATGTCCGATTCGGAACAGCGTGAGAACGAATCAGCGACGAATCGCTGACTCCCGCTGATTCAGCTTTTGTTCACGGCTAAGTATTGATTTTGAATCACTTTTTCCCACTAGATGCTGAATCATGAGACTCTCTCCCGTTTGCATTTTCGATGTCGCGGGTGACGATTCCCGCCCCGATGTTGAGCGGGCGAAAATCCGCCCGAAATTAACCTCTCGACCAAAGCCGGAACGAATCGGAGACGAATCGCTGACTCCGCCGTTTTCGCCTTTCGTTCACGACAATATCTGGTAGCGGCTTCAGGTCCGGGTGCTAGATGCGGATCGGCGGCAGATCCTTTCGCGCCGCCTCGTCGCATCGGCATCAATCTTTCAGGAGCCGGATTCAGATGGCGTTAAGTCAAGGCGGCCAATATCGCATTCCGATCAAACACGGAACGAATCGCTGACGAATCGGCGACATCGCGATTTTCCCGATTTGTTCACCGCAACATATTGTATTTACATGTCTTTTTAACCATAGTGGCAATTTCCGGAAATAACGCAACTTAAACCGTGAATCAGGCGCCGTCACATTTCCGGAGCTGAACCGGGAACAAAAATCGCCAATGTGTGTTTCTCGTCCATCCAAATTGCCGATGAGATGAAGGAAACACACCATGCTTGGCACAATACTTCTTATTATCCTCATTCTGCTCTTGATCGGAGCCCTGCCGAATTGGGGTTATAGCCGTGGCTGGGGCTATGGACCTTCCGGCGGTTTAGGGCTAGTTCTCGTGATTATCATTATCCTTGTACTAATGGGCCGCATCTAAAGCCCAACTAACCTGGGGAGTTACGACATGATGAAGAAGATTGTTCTTATTGGTGCCCTCGTCGGCGCCTTGGCATCCTGCACGGCGACCGAGCAAGGCACGGCGATCGGCGCCGGCACGGGCGCTGTTATCGGCGGTGTCGTCACCAACAGCTGGGGTGGTGCCGCTGTCGGCGCCGTTGCCGGCGGCCTGACCGGCGCACTCATCGGCCACTCGGTCGAACGCCGCGGCTACTGCGTCTACCGCGACCGCTATGGCCGCCGCTACGAGGCCCGCTGCTGATCGGCAAAAACATCTCGGACTCCCAACGGGCGCTTCGGCGCCCGTTTTTCTTTGGCTGCCGCATCCGTCAACGCGATGTTGACAATTGGTTGCGAAAGTCAAATCTACCGCCGCCAAACGGCCAGGTACATATTTCCTTTGCGAGCGCAACGGACAGGCAAAGCCGCCCGGCGCACCGGAAAGGAAACGTTTCCATGATTCACACTTTGCTGAATTCCCTCGTCGCCGTTCTCATCGCGTCGGCTTTCCTGGCGACCGCGATATCAGTCCTCAGCAGCGAAGATCGCTCGCTGCGCAAAGTGCCGGCCAGAGTTCGGCCACAGCGACGTCCATAAACAGAGATTGGCGCGTTCAGCCGGACGCGCCAATTGCTTTGAATCTGACCTCTAGTGTCGACTCCAAGACTGAAATGTCTAGGCGAAGAACTGTCCGCCATTGGCCGTCAGCGTCGAACCGGTGATGAAACCGGCATCGTCGGAGACGAGGAAGGTGACGCAGCGCGCGATCTCTTCCGGTTCGCCGAGACGGCCGACGGGGATCTGCGGAATGATGCGTTCGTTCAGCACCTTCTCCGGCACGGCAAGCACCATTTCCGTTCCGATGTAACCGGGGCAAATGGCGTTGACGGTGATGTTCTTGTTCGCCCCTTCCTGGGCCAGCGCCTTGGTGAAACCGAGATCGCCCGCCTTGGCCGCCGAATAGTTCACCTGGCCCATCTGGCCCTTCTGCCCGTTGATCGACGAGATATTGACGATACGGCCGAAGCTGCGGTCACGCATGCCGGTCCAGACCTGATGCGTCATGTTGAACAGGCCGGTGAGGTTGGTATTGATCACCTCGTGCCATTGCTGCTGCGTCATCTTGTGGAACATCGCGTCGCGGGTGATGCCGGCATTGTTGACGAGGATTTCGACCGGACCGATCTCGCTTTCGACCCTGGCAATTCCCTCGCCGCAGGCGAGGTAATCCGAAACATCCCATTTGAACACCGGAACGCCGGTAACGTCGTGGAAGGCTTTGGCCTTCTCGTCGTTGCCGGCATAGCTGGCAGCGACCCTGTATCCGGCATTTTTCAGTGCCATGGATATTGCCGCGCCGATGCCGCGTGTGCCCCCGGTGACCAAAGCCACTCTGCTCATGTTCCGCTCCCCTATTGTTTTTCGCCTCGCCGCTTGGCGGGATCTTCAATCAAACATGGATCGCATGCTATTTAAAGCGCTTCAAAGCACATGGCCACACCCATGCCACCGCCGATGCAAAGCGTGGCGAGACCTTTCTTCGCGCCACGGCGCTTCATTTCGAACAGCAGCGTGTTGAGAATGCGCGCGCCGGAGGCGCCGATCGGATGGCCGATCGCAATTGCCCCGCCATTGACGTTGACGATCGACGGATCCCACCCCAGATCCTTGGTGACGGCGCAGGCTTGCGCCGCGAAGGCCTCGTTGGCTTCGACGAGATCGAGATCGTTCACCGACCAGCCGGCCTTCTCGAGCGCCTTGCGCGAGGCCGGGATTGGTCCGGTGCCCATGATCTGCGGATCGACACCCGCCGTTGCCCAGGAAACGATGCGGGCGAGCGGCTGGATGCCGCGCCGGACCGCCTCCGCTTCGCTCATCAGCACCGCCGCAGCGGCACCATCGTTGAGGCCGGACGCGTTCGCGGCGGTGACCGTGCCGTCCTTGTCGAAAGCCGGGCGCAATTTCCCCATCGCCTCCAGCGTGGCGCCGTGACGGATATATTCGTCGGCATCGACCGTAACGTCGCCCTTACGTGTCTTGATGACGTAGGGGATGATCTCGTCGACAAAGCGACCGGCTTTCTGCGCTGCCTCCGCCTTGTTCTGGGAACTGACGGCGAACTGATCCTGGTCGTCGCGCGAAAGCTGCCACTGGCGCGCAACATTCTCAGCGGTGATGCCCATGTGGTAGCCATGGAAAGCGTCGGTCAAGCCGTCCTTGATCATCGTGTCGATCATCTTCATGTCGCCCATCTTGACGCCGCCGCGTAAGTGCGCGGCATGCGGCGCCATCGACATGGATTCCTGGCCGCCGGCAACGATGATCTTTGCGTCGCCGGTGGCGATCTGCTGCATGCCAAGCGCCACCGCGCGCAGGCCCGAGCCGCAGAGCTGATTGACGCCCCAAGCCGTCGCTTCCTTCGGAATGCCGGCCTTCATCGCCGCCTGGCGGGCCGGGTTCTGGCCCTCGCCGGCGGAAAGCACCTGGCCGAGTATCACCTCGTCCACCTCGCCGGGATCGACGCTGGCGCGTTCGAGAGCGCCCTTGACGACGGCCGCCCCGAGCTCATGCGCGAGGACTGTCGCGAAAGCGCCGTTGAAGGCGCCGACTGCTGTTCGCCCTGCACTGGCGATGACGATGGATGGATTGCTCATGGGGACGCTCCTCGTTTTCGTCTCACTTACATAAGTGGAAACTGGCAAAGCTTGGAGCACAAGTCAAACGCGAAGACCGGCCGCCGTCATTTTTAGGCAAAGCCCGTCAAAGCCCGATTCATCTGCTCTGTGAAAGGTTTGCCGCATCGCACAAAGAGATTGTCACCGGGCTTCTTTTGCGTTTACAGTCTCAAATGGAGGAATATCCATAAATCAGACGGGGGTCCAGGAGACTGATATGGCGAAGCATGAGGGTCAGATCGTTATCAAGAAATACGCCAATCGCCGCCTATACAACACGGGCACCAGCACCTACGTGACGCTGGAAGACCTGGCGGAGATGGTGAAGAAGGGCGAAGAATTTACCGTACAGGATGCAAAAAGCGGAGATGACATCACCCACTCGGTGCTGACCCAGATCATCTTCGAACAGGAATCGAAGACCGGCAACACGTTGCTCCCGATCTCCTTCCTGCGCCAGCTCATCACCTATTACGGCGATCAGATGCAGATGGTCGTGCCGAGCTTTCTCGAACATTCGATGCGCTCCTTCACCGAACAGCAGGCCCAGATGCGCGAGCAGGTGACCCGCGCCTTCGGCGAAACGCCGCTCGGCAAGAACCTGCAGTTGCCGATGCAGATGGTCGAGGACCATGTTCGCCGCAACACCGAGCTGTTTCAGCAGGCGATGCAGATGTTCTCGCCCTTCATGACGCCGCCCGCCAAGGAAAGCCGCAAGGCCGAGGCCAAGGATATCGACGAGCTGAAGGAACAGCTCCGCGCTCTTCAGAACAAGCTCGACAACCTATAATCCGATCGACACATCCCGCCCGGCGCTCCGGATCGACACGGCAAAACCGCCGATGACATCGATCAGAGCGATCGTCATCAAAATGAAGAACACCTGCGTCGCAGCATCCCGGACGAGCAAAAACTCAACCAGGAAGGCGATGAACACCAGCATCGACAGCATGTGGTTGACGAGATTGCCGGGGCCGGTTCTGGTGGCTTTGAGGATTTCGAAGAACAGCACGACAAGTGCGATGACGATGAAAAGATCGCCGAGCGCCATGCTCCAGATGGCGCCCGAGATCATCGACAGCACGATGATATCATGTTGCAGTGCCGGAATGCCGCCATCGCCCATCAGGCCCAGCATCGCGAGATTGTAAAGAATAAACGGGATAATCATTAGGGGCATGGCGGCTATCATCTGCAATCTCCCAGCGCATCATGGAAGAATACTGCCGCAAACCGTTGCCTGACTGCAAGTCATTGCAAATATTATATCGTCGATATGCAAAAGGCCGGCGTGACGCCGGCCTTGAAACTTCGACCGGACAAGCCGGATCGGGAAATTATGCGCTTTCCTTCGGCGTCAGAACCTGGCGGCCGCGATACATACCGGTCTTCAGGTCGATATGATGGGGGCGACGCAGTTCGCCGGAGTTCTTGTCTTCGACGTAGGTCGGAGCCTTCAGGGCGTCTGCCGAACGGCGCATACCGCGCTTGGACGGGCTTGTTTTTCTCTTCGGTACAGCCATTTCTCTTACTCCACTTGCGGGCAAAACATTCCCACGGCCAGACTGGCGGCCGAAACGGACATGTCGCGATTTCGGAATTTGGCGCGCTTATACATGCAAGGGGTGGCGTTGACCAGTCCCCATGCGTATTTTTTGCGAAGCCGATGATTCCGGGCTCAGACTTCGTCCTCCGGTACGATCCAGGGCTCGGCGCGGGCCGCCTCTTCCCATTTTCGCCAGGCCGGATGCGCCTTCATGGTCTCCATATAGGCCAGGATGTCGTTTCGCCTGACGAGATCATAGATGTCGAACCGGTTGACGACAGGTGCAAACATCGCATCCGCCCCGCTGAACGCGCCAAACAGAAACGGTCCGCCGGATTGCTGCAGGAGATCGCGCCAGATCGTCTCGATGCGGCTGGTGTCGGCGTCGACACCATCCGGCAACGCGATCTTGCCCTTTGGCCGGCGGATATTCATCGGGCAGGCGCTGCGCAGCGCCCGGAAGCTCGAGAGCATCTCCATCGAAACCGAACGGGCGAGCGCCCGCTCGGCCCGATCCCTCGGCAGAAGGCCGGCGTCCGGATAAAGTTCGGCGACATATTCGATGATTGCCAGCGATTCCCAGATCTTCAATGCGCCGTGCTTGAGAAGCGGCACCCGCCCGGTCAGCGAAACCGCCTTGATATTGGGATTGCCACCCGTATCGTCGAAGGGGATCAGGACTTCCTCGAAATCGATTCCGGCAGCCGTCAGCGCCATCCACGGCCGGAACGACCAGGAGGAATAGTTCTTGTTGGCGATGTAAAGCGTCGGTTTGTCCATGGGCCTCTCCCGTTCAGGCTTCGAAATCGAAGATCAGCAATTCGTGGAAATGGTTCATATCCTCGAACACGCAGAATGCCGGCGGTGTCAGCTCGAAAACAACCGCCTTACGGCGGATATCGTCGGCCACATCATCGAGCATCGCCTGCCAGCGCGGCAAGGCTTCATCCTCCAGCCGTTCGATCGCATAGGCGAAGGTTATATGGAACTTATAGTCCTCATGGTTCGGCTGGCGATAGCCGAGAAGATCGGCCAGGGCGCTGCGCCAGGCGCGCATGATCTTGCGGTCGTTCGCCGTCGCCCCGTCGACGAGCAGGCCCGACGGACGCGCTTCGACGATGGCGACCTTGAAGGGGTCGAACATCGAGAAACCTTCCAGCCTTGCCGCCATCAGCGCGGTCATGTCGTCGATCGGCGTATCGAGAGGGAGATCGCTTGGCCAGT
Source organism: Rhizobium sp. SRDI969 (assembly GCF_025152725.1). Taxonomy (NCBI): domain Bacteria; kingdom Pseudomonadati; phylum Pseudomonadota; class Alphaproteobacteria; order Hyphomicrobiales; family Rhizobiaceae; genus Rhizobium; species Rhizobium sp. SRDI969. The sequence goes on from NZ_CP104035.1 coordinate 4,387,121, forward strand.
AATCCTGCCGGCGCCTGGTCTCGATGACACCTTCGAAAAGCGTCATGTGAATGCTTGATATCGGCGTGAAGAGGAACTGCGGGGCCTCGGTCATCGCCAGATATTTTTCACGCGCTTCGATCAGCGCCGTCTGCGTCTGCGAGCCCTTCTCGAGATGACAGACGATGGTGTTGCCGGCTTCCGGCAGAAAGCCGCCGTGCTTGCCATAACGGCTGCCGAGATGGGCGGGCGGGGTCGGATTATGCGTCTTCGAATAGCAGAGAAGTTCGGACGAAAATGTCGTGATGGTCATGGGCGAATCGGGGCTCTGGTTGGACTGCATTCGCCCATATGGCAGAACCAAGAATGTCAGATGACACTTGCCGCTTCCAACGACCAGTTCTGATGTCAATCATAGATGCATCTGATGTAATCGCCCGAACCTTGCCCGCGTCTCTCGATGACGCCCGCGAGCCGGCGAAGGCCTCGTCCGGGCTTGCCGGCATTGCGGTCGATTGGGTTTGGCAGCGAGACGGCAAGCAGCGATGCCTGGCGCCGCGTGAGCTTCGAGGCGGGCACCTTGAAATGATGCTGGGCCGCCGCTTCGATGCCGTAGATGCCGGGACCCCATTCGGCAATGTTGAGATAAATTTCCATCAGCCGCCGTTTCGACAAGACGAAATCCGTGGTCACCGCGAGCGGAAGTTCCAGCCCCTTGCGCACGAAGGAGCGGCCGTTCCAGAGGAAGAGGTTCTTCGCCGTCTGCATTGGGATGGTACTGCCGCCGCGCGTCGCCTGACCTTTCAGCGTATCCTCGACCAGCATGCGCATTTCCGCCCAGTCGACGCCGCCGTGAAAGCAATACTGCCCGTCCTCCGACATCATCACCGACTGCACCGCAACTGGGGCGATTTTATCAAGCGATACCCATTGCCTGTCGTAACCACGCAGCAGCACGAGATCGCGCAGCATCAGCGTCGAGACGGGGTGAATGAAGGGCAACAGATAGAAAAAGATCAACGCATAGGGAAGGATCAGCACGATCAGCATGGCAACAACGATGCGTTTCAACACACGCCGGTCTTCGAACCATCGCCGACGAGCCGGCATGTCGACGCTGTCCTCTCTCTCTGGCGCTATATCCAATGTCCCCAGTCCGATTTCGCTCCTGTCGTTCTCATAACGCCTGTGCAGAGCTTATGCCAGAGTGCGTGGCAAAACTTGCTGCCGCCATCGACAATTCCGTTGCAAGCCCGGGGGCGCTCATGCCAAACAGCGCCCATGGACGCGAACCGGGACACTTTCGAGACGAGGCTGAAGAACAACGCCCGCGAGATCGAGGCGCTGCTCGACGCATTGCTTTCACCAAATGCTCTTTCCGATGAAATGGCCAGGCCCGAGACGCTGCGCGATGCCATGCACTATGCCGTGTTGAACGGCGGCAAGCGGCTGCGCCCGTTTCTCCTCGTCGAAAGTGCCGCCCTTCTCGGCGGCGACGCCGAGGCGGCACTTCGCGTCGGCGCCGCGCTCGAATGCGTCCACTGCTATTCTCTCGTGCATGACGACCTGCCGGCCATGGACGATGACGACCTGCGCCGCGGCAAACCCACGGTGCACATCAAGTTCGACGAAGCGACGGCAATCCTCGCCGGCGACAGCCTGCTGACCTATGCCTTCGACATCATCGCCGCGCCGGAAACGACCCTTGCCGATACGAGCAAGGCATCGCTGGTACTGGCCCTTGCGCGCGCAGCCGGTCTCGGCGGCATGGCCGGCGGCCAGGCGCTCGATCTCGCGGCGGAAAGGCAGGCGCCCGACGAGGCCGGCATCATCCGCCTGCAGGCGATGAAAACAGGCGCGCTGATCCGCTTCGCCTGCGAAGCCGGCGCCGTCATCTCGGCAAGCCCGCCGGACGATCGCCGCCGCCTGCGCGCCTTCGGCGAAAAGATCGGCCTTGCCTTCCAGCTTGCCGACGACATTCTCGACCTGACCTCGGATGCGGCGACCATGGGCAAGGCGACCGGCAAGGATGCGGCGCGCGGCAAGGGAACACTCGTCGCCTTGCGTGGTATGGAATGGGCCGAGAGCCAGCTCCGTGAGCACGTCCGCGATGCCGAGGCGCTGCTGGCCCCCTACGGTGCCCGCGCCTCGATCCTCATCGCTGCAGCGCATTTCATCGCCGACCGGAAGAACTGAACCCGCAGGTCAGGCTGCCAGTATCTCCTTGAGAGCCGAAACCAGGCGAGCACACTCCTCGTCCGTGCCGATGCTGATCCGCAGGAAATCCGAAATACGCGGCTTGGCGAAATGCCGGACGAGAATGCCGCGCTCCCGCAGGGCGGCTTGAAGCGCTGGCCCCGAACGGCTTTCGTGCCTCGCGAAAACGAAATTCGCCTGCGACGGCAGAACCTCAAAATCCAGCGCTTCAAGTTCCGCGACCAGGTTTTTCCGGCTGGCGATGACTTTCCCCCGGCATGTCTCGAACCATGCCTCATCCTTGATCGCCGCCGTCGCAGCAAGCTGCGCCAGGCGATCGAGCGGATAGGAATTGAAACTGTCCTTGACCCGCTCCAGCGCCTCGATCAGCGGCCGCTGTCCCAGCGCGAAGCCGATGCGCAGACCGGCAAGCGAACGGGATTTCGACAGGGTCTGGATTACCAGCAGGTTGGGATGCCTGGCTATCAGCGGGATAGCGCTTTCACCGCCGAAATCGACATAAGCCTCGTCTATGACGACGACTGCATCCGGATGGGCGGCAAGAAGTGCTTGGATACCGGCAAGCGGCAGGCCGATACCGGTCGGTGCATTCGGATTGGGGATGATGATCGCGCCGCATGGTCTGTCGTAATCTTCCAGCCGGAGCCGGAACCCATCATCAACAGGTATCTCGATCGCTTCGACGCCGTATAGCAGGCTATAGGTCGAATAGAAGGCATAGGTCACATCGGGATAGAGAAGCGGTCGCTCATGTTTCAGCAGCGCCTGGTACGCATGCGCAAGAACCTCGTCGGAGCCGTTGCCGACGAATATTTCTTCCGCCGTCAGGCCGAAACGGGCCGCGATCGTCTCGCGCAATTCGGTAGCAGTGGGGTCGGGATAGAGCCGCAGGCGATCGTCCGCCGCTTCCCGGATCGCCTCGAGTGCCATCAGGGACGGCCCGTAAGGATTTTCGTTGGTATTGAGCTTGACCATGTTCGCGATACGGGGCTGCTCGCCGGCGACATAGGGCCGAAGCTTGCTGACGATATCAGACCAGAACCGGCTCATGCGAACCTGCGGGCGCTCATTCCGCCGCCGTCCGCTGGCCGAAACGCTTCTCGATATAGTCGACGACAAGCGCTTCGAAGTCGGCGGCGATATTGGGACCGCGCAGCGTCAACGCCTTCCGGCCGTCGATGAAGACGGGGGCCGCCGGCGTCTCGCCGGTACCGGGAAGCGAAATGCCGATATCGGCATGTTTGCTTTCGCCCGGCCCATTGACGATGCAGCCCATGACGGCGACGTTCAGTGCCTCGACGCCGGGATATTTCTCGCGCCAGACCGGCATGTTCTTGCGAATGTCGTTCTGGATGTTCTGGGCAAGTTCCTGGAACACGGTCGATGTCGTGCGTCCGCAGCCCGGACAGGCCGCAACGACGGGAATGAACTGGCGGAAGCCCATGACCTGCAGGATTTCCTGCGCCACCTGGACTTCGCGCGTGCGGTCGCCGTTCGGTTCCGGCGTCAGCGACACGCGGATCGTATCGCCGATGCCGTGCTGCAGCACGAAGCCCATCGCCGCCGACGAGGCGACGATGCCCTTGGTGCCCATGCCGGCCTCCGTCAGACCGAGATGCAGCGCGTGATTGGAGCGTTCGGCAAGCATGGAATTGACGGCGATCAGGTCCTGCACCTGGCTGACCTTCGCCGACAGGATGATGCGGTTGCGCGGCAGGCCGATCTCTTCGGCAAGGGCTGCCGAAAGCAGCGCCGACTGCACGATCGCCTCCCGCGTCACCTGCCGGGCCGAAAGCGGCGATCCGGCTTCGGCGTTCCGGTCCATCAGCGCCGTCAACAGCTCTTGATCGAGCGAACCCCAGTTGACGCCGATACGCACCGGCTTGTCATAGCGGATCGCCATCTCGATGATCTCGGCGAACTGCTTGTCCTTCTTGTCCTTGAAGCCGACATTGCCGGGATTGATGCGGTATTTCGCCAATGCCGCGGCACAATCAGGATGATCGGCGAGCAGCTTGTGACCGATATAGTGGAAGTCGCCGATCAAAGGCACGTCCATGCCGAGGCGCAGCAGCCGCTCGCGGATCTTCGGCACGGCGGCCGCACTCTCGTCGCGGTCGACGGTAATGCGCACCAGCTCCGAACCCGCCCGGTGGAGAGCGGCGACCTGCGCGACGGTGGAATCGATATCGGCCGTATCGGTATTCGTCATGGATTGCACGACGACCGGCGCCCCGCCGCCGACGATGACGCCGCCGACATCGACGGCAACGGAAGTGCGGCGCGGTTTCGGATCAAAATCGGCGGCTGAAGACATGGAGAGTTCTTGCACCCCTAAAAACAGTGCTTTTCAGGTGGATCAAGGCCGGCTGCTTGTCAACCGCCCCTGATATCACTTTTGTTGGGAGGCGGCTCAGTGACCGCCCCTGGAGGTCTCATCGGCATAATGGGCTAGGTTAGACAGCAGCAAAACGACGAGCAGCAGCAACGGCAGCGCCATGAAAACGACGGCAAAGCCGATATGCTCGGCGACGAAGCCGATCAACGATGGCGCAACCAGCATGCCGGAATAGCCAACGGTCGTGACCACCGAGATACCGATGCCAGGCTTGAGGCCGGGTATATTGCCCGCCGCCGAAAAGGCGATCGGCACCATGTTGGAAATGCCGATACCGCAACAGGCAAAGCCGAGGATGGCAAGCTCGGCATTGGGCGCCAAGCCTGCAAGCAGCATGCCGACAATGGCAAACAGCGTACAGATGCGCAACGTCTTGACGCCGCCGAGACGGTCGCGCACCAGGTCGCCGCCAAAGCGCATGATGGCCATGGTCGCCGAAAAGGCTGCGAAGCCAAGACCGGATAGTGCCACGGATGCATCCATTTCCTGCCGGAGATAGAGCGCGCCCCAGTCGAGAACCGCGCCTTCCGGCACCATCGAGAACAGCGCCATCAATCCAAGCAGCCACGGCAGCGGCACCATCGGCAGCTTCGTCTTTTCCTTCTTGGTATCGGGATGCGGCGGATCCGCAAGGATCATCGGCCATGCCAGAGCAAGGAAGATTGCCGCCAGCACGGTCGCCAGTTGCGCATGGCCGAGCACGCCGAGCTTGGAAATCACGATGCCGCCGAGACCTGAGCCGATCAGTCCGCCAAGGCTCCAGAAAGCGTGGCAGGACGACATGATGGCGCGGCGCATGGACTTCTCGACCGAGACCGCATTGGCATTCATTGCCACATCCATTGCGCCGATAAGGCCGCCGAACAGGAAGAGCGAAATTGCCCCGGTCAGCACATTTGGCGCGAGCGTCAATGCCAGCAGCAACGGCAGCATGCAGACAGCCAGTACCTGAACGACGATACGCGAGCCGTGTTTGGCGATCTGTGCACCGGCGATCGGCATCATGACCAGCGAGCCGACGCCGAAAACGAGGATCATCAACCCAAGCTCGAACTTGGTCAGCGCCAGACGCTCGGCAAAATCCGGGATCTTCGGCGCCCAGCAGCCGACGACAAAACCGTTCATGAGAAAGAGCAGGGAAACCGCCGCCCTGCTTCTGGTAATGAAGCCGCTTCGGGCTCCCGGCATACTCACGTGACTATCCATTTCCGGTCTTTCCTCATTGCCGGGCTTGCTTGGCCCGGTTTCCCAAAACTCTGTGATGGCGCCTCAGTTCGCTTTCTCGGCGAGAACAGTCCTGCATCCGCGCTCGCGGTAACCGGCAAGAACGGCCGGATCGGCATCGTGCTCGACGACCAAGCATTCGCAATGCGCAACCGGCAGTATGCTATGGGGGGCAGCAGTGCCGAATTTCTCCGAGGTTGCGGCCACCAGCACCCTTTTGCTCCTGGATGTTGCAAACCGCTTGAACTCCGCATCCTCGAAGCCGAACACCGTGATGCCGGCCTCGAGATCGACGCCGCAGGCGCCGAGAATGCAGAGATCGGGCGAGATCTGCTCCATATCCCGCAACGCCTTAGCGCCGAGCGAACCGCCCGTGTGCCGGTCCACCATTCCGCCGATCAGGATGACGTTGACAGCCGGCTTGTCGATCAGCGCCGCGGCAATCGCCGGCGCGTTCGTTGCAGCCGTCAGTGCTAGGTCGGCCGGCAACGCATTGGCAATCGCCAGATTGGTGCTGCCCGCGTCGAAGAACACTGTCGAGCCGGCGGCAATCTGCTTTGCCGCAGCGCGCCCCAGCGCCTGTTTCCGGTCAGCGGCAAAGCCGATGCGCTGCGACAGGCTTCCACGCGCCGGTGAGACCGGCAATGCGCCGCCATAGACCCGCTCGCAGAGCCCTGCTGCCGCCATCTCGCGCAGATCCCGCCGTACGGTGTCCTCGGAGACACCGAATTCGAGCGCAAGCTCCGTCGCCAGCACGCGGCCATTCAGCCGCAGCCTCTCGGAAATCACGCCTTGGCGCTCTCGCAACAGAAAATCCTGCATGTTCCTACCGAATCGAGATCCTATAAAACCGAGAACGTGCATAAACGCTTATGATCATGCAGGCAATATACACGGACACACGTTTTCTGACGTTCGGAAACAAAGCTGCACTAACAGAGCGAACATGCCCTATTGACCGAGGCGGGAAAATCGATTGGTCATTCCGATTTTTCGAAGGCATACGTTAGGCGCCCGTCTCCGTGCCCGCGTCATTCGAATATAGCTCTCCGGTCTGGGCTTGCTTCCTGGGTTGTCTGGGCCGGCATCCCGACACAGAATGTGGTCGCCGGCGCCGGATTGATCATCATCGTCAGCGAAAGGCTGCGCCGCCGCATCGCCGCTTGATGCCTATTTCTGCCGGATTCATGGTTCGAGTGGCCGTTTGAGAAAAATATTTGCAGTTGCTGCTTTTATTCGCAGTTTTCTACGCTTCCGGCGCCATAATTTTCTGCCAACTATCCCCATCCGAAACACCTCCCAAGGATGGATGAAACAATGAACTGGTTGAAAACCGTCGCCGCCGCTGCGCTCATTCAGGCTGCGGCCCTCCTGCCCGCCCATGCCGGTGAAAACCTCGCCGCCATCAAATCGGCCGGCGTCTTCAAGATCGGCACCGAAGGCACCTATGCGCCCTTCACCTATCATGACGAAAGCGGCAAGCTCGTCGGCTTCGATGTCGAGATCGGCGAAGCGATCGCCGCCAAGCTCGGCGTCAAGGCCGAATTCGTCGAAGGCAAGTGGGATGGCCTTATCGCCGGCCTCGACGCCAAGCGCTACGACACGGTTATCAACCAGGTCGGCATCACCGAAGCCCGCAAGCAGAAGTATGATTTCTCCGAGCCCTATATCGCCTCCAAGGCCGTGTTGATCGCCCGCGAAGGCGACGACAGCATCAAGTCCTTCGCCGACTTGAAGGGCAAGAAGGCCGCCCAGTCGCTGACCAGCAACTTCGGCAAGCTCGCAACCGAAGCCGGTGCCGAGCTCGTCGGCACCGACGGTTTTGATCAATCGATCCAGCTCGTGCTGACCAAACGCGCCGACGCCACGATCAACGACAGCCTCTCCTTCCTCGATTTCAAGAAGCACAAGCCGGACGCGCCGGTGAAGATCGTCGCCGAGCAGGAAAATGCCGACTACTCCGGCGTCATCATCCGCAAGAACGAGCCCGAGCTTCTCGCCGAAATCGACAAGGCGCTTGCCGACATCAAGGCCGACGGCACTTACAAGAAGATCGCCGACAAATATTTCGGCCAGGATGTTTCCAAGTAAGTTCAACTGAAGAAAGAGTCCCCTTCCCAGCCCCTCCCCACAAAGGGGGAGGGGCTTAGCCGGCGGACCGCCTCATCTCCAGATAATCGTTTCGGCCGGCCGCCCGGTCGTTATTTCTTGCGAGGCGGCACCTAGATAAGTCCCTCCCCCTTGTGGGGAGGGGTTGGGGAGGGGTATTCGGGTATCACGACCCAACCGACGAGAGAGAACTCCCTTGGCGCACTGGCTCCAACTGATGGCGGAATCGCTGCCCTCGCTCCTGTGGGCGGGGCTGATCTTCACCATTCCGCTGACCCTGCTATCCTTCGTCTTCGGCCTGGCCCTCGGGCTCGCCACCGCGATCGCCCGGCTCTTCGGGCCGATGCCGCTTTCGGCCATCGCGCGCTTCTATGTCTGGGTCATCCGCGGCACGCCGCTGCTCGTACAGCTCTTCGTCATCTTCTACGGCCTGCCGAGCCTCGGCATCCTGCTCGATGCCTTCCCGGCCGCCCTCATCGGCTTCACGCTGAATATCGGCGCCTACAGCTCCGAGATCATCCGTGCTGTCATTTCCTCGGTGCCGAAGGGCCAATGGGAGGCCGCCTATTCGATCGGCATGAGCTGGCGCCAGTCAATGAGCCGCACCATCCTGCCGCAGGCGGCTCGCGTCGCCGTGCCGCCATTGTCGAACACCTTCATCTCGCTGGTCAAAGATACCTCGCTTGCCGCGGCCATCACCGTGCCCGAGCTTTTCCAGGCAGCGCAGCGCATCGTCGCCACCACCTATGAGCCGCTGATCCTCTATATCGAGGCGGCGCTGATCTATCTCGTCCTGAGCTCCGTCCTCTCGCAGCTGCAGGTGCGGCTGGAACGCCGCTTCGCGCGTTATGGCGGCATGCTGGAGGCAAATGCATGATCGAGCTTTCCAACATCGAAAAGCGCTTCGGCGACGCCATCATCCTCAAGGATATCAGTCTCCGCATCCCCGAAGGCAGCGTCACCGCGCTCGTCGGGCCTTCCGGCGGCGGCAAGAGCACGCTGCTGCGCTGCATCAACCTGCTCGAAATTCCGACCGCCGGCTCGATCCGCCTCGGAGAGGAAAAGCTGGCCTTTGCGCCAGGCAAACGAACGAGCTGGCAGGCGATCCAGAAGATCCGCCGCCAGACCGGTATGGTCTTTCAGAACTTCCAGCTATTCCCGCATCAGACCGCGATCGAGAACGTCATGGAGGGCTTGGTGACGGTGTTGAGATGGCCGAGGGAAAAGGCCCGCGAGCGTGCGATGGAATTGCTGACCAAGGTCGGCATGACGCACAAGGCCGACGCCTGGCCTTCGACGCTGTCGGGCGGCCAGCAGCAGCGCGTCGCGATCGCCCGCGCACTGGCGCCGTCGCCGCGCGTGCTTCTCTGTGACGAGCCGACATCCGCCCTCGATCCCGAGCTTTCCGCCGAAGTGGTCGATGTGCTGGGCCAACTTGCCAGCGAGGGCACGACGATGGTGATGGCGACCCACGATCTCCGGCTCGCCTCCAAGATCGCCAATGACGTGGTTTTCCTGGAAGCCGGCAGCGTGGTGGAAACGGGCAGCGCCAGGGCTATCTTCAGTGCGCCGGAGCGCGAGCGCACCAAACGCTTCATCTCGACGATCAACGCCGCCCATACGTACGATATCTGAGCTAGACCATGATGCGGAAAAGTGTGAGCGGTTTTCGGACGACTTCATGCTCTATTTCTTTGATCTAATGCCGGGATGCGAACATCCCGGCATTGCTGGAATTCCACTCAGGAGGCGGTGACGACGGCCCGCGCCGCCTTCAGCGCATTACCCCACCAGGTGAGCTGGTCGAGCTGGTTCTTCGCCGCTTCGTTGAGATGCGCGTAATCGCTGAGGCTCTTGCCATCCTTGAGGACGCCGAGATATTCACCAAGCGCGATATGCACGCCGGTTTTCACCGACGTCGCACCCATTTCCACGAAGATCAGACGAAGGTGCTCGACCGCGCGTGCGCCGCCGACGCCGCCGTAGCCGACGAAGCCGACCGGCTTCTGGATAAATTCGCCGAGATCGATGGCGTTCTTCAGAACGGCCGTCGGAGCGTGATTGTACTCGGCAGCGGTGAAGATGAAGCCGTCGAATTCACGCAGCTTCTTTTTCCAGCGCTCTGCCGTCTCGCTTTCAGCGGTCGTCGCACGCTGCTCACCGAAAAAATGCATGGGGTAGTCGAGCAGGTCGAGAACCTCGACCTCGATGTCCTGCCGCTCAGCGGCGATAGCGGCAATCCACTTGGCCGGATGCTCGGCAAAACGGCCAATACGCGTGCTGCCGACGATGACGGCAATTTTCAACTTGCTCATGGATATTGTTTCCTGGATTGGTCTTGGGGCGGGTGATGGAAGGCCAAGTTTAGGAGAAAGCCCCCGCGCCGGGCAAGGCGCGGAGGCTGCTAACTATCAGCTTTTTGACAGGCCGATCATACACGATCGGGTGAATGAGCCAGGTTCGCAAAGACGCTGAAGGCGCCTTTTTAACAATGGCCAGCTGCCCTTCAGCCTGCGTAGACGACGAGCAGGTCCTTGGCGTCGATCTGATCGCCGGCCCGCACCAGCACCTCGGAAATCGTGCCGTCCTTTTCCGCATGCAGCGCCGTTTCCATCTTCATCGCCTCGATCGAAACGAGCACGTCGCCGGCATTGACGGCCTGGCCGGGCGAGACGAAGACGCGGCTGATGACACCCGGCATCGGCGCACCGACGTGAACGGCATTGCCCGGTTCGGCCTTGCGGCGGACGGCGGTCCCTGTCGCCCCATGGGCCCGGTCCGGCACCTTGATGCGGCGCGGCTGGCCGTTGAGCTCGAAGAAGATGGTCACCATGCCCTGGCTGTCGGTGGCGCTCATCGCCTGGTTGACGATGACGAGCGTCTTGCCGCGCTCGATGTCGGCAAACAGTTCCTCGCCGTCCTTGAGACCGTAGAAATAGGCGGGCGTCGGCAGCACCGAGACCGGGCCGTAGGTATCGGAGGCGAGCGCGAAGTCGGTGAAGACTTTCGGATACATCAGGTAGGAAGCGAATTCGAAGTCGCTGATCTCGCGCTCGAGCTTCGTCTCGATGACTTTACGCTCCGCATCGAGATCGGCCTCCTTGAGCAGCGAGCCGGGACGCACGGTATAGGGCTTGTCGCCCTTCAGCGCCTTCTTCTGCAGCGCTTCAGGCCATCCTGACGGCGGCTGGCCGAGATCGCCCTTCAGCATCGAGACCACCGATTCCGGCAAGGAGACTTCCTTGTCGGGGCTGACGACATCGGCAACCGTCAAGTCCTGGGATACCATCATCAGCGCCATGTCGCCGACGACCTTGGAAGACGGCGTCACCTTGACGATATCGCCGAACATCTGGTTGGCGTCTGCATAGGCCTGCGCCACCTGATGCCAACGGGTCTCGAGGCCGAGCGAGCGGGCTTGTTCCTTGAGGTTGGTGAACTGGCCACCCGGCATTTCATGCAGATAGACTTCGGATGCCGGACCCTTCAGATCGCTTTCGAAGGCGGCATACTGATTGCGCGCCGCTTCCCAATAGAAGGAAACGCGGCGGATCCATTGCGGATCGAGGCCCGGATCGCGCTCCGTACCGCGCAACGCCTCGACGATCGAGCCGAGACAGGGCTGCGAGGTATTGCCGGAAAGCGCATCCATGGCGGCGTCGACGGCATCGACGCCGGCATCGACGGCGGCAAGAACGGTCGCGGCCGCAATCCCTGAGGTATCATGCGTGTGGAAATGGATCGGCAGGCTGGTCGCCTCGCGCAGTGCTTTGAACAGAACCTTCGCAGCCGCAGGCTTGAGGAGGCCTGCCATATCCTTGAGTGCGATGATATGCGCGCCGGCCTTCTCGAGCTCGACCGCAAGGTTGGTATAGTATTTCAGATCGTATTTCGGACGGGCCGAGTTCAGGATATCGCCGGTATAGCAGATCGCCGCCTCGCAGAGCTTGTTCTCCTCGGCAATGGCATCCATCGAGACGCGCATGTTCTCGACCCAGTTCAGGCAATCGAACACCCGGAAGAGATCGATGCCGCCCCTGGCCGCCTGGCGGACGAAATACTTGACGACATTGTCGGGATAATTGGTGTAGCCGACGCCGTTGGCGCCGCGCAGCAGCATCTGCAGCAGGAGGTTCGGCGCGCCCTCGCGGATCAGCGCCAGGCGCTCCCACGGGTCCTCGGTCAGAAAACGCATGGAGACGTCGAAGGTCGCGCCGCCCCAGCATTCAAGCGACAGCAGGTTCGGCAGCGCGTGCGCATAGGTTCCGGCAATGCGGGCGATGTCATAGGTGCGCATGCGGGTGGCGAGCAGCGACTGGTGGCCATCGCGCATCGTCGTGTCGGTCAAAAGCACACGCTTCTCGTTGCGCATCCATTCGCCGAATTTCTTCGGGCCGAGCGTGTCGAGGAGCTGCTTCGTGCCGTCCTTGACCGTATTGCCGTTGGCGTAGGGGACCACCGGCTCGGCCGCATTTTCCAGCGGCCTCGGCCTGTCCTTGGCTTCGGGGTGACCATTGACGGTGACGTCTGCGAGATAGGTCAGGAGCTTCGTGGCGCGGTCCTGGCGCTTCACCTGCTGGAAGAGTTCCGGCGTCGTGTCGATGAAGCGTGTCGTGTAGCTGTTGTCCCTGAACTTTGGATGGCCGATGATCGCTTCGAGGAAGGTCAGGTTGGTTGCCACGCCGCGAATACGGAATTCGCGCAGCGCCCGGTCCATGCGGGCGATTGCTTCGGAAGGATTGGGCGCCCATGCCGTGACCTTGACGAGAAGCGGATCGTAAAAGCGGGTGATGATGGCGCCCGAATAGGAAGTGCCGCCATCGAGGCGGATGCCGAAACCAGACGCTGACCGATAGGCAGTGATACGGCCGTAATCCGGAATGAAGTTATGCTCCGGATCTTCCGTGGTGATGCGGCATTGTAGCGCATGGCCGTTGAGGCGGATATCTTCCTGGCGCGGCACGCCCGATTCCGGCGTGCCGATCGCAAAGCCGTCGAGGATGTGGATCTGCGCCTTGACGATGTCGATGCCGGTGACGACTTCGGTCACTGTATGCTCGACCTGGATGCGCGGATTGACCTCGATGAAGTAGAATTTTCCGGTATCGGCATCCATCAGATATTCGACGGTACCGGCGCCGATATAATTGGTCGCGGCCGCGATCTTCAGCGAATAGGCGGCGAGTTCCTGGCGCTGCGCTTCCGAGAGGTAGGGCGCCGGGGCGCGCTCGACAACCTTCTGGTTGCGGCGCTGGATCGAGCAGTCACGCTCGAAGAGATGCACGACATTGCCATGCGTATCGCCGAGAACCTGGCTTTCGACATGGCGGGCACGCTCGACGAGCTTTTCCAGATAGACCTCATCCTTGCCGAAGGCGGCCATCGCCTCGCGTTTGGCCTCCGTCACCTCGCGGGCGAGATCCTTCGGATCGCGGATCGCGCGCATGCCGCGCCCGCCGCCGCCCCAGGAAGCCTTCAGCATGACGGGATAACCGATCCCTTCCGCCATCTTCGCCACTTCCGCCATGTCCTCCGGCAGAGGCCCGGTGGCCGGCACCACAGGAACGCCGACCGAGATTGCCAGGTTGCGCGCTGCGACCTTGTTGCCGAGCTGGCGCATCGTATCAGCCCTTGGGCCGATGAAGATGATACCGGCCTTGTTGCAGGCATCGACGAATTCGGGGCTTTCCGACAGCAGGCCATAGCCGGGATGAATGGCATCGGCGCCGGAGAGTTTCGCAACGCGGATCACCTCCTCGATCGACAGATAGCTCTCGATCGGACCCATGTCCTTGGAAAGATGCGGGCCGCGGCCGACCTGGTAGCTCTCGTCCGCCTTGAAGCGGTGCAGCGCCAGCTTGTCCTCTTCCGCCCAGATTGCCACCGTTTTTATTCCAAGTTCGTTGGCCGCACGGAACACGCGAATGGCAATTTCAGAGCGATTGGCAACGAGAATCTTGGAAATGGGCAAAACGGTCTCCTCGGACGTTCAGACGCGGGCATGCTGCACCCGCGAAGGAAATTCTTAACTTCTTGTCACAGAAAGTTCAATTTATCTTGCGACTGCGAAATGCAATTTTTCGACATTCTGGAGCAACTCCAGAAAAAGTGCGAAGCGGTTTTCCGTCCGGAGTTGCATCAAAATAAAAACCAGAGCAATTCCGCTTCGATGAGAGGCGGAATTGCTCTAACTTATCAGTCCATGACGGAAGGCAATCGCCACCGCCTGCTGCCTGTTTTTCGCCTTCAGCTTGTTCTGCAGGCCGTTCATATACCAGTCGACCGTGTGGTTTGAGATCTTCAGCACCTTGCTGATCTCCATCGACGTCATGCCTTCGGCGAGATAATGCAGGATTTCCATCTCGCGCCGCGTCAGCGGCGTATCGGCCGGCAACACGGTTTCCAGCGCCGGCGCCTCGCCTTTCAGATCGAGCAGCCGCCAGAAGGCTTTGCGCGCCACCGCCTCCAACAGTGCGATCTCCACCGGCGACAACTCGATCGGCTTGCCGGCGAGACTGAGGCTGGCGAGAATGCCGTTACGTCCGTGGATCGGAAAGATGTAGCCATCCTCCATTCCATGCCCGAAGGCATCGACCATCATCTGCTCCATGCGGCGCTGATGCGCATCCTTGTGGAAGGCCGCCATTGCCTCCCGCCAGCGGTAAGGCCGCTGCGCATGAGCGAGATAGCGCACCATCGGATCAATCAGAGCATATTTTTTCGCAGTGTATATTTGCGGCCATTGTTCCGGCCAGCGGCCGGCAAGCGCCGCAGCCCAGGGCTCTGGGTTCTGCTGCACCGGGTTCCGCGGCGCATGGCGCAGCAGACCGTAATATTCGAAGCCGCAACCGTGGAGGATCTGCTCCAGTTCGGTGACGACAGCTTCAGGATTTGAGCATTCTTCCAGAATTACAAGCAATTGAATTAACAAATTAATATTCACAAAAATGCCCCTTGCCCGGACCTGATGCCCGCCTGAGGCCGTCGGCGGCTGGTCAAACTGGTCGCGAAACGGTCTTCAATAAATGCAGTCTGTAATTTAATGCTGTGCTAAATATTGAATAAAATGCAAGTGCAAATTGCTGCGAGATATAGCCGGACGGCAATTTCGACGCCACGGCCATCCCGTCGCGTCCTGCGACAGTACCATCGTGTCAGTCATCACATCGACTGAACCCCGAATACTCCGTTAATCGCCCGTTCAGGTAGCCTTTTGTAGCATCGCATCATCCCGTTTTCGCAGATGCACAAGAGGTTCGACGTGACGCTATTTAAGGTCTATGCAAGGGCTCTGCGCTATCTTGGCGTCTACAAGCTGCGCGTATCCCTGGTCGTTGTCGCAAACATTGTTCTTGCGACGATTACCATCGCGGAGCCGATCCTGTTCGGTCGCATTATCGATGCGATTTCGGGCAAGGGCGAGGTCAAGCCCATCCTCTTCATGTGGGCGACTTTCGCCGTCTTCAACACCATTGCCTTCGTCCTGGTGGCCCGCGAGGCCGACCGGCTGGCCCATGGCCGGCGGGCGACGCTGTTGACGGAAGCCTTCGGCCGCATCATTTCCATGCCGCTTGGCTGGCACCATCAGCGCGGTACCTCCAACGCGCTGCATACATTGCTGCGCGCCTGCGAAACGCTGTTCGGCCTCTGGCTGGAATTCATGCGCAACCACCTGTCGACGGTCATCGCGCTTGCCCTTCTGGTGCCGACAGCGATGTCGATGGACCTGCGCCTTTCCGCCGTGCTTATGGTGCTCGCCATTGGCTACTGGCTGATCGGCCGCGTCGTCATGAGCCGCACCAAGGACGGCCAGGCTTCGGTCGAGAACCATTATCACACCGTCTTCTCGCATGTCAGCGACTCGATCAGCAACGTTTCGGTCCTGCACAGCTACAACCGCATCGAAGCCGAAACCCGAGCGCTGAAATCCTTCGCCGACCGTCTGCTCGAAGCTCAGTATCCGGTGCTCGACTGGTGGGCGATCGCCAGCGCACTGAACCGCATGGCGTCGACCATCGCGATGATGGTGGTCCTGATCATCGGCACCATGCTCGTCCAGGCCGGCCAGCTGCGTGTTGGCGACGTCATCGCCTTCATCGGCTTTGCCAACCTGTTGATCGGCCGTCTCGACTTGATGCGCCAGTTCGCGACGCAGATTTTCGAGGCCCGCTCCAAGCTCGAGGACTTCTATACGCTTGAAGACTCGGTGCGTGAACGTGAAGAGCCAGCCGGCAACGGCGAGATCAAGGACGTCAAGGGCGCGATCGAATTCCGCGACGTCTCCTTCGGCTTCGGCAACAGCTCACAGGGCCTGCACAATGTTTCCTTCTCGGTGAAGGCAGGCCAGACGGTCGCGATCGTCGGCCCGACCGGCGCCGGCAAGACGACGCTCGTTAACCTGCTGCAGCGTGTCTACGATGCCCAGGGCGGCAAGATCCTCGTCGACGGCACCGATATCACCAAGGTGACCCGCAAGTCGCTGCGTCGCCACATCGCTACCGTCTTCCAGGATGCGGGCCTGTTGAACCGTTCGATCAGCGACAATATCCGCCTTGGCCGCGAAGGCGCCAGTGAAGAGGAAATGCGCCGTGCAGCCGAAGCCGCCGCCGCTGCCGACTTCATCGAAACCCGCGAGGATCGCTACGATACGCATGTCGGTGAACGAGGCAACAAGCTCTCCGGCGGCGAGCGCCAGCGCATCGCGATTGCCCGCGCCATCCTCAAGGACGCACCGATCCTGGTGCTCGACGAGGCGACCTCGGCGCTCGACGTCGAGACCGAGGCCCGCGTCAAGGCCGCGATCGACAATCTGCGTGAGAATCGCACTACCTTCATCATCGCCCACCGCCTGTCGACGGTCCGCGAAGCCGATATGGTGCTCTTCCTGGATGACGGCCGTGTCGTCGAACAGGGCAGCTTCGACGAGCTCAGCCACAGCAACGGCCGCTTCGCCGCCCTGCTGCGCGCCAGCGGCATCCTGACGGATGAAGAGGTCCGCAAGGCCCACACCACCGAAGCTGCCTGATCGTTCGGGTTTCAAGATAAAGGCCGGAAGGTAGCTCCTTCCGGCCTTTTTTGTTTGCCTGGGTTAGGCGGCTGCATCGAACTGCATTCAAGATGCCACGCCTTAAGACTTTGCTTTCTCCCAATACCGCTGTGGACGATATGCATTGCAGTGTGCCGTGAGGCCACCCCCTCTGCCCTGCCGGGCATCTCCCCCACAAGGAGGGAGATCGGCTGGGCGCGATGGTTTCCCCAACCACTGACCAACTGATGTTCCGCACCGTAGTAGAGAGAGATTGAGGGCCTAACCACTGGCCAATCTCCCCACTTGTGGGGGAGATGCCCGGCAGGGCAGAGGGGGATGCCACACGCCGTCACGTCGCCATTTCAAGCCAAACCCCAATTGACCACCGTGCCCATGTTCCTACCTTCCGCCTTGTCACCAAGCATCGGGAGGAAGCCCATGAAGGTCCTGCGCATCGTCGCCAATATCCAGGCACCGGATATCACGCCGGCCCGGCGCTTCTATCAGGATATCCTCGCTCTTGACGTCATCATGAATCACGGCTGGATCGCGACCTTCGGTGCCGCAAGGCCGATGAACGTCCAGCTGAGCATCGCCAGCGAAGGCGGCTCCGGGACGCCGGTTCCTGATCTTTCGATCGAGGTTGATGATCTCGATACGGCTTTCGAAGCGATGTCGGCTGCCGGTTTTCCGATCGAGTACGGCCCGGCCGACGAGCCTTGGGGCGTCAGGCGCTTTTATGTCCGCGATCCCTTCGGCAAGCTCGTGAACATCCTCATTCACAATTGAGCCGGCGGCCATCGGCCGCCGGCTCCTCCATGTCGGGCAAATCCGGGCCCTATTTCCGATCGTTCCGGCGATAGGCATTTGCCGCCCCGCCGATGCGGACGGGAACGGGGATGGTATCGGCGACAAGTTTCCCCTTGACCTTGCCCTGCTGGCGCTTGCGCTCGAGATAATAGGCATAGGCGAATTGTGTCGCGACTCCAGCGATCACGAAGAGCGGACCGACCAGTTGGTCCTTGTTGGTGATGTAGAGCACCACCTGGCCGACCATGGCGAGGATCGTGCCGGCAACGAAAATGTTCAGCGAGTGGCGGCCGAGGATCGTCAGCGGATGGTCCGCAGGACGGCGCAGGATACGCGAGAGTGCCGGGATGCTGATAACGAGATAAGTCAGCGCCAGCACATGTAGCAGCCGCGGCAGCGACAGGAAGGTCTTGTCGAAACCGGTGATGACGGGCGGCAGGCCAAGGGCTGCCAGCGAGTTGCCGAAAATCCAGAGATGGCCGGTCACCCAGATGAAGGACGAGATGACGTAACCGGCAGCGGTCGCCAGCAGCAACGGATGCTGCGGGATCGAGCCGCCGCGCTTGATATGCAGCATCGAGACGATGCCGATCGAAAACAAGAACTGCCAGGAGAGCGGATTGAGGAACCAGTAGCCCTCGATCAGCATGTTGTACGGCGCCACCTCGTAGATGCCCGCAAGCAGCCAGACCGTGCCCGAGACGCCGAGCGCCAGCCATGGGCTGCGCGCATTCAAGAGCAGGATGATCGGCACCATCAGCATCAGCGCCCCGTACATCGGCAGGATATTGTTGTAGCCGATCTGGTGGCCGAGCAGGAGCAGCGCCGGAATGCCTTCCTTCAGGTTCATCAGAACCGCCAGAATATTGATTTCGACCAGCAACCCCGGCCGATGGAACAGCCAGGCACCGCAGATGAAGAGCGCCAGCGTCATGAAGGTGGTGATCATGTGGGCGAGATAGAGCGTGAAGGCGCGCTTTGCCGCCTTGATCGCCACCGTGAGCCGGTTGCCCGGCTGGAAGCGGCCCCCATAGGCAAGGCCGACGGCAATGCCCGAAATCAGCACGAAGGCTTCGGCGGCATCGGAGAAGCCGAAATTCTTCGTCGTCACATATTCGAAGATCTGTCCGGGAACATGATTGATGAAGATCATGATCAGGGCCACGCCGCGCAAGACGTCGAGCCTCGTATCACGTACTGGCGCAACTGCGGATAGGGAACTGCGCCCCGTGGCGATGGCTTCGGTCGGCGTGCTTGCCATGGGTCTCTCCTTATTATCCGGTTTGCAAACGCGACGACGGCCAAAAGGGTTCCCTTTTGGCCGTCGCGAATCGCCGTGTTTTTCAGCGTGGAGAACGCTGTTATCCGAGCGGATATCCCTCTTCGGGATCGGTGACTTCGCAGCCGTTTATCGACAGAGTGTAGCCGCTGTCATTGGACGCTTTTGAGACCGAAATGCGGTATTTGCCGCCGCCTTGCTCCACCTCTGCCGCAAAACCGTCCCATTCCGAAGGGAGCGACGGGCGCACGTAGAGCCGGCCGTCTTTCAGCCGAATACCGAGGATGCCCTCGACGGCGGCGCGGTAGAGCCAGCCGGCTGACCCGGTATACCAGGTCCAGCCGCCGCGCGACTTATAAGGCTCGTTTCCGTAGACGTCGGCCGCCACGACATAGGGTTCGACGCGGTATTGCTCCGCTGAAGCCTTGTCGAGCGCGTGGGTGATCGGGTTGAGGATCTGGAAGCAGCGGAAGGCATCGTCGCCCCGCTTCAGCTCCGCCAGCGCCATCACGACCCAGGTCGCTGCATGGGTATATTGCCCGCCGTTTTCGCGCACACCCGGCGGATAGGCCTTGATATAGCCGGGATCCCTGGCGGAATTGACGAAAGGCGGCGTGAACAGCCGGATGATGCGGGCATCCTCGTCGACCAGCTGATCGAGCACCGCATCCATCGCCGTGACGGCGCGGGCCGGATCGCCCTCGCCGGACAGCACGCTCCAGGACTGCGCGATCGAATCGATCCGGCATTCGGGGCTTTCCCTGGAGCCGAGCAGCGCACCGTCGTCGAACGTGCCGCGGCGATAGTAGCCGCCATCCCAGGCCGCAGTTTCCAGCGCCTTCTTCAGTTCGGTGAGATGCGCCGACCAGCGCTCTGCACGGGCCGTGTCGCCGCGCTGCTCGGCATAGGGAACGAAGGAGCGCAATGCCCCCGCCAGGAACCAGCCGAGCCAAACGCTGGTGCCGCGGCCGCCGATGCCGACGCGGTTCATGCCATCGTTCCAGTCGCCGCCAAGAAATAGCGGCAGGCCGTTAGCCCCCTTGCGAGCGATGGCGAGATCGAGCGCCAACGCCGCGTGTTCGTAGACGCTTGCCTTGTCCTCGGAAATCTCCGGCTTGTAGAACGAGTCGTGCTGGCCTTCGAGCAGTGCCGGCCCTTCCAGGAAGGCGATCTCCTCGTCGAGGACGTTTTTGTCGCCGGTGACGTTGCAATAGTGATGGATCGCGTAAGCGAGCCAGACGACGTCGTCCGAAATCAGCGTGCGCACGCCCGCACCCGTTCCCGGCAGCCACCAATGTTGCACGTCGCCTTCGCGGAACTGGCGCGAAGCGGCATTCAGGATCTGCCGGCGGGCAAGCGAGGGTTCGTGCAGCACGAAGGCCAGCGTGTCCTGCAGCTGATCGCGGAAGCCGAAGGCGCCGCTTGCCTGGTAGAAGGCGGTGCGGGCCATGATGCGGCAGCCGAGACTCTGATAAGGCAGCCAGGTATTGACGAGATTGTTCATCCCGCGATCTGGCGTCGATATCTGCAGCCTGCCGGTGAAGTCCCGCCAGAAGGCGCGGTTCGCCTCGACCGTCTCGTCGAACGAAGCCTTGCGGATATCGGCGATGACAGTGCGCGCTTCTTCTTCCGTCGGCGTATCGCCGAGGAAGAAGGTGAAGTCGCGCTCCTCGCCGGCGCCAAGTTCGATGTCGATCGCAAGCGCCGCGGCCGGATCACCATCGAGTTCGGTCGCGCCGGAAAGAGCGGCGGCGGAGATGACGGACTGCGGCGCCTGGATCGTTCCCGCCTTGCCGATGAATTCGCGCCGGCTTGCCGAGAAGCTCGAAAGCGTCTCGCTCGCCGCGAAGAAGGCGGTGCGGTTGGAAAAATCGATGCTGTAGGGATTGGTGGCAAACAGCGCCCCCGTCTCCTCGTCATGCTGCGACAGGATGAAAGGCACCGTGCGTGCAGGATTGCTGCCGAGGACCCATTCGACATAACCGTAGAGACGCAGCTTACGGGTGGCCGAACCGGTATTACGCAGGCGCAGGCGTTGCAGTTTCACCGGCTTTTCGCGATCGACCGTCTGCGTCAACTCGAGTGCGATCTCGTGCTGAACGCTGGATAAGACGGAATAGCCGAGCCCGTGGCGGGCTTCGAAACGGATGTCCGGCCGGCGGGAAAGCGCTGCGAACGGCGTCATGACGGCACCGCTGTCGAGATCGGTGAGATAGAACGCCTCGCCCGAACGGTTGACCACGGCATCGTTCGACCAGGAGGTCAGTTGATAGTCGCGCGAATTGACGCTCCAGGTGAATCCGGCGCCCTCGGCCGACACGTGGAAGCCGAAGCTGTCGTTGGAAATGACATTGATCCAGGGCTGCGGCGTCGCATGACCTCCGGGCAGGCGAACGACATACTCACGCCCATCTCGGGCAAAGCCGCCGATGCCGTTCCAGAAGTCGAGATCGCCTTCCTCCTCGATGACGACGGCGGGCACGACAGGCGCTGGCACAGGGGCAACACGCTTGACGGGGGGCTTGTTGCGCTCGGCCCGTTCGATCTCCTGCAGTTCCTCCTTGGAGGGTGCAAACAGCGCCACGGCGCGGTTGATCTGGTCGACCACCTTGCCGTTCTTGGTATGCAGCGTGACACGCGAAGCCGCGATCAGCGCGTGATAGGTGCTCTCCTCCATCAGGTCCTTGCGAACCGCAAAGATATGCTGGCGCAATCCGTCGGCCTGGCCGATGCGACGGACGTTCTCGCACATGGCGTCGAGTGCATGCTGCATGTCCTGCGCATAGGAGGAGGCGCGTTCGTTCATGATGACGAGATCGGCGGTGACGCCGCGCGAGCGCAGATATTCCTGCGCCAGCAGCGCCTCGCGGGCGATCTCGAGATCCATGTCGTCGTTGATGCGCAGCGTGAAGATCGGGAAGTCGCCGGAGATTGCCAGCGGCCACAGCGCCGATTGCGACTGCAAGCCGGCCTCGACGGTCGCCTCGTCCTTGCGCAGTTGCATATCGGGATAGACGAGATAGCGTCCGAGATGCTGGAAGGCCGCCGCCTGCTGCGAGGTGACGCCGACATGGCGCATCTGCACCTGCGTGCGTGTCCAGGCCTGAACGAGCTCGTGGGTGAAGGCGTCGGGATGACGGTAGCGATTGACCGCCTTGTCGACTTCGTCGCGGCTCGGCGCCGCAATCGTCCAAAAGATCACGCTGACTTTCTTGCCGGCCGGCACGCGGACGGTGCGACGCAGCGACATCACCGGATCGAGCACGAAACCATCGCTGCCGGAAAGCGTGGCACCCGGATCGAAGGCGGCCGCATCGGCAAGGCTGCGGCCACGGCCGATGAACTTACGCCGGTCAGTCTCGAATTCGGTATGGCGGGTGTCGCCGGCATTGTCGACGATCAGATGTGCGATGCTGATGTTCGGCTCGTTCGGGTCGCGCTTGTTGCGTTCGGCGCGGATGACGTCGCCGCGCTTGCCGATCTCGGTCTTGACGAACATGCGGGCGAACGCCGGATGCGCATTGTCGGTGTCGTCGGAAGTGATCACCGGTTCGAGATAGGAGGTGACCTCGATGAACCGGTCCTCCGTGCCCATGTTCAGCAGGGTGACGCGTCGGGCCTCGGCATCATGCTCGGTCGCGATGATGCATTCCACCTCGCTTGTGAGGTCACCGACCGTCTTGGTGAACTGCGCCTTCTCGTCGGCAAATTCGACCTTGATTTTTTCGCCTTCGACACCCTTCGGCTCAGATGTCGTCGACCACCATTCGTTGGTGGCGGTATCGCGCAGGAAGATGAAGCTGCCCCAGCGGTCTTCGGTCGGATCGGCTTTCCAGCGGGAAACGGAAAGGCCGTTCCAGCGGGAATAACCGGCACCGGTCGCCGTCAGCATCAGCGAATAATGACCGTTCGACAGGAACACGAGCTCGCGGTCGCGCGATGCCGGATCGCTGATTTTCCTGAGCTCCGGCCGCAGGAGATCGTCCTGGATGCTGGCCGGCGTGTCGGATTCATGCTTGCCGCTCATGACGGGAATGTCGCGCGGCGCCTTTTCCTGCAGCAGCAGCTCCGCTGCCTCGATGACGGGATCGGAGTGGAAGAGCTCGCGCAGATGACCGTTGAAGGCGACGTTGGCCACCGCCGCGATCGACATGCCGTGATGGTGGGCATAATAATTGTAGACCACCGCGCATTTCTTGCCTTCCGGCACGCGCGTCGGCGTGAAGTCGACGGCGTCGTGGAAACCGAACTTGCCGAGCGCCCCGACCTTGCGCAGCCTCTGCAGGTTTTCGAGCGCGGCCGGCGGGTCGTACTGGCTGGCAAGCAACGATGCATAAGGCGCGATGACGGCATTGTGGCCGAGGCCGCGCTTCAGGCCGAGCGTCGGCACGCCGAAATTCGTGTACTGATAATTGAGGTTGTGGTCGCGGGCATTGAAGGCTGCCTCCGAAATGCCCCAGGGAATGCCGAGCTTGCGGGCGTAGTTCATCTGTTCGACGACGACCAGATTGTTGGTCTGGTTGAGAATACCCCCGCCGCGCTCCTGCATGACGAGCGGCGGCATCAGATATTCGAACATCGAGCCGGACCAGGAGACCAGCGCACCGCGCGACCCCACAGGTACGACCTGGCGGCCGAGGCGATACCAGTGTTCCGTCGGCAGATCACCCTTGGCGATGCCGAAGAGGCTGGTCAGGCGGCATTCCGAGGCGAGAAGGTCGTAGCAGGCCTGGTCGAGTTCGCCGCTTTCGACGCGGTAGCCGATCGACAGCAGGCGCCGCTCCGGCCGGAACAGGAAGCCGAAATCCATCGAGAAGGCAAGATCGCGGGCCTTGTCGCGCAGCGCCACCAGGCGCGGCCTCAGCGCATCGACTTTGGAAAGATCGAAGGTGCTGTCGGAAATATGCGCCTCGCAGACCTTCACCAGCGATGCCGCCCACAGGGTGACCTCTTCGCTCTGCTTCGACTTGACCTCATGGTCGAGATTGGCGGCGAGTTTCTCGATGTCGCGCGCGAGAACGGCGAGGTTGATGATGCGGATCGAGGCGAATTCGTGCTCGCGCTTGACGGCGGCAAGCGCGTTCTGGAAGCCGACGATGCGCTCCTCCAGGCGCCGGCGCAGCGGGCGCACGGTCTTGCGGTCATCGGGCAGGTCCGCCAGCACTTCGCCGAGAATGCCGGCCGTGTCGCCGACGCCGTCGAGATTGCCCTGCATATGGGCGGACGGCGCCTCCGCCCAGTTGCGACAGGCCGACGAAATCGCGATCAGATGACCGGCGAGATTGCCGCTGTCGACGGCCGAGACATAACGGGGCCCAAGCGTCTGCAGCGTATCGGTGTGGTACCAATTGAACAAATGGCCGCGGAATTTCTCCATTTTGTCGATCGTCGCGATCGTCTGCTCCAGCCGCTCGAGCGTCTCCTCGAAGGAGAACCAGCCGAAATGCCGGCCGGAAACGACGGAAAGCAGATAGACGCCGATATTGGTCGGCGAGGTGCGCGCCGCAACGATCACATGCGGCGTTTCCTGGATATTGTCCGGCGGCAGATAATTCTGCTCGGCCGTCGTGAAGGTTTCGAAATAGCGCCAGGTGCGCCGGGCGATCTTGCGCAGTTCGCTCGACACCGAATCGGCAACTTCGAGCCGATCCTCGGTCTCTGCCGACTGGCTGACATACCAGGCCACCACCGGCGAAAACATCCACAGCAGCGCGAAGGGAATGCCGACGAGGAAGGCGCTGTTGCCGGGAAGGGCTGCAAAACCGAGCGCCAGCAGCGCCAACGCCGGCGCATGCCACATCGCCTTGTAGTAGGAAATCAACGTGCCCTGGCCGCCGGCCTGAACGCTGGCGGCGGTCCGCCACTGCAGCATCAGCTTGCGGCTGACGAAGAGGCGATAGAGTGAACGGCCGATTGCATCCGCCATCATGCAAGCCGAATCGGCGATGAAGACGATACGCAACGCAACCTGCGCATTGGCGGCCGTGATATCGGACCAGACCGTATAGAGATGGGCGCGGGCGATGATATCGCTGGTGCGCGGGATGATGCCGTTGATGAGCGACAGCGTCGGCGCAACGAAGAGGCAGAAGATCAGCAGAATCTGCCAGATGAGCGCGCCGAGCGGACCCATGAAATACCAGCCGAGCACGGAGGCGAAGAACCAGGCGATCGGCGTCAGCGAACGGCGCAGATTGTCGAACATCTTCCAGCGGCCGAGTGCCGTGACGCCGTATTTCGGATTGAACATGTAGGGGAGAAGCTGCCAGTCGCCGCGCGCCCAGCGATGCTGGCGCGAGGTTTCTACCTCGTAGCGGATCGGGAAATCCTCGACCAGTTCGAGATCGGTGACGAGCGCGCAACGCGCCATTGAGCCTTCGAGAAGATCGTGGCTGAGCACGGAGTTCTCGTCGATCCGTCCCTTCAGCGACGCTTCGAAGGCATCGACATGATAAAGGCCCTTGCCGGTGAATGTGCCTTCGCCGGCGAGATCCTGATAGACGTCGGAAACGGTGAAGACATAAGGATCGAGGCCGCGGTTGATCGAAAAGACGCGCTGGAAGACCGACGCGTCCTTGCCCGTCGTCAGCGACGGCGTGACCCGCGGCTGCAGTACGCCATAGCCGCTTTCGACGCGGCCGGTTTTCGGGTTGATGACCGGGCGGTTGATCGGATGATAGAGCTTGCCGACGAGCTTGGTGACGGCATCGCGCATCAGGCGCGTATCGGCATCGAGCGTCATGACATATTGCACCTTGGCCGGCACGGTATTGGCGCCCGGCAGATAGGTCGTGTCGCGGTCGCCGCGCAGAAGCATGTTCAGCTCGTGCAGCTTGCCGCGCTTGCGCTCCCAACCCATCCAGACGCCTTCCGAGGGATTATAGAGGCGACGGCGATGCAACAGATAGAAACGCGTCTTGCCATCATAGGCATAGCGGGCGGAGAGATTGGCGATCTCGCGCCTGGCATAATCGAGAACCTCGAGATCGGCGGGCGTTTCCTCGGCCTCACTATCCGGCCAATCGCTGAGCATTGCGAAATAGATCTCGCCACGCGGATTGGCGAGATAATGAACCTCGAGATTACGCACGTGGTCGTCGACGCTGTCGCGGTTCGAAATCAGGCAGGGCACGACGAGCAGCGTGCGCGCATCCTCCGGAATGCCTTCCTTGAACTCGTAGCCGACGAGGCGCGCCGGCGTCACGAAGAAGGACAGCACGGTGTTGAAGAGACCTGTCGCCCCCTCCGATGCCGGCACTGAGAACATGATCAGCAGCAGGGCGATTTCGAAAGCACCCATGCCGGCATTCGCCATGAATTTGCCGACAATCGCCATGGCGATGACCGTCAGCAGCATGACGGGCACGGCAATCGCCAGCCAGTTGAACCGGCGCACCGCACGCACGAAATATTGGATGGCCGTCGGGCGATAGTTCGCCCGCGCCTCGAGTTTCGGCCGCTGCGCGCCCGACAGGAAGCCACCGACATTCGGTTCATGCGGCTGCGGCTCGCCGGAGGCCTTGGCGGCATCGGTCATGTCGAGCGCCAGCTGGGCGATTTCCATTTCCGACAGCGGCGAGCGCTTGGCCAGCTTCTCGATCTGTTTGCGGTATTTGTTGCGCGAGCCGGAATCGAGGATGCCGTAATCCGAATGCTCCCAGAGGAGCTTGTCGACATGGCTGACCTGCTCGACCCAGACCGACCACTCGGCATCATCGATCTCGCGAAGGCTGCGGATGATGTTGCCCATCGTCACGTTGCCGGAAGAGAGTCGGCTGTGTTCGGCCGTCGTCGCCTCTTCGGTGTTGCGGCCGAGCTCTTCCAGCCGCTCGTCGAGCCAGGTGATCGCCAGGCTCGATGTCTGCGAACCGTCGCGCAAGCGATAGAGGAACTGCGTCGAGAAGGTATTGTCCTCGGCAAGCGGTTCCAGCGTCTTCAGATAGGCGGCCGCCGCGGCTGGGTCGGTCAGGCGCACCAATTCGTCGGCCGCCTCGTTGGCGCGGCGGCGCAGGCGGCGGCTGGCTTCGACGCGGCTCGAAATACGGCGAAGGTTTTCCACGAGCACGTAGCGCACGAGGGAGGGCAACGCCCAGAGTTCACCGATCCTGAGCGTCTCGCTGGCCTGGAAGCCGTCGACCAGTGCCGTCAGACTTTCTTGCGAGATCGTGCTGTGGGTATGGGCGACGTAGAGCCAGGCAAGCACAAGGGTGCGCGGTACTTCGACGCCGCCGACGACCATGGTCGGCAATTCGCGATAGAAGCGGCGGGGGAAGTCGCGCCGCACCTCCTGGATCGCCTCTTCGACGATATAGTGATTATCCAGCAGCCATTCTGCCGCCGGCGTGATGGTATCGCCGGCCTCGACATCGGTCGCCGTGGTCCTGTAGACGCGCAGGATTTCCTTCTGGTTTTCCTTATGACGCGCAAAGAAATCGAAGGGGGCGAAAGCCGGCAGCTTGTCGACGCCGTTGCGGGCGACCGCATCGCCCATCGCCTTGATGTCCTCGATGGAAAGATAGGTCGAGCGGATCGAATCGTTATGATCGATCTGCTTCGTCTCGGGTTCGCGCGAAAGGCTCGGAGAAAGATTTGAAATAGACATGGGTTCGGTTCTGGATCCAAACGAAGTTATGGCTGTTTTGCTCGGCCTTTTGCACTGCTTATCATGACTGTTACATGAACGGAGCCCTATTCTTCAAAGATCGATGAAGCCGGGGTGAACGACACTTGGCAAGCGATGCAAACGGGTTAAGCCCTGGTCAGGACACGGCCCGACGGGTGATCGAGACCATCGATAACCTCTCCGCGAAAGCCATGTCGAAAATTTGGACATCCTTGGGAAAATTCAAGTCGGGAGGCATTCCCCGCCGCCCAGCGAGCTTGTCTGGGTGCCGGCACCTGGTTCCGGCAATGCAAGAGCTGTTCGATTCCAGAAAAACGAAAGACGCATGGATTGCCTCACCATGCTGGCGGCAGTCTGGGCGGCCGGCCCACGCCGTTTGCGCTCGAGATCAAGGCCTTCGTGGGACGCTTCAGATGGCGTAAAAAATAGAGAAGAACGATGATGGGGGGATCGGAATGCCGATCAACCATAACAAAATGGCTCTGGTGACCACTCTCCTTTTGACATTTGAGTGCCAGGAGAATGCCGAGACAAATTGAATGGTCCGGAATTCAATAGAGGCGGAAACCTCCGCAGCGCCGGCATCTGCCGACGCTTCATCCGCCGGATTACCCGACGACGCCGCAAACCATAGCGACCACGAACAGGAACGCCGCGGTGAAGATCGCGCCATGGAGCACCGTCTGAAGCCTGTGGCGCTTGGTGAGCGGCTTCTTGGTCGGTACGGAACCATACTGGTTCACGTGAGCATGCGAAATACCCAGATCTGCCATATGTCGCCTCCGTTGTTCTCGTGCGGCCGGTTGTGCGGCTCGCGTTTATATTCGTATTTTCTCTATCAAGTAGGTAGAGATAAATTTCCGTCCAGAGCGAGCGGAAGAGAAAATTCAACCAGCCCTTTTAGCAGAGCGTGCGCCATGCCCAGATCAACGAGCGCTCGACGGCGTTCTCGTTCTGCGACGGGTTGGAGGAACTGTCGATCAGCCGACGGTCCTTTTCCGAGGGAATGGATGCCGAAATCTGTTCCTGGCGATCGGCTCTCACAGGAGGATCGAGGTAACCCATGGTCATCCCACCGAGAAAGAACATGCCTCAACCTCCATCGATCACGAAAGCTAACAAACGTTAACGGGATCATGACAGAAGCAAGGCAGCTGTCAATAGTCTAGCTGAATGGTCGTCTTTTAGGGAAGCATTATCCTTAACACCGCCGCCGGTCTTTTCTTTTCAACGGCTTCAAAAGATTGACTTTCAGGCTTTGACGAAACCCTTGCTCGCGATCATCAAATTTCTCGTATAGTCCTCGTGAACCGCGCCTTGCGCCAGTTCCTGCGAGCTCAGCCGCTCGACGACGGCGCCGTTGCGCATTACCGCGAGCCGTTCGCACATATGGGTGACGACACCGAGATCATGGCTCACCATCACGAAGGTGAGCTTGCGGTCGCGTCGGATCTCTTCCAGCAGGTTCAGCACCTCGGCCTGCACCGAGGCGTCGAGCGCCGATGTCGGCTCGTCGAGCAGCAGGATCGACGGTTCGACGATCAGCGCCCGGGCGATCGCCACGCGCTGGCGCTGGCCGCCGGAGAGCTGGTGCGGGTAGCGGAAGCGGAAACCATTGCCGAGGCCGACCTCGTCAAGCGCTCGGGCAATGCGCTTCTCGCCGTCGGCGATGCCGTGGATGGCAAGCGGTTCGAGCAGAAGCCGGTCGATCGTCTGGCGCGGATGCAGCGAACCATAAGGATCCTGGAAGACCATTTGTACGCGCCGGTAGAAGACTTTGCTGCGTTTCGAACCTTTCAGCGGCTCGCCATCGATGTTGATCGCGCCGCTGCTCACCGGCGCAAGTCCGGCAACGGCCCGCAACAAGGTCGATTTTCCCGAGCCGGATTCGCCGACAAGACCAAAGGATTCGCCGCGTTCGACGGCGATGCTGACATCCTTCAATGCATGAAAATGGTCGTAAACGACGCTCAGATCGTCGATCTCGAGAGCTGCGCTCATGCCGCCCACTCCGGCTTGCGGTCGAGCACCGGCAGCGGGTGGCGGTTCGCGCCGATCTCGGGCATGCAGTTCAGCAGCCCCTGCGTATAGGGATGCCGCGCATGTTTGAGATCGGCGGCCGCCAGCTCCTCGACGATCTTGCCGGCATACATGACGATGACACGGTCGCAGAAGGAGGAAACCAGCCTCAGATCGTGGGAGACGAAGATCAGCCCCATGCCGCGCTCGGACACCAGCTTGTCCATGATCCTCAGCACGTCGAGCTGCACCGTCACGTCGAGCGCCGAGGTCGGCTCGTCGGCAATCAGCAGCTCAGGCCCGGCAATCAGCATCATGGCGATCATCGCACGCTGCCCCATGCCGCCCGAAACCTCGTGCGGATGCAGGTCGAAGACACGTTTCGGGTCACGGATCTGCACCGCTTCCAGCATGGCGAGCGCGCGCTCGCGCGCTTCCGCCTTGCCGACCTTCTCATGCGTGCGCAGCGTTTCGCAGATCTGCCGTCCGATCGACATGACGGGATCGAGCGAATATTTCGGATCCTGCAGGATCATGGCGATGCGCTTGCCGCGCAGCCTGCGCCTTTCGCCGGCAGACGCATTGATCAGATCGATGCCGTTGAAATCAAGCCTGTCGGCCGTGACGATGCCGTGTTTCGGCGTCAGGCCCATGATTGCCCGGCCGGTCTGCGACTTGCCGGAACCGGATTCACCGACGATGCCGAGTCGTTCCTTGCCGAGTGTGAAGGAGACGCCGCGCACGGCCTCGATCACGCCGGTGCGCGTGGGGTAGCTGACCTTGAGCTTGTCCACCGTCAGAAGTGTTGTCATTGGCCGCTCTCCTTGGGATCGAGCGCGTCGCGCAGGCCGTCGCCGAGGAGATTGAAGCCGAGGCTGACGATGAGGATGGCGATGCCGGGCATCGCCGCGACCCACCATTGATCGAGGATGAAACGCCGTCCCGAGGCAATCATCGCACCCCATTCCGGCAGCGGCGGCTGCGCCCCCAGACCGAGGAAACCGAGACCGGCCGCCGTCAGGATGATGCCCGCCATGTCGAGCGTCACACGCACGATCAGCGAGGAAATACAGAGCGGCATCACATGGCGCACGACAATGCGAAGCGGCGAGGCTCCCATCAGCTTCACCGCCGAAATATAGTCGGAACGCCGGACCGTCAGCGTCTCGGCGCGCGCGATACGGGCATAGGGCGGCCAGGAGGTGATCGCAATCGCGATGATCGCATTCTGGATGCCGGGCCCGAGCGCCGCGACGAAGGCGAGCGCCAGCACCAGCTTCGGAAAGGCGAGGAAGATATCGGTAATCCGCATCAGCGTCGCATCCACCCAGCCTCCGGCATAACCGGAGACGGTTCCGACGATCAGCCCGATCGGCGCCGAGATGACGGCGACGAGCGCGACGACGAGCAGCGTCAATCGCGATCCGTAGATCAGCCGCGAATAGATATCGCGGCCCTGGTCATCCGAACCGAGCCAGAATTCCCCCAAGCCGGGCGGCAGCAGGCGGGCATTGCGCAGATCGCCGACCACCGGATTATGCGTGGCGAGCACATCGGCAAAGGCGGCGATGAAAAGCAGCGCCACGATGATCAGCAGGCCGACGACGGCGAGCCTGTTGGCCGTGAACTGCCGCCATGTGACATAGGCACGGCCGAGGCGGGCCTGCAGGCGCGATTGCGGCCGGTCGGAAAGCAGCCATTCGCGGCGGCTCATCGCAGGAGATGGGCTGGCATTGGCCGTCATCGGTTTCGCGTCCTCGGGTCGAGCGTCCGGTAGAGAAGATCGGACAGAAGGTTGATACCGATGAAGATCGTACCGATGACGATCGTGCCGCCAAGAACGGCGTTCATGTCGGCGTTCTGCAGCGAATTGGTGATGTAGAGCCCGATGCCCGGCCAGGAAAAGACCGTCTCGGTCAGCACCGATCCTTCGAGCAGGCCGGCATAGGAAAGCGCGATCACGGTAACGAGCGGCACGGCGGCATTGCGCAGCGCATGGCCCCAGATCACCCGTGTTTCCGAAAGCCCCTTGGCGCGCACGGCGACGATATATTCCTGCGAAAGCTCGTTCAGCATGAAGCTGCGCGTCATCCGGCTGATATAGGCGAGCGAGAAATAGCCGAGCAGGGATGCAGGCAAGATGATGTGGCGGAACACGTCGTAGAAGACATCCCACTGCCCCTGCCAGGCGCTGTCGAAGAGGTACAAGCCGGTGATCGGCGTGAAGGTGTATTCGAAGACGATATCGATCCGGCCTGGAAAGGCCACCCAGCGCAGTTGCGCATAAAAGATGACGAGCGAAATCAGCGCCAACCAGAAGATCGGCACCGAATAACCGACAAGGCCGATGACGCGCACGACCTGGTCGGCGATGCTGCCGCGACGCACCGCCGCGAGAACCCCGAGCGGCACGCCGACGAAAGCGCCGATGAGCGTTCCGAGCGTCGCGAGTTCGATTGTCGCCGGCAAGACACGGCGGATATCGACCATGACGGGATTGGTGGTCAGGACCGAATTACCGAATTCGCCCGAAAGAACGCCTTTGATATAGATGAAGAACTGCTGATAGAGCGGTAGATTGAAGCCCATTTCCTGTCGCACGCGTTCGACAACATGGGTGGGCGCGCGGTCGCCGAGGATGGCGAGCACGGGATCGATCGGCACGACGCGGCCGATGAAGAAGGTGACGGCCAGCAGGCCGAGATAGGTGGTGGCGGCGGCGAAGAGGAACCGCCCGGCCGCCTTGGCGAAGGCGCTGGCACGGCCCTTTCGGGGTCGCGCCGCCTGGGTTGCTTCGATGATGCTCAAGCGACTAGCCCTGCCGGATCATTCCTTGGCGATCGGACCGACGAAATTGGTGTCAAAGCTCGGACCCAGCTTGAAGTCCTTCAGATTCTTGCGATATCCGGCCACTTCCGTCTGCTGAAAGATGATGACGAAGGGGCTGTTGGCGAGAAATTTCTTCTGGATGTCCTCGTACATGGCAGCGCGCTTCGCAGCGTCGCGTTCAAGCAGCGCAGCTTTGGTTTGTTTGTCGAGCTCAGGTGCTTCCCAGGTATTGCGCCATGCCAGCGTCTTCACAGTGCCGGCATCCGAATTGTCAGGATTGCTTGTAAAGGTATCGGCATTCGAATTCGGGTCGAAATAGTCCGAGCCCCAATTGCCGATATAGATATCGTGAGTACGGGCACGATATTTGGTCAGCGTCTGTTTGCCATCTCCAGGGATAATCTCCAGCTTGATACCTGCCTGCGCCAGCGTCTGCTGCATGGATTCGGCGATACCGGTCACCGGCTGCGTGTTGCGCACGTCCATCGTCACCGAGAAGCCGTCCGGGACCCCGGCCTTGGCCAGTAGCTCCTTGGCCTTGGCGACATCGAGTTTGTAGGGGTTTTCATCAAGCGCGCCGAGTTGGCCCGTGGGCAAGAAGGTCTGGTGGATCTCGCCGATGCCTTTGATCAGGGTCTCACCGATCGCATCATAGTCGACTAGATATTTGAAAGCCTCCTGGACTTCCGGCTTCTTCAGGTTCTCGTTCTTATTGTTCAGACTGACGTAGTAAATCGTGCCCTTCGGCGCGCTTGTGGTCGTCAGATCCGCGTTCTTGGAAGCGGCGTCGATGTCACCCGGCTCGAGATTGCGGGCGATGTCAATGTCCCCGGCTTCGAGCGCCAGCCGCTGAGCTGAGCTCTCCTTCATGTAGCGATAGATGACGCGATTGAGCTTCGGCTTGTCACCGTAATAATTGTCGTTGCGCTCCAGCACGACGACTTCGTTTGCCCGCCATTCGCGCAGTTTGAACGCGCCGGAGCCGGCATAGCCGGTCTTCAGCCATTCGTTACCGAAATCATTATCGTATTTGTGGTCCGCATCCGTCGTCACCGCCTTCACATGATCCAGCACCAGCTTCTTGTCGACGACGGAAGCGACCGTTGCTGTCAGGCAGTTCAGCACGAAGCTCGGCGCATAGGCCTTGTCGACCGTGAAGACGAATGTATTGGCGTCAGCCGCTTTCGCCTTTTCGGCAATATTGTCGCCGGTCAGGCCAAACTGGGTAAGGATAAAGGCCGGGCTCTTGTCGAGCTTGACGGCGCGCTCAAAGGACCAGGCGACGTCTTCGGCGGTGATTGGATTACCCGAGGCGAATTTGAGGCCTGGTTTCAGCTTGAAAGTATAGGTGAGGCCGTCATCTGAGACGTTCCAGCTCTCCGCCAGATCACCCTTAACCTTGGATGTGTCGTTGAGGTCGAGGCGAACGAGAAGGCTATAGCTGTTGCTGGTGATCTCCGCCGTGGAAAGTTCGAAAGCCTCGCCCGGATCCATCGTGATGATGTCGTCGATGGCAAGGCCCTCGACCAGCGTATCCTTGGGCGTCTCGGCAAAGGCCGAGGGTGCGGTCGCCATCAGGAGCGAAAGAGCGGCTCCTGCCGAGAGCATGCGGACATTGCGGCTGAGCTTGGTGATCATCATGGTCTGTTCCCCTGTATTGTTTGAATACAAACGTTTTATAGGCCTAGGCGCGGTCCTCCCGCCAAGCTTGTGCCAGAATGCGAAGCCAGTTGTCACGAGCGAGTTTCGTCAACTCTGCCTCACCATAACCAACCTCCCTGAGAGCGGCAATCAGCTTCTGATTGCCGGCGGCATCACCGATTTCCTCAGGAATGGTGGCCCCGTCGAAGTCCGATCCGAGCGCCACGCAGTCGATGCCGATGCGGTTCACGAGATAGTCGATATGGCGGATCATGTCGGCAAGCGGCGTATCGCTGTCCGAGCGGCCGTCGGCACGCAGCATGGCGGTCGCATAATTGACACCGACGACACCGCGGCTTTCGCGGATCGCATCGAGCTGCCTGTCCGTCAGATTGCGCGCGACCGGCGTCAGGGCGTGGGCATTGGAATGGCTGGCGACCAGCGGCTGGTCCGTCGTCTTCGCCACGTCCCAGAAACCGTTCTCGGTGATATGGGCGAGGTCGATCAGGACGCCGAGGCGATTGCATTCCCTGACCAGCGCGAAGCCGGCAGCGGTGAGGCCCGGCGCCGTGTCCGGCGACATCGGGAAGGCGAAGGGCACCCCGTGACCGAAGACATTGTGCCGGCTCCAGACCGGCCCGAGCGACCGCAGCCCCGCCGCGTAGAATACCTCGAGCGCCGAAAGATCGGCGCCGATCGCCTCGCAGCCTTCCATATGCATGACGGCGGCGAAAATGTTATCCGCCATGGCGCCGCGGATATCCTTCACCGTCCGGCAAAGCCGCCAGGCGCCGGCCTGATCGAGGCGCAGCGCGATCGCCGCCATTTCATTGGCGATGGCAAGGGAAGGCAGCGGATCAAGAGGGGCCGCCATCGGCGTGATATAGCGACCGCTGGCATCCGGATCGGCGAAGACGAGATCGCCTGAGGGAATGTAGATGGCGCAAAGACCGCCCGAAAGACCGCCCTCTCTGGCCC
This sequence comes from Rhizobium sp. SRDI969, assembly GCF_025152725.1. Taxonomy (NCBI): domain Bacteria; kingdom Pseudomonadati; phylum Pseudomonadota; class Alphaproteobacteria; order Hyphomicrobiales; family Rhizobiaceae; genus Rhizobium; species Rhizobium sp. SRDI969. The sequence goes on from NZ_CP104035.1 coordinate 4,422,255, forward strand.
GACGCGCATCGATATGGCCGACCGTCGTGCCGTCTACGAATTCCGCGATCGGGTCACTGCCGTCTTTTGAATGTGTCCAGAGTCGAAGGAGAACGTCGTTGTGACCGTCAAATACGAATTGCATCTGTCTTCCTGCGCTGCCCACTGCCTAATTCCTTAAATCGGAATCGATTGGAGGGCGAATGAAGCGGCAGAATAGAAAAGCTGACGGAATTCGCCACTTCTTTTTTAGAAATTCGTCAGCACTGAAAACGAAACGGGGGCCGAAGCCCCCGCAAAAAAACCATCGCATGCCGGAGATCAGTGCTTGCGACGTTTCTTCTGTCTGTAGACGTCGATGACAACAGCCGCGATGATGATGAGACCCTTGACGATCTCCTGGTAATAGGCGTCGATCCTGAGGAAGGTGAAGCCGGAGGTCATGACGCCGAGAATGATGGTGCCGATGACGGTGCCGGTGATGCGCCCGACGCCGCCGGTGAGCGAGGTGCCGCCGATGACGGTTGCGGCGATCGCGTCGAGTTCATATCCGACACCCATGCTGGCCTGTGCGGTTTCCGCACGCGCCGCCGTGACGATACCGGCAAGGCCGGCAAGCAATCCGGCAATCACATAGACCTTGACGAGATGCGCCTCGATGTTGATGCCGGAAACACGTGCAGCCTGCGGGTTCGCGCCAATGGCATAGGTGAATTTTCCATAACGGGTATAGCGCAGCGCAATATGAAAGATCAGCGCGACGACCAGGAAGACGACAACCGGCCAGGCTTTCGTTCCGATGAAATGAAACTGTTCGGTGATCCCGGAAACCGGCTGTCCCTTCGTATACCACTTCGCCACGCCTCTGGCCGAAACGAACATGCCCAGAGTTGCAATGAACGGCGGGATCTTCGTGTAGGCGATGAGGGCGCCGTTCGCGAGACCTGCCGTCGCCCCAATCAGCAGACCGACGATAATCGGCACGAAGGCCGGCAGGTCGGTCAGCGAGGGAAAAACCGCTCGTCCCCAGGTCGAGGACTGGGCGAAGCTTGTTGCGATCATCGCCGTCATGCCGACGACCGAACCCGACGAAAGATCGATGCCGCCGGTGATGATGACCTGCGTGACGCCGACGGCGATGATGCCGATGACGGAGACCTGCAGGATCATGATCGTCAGACGCTGCGAATTCATCAGGAAGCTTTGGCCGATGAACATCCAGCCGAGCACTTCGTAGATGAGTGCGATGCCGACGAGCACGAGGAAAATGCTGAGCTCCGTCGGTATGCGCCGCCGCCTTTGCCGGGTTGCGAGCGGAGCCGCGCCCTCTGCTGCCTTGGTAGTCATGTCAAACCTCCCTTTGGGGCAATCGCCGTCAGCGCATCACTGCGCCGCCAGCTCCATCACCTTGATCTGCGTTGCTTCGTCGCGATTGAGGAAACCGGTCACGCGTCCTTCGTGCATGACCATGATGCGGTCGCTCATCCCGAGAACTTCGGGCATCTCGGACGAGATCATCACCACCGCCACGCCGTTTCGCGCCATCTCCGTGACCAGCCGGTGGATTTCCGCCTTGGCGCCGACATCGATGCCGCGCGTCGGCTCGTCGAGAATGAGGATGCGCGGATCGGTGAGCAGCCAGCGCCCGATCAGCACCTTCTGCTGATTGCCGCCCGAAAGATTTTCCACCCGCTCGTAAAGATTGGGCGTTTTCACGCGCAGCTTTTTTGCCATGTCTTCGCAGGTTGCCTCGACTGCGCCCTGCTGCACGAAGCCGCCCTTGACGTATTTGTCCTGCAGAACGGCGATCTGCATGTTCTCGAGAATATCGAGGATCAGCAGGCAGCCGGTATCTTTCCGGTCTTCGGTCAGGAACGCCATCCGATTGCGGATGGCCTCGGTCGGCGAAGAAATGGTCACCGGCTTGCCGTAGAGCTCGATCGAGCCGGAGCTTGCCGGCGTCACCCCGAACAGCGTTTCGGCGACATTCGACCGACCGGATCCGACGAGGCCGGCGATGCCGAGGATTTCGCCGGCTCTCACTTCGAAGGAGACGTTGGTGAAGACGCCCTTGAGACAAAGATCCTTGACGGAGAGCACGACCTCGCCGATCGGCACCTCTTCCTTGGGAAACATCTGGGTGATCTCGCGCCCGACCATCATGCGAATGATGTCGTCGCGGGTGACGTCGGTCGAGGCATGCGTGCCGATATATCGGCCGTCGCGGAAGACGGAGAACTCATCGGCGATCTCGAAAAGCTCGTTCATCTTATGGGTGATGTAGACGATGCCGATGCCCTGGGCCCTGAGATCGCGGATAATACGGAAAAGATGCTCGACCTCGCGCTCCGTCAGCGCCGAAGTCGGCTCGTCCATGATCAGCACGTCGGAATTGTAGGAAACCGCTTTGGCGATCTCGACCATCTGCCGGTTGGCGACCGACAGGAACCGGACCTCGATATCGGGATCGATTGATATATTGAGCCGAGTAAACAATTCCTCGGTCATGCGGTGCATCACGCCGTGATCGATGAAGCCGAAGCGGTTCTTCGGTTCCCGGCGAATCCAGATATTTTCGGCGACCGTCATGAACGGCATCAGGTTGAGTTCCTGATGGATCATGGCAATGCCGTTTTCCAGTGCGTCGAGTGGAGATTTCAGCTGGATCTCGATCCCTTTCAGGCGAATATCGCCCTTGTCGGGCGTATAGATGCCGGCGAGGATCTTCATCAACGTCGATTTGCCGGCGCCGTTTTCGCCCATCAACGCATGCACGGAGGCGCGCTTCAGCCGGAACTGCACGTCGTCAAGTGCGACGACCCCAGGAAATTCCTTGCGGACACCCTCGGCGCTCAAGAGATATTCCGCATTCGGGACGGCGCCGCTTGCACGAACGGCGGCCATGGTTGTCGGGCTGACGGCCATATCATCTCCTCCAGATACGGGTAGGCGAAAAGGATGCGGGCAAAGCCCGCATCCTGCTTGGCATTCGTCTCAGTTCTTGGTGACGAAGTCCTTGACGTTGGCAGGCGTCACGAGCTGGAAGGGAATGTAGACCTTCTTGTCGATCTTTTCGCCCTTGGCGAGCTTGAGCGCTGCATCGAGAGAGCCCTTGCCTTGGCCGGCGGCATCCTGGAACACCGTGACGTCGAGATCACCGGCCTGCATGGCGGCAAGCGCGTCCTGCGTGGCGTCGACACCGCCGACGACAACCTTGCTCATATCCTTGCCGGCTGCCTTCAGCGCCTGGAGGGCGCCGATGGCCATTTCGTCGTTGTTGGAGATCACGGCGTCGAATTCGATACCGCTGGAGAGCCAGTTGGTCATCAGGTCGGCGCCCTGGGTGCGGTCCCAGTTGGCCGTCTGCTCCTCGACGATCTCCAGGCCCTTGCATTCATCCGACTTGATGACGTCGTGAACGTCCTGGGTCCGCATGCGTGCAGCCTGGTTGGAAAGCTCGCCCATGATGACGACGGCCTTGCCCTTGCCGCCGAGAATGCGGCAGATTTCCTTGGTTTCCAGCGTGCCGGATTCCTGCTCGTTGGATGCAACGAAAGCCTGCTTCTCCGGCAGCGTGTCGACGTTGACCGGCTGGCGGTTGACGTAAACCAGCGGAATGCCGGCATCGGCCGCGAGCTTCGACATTGCCGTGGTCGCATCGGTATCGACAGGGTTGACGATGATTGCATCGACCTTGGAGGCGATGAAATTCTGGATCTGGCTCTGCTGCTTGGAAACGTCGTTCTGTGCGTCTTCGACCTGCAGCGTCACGCCGCTCAGTGTCTTTGCATAATCGGTCATGCCATTGCGCAGCACGGTCAGGAAATTGTCGTCGAATTTTGCCATCGAGACGCCGACCGTTTCTGCGTGAGCGGCCGTCGACATGACGAGCGCCATCGCAGTGCCCAGGATAAACTTTTTCATTTTCACTTCCTCCACAAAGCGGTGCCCGGCTGCACCCTCCTCACGCCGGAGCTCCAGGCATTTGCTCTGAAGCCGCAATTCCCCTGCGCCACCTCTCCCGCGGCGCTCCGCAAAACGGAACAAACAAACCGTCAAATCTGTTCTGCGGAATATTCATTCCATTTTCTGGGAACGGCGTCAAGTATCTTTAGCGACGACGAGATATGGATCAGGGCGCAATGCCATGCGGGCGTCACGACCGCACCGCATTCCTGTGTTGTCAAAGACCAGGCGAGCATCCATCTATGGGATGGGTCGAAGACAGGCTCACGGCCGCAAGCGCTTCGACCGCTCACCGCGGCCTGATCATTTTAAGATTTTGGAGACAGGACAAATGTCCATTTCGATGTATCGCCTTACCGTTCCGATGTTCCAGCGCGGCCTCGCCAGCCTGAAAACCTACCTCGACAAGGCCGAAGCCTATGCGAAGGAAAAGAATATCGATCCGGCTATATTGATCGCCGCTCGCCTCGCGCCCGACATGCTGCCGCTCTCCGGCCAGTATCAGCGCGCCAGCGACACCGCCAAATTTGCGCTCGCCCGCCTGACGGCGACCGATGCCCCGAAGTTCGAGGACAACGAAACGACATTCGACGACCTGCGTGAGCGTCTGGCAAAGACCGACGCCTATCTCGCCGGTTTCTCGGTGGAAGCATTGGAAGGCACAGAAACCCGCCAGATTACCCTGCCGGGAAAGAGTGGGATTGTGCTGCCAGGTGACGAATACATCGCCACCTTCGCCCTGCCGAACTTCTATTTCCACGTCGCGACGGCCCACGCCATCCTGCGCAACCAGGGTGCGCCGATCGGCAAGCGCGATTATCTCGGCTAAGTGATATCAGGGCCGGTGCGTCACCGGCCCTCTTTCCGTCAGCTCGGTATAGGCGAGCGTCTGATCGAGATGGCGCGCTCGGAGCGACAGCAGCTTCTCGGCATAGTCGAGCCGTACCGCCGCATAAGCCGGATCCGCGGCGACATTATTGAGCTCCATCGGATCGTCGGCAAGATTGAAGAGCAGCGGCGGCAATGCGGTGAAATGCACATATTTGAACCGCGCGTCGCGGATCACCGCGAGATTGCATTCGTTGGACCGCAGCCGGAAATGCCGCTCCGCCTCGCCATGCGCAATGTCGCGGAAATCGAATTCCCAAAATGCCGCCTCCCGCCAGCCGTTTCCGCTCCCACCCGTGACAAACGGCATGAGCGATCGGCCATCGAGCCCGTTCTTCGCGTCGATGCCGAGCCTTTGGCAAAGGGTCGGAAAGATATCCGCAGCGCTGGTGAATTTCTCGATGACCCCGCCCGCAGCACTGCTTGCGGGATCGCGAATGACAAGCGGAATATGGTAGCTGCCGTCGAAGAAGCCGCCCTTGCCGAGCATCCAGTGATCGCCGGCCATCTCGGCGTGATCGGAGGTGAAGACAACAAGCGTGTCGTCCCAGGCGGCCGCATCCTTGAGGGCCTGCCAGATGCGGCCGAGCTGTGCATCGACCTCCGATATCATGCCGTAATAGATCGCCCGGATCGCGGCAAAATCCTCGGCGTTCCAGCCGCTGAGCGGCCCCGTTGCACCGTGAATGAAGTTGCCCTTGTCGGAGCGTGGCATGGCATAGGCGAGATAGGGATGACTGTTCTGTTCCGCTTCGCGGTTTGCCGCGCGCGCAAAAGCCGGTCCCTCGCCCGGCATGAACATTCGGTTGAACGGCTCCGGCACGGAGAATGGCGGATGCGGACGTAAGAAAGAGACATGCGCAAACCACGGCCTGTCCTGTTCGCCCATCCAGCGGATGAACTCGCCGGCCAGAAAAGCCGTCTGGGTCTCATCGCGTGAATAGGCCGGTGGCGCATCGGAAATGTCTCCAGCTCCAGCACCGACCGGAATATGGATATCGCGGTTGACGGCATCCGCGTGGCCACGGGACCTGAGCCAGGAGAGCCATTGTCTTTCATGCTCGGGCAGAAGCTGGCGGGCGGTAAAGCCGGGCAGCACGCCTTCATAACTCGTCAGATGCGGATCGGCGGTATCCATCGCGCGCGGATCGGGCGCCGTATCCGTGTAGCCGAACAGCGTCGGGTCGTATCCCGCCCGCCGGGCCGCCAGCGCCAGATTGTCGAAGCGGGCATCGAGTGGCGAACCGTTGCGGCAGACCCGGTGGTTCATCTGATAGAGACCGGTATAGAGTGTGGCCCGCGCCGGTGAGCAGGGTGCTGCCCCGGCATAGTGCCGCCGGAAGAGGGTGCCTTCGCGCGCCAGCGCATCGACACCAGGCGTCTTCACGCAGGCATGACCGACAGCCGACAGGCAATCGCCGCGCCACTGGTCCGCCGTGATCAGCAGGATGTTCGGCCGGCGAGCCTTTTCAATGCCGGTTGGCTCAATGCTGGTTGGATTTTGCATGCCAGTCCCAGGCGGAGCGGATGATCTCAGACAGATCATACTGCGGCACCCAGCCGAGCACGTCACGCGCCTTGTCGTTATTGGCGACGAGCGTATGCGAATCGCCTTCGCGACGGCCGATATATTCGACCGGGAAAGGCCGGTTCGACACGTCCTCGATGGCGCCGAGCAATTCCTTGACTGTCGTGCCGGTGCCGGTGCCGAGGTTGAGCGCGACGGATTGGCCGCCCTTCAGCAGATATTCGACGGCGCGCACATGCGCATCGGCAAGATCGAGCACATGGATATAGTCGCGCACGCAGGTGCCGTCGCGGGTCTCGTAATCGCTGCCGAACACCTTGAAACCTTGGCGGCGGCCGAGCGCCGCGTCGATCGCCAAGGGTATCGCATGCGTTTCCGGCTGATGCCATTCGCCGATACGGCCCTCGAAATCGGCGCCGGCCGCATTGAAATAGCGCAGCACCACCGAGCGCAGGCTTCTGTACTGATCGTAGTCGGCGAGCGCCTGTTCGACGATATATTTCGTCCGCCCGTAGGGATTGATCGGCACCTGCCGGTGCGTCTCGTCGAGCGGCACGCTCTGCGGCAGGCCGTAGGTCGCGCAGGTGGAGGAGAAGACGAAGGCGTTGATGCCGGCCGCCTGTGCCGCCGAAAGCAGCGTCAAAGTGCCGATCACATTGTTCTCGTAGAAGGAAACCGGATCCTTGACCGATTCGCCGACCTCGATCAGTGCCGCAAAATGCAGGATCGCCGCCGGCTGGTGTTTGGCCAGCACCTCGTCCAGGCGGGCGCGATCACGAATATCACCCTCTTCGGCCGGCCCCCATCTGACGAACTCGCGATGGCCGTTCGAAAAATTATCAAAGACGACAGGCTTATAGCCCTTGTTCGCCAAGTCGAGGCACGTATGCGAGCCGATATAGCCGGCGCCGCCGACGACAAGAACAGTTTCACCTGCCATGCACCACCCTTATTGTTCACGAGAGATGGGAGAAACCTAGACGAGATACACGTCAATAAAAAGAAGGAACTGCGATCGGCGTCAATGGACAATACGTCAAATGCCGAAGCCCCATTCGCGGAGTTTGTGCCGGATCAGCAAATAGTCTTGAATTATTCGCGTGATTTGCACAGTAGCCCGATCTAATGGGCTTTCCACCACCATGTGATGATAAACGGTCTGCAGCTATAAAGCAGGGAGAGCGCGAATGAGGAAGGCATTGGTCGTTTGGGGCGGCTGGCAAGGCCATGAGCCGGAGCAATGCGCTCATATTGTCGCCGACCTGCTGCGCGAGGACGATTTTACCGTCGAGGTGACCGGCGATCTCGGCGTGTTTGGATCTCCGACGCTGGCGAAAGCCGATCTGCTGGTGCCGATCATCACCGGCGAAAAGCTTGAGAAGGAGCATGCCGCTGGCCTCGTCGAAGCGGTGCGCGGCGGGCTCGGGCTTGCCGGCCATCACGGCGCTCTCGCCACGTCCTTCAAGGAAAGCGCGCCTTTTCGCTATGTCTCCGGCGTCACCTGGGTCGCCCATCCCGGCAATATCATCGACTTCCGGGTCGCCGTCACCCGCCAGGACGACCCCGTCATGGAGGGCATTCCCGACTTCGACTATCGTTCGGAGCAATATTACCTCCACTATGATCCCACAGTCGAAATCCTTGCGACCACCACCTTCACCGGCGCCTACGATCCGACAGCCCGCAATGTGGTGATGCCCGTCGTCTTCAAGCGCCATTTCGGTGCCGGCCGCATCTTCTATTCCGCCCTCGGCCATGTCGCAGCCGAATTCGACCATCCCTACATGCCCGTCATCCTGCGGCGGGGCCTGAGTTGGGCTGCACGCCAGTAGCGTCAGGACGATCGCCCTCGAACGAGGATCGGCGGCGACAGCCAAACGATGTCGGCGGCTGAAGAACGAGCTTTCAAGCTGGAGGGCAGCCGCGCATGATCGGCCGGCACGGTCGACCGCTTGCCGATCGTCCGCCTGCGCCATAATTTGGCCGAATGCAGGATCGCTTGTCTTTCTTCCCCGCCACCACCGACCGCCTGGCCGATATAGAAGCGGTCTTCGACGATTGCGCCGACGGCCGGAATTGTCGCTGCGCCTACTGGTATCGTCCGAATGCCGACTACAAGGCAGGATGGGGCGAGGGAAATCGCAACTGGTTCCGGAGCCTGCTCGCCGAACCGCGCCCGCCCGGCATTCTCGGCTACCACGAGAATGAGCCGGCCGGATGGTGCGGCGTCGCGCCGCGCGTCGTCTTCGATCGGCTGCGCCGCTCAAAACCCTTTGCGCCGGTCGATGACAGGCCGGTCTGGTCGATCAATTGCTTCATCGTCCGAAAGCCGTTCCGGCGGCAGGGATTATCGCGATTATTGCTGAAACATGCGGTCGAATTTGCGCAGACAAACGGCGCCCAATGTCTCGAGGCATACCCCGTCGACCAGGCTGCCCGTGCTTCGAACGGAGCCGAGCTTTATCCCGGAACGCTCTCGATGTTTCTGGGTGCCGGTTTCGTCGAAGTGGCAAGACGCCTGCCCGCAAGGCCGGTCGTCCGCCTGGAATGCGCCTGAATATTTCGGCAGCTCAGGAATTGGAAATACGGTCTACCGAGCCGCTTTGATCTGCCGGTCGTTCTCGACGGCGGGGGCCGCCCCGTCATAGATCCGCATCAGCCGCCCGGCTGCCTTCAGTTTCTCGATGAGATCGTTTCCATCAGGCGAAGCCCGCGTCAGCTCCAGCTGCTCGAACTCCCTCAGCGCCTGCGCCCAATGGCTTTCCCCACGCCCGTCCGGCCTGCCTTCCAATTCCCATAGTGAATAAGCGCGCTGGCTGACCCAGGCGTCTCTATTATGACTCATGACCAACCCCAGCGGAAAATTTGGAAGCAATATTCGACAGGCAACAAGGTGCCAAAACCGGCTTTAGGAGTCGTTACGAGGCAGCGTTAGTTTTTAGCTAACGGCCATGATTCGGCGAGACTAACCGGGGATAAAGTCATACGAATTCGCGGTGCGATATGGCTGCACCCCTCGCTCGGCACCTTGGACTGATTTGAATACCGAGTTAGGGTCGGCGCGAAACGATAGCGGTGACCTATGGCAGCAAAGACGACTCTCAACGCGAAAAACCTGGAAGCTCTCGGTGCACAACGTCTCGCCGAACTGCTGATCGAAATCAGCACCGGCAGCGCCGCCCATAAACGGCGGCTTCGGATGGAACTGGCCGGCAATCTGGGCAGCACCGAGGTCGCGCGTGAGATACGCAAGCGCCTCGGCAGCATCGCACGAGCGCAGAGCGTCATCGAATGGCACAAAGTAAAAGCCGTCAACGCGGACCTCGAAACGCAGCGATCCGCGATCGTCACCGTCGTGGCCGCCAATGATCCGAAGGAAGCGTTCGATCTCATCTGGCAATTCCTTGCCGTTGCCGATTCGATTTTCCACCGATCCAACAGCAGCGACATCGCCTTCACGGAGACGTTCCATCAGGCATGCGCCGATGCCGGCATCATCGCCAGGTCCGCGGGAATCGGTATCGATGTCCTTGCCGATAAGGTCTTCACGGCATTGCAGGATAACGACCACGGCCAATATGACCCGCTGATCGCCGAGATGGTTCCGGCGCTGGGCAAGGATGGCCTTGAACGTTTGAAGGGCCTCCTGGTGCAATGGTTGCACGAAGCGGAGGAGGAGCCTGCCGGTGCCGACCGGAAAATTCTCGGCTGGGGCGGCAGCGAAGCGAGCTACCTGAACGAGATCTACGCCAAGCATCGGCAACAGGCGGCGCGCATCGCTCTGCAGGACATTGCCGATGCCCAGGATGATGTCGATGCCTTCATCGCTCAGCAGCCGGAAGAGACCTTAAGGATGCCGATGGTCGCGATCGCAATTTCCGACCGCTTGCTCTTGGCTGGACGCGCCGAGGAAGCATTGAGGATTTTGGACGGCGTCGACCACCGGTTCGAAATGCCTTTTGAATGGCAGGAAGCCCGCGCGGAGACGCTCGAAGCGCTCGAACGGGGGGAGGAAGCGCAGGCCTATCGATGGCAATGCTTCGAGCAGTCGCTGAACGGGGAGCACCTTCGCGCTTTCCTGCGAAAGCTCGCCGACTTCGACGATATCCAGGCCGAGGAGAAGGCATTCGCCTTCGCGCACAGCTTTACGGATGTTGATCGAGCCCTTGCCTTTTTCCTCGCCTGGCCCGCACACGCCGAGGCCGCGAAACTCGTCTCCAGGCATCAGACGGAACTGGACGGCGACCTCTACGAGCTGATGACATCGGGCGCCGAAATGCTGCGGGAGAAACATCCACTCGCGGCAACCATGCTGCTACGGTCGATGATCGGCTTCGCCCTCGAGAACGGCCGATCCAGCCGTTACAAACATGCCGCGCGTCATCTGGCGGAATGCGCCTCGCTCGCGCCTCACATCGACGATTTCGGCAGCGCCCGGCCTCACGACGCCTATGTCGCCGAGCTGAAGCGTCAACACGGAAACAAGCATGGCTTCTGGAGCCTTCTGCGTTAGGCCGAATAGCCAACCTCCTCAACGAAAAGGACATCGCAATGACCGGAACCGCGTGGCGTGCCGATCCGCTGACCTGGGGCAATGGCCCGCGCATCTTCGAGATCTTTCTCGAGCCGACCTGCCCTTACTCCGTCAGGGCGTTCGGCAAACTTGATGCGTTGCTCAGCCAAGCCGGCGAAGATAAGGTCACCGTAAAAATCCGTCTGCAATCGCAGCCCTGGCACATGTATTCCGGCGTGATCGTCCGCTGCATCATCGCGGCCTCGACGCTGGAAGGCGGCAAGGAGACGGCAAAGAAGGTCATGGCTGCCATCGCCGCGCATCGAGAGGAATTCGAGTTCGACCACCACGCCGGCGGCGCGAATATGGGTGCAACGCCAAACCAGATCATCGAGCGTCTGGAAGGCTACAGCGTCATCAAGCTGAAAGAAGCCTTCGCCATCGCGGATCTTGACCGGGAGATCAAATGGCATTGTAAATATGCCCGGCAGAACGGCATCCACGTCTCGCCGACCTTCATGATCGACGGGCTGGTGCAGGCGGACATGAGCAGCGGCGATGAGATTGGAGTCTGGGTGAAGAAGGCGCTGGGCTGACGCTGGCTGCGCGAGGAGTTAGCGTATTCGCAAAACCCTGCTCCGTTCACGACCTTGTGTCAGCAGGGTTCATTCGGTAGGATCGAGGCTGGAAATCTACAGCGGCGCGTTCGAGTATTTAGGTTATTGGGAGCTCGATCCCGGTGGCGCACTGAAATCCGCTCGTAGTGCCTGCGGACAAGTTGATCATGACTGGCGTCGACGATCGGCTTCTCGAAAGCAAGATGATCCAGATCGAGCAGGCTCGATCCTGGAGCCCACGCGTGATCTCTAAGTTCGAAGCGCTGATCAGGGACGGCAACGACCTCTCCCTTTATCGTGTCAATCCGCTGGCGTTTGCACGTGACCGCGCGATAGCTGACACGGAATCCATTGACCTGTTCCTCCATGCCGCCCGATGCGGCCTGTTCGAGATGACCTGGGATGTGCTTTGTCCTCAATCTGGAATGGTGCTCGACAGCTTCGGCGCCTTGCGCACGCTCAAGACCCATTACGTCTGTGGCTTGTGCGACGTATCGGGCGAAACCGACCTCGATGACTTCATCGAAGTTACATTCTCCGTATCACCACATCTTCGGCGGCTGCCGTTTCATGATCCCGACTCGCTCTCGGTCGAAGACTTCCACTGGAAGCTTCGCTTCGCCAACGACGGGAGGCTGCCCGGCCAGCAAGCTCGGTTTCTCGATTACCTGCGCGGATTGGTCCGCGGCCTCACCTATCTGCCGCCGACCTCGAGCGTCACGCTCCGGGCGGAGCTGGGTTCCGGTGTTCTCTCCGGCGTGAATGTCCAAACGCAAGCCGCCTTCATGACGCCGATATCAGGTGAGCCGGCCACAGTGCCCACGCTGCTACGGGTCAGGTATGATGGGCAACGCTTTTCCCCGGCCTTGGCCGTTTTATCGCCGGGGCCGTGTATTATCGAGGTGGAAAATACCGGACCCGTTCGTGGCTCGCTGCTTTTGATAAATTGGCCGCCCGAGGTGGCAGCCCTGACAATCAAGCCGCAGCTCGAATTCGAGCCGTATATCTCCGGCGGGATGTTGCTGGCAAGGCAGACCTTCAGGCGCCTGTTCCGATCCGAGCGCGTTGATGAGCGGGAAGGGCTCGGCATTCGCCAGGTGACTTTCCTCTTCACAGACCTAAAAGGTTCGACGGCTCTGTATGAGCGCCTGGGCGACCTGAACGCCTACGCCTTGGTGAGGGAGCATTTTGCTCTTCTCGAATTGACGGCACAGCAACATTCCGGCGCCATCGTCAAGACGATCGGCGACGCGGTAATGGCCGTCTTCTCTCGTCCAACCGACGCGGTTTCGGCGGCATTGCAGATATTGAAGGAAATCGAGCGCTTCAATCTCGAACATGGTGAGCCGGGCATCATCCTCAAAATCGGAGCACACTGCGGCCCATCGATTGCTGTCACACTAAACGATAATCTCGACTATTTTGGTCAGACCGTAAATGTTGCCGCACGCGTGCAATCTCTGGCGGATGCGGGCGAGATTTGTATCTCGGAAGCGCTCTATACGGCGCCAGGTGTCATTCATCTCCTGGCCGACCACCATGTTGTGGAGTTTGGCTCCTCGCTCCACGGAGTTGAGGGCAATGCTTCTGTGTATCGGATCGTCAACGGACCGTAACCACCTGCGTCGACCTCAAGGGGACAGGTTGCTTCAGCCGCGCCGCAGATGTGGTCGTGCAATCAAATGTGACGCACGTTAAAACCGCACGTGCACCATCATATGACAATTATGTTTGATGGCGGAGAGGGTGGGATTTGAACCCACGATACCCTTGCAGGTATGCCGCATTTCGAGTGCGGTGCATTCGACCACTCTGCCACCTCTCCGCGGTCTGGTCGGCGCTTGTTCGGCGCGGGCGTTCTCATAACGGGCAAATGACAGGCTGGCAAGCCGAAAAGTCGAAGCATTCCATCCTTTTGCCTTGACAGCTTTTTGTCCCTCGGCTATCTCGGCTGCGCAATAGGTTTGGAGAAATCCGCGCCTAGCTGGTCCTGCGCTTGCGCGGGGCTTCACCGGCAGGACGAGTTCGAGGATTAGACCTCTGAAATCCCTGCTTAACTTCGACTGATAAAAAGACGGCCACCTTGCTCAGTCAGCGAGGAGAGCTGGAACGAACATGAAAGGATAAAAAATGTTCGCAGTCATCAAGACCGGCGGTAAACAGTACCGTGTGGCAGCCAACGACGTGCTGACCATCGAAAAGCTGGAAGCCACCGCTGGCGACTCCATTGAATTCACCGAAGTGCTCGTGATCGGCGAAGGCGCCGACGCTGCGATCGGTGCGCCCTTCGTAACCGGCGCTTCTGTCAAGGCAGAAGTCGTCGAACAGAACCGCGGCAAGAAGGTCATCGCCTTCAAGAAGCGCCGCCGTCAGAATTCGAAGCGTTCGCGCGGCCATCGTCAGCATCACACGGTCGTCCGTATCACGGACATCGTGGCTGCCAAGTAAGATCAACGGGACAAGGTTTTAAAGGAGAACTCCAATGGCACACAAAAAAGCTGGCGGTTCATCGCGCAACGGTCGCGATTCTCAGTCCAAGCGCCTTGGCGTGAAGAAGTTCGGCGGCGAAGCCGTCATCGCAGGCAACATCATCGTGCGTCAGCGCGGTACTGAGTGGCATCCGGGTTCCAACGTCGGCCTCGGCAAGGATCACACGATTTTTGCGCTTACCGCCGGCAATGTGAACTACCGAACCAAGGCCAACGGTCGCGTCTACGTGTCTGTCATGCCGAAAGCGGAAGCAGCGGAATAAGCCGGTAGCGCTCAAAAACAGCCGGCGTCTCATCGACCCGGCTGGCCGTATCAGGTTCAGTCTAGAAAACAGGGGAGATGGGGCGCCATCTCCCCTTTTTCTTTACCCCTCAAGGAGGACTGAACCATGCAAGGCGAATTGTTAAGGGCAGACCAATCACGGTCTCCCCGGGAAGACCAGCGGTCTTCCGAAGAACGGCTGAGGCCGGAACGGTTAAGGACCGATTGCCCTGTCTTGTTATCGGAAAGGCTCGTCATGCGCGCGCCCCACGAAGAAGACATCGACGCCCTTGCCCATCTCGCCAACAACGCCAAAGTCGCCACCATGGTATCGCGTATGCCGCACCCTTATACCGCCGATGATGCTGCTGACTTCGTGCGTCGCACGAAAAATGGCGATATTGGCAAGTGCGTCTATGCGATCACCAAGGCCGAAAACGGCGCCTTTATCGGCTGCTGCGGCGTCGAGCCGCATGCGGACGGCAGAACCGTCGAGATCGGCTACTGGCTGGGCGAGCCCTATTGGAACAAGGGTTATACCACCGAGGCCTGCCATGCCCTGGTCGATATGGTGTTCAGGACCCGTCAGGACGTCGATCAGATCGACGCCCGTTGCCGGGTCATGAACGTCGCCTCGCGCCGCGTCATCCAGAAGTGCGGCTTCCAGTTCCAGGGTTCGGGGCTCGCCGCCTCGCTGGCGCTCGGCAGCAACGTGCCGGTCGAATGGTACAGGCTCGACCGCAAGACCTGGATGTCCCTCCGAAGCTGGGGGAACATCGCATGAGCACGACTGCGCTGCAAAGGCCTGAGGTCAAGCCGATGATGCCCGGCCCCGCGCCTGTCATCTCGACCGCCCGGCTGACGCTCCGCCCCCACAGGCTGAGCGATGCGCCTGCGATCGCGGAATCGCTCTCCGATTTCGCGGTCACGCGCATGCTGTCCCGCGTACCCGCGCCGTTCGACCGGCAGGATGCGCTGGACTGGCTGATCCCGGTCACCTCGGGCACCCTGCCCGACTGGCCGCTGGCGATCACCGATAAGGACGATGTCCATATCGGCAACGTCTCGATCGAGCTGCGCCATGGTCGCTGGCACCTCGGCTACTGGCTGAACCGCTACTACTGGCGGCGGGGCTATATGAGCGAGGCGGTGGCGGCGATCATCGAGCGTTTCTCGCGCCGCATGCCGGAGACGCCGGTTCATTCCGGCGTTTTCGCCGACAACCCGGCTTCGCTGCGACTGCAGGAGAAGCTCGGTTTCCGCATGACGGGTTGCGGCGAAATCTATTGTTTCGCCCGCAACACCATGGTGTCGCACATCGAAACCGTGCTGCAGTCGGGTATGCTGCAGCCGCCGCGAAAGATGGCGTGATTAAACCCGAGACGTCGCCGCACCGGCGGCGTCTCCATCAATTCCATCAATCGCCGATCTCGACCCATACGGGGAAATGATCGGAACCGACGGATTGCGTATCGATCCGGGCGGATTTCAACCGGCTCTGCAGGCCGCAACTGACGAAGCAGTAATCGAGATGCATGCGTTTGCCGTGATCTTCGGGATCCATCCAGCTGTAGCTCCCCGGAGAGTAAGCCTCCAGCGCCGCAAAGGAGTCGACCGGCGTGCCGATCCTCGCCACACGGCCATAATATCCGCCGCCAGCACCGGCGAGCGCGCAATATTCCGGCGATTCCGGCTCCATGTTGAAATCGCCCATGATCAGGTAATCCTCCGGCAGCGGCGGCTCCGGCAGGTCGAATTCGCCAGCCCCGGTCAGCGACCCACCCTCCTGGACGAAAGCATTGATATGGGCATTCAGAAATTGCAGCTGTCGGATGCGCTCGTCAGGGGAGACATGGTCGAGATGCACGCAGTAGACGCGGATCGCACCGCCGGGTGCGTCGATTACCGCCTCGGTTGCGCCGCGCTGCAGGTTGATCTTGCCGATCGTCCGGCTGCGCGGCAGAAGCAGCGTTCGGGTCGAGACGATCGGCCAGCGCGACAGCACCATGTTGCCGAACTGAAAACGCGTGCCGCGCACCGGCTGGAGCCCGTCTTCATCCGCTTCGACATGCATGTCGCAGACTGGCCCATACACCCAGAAATAGTCGGGAAAGAAGGCCGCAACATCGGCCACCATGTCGGCAAAACCGTTGCGGGAGAAGCCGCGGGTCACCTCCTGCAGCGCGATGACGTCGGCTCCCTCGAGGCTCCGGGCAATGCGCGCCAGATCGTACCTGCCGTCGAGACCGAAGCCGTACTGTATGTTATAGCTCGCGAAATTCACGATAATCTTTGACCTCCGTCGGAACCGCCTATATCGAATGGGCCAAGACGGGCCGTCCAACTGCCACTGAGTATTGGAAGTAAAATGAAATTTCTCGACGAAGCAAAGGTCTATATCAAGTCCGGGGACGGCGGCGGCGGCAGCGTTTCCTTCCGGCGCGAGAAATTCATCGAGTTCGGCGGCCCGGATGGCGGTGATGGCGGACGCGGCGGCGACGTCTGGGTCGAGGCCGTCAACGGCCTCAACACGCTGATCGATTTCCGCTTTCAGCAGCATTTCAAGGCGACGATCGGCACCCATGGCATGGGCAGGAACCGCACCGGCGCCAATGGAAGCGACGTGACGCTGAAGGTTCCCGTGGGCACCCAGATCTTCGAGGAAGACCAGGAAACGCTGATCTGCGACCTGACTGTCGAAGGCCAGCGTTACTGCCTCGCCCATGGCGGCAATGGCGGCTTCGGCAACGCCCACTTCAAGACCTCGACCAATCAGGCGCCGGATTGGGCCAATCCCGGCCTGCCCGGCGAAGAAAAAACCATCTGGCTTCATCTGAAACTGATTGCCGATGCCGGCCTCGTCGGCATGCCCAATGCCGGCAAATCGACCTTCCTGGCTGCCGTCACCCGTGCCCGGCCGAAAATCGCCAACTATCCCTTCACCACGCTGCATCCCAACCTCGGGGTCGCCACCATCGACGAGCGCGAATTCATCCTGGCCGATATTCCGGGCCTGATCGAAGGCGCCCATGAAGGTGTCGGCATTGGCGACCGTTTCCTCGGCCATGTCGAGCGCACCCGCGTGCTGCTCCACCTCATCTCCGCCCAGGAAGAAAAGGTCGGCAAGGCCTATAAGACGGTCAAACACGAGCTCGAAGCCTACGGAAACGAGCTGACCGACAAGGCCGAGATCGTGGCGCTGTCGCAGATCGACGTGCTCGACGATGCCGAGTTGAAGAAGAAGACCAAGGAACTGGCCAAGGCCTGCGGCAAGACGCCGTTCCAGATTTCGGCCGTTACCGGCAAAGGCATGACCGAGGTGCTGCGTGCGCTGCGCGACATCATCGTCGACGCCAATACCGAAGAGAGGCCGGCCAAGGTGCCGAAGCTGCGCCATCGCGACATGGTCGTCACCGATGAGGGCCAGGACAAGGACGAGGACGATGACCAGCCGTAAGCCGCTTGGCCGCTACCGTCGCATCGTCATCAAGATCGGATCCGCGCTTCTGGTCGATCGCAAGGCCGGGCTGAAGAAGGCCTGGCTCAATGCCATGTGCGCCGATATCTCTAGCCTGAAGGCCAAGGGCATCGACGTGCTCGTCGTCTCCTCGGGCGCAATCGCGCTCGGCCGCTCGGTGCTCGACCTGCCGTCAGGCGCGCTGAAGCTGGAGGAAAGCCAGGCGGCGGCGGCCGTCGGCCAGATCGCGCTGGCGCGCGCCTGGTCGGAAAGCCTGTCGCGCGACGAGATCGTCGCCGGCCAGATCCTGCTGACGCTCGGTGACACCGAGGAGCGCCGCCGCTATCTCAATGCGCGCGCCACCATCAATCAGCTTTTGAAGATCGGCGCCGTGCCGATCATCAATGAAAACGACACCGTCGCCACCAGCGAGATCCGCTATGGCGACAACGACCGCCTGGCCGCCCGCGTCGCGACGATGACCGGCGCCGATCTGCTCATTCTTCTCTCCGATATCGACGGCCTCTACACCGCGCCGCCGCATCTCGATCCGAACGCGACGTTCCTGGAAACGATTGCCGAAATCACCGCCGAGATCGAGGCAATGGCCGGGGGTGCTGCCTCCGAGCTTTCGCGCGGCGGCATGCGCACCAAGATCGATGCCGGCAAGATTGCAACGGCATCGGGCTGCGCGATGATCATCGCTTCCGGCAAGACCGACAATCCTCTGTCGGCGATCGAAAACGGCGCGCGTTCCTCGTGGTTCGCGCCATCGGGCACACCCGTGACCGCCCGCAAGACCTGGATTGCCGGGCAGCTGCAGCCGGCCGGCGAATTGCATGTCGATGACGGCGCCGTCGCAGCGCTCGGCGCCGGCAAGAGCCTGCTTCCCGCCGGCGTGCGTAGCGTTTCCGGCCTCTTCAGCCGCGGCGATACGGTGGCGATCATCGGCCCGGCCGGCCGCGAGATCGCCCGCGGCCTTGTAAGCTACGATGCCGACGACGCCCGCCGGATTGCCGGTCGCAAGTCGGCGGAGATCGAGGCCATCCTCGGTTATGCCGGGCGCGCCGCCATGGTCCATCGCGACGACATGGTGATGACCGCGCAGATCGGTTCGAAATCGGAAAGGCAGAAGAAGGACGCGAGCTATGCTTGATACCGTTGCGCCGAGCCCTGACATTGACGTGCTGATGAACGACATCGGCCGCAAGGCAAAGGCTGCCGCACGACCGCTGGGCTTTGCGTCCACCGAGGCCAAGAACAGCGCGCTGAACGCCATGGCCGATGCGATCCTGGCGAACAAGGCACATATTCTTGCCGAGAATGCCAAGGACCTGAAGGACATCGAAGGCACCGAGATGCTCGCTTCCTTCGTCGACCGGCTGACGCTGAACGACAAGCGCATCGCCGAGATGGCCGAGGGAATCCGCGCCATCGCCGCCCTTGCCGATCCGGTCGGCGAAGTCATCGCTGCCTGGGACCGGCCGAACGGCTTGAAAATCGAGCGCGTCCGCACGCCGCTCGGTGTCATCGGCGTGATCTTCGAAAGCCGGCCGAACGTCACGGCGGATGCCGGCGCCCTCTGCCTCAAGGCAGGCAATGCCGTCATCCTGCGTTGCGGCTCGGATTCGCGCCGTTCATCGCAGGCTATCCATGCCTGCCTGGTCGAGGGCCTGAAAGCGGCAGGGCTTCCAGAGCATGCTATCCAGCTCGTGCCGGTTACCGACCGCGCCGCCGTTGGCGCCATGCTGCGCGGCTTGGACGGGGCGATCGACGTCATCGTGCCGCGCGGCGGCAAGAGCCTGGTCGCCCGCGTGCAGAGCGAGGCGCGTGTGCCGGTCTTTGCCCATCTCGAAGGCCTTTGCCACATCTATGTCGATGCCTCGGCCGATATCGAGATGGCCAAGAGGATCATCGTCAACGCCAAGATGCGCCGCACCGGCATCTGCGGCGCAGCCGAAACCCTGCTCGTCGATGGCGCCGCAATCGGCACGCATCTGACGCCGCTGCTCGAGGTTCTCACGGAGGCCGGCTGCGAGATCCGCGCTTCGCCGACGGTGCTGAAGGTCGCCCCCGGCATGAAGCCCGCGACCGAAGAAGACTGGTCGACCGAATATCTCGACGCGATCATTTCGGTTGCCGTCGTCGACGGCATTTCGGGCGCCATCGCCCATATCCAGAGATATTCCTCGAACCACACCGAGGCAGTCATCGCCGAGGACCCTGACGTCGTCGCGCGTTTCTTCACCGAGGTCGATTCAGCGATCCTGCTGCACAATGCCTCGACGCAGTTTGCCGATGGCGGCGAGTTCGGCATGGGTGCGGAAATCGGCATCGCCACCTGCAAGATGCACGCCCGTGGTCCGGTCGGCGTCGAACAGCTCACCTCTTTCAAATATCGGGTGCATGGTGCCGGACAAACGCGGCCCTGACGTGACGACCGACAATGTGGACCGGCACTATCTGCGCATGCCGCACAGCGAGCGCGGCATGGTCGTGGGTCTGTTCGGCGGTTCGTTCAATCCACCGCATCAGGGCCACGCGCTCGTCGCCGAGATCGCCCTCAAGCGGCTCGGCCTCGACCAGCTCTGGTGGATGGTCACACCCGGCAATCCACTGAAAAGCCGCAACCAGCTCGCACCACTCGCCGAGCGCATTGCCGAAAGCGAGCGTGTTGCACCCGATCCCCGCATCAAGGTCACCGCCTTCGAACAGACGCTCGGCACCAGCTACACCGCCAACACGCTTGCCCGCGTCAAGGCGCGCAATCCGCATGTTCATTTCATCTGGATCATGGGCGCAGACAGCCTGCAGACCTTTCACAAATGGCAGAAGTGGCAGGAGATTGCCCGCACCTTCCCGATCGCGGTGATCGATCGGCCGGGTGCGACGCTTTCCTTCCTCTCCTCGAAAATGGCCAGGACCTTCGATTTCGCCCGTGTCGATGAGGATGATGCCCGTATTCTCTGGAAGAAGCGTGCCCCGGCCTGGACCTTTATCCACGGGCCGCGCTCCGGCCTGAGCTCGACGGCAATCCGCAACGGCTCGTCGCACGGCGACGCCGAATAGAGCGCCGAGCGCCCGGCAAGACGCATGCGTCAGCCTGATTTCAGAAGATCCAGAAAACGAGAAAGCCCGACGGGGGAGGAGATCCGTCGGGCTTATAAACTCGATCGACAACTGGGAGGAGGAGTGTTGTCGACCCTATCGAACGGCTATGGGAGGAGGAGAAGCCGTATCGATGAGTATGTTTTATCATATTCGACAAAAAGGTGAATACCGATTGGTGCATTGCAGCAATGCACCGGATGCAAATCTCGAGGTGAATTTTGCTTCCCCATTGCTGTTTTTATTAGCAAACAATAACGAACCAGTCCCGGTCGCCGGGAGTCCTTGCGGTTTGTAAACCTGACTCCCGGGTATTTTCGCGCTGCTGATCTCACTTTCGGCGGAAGCCATGCACCTCACGAATGCGTGAACATTGCGCCGCTGCGAACGCGAGCGTCGATACGGTTATATTTTCCTGGATATATCCCTAGCCAAGACGTCTCGACCGTTATATTCGTCGCAATATTTCGAACTTCGGAGAATGAATTATGCAGAACCGCCGCCGATGGATGAAACTGGCAATCGCCGCGATCTCAGCCCTCTGGCTTGGCGCGACAGCGCTTTCGGCGCCTGCAGCCGCAGCCGAAAAGCTCACCGTCTTTGCTGCGGCGAGTCTCAAGGATGCGCTCGACGCCGCCAATGCCGCCTGGACGAAGGAAAGCGGCAAGGAAGCCGTCGCCTCCTATGCGGCGAGCGGGGCGCTGGCCAAGCAGATCGAAAACGCGGCCCCTGCCGATGTCTTCATCTCGGCCGATCTCGACTGGATGGATTATCTCGCCAAAAAGAGCCTGATCAAGGCCGACACCCGCTCCAACCTGCTCGGCAACAAGATCGTGCTCGTTGCGGAAAAGGACAAGGCAAAACCGGTTGAGATCAAGCAAGGCTTCGATCTCGCCGGGCTTCTGGGCGACGGCAAGCTTGCCATGGGTGAGCCGAAATCGGTTCCGGCCGGCAAATACGGCATGGCCGCGCTCGAAAAGCTCGGCGTCTGGAAATCGGTCGAAACCAAGGTCGCCGGCGCCGAAAGCGTGCGCGCCGCCCTTGCCCTCGTCTCGCGCGGCGAAGCGCCCTTTGGCATCGTCTACCAGACGGATGCCGCAGCCGATAAGGGTGTCGCCATCGTCGGCACATTCCCCGCCGATTCCCACCCGCCGATCATCTATCCGATCGCAATCCTTGCCGAGAGCAAGAACCCGGATGCGACAGCCTATCTCGACTTCCTGAAATCCGACAAGGCCGCCGCCTTCTTCGCGGCGCAGGGTTTTACCGTTCTCAAGTGATTGAGGGGCGAAATGATTGCGGAATCAACAGTGACGGCCTAGCGTGAGGCTGCCCCTCACCCTAACCCTCTCCCCGTAAACGGGGCGAGGGGACGTGCCCTGCGAAAGGTTTGAGAGGAACCGAGAGGGTGCGGCTATTCCCCTTCGCCCCGCAAGCGGGGGTCCGAAGGACGGGTCGAGACCCGTGGCTCGACCCTGGTTGGTGCCGGCAGGCGGATGAGGGGCAGGCACTGGGTGACACCGAATTTCCAGGGAGACAACTGCATTTGGACATCTTCGGCTTGAGCAATGAGGAATGGACGGCGATCCTGCTCAGCCTGCGCGTCTCGATCGTCGCCATGCTGGCGAGCCTGCCCCTCGGCATCCTCGTCGCCTTGTTGCTTGCCCGTGGCCGCTTCTGGGGTAAGTCGATACTGAACGGTGTCGTTCATCTGCCGCTGATCCTGCCTCCGGTCGTCACCGGTTTTCTTCTCCTCATCCTGTTCG
The DNA here is from genome assembly GCF_025152725.1 of Rhizobium sp. SRDI969. Taxonomy (NCBI): domain Bacteria; kingdom Pseudomonadati; phylum Pseudomonadota; class Alphaproteobacteria; order Hyphomicrobiales; family Rhizobiaceae; genus Rhizobium; species Rhizobium sp. SRDI969. The sequence continues at coordinate 4,444,828 of NZ_CP104035.1, forward strand.
GCCGCCGCGGTCCGATCGGCAGCCTGCTCGACCAGTATTTCGGCATCGTCTTGTCTTTCCGCTGGACGGGTGCTGCGCTGGCCTGCGCCGTCATGGCCTTTCCGCTGATGGTGCGCAGCATCCGCCTGTCGATCGAGGCGGTCGACCGCAAGCTGGAAGAGGCGGCCGGAACGCTCGGCGCCGGCCCCGTCTGGATCTTCCTGACGATCACCTTGCCGCTGACCCTGCCCGGCATAATCGTCGGCATGATCCTCTCTTTTGCCAAGGCGATGGGCGAATTCGGCGCGACGATCACCTTCGTTTCCAACATTCCGGGCGAAACCCAGACGCTGTCGTCGGCGATCTACACCTTCACCCAGGTGCCGGGCGGCGATGCCGGCGCGCTCCGCCTGACGCTCGTCGCCGTCGTCATTTCCATGGCCGCCCTGCTCGCCTCCGAATTCCTCGCTCGTCTCGCCGGCCGGAGGATCGACCCGGAATGACGCTGATCGTCGAGGCAAAACAGAGGCTCGGCGCCTTTTCGCTCAATGCCGCCTTTACCTCCGAGCGTGGCGTCACCGCGCTGTTCGGCCGCTCCGGCTCCGGCAAGACCTCGATGATCCGCATCATCGCCGGTCTCGCCCGCCCGGACGAAGGCCGCGTCATCCTCGACGGCGAAGTCTTGACCGAAACCGCAACCGGCATCTTCGTGCCGAGACATCGTCGCCGCTTCGGTTATGTCTTCCAGGAGGCCCGACTTTTCCCGCATCTCAGCATTCGCGCCAATCTCACCTATGGCCGTTGGTTCGCGCCGAGACCGGCACACGGCGAGAGCTTCGATCACATCGTCGACCTGCTCGGCATCGAGACGCTGCTGGAGCGCAGCCCATCAAAACTTTCCGGCGGCGAGAAGCAGCGCGTTGCCATCGGCCGCGCACTTCTCTCCTCGCCCCGCCTGCTGTTGATGGACGAGCCGCTCGCCGCCCTCGATGATGCGCGCAAGGCCGAGATTCTGCCTTATCTGGAACGATTGCGCGACGAGACCGACATACCGATCGTCTATGTCAGCCATTCGATCGCTGAGGTGGCGCGGCTGGCAAACCAGGTCATCGTCATGCGTGACGGCAAGGTGGAAGCGACAGGCCCTGCCATCGACATATTGAGCCGCCCCTCCACCGCCTCCGACCGGCGGGAAGCGGGCGCACTGCTGGAAGGCACGGTCGAAAGCTTCGATGCGCGGCACCGTCTATCGACGGTCGCGCTGAAATCCTGTCAACTCCATATTCCGGGCGCCGCCCTTGCGCCCGGCAAATCGGTTCGCATCCGCATCCCCTCCCGCGATGTCATGCTGGCGACCGCAAGGCCAGAGGGGCTCAGCGCGCTGAATATCCTGGAAGCAAGGATAGACGGGATGTCGTCGACCGAGGACGGAACGGTGGAAATCCGGCTCGATTGCGGCGGCGATATCATTCTTTCCCGGATCACGACATTGTCCTGCGAGCGTCTGGATCTTCGACCGGGAAGGGCGGTCTTCGCCGTCATCAAGACAGTTGCCCTGGAGGCCTGATCAGCCGCGCTCGCCTTGCTGTAGGTTGCGCTTGCCCTCAAGCCATGCGAGATCGTCGGCAAGGCTGGTGCGCATCGTCCTTTCCATCCGGCGGAAACGCTCGAGCAATTCCTCACCGAACGGCGTCAGCGCCGCGCCGCCGCCCTTCTGCCCGCCGCGCTGCGATTCCACCACCTGTTCGTTAAACATCCGGTTCATCTCGCTGACCAGCAGCCATGCCCGCCGATAGGACATGTCCATCGCCCGCCCGGCCGCCGAGATCGATCCGGTCTGGCGGATATGTTCCAGCAGTTCCATCTTGCCATGGCCGAGACGATCCTCATCCGGGAAGCTGATTCGCAGGACGGGCACGAGTGTTTTTGCGGCTGAGTCGGTCATTGAATCGGGAGATCGTGGAATTTGCCGCACTTTACGCTGCGGCATGGAAACTGTACACCGCCCGCACGAGGCCGCCCCGAGCAGCCAAATGCTTCAATTCGAACGGCAGATCGGGTTTTCGGCCGTTCCGTACCTTAGCATGTCTTGAAACATTAATGGTTTGATGCCTATCTTAACCATATCCGGTCGCGATCGAATCTGTGTTGTGCATGGTTTGTCATTCCAGGAAAGGGAAAGCACTGACAACAGTACACGCCAAGGGAAAAACGTTTGCCGTTATCCCGAAGAGTGCGGAACGTGGCGCCGATGCCGCCGCCCGCGCCCTAGAAACCGTCCTCGCCAGCCTCGAGGACTCCAAAGCTGAAGATATCGTTACCATCGACATTGCCGGAAAATCGGCCCTGGGAGACTACATGATCGTCGTCTCCGGCCGCTCGAACAGGCATGTCATGGCGATCTCGGATCACCTGCTCACCGACCTTAAGGACGACGGCCTCGGTACGGCCCGCGTCGAAGGTCAGGAAGGCGGCGATTGGGTCCTGATCGACACCGGTGACATTATCGTGCATGTGTTCCGTCCCGAAATCCGCGAGTTCTACAACATCGAAAAGATGTGGGCGGCTCCGGATATGGATGAAGAAACACGGCACTGACGGGCGAGCCGGCATTCTGTCCGGCGCCTGAGACGTGGCATTGGCTGGCCGGCAAACATCACAAGCCGGCCGCTGGTGCAGTGTGCGCCCGAAGTGTCGCATGAGCGGGAGCCGATGAATGCGAATAGGTCTTTTTGCGGTGGGACGGCTGAAGTCCGGCCCGGAAAAGGATCTTGCCGCCCGTTATTTCGATCGTTTCGCCAAGGCCGGCCCTGCCGTCGGCCTCGAACTGACCCGTGTTGCCGAAGTCGCCGAAAGCCGTGCCTCCAATGCGGAGACCCGCAAGCGCGAAGAGGCGGCGATGCTTCTGAAATCGCTTGCAGATGGCAGTATCCTCATTCTTCTCGATGAACGCGGCAAGGCGCTCGACAGCGAAGCCTTCGCAAACCTGCTCGGCTCCTATCGCGACCAGGGCAAACGCGAACTGACCATCGCGATCGGCGGCGCCGACGGACTCGATCCCTCCCTGTACGATCGTGCCGACGCCACGCTGTGCCTTGGCAAGATGACCTGGCCGCACCAACTCGTGCGCACGCTGATCGCCGAACAGCTCTATCGCGCCGTTACCATCCTGTCCGGCCACCCCTATCACCGCGTCTGATGCCGTGTCGGCCTGATTCGTCGGCCCGATACCCCGGCAATGCGTCGGAATGTCACGCAGCCGTGTTTGCCTGGCCACCCGTTCTCCTTCGAACTTTCTGGCAAAGTGCACCAAATCAGCTTAGTCTCCGCGCGATTTGAGAAAGTGCCCCAACACGCATGACGAGAGCATCCATCAGGCGACACCGCATGATCCTACCGGCTATCGCGGCCGGCGCCGCTGTGGCGGTGATCGTCGTGTCGGCAGATCCGTTCATCGTCCGGGCGCAAGATGCCGCGCCCGAGGCGACACAATCTGCACCGCAGCCGGCAGCCGGGCTGGCGCCACCCGATCCAGCCGCCGAACTTGCCGCCAAACGTGATCAGACTCGTGCCGAACTCGAAACCCTGTCGAAGACGATCAGCCTCTCCACCGACAAGGTGAGCGCGCTTCAGCAGAGCATCGCCGATCTCGAAAAGAGCACGGAAAGCATCCGCCAGGCACTGATCGATTCCGCCGCCCGCCGCAAGGCACTCGAAAAGCAGCTCCTCGAAAGCGAGAACAAGCTTGCCGATCTCGGTGTCAAGGAGGACGGCATCCGCCATTCCCTGCACGAGCGGCGCGGTCTGCTGGCCGAGGTGCTGGCAGCGCTCCAGCGCATGGGCCGCAACCCGCCGCCCGCTTTGCTTGTCACCCCCGACGATGCGCTTGCCTCCGTGCGCAGCGCCATTCTGCTCGGCGCCGTCGTGCCCGGCATTCGCAAGGAGACCGACAAGCTTGCTGCAGACCTCGCAAACCTCGCCGCATTGCAGACCGCAAGCGCTGCCGAGAAGACCTCGCTGACAGCGACGATGACCAACGGCATCGAGGAAGAGCGGCGCATGGATCTGCTGCTTGCCGAAAACGACAAGCTCAGCCGCAGCAACGCCGCCGAACTCGAGACCGAACGGAAACGCTCGGAGGAATTGGCAGGCAAGGCGACGAGCCTCGAAGGCCTCGTCGCCTCGATGGAATCAGAGATCGCTTCAGTGCGGGATGCCGCCGCTGCCGCCCGCCAGGCGGAGGAGAACCGCAAGCTGCTGACGGACGAGCAGCGCGCCCAGGCCAAGGCACTCGCCGACAGCGGCGTGCCCGATAAAAACCGCATTGCGCCCGCATATCCCTTCGGAGAATTGAAGGCGAAATTGGAGGTGCCCGTTACGGGCGATATCCTGCGCCAGTTCGGCGATGCCGACGGCACCGGGCATGAAGCCATGGGAATGACGGTCGCCACCAATCCAGAAACGGTGGTGACGGCGCCTGCGGATGGTCTGGTGGTTTTCGCCGGCGCATTCCGCAGTTACGGCCAGATGATCATCCTCGACGCGGGCGATGGATACCACCTGGTTCTCTCGGGAATGGATACGATCAATACCCGTCAGGGAAAATTCGTTTTCTCCGGTGAGCCACTTGCGGTGATGGGCGCGAAAAGAGTGGCAAGCGCAACTGCATTGGCGCTGGAAACGAACCGGCCAACGCTTTACATTGAATTTCGAAAGGACGGTAAACCGGTCGATTCCCGGCCGTGGTGGACCGCCAAAGACACTGGAAAGGCACGCAATGATTCGTAGGGCTTCTCTTGTTCTGGTCGGCGCATTGATGGGTGCGACCGCAATGAGCGTCATTTACTCGGCGGGTGTGCCGGCAGAAGCGGCCGGATCCTCGACTTACAAGGAACTTTCGGTTTTCGGAGATGTCTTCGAACGTGTGCGTGCGCAATATGTGACGCCGCCTGCGGAAGACAAGCTGATCGAGAACGCCATCAACGGCATGCTCTCCTCGCTCGACCCGCATTCGAGCTACATGAATTCGAAGGACGCCGAGGACATGCGCACCCAGACCAAGGGTGAGTTCGGCGGCCTCGGCATCGAAGTCACGATGGAAGACGAACTCGTCAAGGTCATCACCCCGATCGACGACACGCCCGCCGCCAAGGCCGGCGTTCTTGCCGGCGACTATATCTCCGAAATCGACGGCCAGTCCGTGCGCGGCCTGAAGCTGGAAGACGCCGTCGAGAAGATGCGTGGCGCCGTCAACACGCCGATCAAGCTGACGCTGATCCGCAAGGGTGCCGACAAGCCGATCGAGCTGACGATCGTCCGTGACGTCGTTGCCGTCCAGGCAGTCAAGTCGCGTGTCGAGGACGATGTCGGTTATCTCCGCATCATCTCCTTCACCGAGAAGACCTATCCTGACATGGAAAAGGCGATCAAGAAGATCAAGGAAACCGTTCCGGCCGACAAGCTGAAGGGTTATGTTCTCGACCTGCGCCTCAATCCGGGCGGTTTGCTCGACCAGGCGATCAACGTCTCCGATGCCCTGCTGCAGCGCGGCGAAGTTGTTTCGACCCGTGGCCGCAACCCGGATGAAACCCGCCGCTTCAATGCCGGCCCGGGCGACCTGACGGATGGCAAGCCGGTGATTGTGCTGATCAACGGCGGTTCGGCTTCCGCATCGGAAATCGTCGCCGGCGCTCTTCAGGATCTGCGCCGTGCCACCGTTCTCGGCACGCGCTCCTTCGGCAAGGGTTCCGTCCAGACGATCATCCCGCTCGGCGAAAACGGCGCGCTGCGCCTGACCACGGCGCTCTATTACACGCCGTCGGGCCGCTCGATCCAGGGTACCGGCATCACTCCCGACATCAAGGTCGAGGAGCCGCTGCCGCAGGAACTGCAGGGCAAGATGGTGACCGAAGGTGAATCCAGCCTGCGCGGCCACATCAAGGGCCAGAGCGAAACCGACGAAGGTTCGGGCTCCATTGCCTACGTACCGCCGGATCCGAAGGACGACGTTCAGCTGAACTACGCGCTCGACCTTCTGCGCGGCAAGAAGACCGATCCGGCCTTCCCGCCGAACCCAGATAAGGCCGTCGTCGCCAAGTAATCGATCGTCTCAAGGCCGGGCACCTCGCCCGGCCTTGAGCCTTTCTGCTGTTTCCCGGTTTTGGAGCGGGCGAAAAATTGGGAACGGACCTGCATACGCCTCTGGGCCGCAACCGCAAAACCGGCCGCAAGCGTCCGGGTGTTCTGCGCCTGGGCCGCATCGCCGCCAGTCTTTGCCTTTTCGCCATAGGCGGCTTTTCCCTCTATACGGCGTTTCGCGGCAATGAGCTCGAACGCATCAAACCACCGGCGGCCGAACAAGCCGCAACGCCCCCTTCCAATAGCCCTCAGCCGCCGATGGCCACCGCGGACAAAGCGGGCGACGGTATGCCCCGCGCCGACCCGCGCTCGGGAGCCAATGTCGAGCAGATGGTCACGGGCGACGGCTCGGTTGTCACCAAATTCAGCCCCCGCCCGCGCGACGGCGGCGGGCCGGTGCTGGTCGACGCCATGCAGATCGGCCAGGATCCGCGCATCGCGGCCCAGCCCAATGAAGCACTGCTCGAAGAGACGCCTTTTGGCAGGCTGCCGATCGTCGGCCCCGATGGCCGGCGGCCGATGGATCAATATGCGCGTCCCTCGTCCGGCGCGCGCGGCGTCCGTATCGCCATCGTCGTCAGTGGCCTCGGGCTCAGCCAGACCGGAACGCAGCGCGCCATCGCGCAGCTGCCGGAGGAGATCACCTTCGCTTTTGCCGCAAGCGGCAACAGCCTGCAGCGCTGGATGCAGGAAGCCCGCCGCGGCGGTCACGAGATCCTTCTGCAGGTGCCGCTCGAACCCTTTGATTATCCGGCAAACGATCCGGGCCCCGAAACGCTGTTGACTACGAAATCGGCCGCCCGCAACATCGAAAACCTGCACAAGGCGATGGGTGAGATCACCAATTATACCGGCGTCATGAATTATCTCGGCGGCCGTTTCCTGTCTGATCCCGCCGCCATGGAACCTGTCATGCGAGACATCGGCAAGCGCGGGTTGCTGTTTCTCGACGACGGCACCTCGGCGCAGTCGAAGACGGCGGCGATCGCCAAGGGAACCGAACTGCCCTATGCCTTCGCCGACCTGCAGCTCGACGGCCAGCTTGATATCAACGCCGTCCTGAAGAAGCTCGACGAGCTCGAGCGCATCGCTCGCAAGAATGGCCAGGCGATCGGCATCGCCTCGGCTTTCGATGAGAGCGTTGACGCCATCGCCAAATGGAGCGAGGAGGCGGCGATGCGCGGCGTCGAGATCGTCGGCGTTGCCGCCCTTTCCAACGACCCCCGGAATCCTTGAGAGCATCCCTGAGAAGAATCCCAAAACGGAGAAGAAGATGAACCAGGCGAGCGTGAAAGCCGAGGATCTGCCCTACCGCCCCTGCGTCGGGGTGATGATCCTGAACCGCGATGGCCTCGTCTGGGCCGGGCGGCGCATCCCCGATGGCAATTCCGAATATGACGGCTCGCCGCAGCTCTGGCAGATGCCGCAGGGGGGCATCGACAAGGGCGAAGATCCATTGGACGCTGCCTACCGCGAGCTTTACGAAGAGACCGGCATGAGGACGGTGACCCTGCTTGCCGAAGCGAGAGACTGGATCAATTATGATCTGCCGCCGGCACTGATCGGCATCGGGCTCAGGGGGAAATTCCGCGGCCAGACGCAGCGCTGGTTCGCCTTCCGCTTCGACGGCGACGACAGCGAGATCGCCATCAACCCGCCGCCTGGCGGCCACGAACCGGAATTCGATGCTTGGGAATGGAAGCCGATGCAGCAACTGCCGGGGCTGATCGTGCCCTTCAAGCGCGCCGTCTACGACCAGGTGGTGGCCGAGTTCCAGCATTTGGAAACACTTCAATCGGAAGACTGATCACGGCGGGATGACTGCCGCCGTTTGCGCTCGGCGGCGGGAATAGGATCTCCGGCCGCCATGAGCGGCCGGCATCCCGTTCGAACCTTATTCGGCTTCATTGGCGGAATCGGCGTTGAGCTGGCCGTATTTGCTCTCGCCGATTTTCTCGAGCAGGTCGATCTGTGTTTCGAGGAAATCGATATGACCTTCCTCGTCGGCCAGCAACTCCTCGAAAAGTTTCATGGAAACGTAGTCGCCGGCGTCATGACAGATATCGCGCGACTTCTTGTAGGCTGTGCGGGCGTCGTACTCGCCGGCAAGATCGGCTTCCAGAACTTCCTTGACGTTCTGGCCGATGCGTAGAGGTGCAAGGGTCTGCAGATTGGGATGGCCTTCAAGGAAGATGATGCGGGCGACAAGCCTATCGGCGTGATGCATCTCTTCGATGGATTCGGCGCGCTCCTTCTTGGCGAGCTTGGTGTAACCCCAGTCCTCAAGAAGACGATAGTGAACCCAATATTGGTTGACTGCCCCGAGCTCGAGGAACAACGCCTCGTTAAGCCGCTCGATGACCTTTTTGTCGCCTTTCAATGTCCGCTCTCCTGTTTTCCTCATGGAATTGTTTCAAGCGGGACATGAAATCAAATATTTCGGTCTCCGTCGAGTGACGACGGGCGTGATATTCCTCGGTCGTCTGGATAATGATGTCGACGACGTTGGGAAAACAGCCGCAGCAGCGGCCGCGTTTTTCCATGGCGTGGTAGACCTTCGCAGGCACAATAAGCTGCCAACAATCTTCATCGAGAAGGTTGGTGATAACCTCCCGGATTTCCTTATCGGTTATATAATTGCAGCTGCAGACAAGCACGTCTTCATTCCAAACATGACACTGACTATCGTGTTTTCTGCTAAAGAAGATGGTGACTGTCAAGAAAAAATTTGAGTCGCGGGTCATTCAGTCGGGCGGCCGAAGGGCGCTCCGGAGGCGGACAGCTTTTGAAGAATTGGCCTGAAATCCGAATTTCTATCTAGATCAAAGGTATACAGCACAACGTCGTCCGAAAGCGCGTGGCGTTTTTTTAATGGAAATTCCGTCCCCGCGGCATGACTTGGGCTGTTTCCGCCACAACCGCATGGCCGCTTGCGGCAGCCATCCGCTTTTCCAGCTCCGCCCTCTCTCGTACCTGCGCGAGCTTTCTCTGCCGCTGATCGACACCCGGCCTCAGTACCTCGTCCGATCGCTCGCAGACGCCGAAACGCCGGGCCTCGCGTTGCAGGATACCGAGCGCCGGCGTCATGTCCTCGATATGCTCGACAACGGTATGGATCACCCCGCTCTGGCTTTGCAGCCTGCCGCGGATTTTCACCAGCCGGGCACCCATGACGATCGCCCGGTATTTATCGAATACTTTGCTCCAGACGATGGCATTGGCGACCCCGGTTTCGTCCTCCAGCGTCATGAAGATCACCCCTTTGGCCGAACCTGGACGCTGCCGCACCAGCACCAATCCAGCAACTGTCACCCTCTTTCCGTTCGGTACTGTCAGAAGATCGACATTGCGCGTGATGCCCATTTCCTGAAGTTCCTCCCGCAGGAAGGAAACCGGATGCGCCTTGAGCGACAGGGAGAGATAACGGTAATCCTCGATCACCTGTTCGCCCGGCAGCATGTCCGGCAGCTTCGTCGCAGGCTCGGCCTGGAGGTCGACATGACGGACCTGCTCGAAAAGCGGCAGCTCCTCGGTCGCGCTTTTCACATCCAGCGCCCGCACCGCCCAAAGCGCGTCGCGTCGTGACAGTTTGAGGGACTGGAACGCATCGGCATCCGCCAGTCGCTCGATGACGGATTTTTGCAGGCCGGACCGCAGCCAGAGATCGCGCACCGAACTGTAGCCTTTGCCTCGATTGTCGACGAGCTGTTTCATATCGTCTGTCGAGAGACCCTTGATCTGCCGGAAGCCCAGCCGCACCGCATGCCGGGTCTTGATGATCTCGCGCATCTTGTCATGCCGGAAATCGATGGCATTCCGATCGAAGGCAGCCTCTTCCAGACCGCACTCCCAGTTCGATGCATTGATGTCGACCGGCAGGATCTTTACCCCGTGCTCGCGTGCATCCCGCACCAGCTGCGCCGGCGCATAAAAGCCCATCGGTTGGGAATTCAGCATCGCCGCGCAGAAGACGTCGGGATAATAGGCCTTGAGCCATGAGGAGGCATAGACGAGCAGCGCAAAGGAGGCGGCATGGCTTTCCGGAAAACCGTATTCACCGAAGCCTTTGATCTGGTTGAAACACTGTTGCGCGAACTCCGGATCATAGTCCTTTGCGACCATTCCCTCGATGAACCGCTTTTCGAAGTTACCGATCGTACCCGTTCTTTTGAATGTCGCCATCGCTCTGCGAAGCTTGTCGGCTTCCGCCGGTTTGAAGCCTGCGGCGGTAATGGCGATCTGCATGGCCTGTTCCTGGAACAAGGGCACGCCGAGGGTTCTTTCCAGAACCGTTTTCAGCTCCTTGCTCGGATATTTGATCGGAATGTTCCTGGCCCGCTGCTCCCGGCGTTTCAGATAGGGATGCACCATGTCGCCCTGGATCGGACCTGGCCGAACGATCGCCACCTCGATGACGAGATCGTAGAACACCTTCGGCTTAAGACGCGGCAGCATGCTCATCTGCGCCCGGCTTTCGATCTGGAAGACGCCGAGCGTGTCGGCTCGGCCCATCATCTCGTAGACCGGCTCACCTTCGTCCCCGTGCTCCTTGTGGCCAAGGTCTGCGAGCGTCTTCTTCACATCGTAATGCAGCTCCAGCAGCGAAAAGGCCTTCCGCAGGCAGGTCAACATGCCGAGCGCCAGCACATCCACCTTGAGGATCTTGACGTTGTCGAGGTCGTCCTTGTCCCATTCGATCATGTAGCGATCCGGCATCGCCGTCTTCATGATCGGCACCACCTCGTCGAGCCGGTCCCGCGTAATGACGAAGCCGCCGACATGCTGGGTGAGGTGGCGCGGGAACCCGAGAAGCTCGGAGGCATATTTCAGCACGTTCTGCGTCACCGGATCCTTGACGTCGAGACCCGCCGCCTTGGCGTCGCGTTCGGAGAGATTGTCCTCCGACCACCCCCAGACGAGACTACTGATCGCCGACTGGACATCCTCCGACAGCCCGAAGGCCTTGGCGACTTCGCGGCCGGCCGAACGGGTGCGGTAGGTGGTCACTCCCGCCGTCAGCCCGGCATGTTCTCTTTTGTAGTTTTTGTAGATGAACTGGATGACCTCTTCGCGTCGGTCATGCTCGAAATCGACATCGATATCCGGCGGTTCGTCGCGATCCATCGAAATGAAGCGATCGAACAGCAGCGTGCTCTTTTCGGGATCGACCTCCGTTATCTCAAGACAATAGCAGATGACCGAATTTGCCGCCGATCCGCGCCCTTGGCACAAGACCTTGAGTTCATAGCGGGCGTGCTGGATGATCCGGTGCACCGTCAGGAAATAAGAGGCGTAATTCTTATCACTGATAAGCTTCAGTTCGTAATCGATCTGCTTTGCAACTTTCTCAGGAATGCCATCAGGATAACGTTTTGTCGCTCCTGCTCTCGTCAGCCTTTCGAGAGTTTCCTGCGGTGTTTCGCCGGGATCGTTTTCAGGCGGATAATTATGCTCCAGTTCCTTCAGCGAAAAGGTCAGCCTGTCGAAAAAAGCCCGCGTGTTCTCGACCGCACCGGGATAGTCCCGGAAGATCCGGGCCATTTCACGTGAATCCTTGAGATAGCGTTCGGCATTCGGCGCCAGCAGGAATCCGGCTTGCGCTATCTGCACATGCTCCCGGATCGCGATCACGACATCCGAAAGCGGCCGGCGTTCGGGATGGTGGTAAAGTGGTTGGTTGGTCGCAATCAGCGGCACGCGATTTCCGGCAGCAAGCATGGCAATCACCGCAAAGACTTGCCTGTCTCGACCGTCATAGGCTGGCGCCAGCGCCATAAAAAAAGCCTTGCGGAAGCGTCTGCGAAACCGTTCCAGATAATCTTCCAGCGTCGACTGACCCGCCTGATGACCGACAAGGGTGCGATCGGGAACGAGGGCAAGCATCATCTCGTCCCCCCATTCCATGAGCTCCGCTTCCGTCAGAATGCAGCTTCCCTTGATCGCTTCCTCCTTCAGATTGCCGGCGCTGAGAAGGCGGCAAAGATTGGCCCAGCCGCGCCGGCTGCGGGGATAGGCGAGGATATCAGGCGTTCCGTCGGAAAAGACGAGACGGGCGCCCGGTTGAACCCGGATAGGATCGAGGATGACCTCCATTTTTCCTTCCTTCTCAGCCTGGGCCAGAATCTCATTCCTGTTTTTGTATCTCTCCTCAAGCTGCTCCGCCTGGGCATGCGCCCGCACGACGCCTGCAACCGAATTCCGGTCCGCAATCCCGAGGCCGCCGAGTTTCAGGTAAGAGGCCTGCACGACCATCTCTTCCGGGCTGGAGGCGCCTTCAAGAAACGAGAAATTTGTCCTTGTGCCGATCTCAAAGAATGCGCGCGTGGTTGTCATGCGAACACACCATGCATGAACCAGCGAGGATCAAGCTCCTGACCATAGAAGCCCCGCCGATAGATCCAGAAGCGATGTCCGGTCTCATCCTCGATGCGGAAATAGTCACGCGCCTCGGCGTCATTTCCATCGATCCACCATTCCATGGCAATCCGTTCCGGCCCTTCGCTTCTTGCCACCTGATGCTGCATACGCCGCCAGCGAAAGATCTGCGGCGGACCGTCGGGGACTTCGGCAAGTATGGTCTCGACGGGCTCCGGCGTTGCAAACAGCCGCAGCGGGCGCTCTTCGCGGAAAGGAAGCTGGATGTCCTGCTCCGCCTTCCGCCTGGGAAGGCTCTCCATCACAGGAACCGTGATGACGGCGCGTTCCGGAACATGGCTCTCGCGAAGCTGGAAGCTTTGCAGGCAATCCGCACCCAGCCGGGCCGAGACCCGGTCGACGAAGGTCGAAAGCGACATCTCTCCCTGTCGGTCGCCCTCGAAATCACCCTGCGCCTCGTTGAAGGGATCATGCCGCAACACATTCAACCGCAGGATCTCGAAGCCATAGCCGGCATCGAGATCATCATAGACCGCCTGCAATCGCTCGGAAAAAAGTCCGGCGATGAACTTTGGTTCGCGAAGCGGCTGCGAAGCGCCGACGGAGATGCGAAAGACCCTGCCGTCGACGCGGAACAGGACCAGTTCGAACACCCGCCCGCCAGCTCCCCGCGCCTCCAGCGACGGCTGCAGCAATAGGGCGACCTGCCTGGTGACGGCAAGGATCTGCTCTTCCGTCCCGATGGGCTCGATCAGGCGGCTTTCGGCCGAGAGGCTGGCAACAGGACGCCGGGGCGAGACCGGCTCCTCTTCACGTCCCAGCGCCTGGTCGAGACGCAGAAGCAGCTCCGGGCCGAACCGGCGGGTCAGCGGCGCGCGCGGTGCATCGATGATGTCGCCGATATATTTCAGACCGAGCTTGTTCAGGGCAGCGACGGTTTGTCCTTCCAGCCGCAAGGCTGCGACCGGCAAGGACATCAGCACATGTTCCGCCTCCTCGTCCCCGATCACGCCGCCTTGCCCGAAGCGGGACGCAGCCCAGGAAAGGCCTGATGACGATGAGACCGCGCCGCGGGCATCGAATCCCATATGGAAAAGCCGCGACAGCACATCCTTGAGAAGCGCCTTTTCACCGCCGAAGAGATGGGCGCAGCCGCTAATGTCGAGAAACAGACCGTCCTTGCCGTCGAACGCCACCAGCGGCGTATAGCGGTCGCACCAGTCGGCAATTGCCTCCAGCAACCGGCGGTCGGCCGCCGGATCCTCTTCCGCCACCTCGAGCATGGGGTACATGGCGCGCGCTTCGGCAACGCCCAGCTCCTTCCTCAGCCCCAACCTTTCGGCCAACTCGTCCAGTGCCGTCAGCCGCATGGCATTGTTGAGCTTGCCGGAACAGACGATAGGCGGCGTTTCAGGACGCCCTTTCGAACGCCAGGAGAGCCCCCATCGCTTGCGGGCGATCCGGTCCGTTGGCAGATGCGGGAAGCTGAGCGCCAGAATGCGCTGACTGTTCGCCTGGAGGACGAACGAGGTTTGGTTCGGCGACAGGGAGAAATTGGCGGTCATGGGGGTTCCACTCCAGAAGAAAGGAGAGCGGGGCCGGATTGCGGCTCTTCTCCAGCGTAAGACGGAAAATCGGATTGCCGATGCTGCCGGAAAGTTTCGATCCATCCGGCAACGGCCGCAGACCGGACGGGGCCGGCTCAATATGCAGACGGAAGGCCGCACTGCTTGCCTCCTCTGATCCGGCCTGGCGGACAAGGAATAGCGGACGGCGGACAGCATGCGTCCTGAGACTGAGCCTGCGGCTTTCGGTCAGGCCGAAATGGGCGGGATTGCCTCGCACTTCGAAGATGACGGCCGAGAAGGCAGCGCTTTCCACCGCCACCTCCGCCAGCCAGAGTGCCTCGTCCAGCTTGCGCGGCGCGGCATGGAGAAACCGCTCCGGGCTTAACCCGAAATCCCGAAGCCCTGGTGCATAGGGACGACCGGCCTCCAGCGTGCCGACGGCATCGCCGATCCAGAGCAACGGCATAAGCCTGCCGGCATCCGCTTCCTGTTTCTGCAGCCGCGCGGCAACAGCCATCGCCAGCCCGCTTGCCGCACCGGCATCGCGAGACAGAGCCGAGCGGAATTCGGTGATCGCATCGAGCGGCAACCCGCCTTCCAGCGCGCTGTCGAGAAATTCAACCCCAAACGCCAAGGGCGGCAGAATGCGTCTCCTGGGTGTCTGACCTCCTGCCGCCAAGGCTTCCTGCTCCGCCGCGGCAAGCGCCGGCGCGAGCCTTCCCTCCAGTCTGGCGATGGTTTCGCGGAGCGCAAAAAGCCGCTCGCGCGCCAGGGCGTGCTGCGCCATGGCGTTCTCCAATTCGTCTTGTTCCTGTTATGTTCTTATAGATTCCAGAGAGCTAATGAAGAGTCAACGGCCATTTTCTATGAATTTATTCCTGCCTTTGATTCCGCACTCGAAAATCGGCGATAAAGGTTCTATATGGGCCCGCAAAGGAAGGAATATTCATGGCCCGCATAGACCAGAGCGATGATTGGCGGGACCGCCATGCGCCGACGATCAGCACCTTCGAGTCGCTGGCGATGGAGGCCTATAGCCATTTGCCGGATGAATTTCGCCAGCTGACGACCAACCTCACGATCGAGATTGAAGATTTCCCCGATGACGACGTTTTCGAGGACATGGCGCTGGAAACCCCTTTCGATCTGCTCGGCCTTTTCGAGGGCAGGGGCATTTCCGAACGTTTCACGCTGGAGACCGGCGAGATGCCGAACCGCATCCGCCTCTACCGCCGCCCCATCCTCGACTACTGGGCTGAGAACGACGAGACGCTCGGCGATATCATCACCCACGTCCTGATCCACGAGATCGGTCACCATTTCGGCCTAAGCGACGATGACATGGAGCGGATCGAGGCAAGCGCCGAGGAAGCCGCCGAACGATAGAGCGCCGCGCGTCCAAGGACGCGCTAAGGACGCTCTATCACTTTCAATCACGCATAATCCTTTCCGAAAATCGATTACAATTTCGGGGTTATGCGCTAAAACCTCACTGCTCTGAGAGCTTCATCTCAGGATCGTAATCCTTGCCTTCGACATGCTTGACGACGGCCTGGCCGCATTGCATCGCGCCGGTCGCGGCATTGAAAGCATAGGTCGGCGAGCCCTCCAGCGACCAGCCCTTGTTGAGGACGGCGGTGACCTTGTGGCAAAAGGAAGCATCGTCGGGACCGGTCAGGAAGCGGTAAAGTTTCATTACATCATCTTTCGTGCTGCAATCTGGCGGGCTGCGATCAGGCGGGCTTTATGGACCAGACTTTCCGCTTGGGCAAGATGCAGCCGCTCGATCATCCGCCCGCCTGCATTGATGACGTTCAGCCCATCGGAAGCGGGGTCGGCAAAGGCTGATATGATCGCCTCCGCTTCTGCAATCGCCGCCGGATCGGGGCCGAAATGGCGGTTGGCGGGCTCGATCTGCGCCGGATGGATCAGCATCTTGCCGGCAAAACCCATGGCCCGGCTCTGCAGGCATTCGGCATCGAAACCCTGTTCATCCCTGAAATCGTTGAAGACGCTGTCGATCGCATCGAGCCCGTAGGCGCTGACCGCAAGGACGACCTGCATCAGCCACGGCACGAGATAGCTCCTCCCCGGTTGTGGAAGCACACCGGTTTCCTTGCGTAGGTCGTTGAGCCCGACGACGAGACAATCGAGCCGCGAGCCCGGGGTGCGTCCGGCTTCGGCGATAACAGCCGCATTCAGGATGCCACGCGGTGTCTCGATCATCGCCCAGATGCGCAGATCTTCCGGTGCTTCGGCCTCGGAGAGAAGGTCACTGAGCGCCATGACATCCTGCGGTTCGTCGACCTTCGGCAGCAGCACGGCGTCGGGATTGAGCGCGATCACCAGTTCCATGTCCGCCAGACCGAAATTGGTCGACAGGTCATTGATGCGGATGATCCGCTCCTTGCCTTCGAGCGGCCGAGCCGAAAAGAAATTCCTCAGATTTTCCCGCGCTTCCGCCTTTCTTTCCGGCGCCACGGAATCCTCGAGATCGAAGATCACGGCATCGCAATCGACCGCATGGGTCTTTTCGAGGGCGCGGGGATTGATGGCAGGCGCACTCAACACCGAACGGCGCAGGCGGGCGGAGCGGGTCGTGGGATTTCGGCTCATGGCGAATTAGTGCCAAGCTTTGAAAGCCGAAGCAAGCAGCCCACCCCAGAACATCGAGCAGAACAACAAAAAGCCATGCTTGCCTTGCAGAGAGGAAAGAGAAGGACCACATTCCTTTCCGAAGAAAGGTCTCTAACCATGCAGAACATTCGCTCCATCTTCCTCATGCTTGCCGGCGCCACCGTTTTCGTGGCTATGCTGCTTCTCACCTTTTCGGTGACGCTCGCCGTCGGCGGCATCCTGACCGTGCTCATGGTCGGACGTGCGCTTTCGATGAAGATGAAGCCCGCTCCGGTTCGCGCCAAGGCAAATAACGGCCATCGCGAAATGCGGGTGTGGAACGACGGCCGCGGCACGATCATCGATCTCTGATCATCTTTTCGCTGAAAATTTGGCCGACACTGTCGCATCGCGCGTCCATGTTACGTCTTTGAAGCAGCCGGGCATTCAGCCGGCGCTTCGGAAACGAATGGAGGACAAGCATGGATACGACGACAGAGAGCAACCCGACCAAGATGCCACCGGTCAAGAATGGCCTGCTGCCCTATCTGACGATCGACGGCGCAGTGAAAGCTGCGGAATTCTACAAGAAGGCCTTCGGCGCCGAAGAGGCCTATCTCGTGCCGGTCGACGAGAGCGGCCGAACGATGCATGTGCATCTTTACATCAACGGCAGCTCCCTCATGCTGTCGGATGCCTATCCCGAATACGGTCATCCCTTCAAAGGCCATGAAGGCTTCGCCATTCAGCTGGTGGTCGACGATATCGATTTCTGGTGGAACCGTGCCGTGGCTGCCGGCGCCGAAATCGTCATGCCGGTCGAACTGATGTTCTGGGGCGACCGCTACGGCCAGCTTCGTGATCCGTTCGGCGTCCTCTGGGGCCTGAACGCGCCGTCCAAATAAGGGACAGCCTCAATCGGCGGACCGCGCGAAACGTCGCGTGGCCGCCGTCTGTGAAAAGATTCTCCTTCATTTCGGCGAAAAACTGGACTAGATGCAAATTCAGAAAGTAGATTTGCTGAAATGGAGCATGGATCATGGATAAATTCGTGAAGCTCACGGGCGTTGCAGCGCCGCTGCCGGTCGTCAACGTCGACACCGACATGATCATTCCGAAGGATTATCTGAAGACGATCAAGCGCACCGGCCTCGGCACCGGCCTCTTCGCGGAAGCCCGCTACAACGAGGACGGCTCAGAAAACCCGGATTTCGTGCTGAACAAGCCGGCCTATCGCGATGCCAAGATCCTCGTTGCCGGCGATAATTTCGGCTGCGGCTCCTCGCGCGAGCACGCCCCCTGGGCGCTTCTCGATTTCGGCATCCGCTGCGTGATCTCGACCAGCTTCGCCGACATCTTCTACAACAACTGTTTCAAGAACGGCATTCTGCCGATCAAGGTCAGCCAGGAAGATCTCGACAAGCTGATGGACGACGCCTCGCGCGGCTCCAACGCCATCCTCACCGTCGACCTCGAAAACCTCGAGATCACCGGTCCCGATGGTGGCTTGATCAAGTTCGATCTCGACGAATTCAAGCGCCACTGCCTGCTGAACGGTCTCGACGATATCGGCCTGACGCTGGAAAAAGGCAAGGCGATCGACAACTTCGAAAAGAAGAATGCCGCTTCGCACCCCTGGGCAGCCTGAGCCCAATCCAATCGATTACCGATCAAGCCGGGCATTTGCCCGGCTTTTTCTTTGGTGTGGGTCAAAGAAATTTTTCTTTCCAGCCCCTGAGTTTTTCGAGCGACACACCGATGCCGCCGCAGACTTCGATAAGCGGATGGTCGAAGCGCTGAAGCAGTCCGGCATGCACATCGGCAACGGCAAGGGCCGCGCCGCAAGCCGGCTCGACCAGAATGCGCTGCGCATCGGCAAATTTCAGGCAGGCGGCAACGGCATCGGCGTCGCTGACGACAACACTTTCAATCGGATGCTGCTTCGGCAGGTCGAAGACATGCTGCGCCACTTGCCGCGCGCCGAGCGAATTGGCAATCGAAGTAATGGCGGAAAGGGTGATGCGCTCATTCGCCCTGAGACTGGCGTTCAGCGAAGCCGCCCCTTCCGTTTCGACGGCGATAACAGGCACATCGAAAAGCCCGTTTCGCTTCAAGCCCTCGACAATGCCGGCAAGCAGCCCGCCACCGCCGACGCTGGTGACGACGCAATCGAATTTTGCCCCCTTCGCCACCACCTCGTCGATCAGCGTGGCATGGCCATCCCACAGAAGCGGATGGTCGAAGGGGTGCACATAGGTTGCCTTGCGGCTTCGGGCGAGTTCGACTGCATGGGCATTGGCCTCGTCGAAAACCGAACCATGAACGAGGACATTGGCGCCCGTTGCGGCAATCGTCTGGCGGACATCGGCCGCCGTCGTCTCCGGCACGACGATCGTGACCGGCACACCGAGCGCCCGGCCGGCATAAGCCGCCGCAATGCCGGCATTACCGCCAGAAGCACAGAAGATCTCGCGCGCGCCATTTTCCACCTCGTACTGGCAAAGTCGGCCGACGCCGCGCAGCTTGAAGCTGCCGGAAGGCTGCAGCGCATCAAGCTTCAGCCAGAGCGGTTTGCCGCTGGCGCTATGGCCAGGTGCTGTCTGAACCAAGGGCGTGTCGAGATGGAGAGGTACGAAAGGCATGGGGAACCATCCAGGGAAATAAAGCTAGGAGCTACCTTTCTAATCCGTTTGCGGGCGCAGGAGCAATCATCGCTGCTCAGAGCGATGCGTACCGATTCACCGCTTCTGTCGCTTGAAATGCCCATTTACGGGGTCTAAGAAACCGCAACTTGTTTTTCCCAGGAGGGTTTCATGACAGCGCGCAATCTTTTCCTGCTGCCGGGTGACGGCATCGGTCCCGAGGCCATGGGCGAGGTTCGCAAGATCATCGCCTATATGAACGAGGCGATGAATGCCGGTTTCGTCACCGACGAAGGCCTTGTCGGCGGCTGCGCCTATGATGCGCATGGTGCGGCGATCTCGGAAGCCGACATGCGGAAGGCGCTTGCCTCCGATGCCGTTCTCTTCGGCGCCGTCGGCGGCCCGAAATGGGATAGCGTGCCTTACGAAGTGCGCCCGGAAGCTGGCCTGCTGCGCCTGCGCAAGGATCTGCAACTCTTCGCGAACCTGCGCCCCGCCATCTGCTATCCGGCCCTTGCTGCGGCCTCGTCGCTGAAGCCGGAACTGGTCGAAGGCTTGGATATCCTGATCATCCGCGAGCTGACCGGCGGCGTCTATTTCGGCGAGCCGAAGGAGATCATCGACCTCGGCAACGGCCAGAAGCGCGGCATCGACACGCAGGTTTACGATACCTACGAGATCGAGCGCATCGCCGGCGTCGCCTTCGAAATGGCCCGCACGCGGCAGAATCGCGTCTGCTCCATGGAAAAGCGCAACGTCATGAAGTCGGGCGTGCTCTGGAACCAGGTGGTGACCGAGACGCATAAGGCAAAATATTCTGACGTCCAGCTCGAACACATGCTGGCCGATGCCGGCGGCATGCAGCTGGTGCGCCAGCCCAAGCAGTTCGACGTGATCGTCACCGACAACCTCTTCGGTGACATGCTCTCAGACGTCGCCGCCATGCTGACCGGCTCGCTCGGCATGCTGCCGTCGGCCTCGCTCGGCGCGCCTGACGGCAAGACCGGCAAGCGCAAGGCGCTCTACGAGCCGGTGCATGGCTCGGCCCCCGACATTGCCGGCAAGGGCATCGCCAATCCGATCGCCATGATCGCCTCATTCGCCATGTGCCTGCGTTACTCCTTCAATCTGGTGAAGGAAGCCGACGATCTGGAAAAGGCGATCGCCAACGTGCTCGACAAGGGCATCCGCACTGGCGACATCATGGCCGACGGCGCAAGACAGGTCGGCACCGTCGAGATGGGCGATACGATCCTCGCCGAATTCAAGACGCTTTCTGCCTGATATTTCACGTGAAACAGTTCCGGCCCTTCGCAGCATTCTTGCGGAGGGCTTTTTTCTCAAGGCCGCGAACCGCATCGGCTTGGTCGAATTATCCCAAACCGACTATCCTCGGCCACAATCTCGTGTATTTTTGCGCCGGATTTTAACGGGCGCATAATCCATTGGAAGCGATCTTCCAATGGATTATGCGCCAACTCAAAATAATAGAGCGTCCTTAGCGCGTCGTGGCACTTTAGGGCAAATTTGAACGGACGACGGAATGCGGGCATTTTGGGCTTCCCTGAACAGGCGCTGGCGCCGGAATGGCGCTGGCATGCCGCCTTTGCGCTGGCAGGCCTGCCTCTTCGTCACACTCAATGCCGTGATCCTTTCCATGCTGCTCTTCGACGCGCCGATCGGCGCCAGCGAGGCTCCTGCACCGGTGAAGCACCTCGGCGAGATGCTGACCGGCTTCGGTGATTCCGCCTGGCTGATCTACATCAGCATCCTGCTGTTCTTTCAGGGACGGGCAGGCTACAAGCTTGTCAAGACGGCGCGCTCCAAGGCGCAGGCGCTCTATATCAGCTGGATCGGCGCCTATCTCTTCACCACGGTCGTCTTCTCAGGCCTGCTCGCCAATCTGCTGAAGCGGGCGATCGGCAGGGCGCGTCCCGATCATTTCCACGACTACGGCATCTTTTCCTTCACGCCCTTCTCAGGCCATGCCGCTTTCGAAAGTTTCCCGTCCGGCCATTCCACCACGGTCGGCGCCTTCTTCGCCGCCTTCGCACTGCTGTTTCCGCGCTATCGCGTTGCCTTCATCGTCTGCGCGATCTGGCTCGGCATGACACGTGTCATGGTCGGCGCCCACTATCCGAGCGACGTCATCGCCGGCCTTGCCTTCGGCGCCTGGTTCTCGCTGCTGACGGCGATCGTCTTTGCGCGCTGTGGCCTGCTCTTCAAGCTGGCGCCGGATGGCTGGCCGCTCGCCAAGCGCTTGTTCCCCGACGCGAAAAAACCCGGCGCCTTGTGAGCGCCGGGCTTCTTTTCTTGAGCGCTGACGCGCCTCTCAATCCATTGCGTGGATATCCCTGTTCTTCGTTTCCGGCAGGAAGATCAGGCCGATCACCAGCGTGATCGTCGCAAAGACAATCGGGTACCAGAGACCGTAGTAGATATCGCCTGCGGCAGCGCTCATCGCGAAGGCCGTCGCCGGCAGCAGGCCGCCGAACCAGCCATTGCCGATGTGATAGGGCAGCGACATGCCGGTATAGCGGATGCGGGTCGGGAAGAGCTCGACCAGCAGAGCGGCGATCGGGCCGTAGACCATCGTCACATAGAGGACGAGGACGAACAGCACGGCGATCGTGCCGATCCAGTTGACGCGGTTGGGATCGGCGACCATGGCGAAGCTACCGCCATTGGCGATGTTATAGACCGCCATGTCGGTGACGCCATTGGCCTCATCCGCAGTCAGCAGCTTGGTCTCGACCAGCTTGGCCGCCGGCACGGTTTCCTTCTCGCCGGCGCGCACGGCATCGGCGTTGAGCGACAGTTCCGGATTGGCTGCGATAAAGGCATCGAGCTTGGCATCCGGCACTTTGACGGCGCCGCGGTTCAGCGGGTAGCCGGCATCGTGGAGCGCGATGTTGACACCCTTTTCGAAGGCGGCGGTCATGCTCTTGGCCTTGTCGCCGGCAGCGACGACGTCGAAGCTTGGGATCGTCGCGTTGCCGACCTTCACCGTTGCCGGCTGCCCGGCGGTACCGGGCACGACATCGTAAGGCACCGAGTTTTTCGTCAGGAACGCCGTTGCCACGTCGCAGGAGCTGGTGAACTTGGCCGTACCGGTCGGGTTGAACTGGAACCGGCAATCCGCCGGATCAGCAGTCACCGTTGCCCGAATCGAAGCCTGCGCTTCGGCAAGCGCCGGGTTCGCCGTCCAGGTCATCGCCTTAAACAGCGGATTATAGGTCACCGCCGCGATGAGAAGACCTGCCATGATGATCGGTTTGCGGCCGATTTTGTCGGAGAGACCGCCGAAGATGACGAAGAACGGCGTGCCGAGGAGGAGTGCGATGGCGACCATGACATTGGCCGAGAACAGATCCACCTTCAGCACGTTCTGCAGGAAGAACAACGCATAGAACTGGCCGCCGTACCAGACGACCGCCTGGCCCATGGTGGCGCCGAGCAGCGCGATGATCGCGATCTTGGCATTTTTCCACGTCCCGAAGGCCTCGGTCAGCGGCGCCTTGGAGCCTTTGCCTTCCGCCTTCATCCGCTGGAACGCCGGCGATTCGTTCATCTTCAAGCGGATCCAGACGGAAACGCCGAGCAAGACGACCGAGACCAGGAACGGAATGCGCCAACCCCAGGCGGCAAACTGAGCCGCACCCATCAGATATTGCACAAAGACGATGACGATCAGCGACAGGAACAGGCCAAGCGTCGCCGTTGTCTGGATCCACGAGGTGAAGTAGCCGCGGCGCCCGTTCGGCGCATGTTCGGCGACATAGGTCGCCGCACCGCCATATTCACCACCCAGCGCCAGACCCTGGAGCAGGCGCAGCCCAATCAGGATGATCGGGGCGGCGATGCCGATCGTGGCGGCGCCCGGCAGGACGCCGACGAGGAAGGTCGACAGACCCATGATCATGATCGTCACCAGGAAGGTGTATTTGCGCCCGACGAGATCGCCGAGACGGCCAAACACCAGCGCGCCGAAGGGGCGTACCAGGAAGCCGGCGGCAAAGGCAAGCAGCGTGAAGATGTTGCGCGTTGCCTCAGGATATTGGGTGAAATAGGTCGCGCCGATATAGGTGGCGAGCGAACCATAGAGATAGAAATCGTACCATTCGAAAACGGTGCCGAGCGAAGATGCGAAGATGACCTTCTTCTCCTCGCCGGTCATCGGACCGGCCTTCGCGCCGTCGACGCTTGCGACATTTGCCATTGTCTGTCCTCCACAGAGTGATGAGCACGCGCGCGGCCTACTTTCCTCAAAGCATACCCCTGGCCACGACACGCCTGACGAGAGTGTGCCAGAAACGACAGATCAAAAAGAGAGATGCTTTGGGATTATGACTTTAGTCTAATGGCGCCACGCTTTGTCATGCGCATCAAGCTCGCCACCGCCGTGACGATGGAGCTGCCGGAGGTTTGGAAGAAGGCTTCGCCGCGGATTGTGATGTGGACCGTTACGCTCTCAACGCCTGCGCCGGCGATTGCCGGTAGGCGAGCACTGCCGGCAGCGCGGCAAGAATTGTGGCAAAGGCAAGCAGCACTGCCGCAAGCCAGGCGTCTTCCCGCGCGAAGCCGACCGGCATGGCGACCCCACTCGTTTGTGAGAGCATGCCGGACAAGATGAGGGCCGCGGCATAACCGAGCGCGAATCCGAGTGCGATGCCAATTGCCACCAGGAAGAAGAATTCGAGCCAGACGATGCCGAAAATCGCGCCGCGCGGGGCGCCGAAGGCCCTCAGCGCGCCAATCTGACGGCGGCGCTGGCCGATATGGATGACCGTGACCAGCACCAGCGAGGCTGCGACGAGAGCTTGCGCGCCGGAGGCGACCGCGACGAGGATCTGTTTGGCGTCGCCGAGCGTGGCATAGAGATTGGTCAGCACCTCGCCGGGAAAGACGGCGACGGTATTGCCGCTGCGATAGTCCTGCCGCAGCTTGTAGGCATCGGCGATCGTCTTCGGCTTGACGAGAATGGCGGGAAGGCCGGGAGCTTCCGCAGTCCAGCTCTCATCAAGCGCGGCATCGGGATCGGCTTTCCCGTGATGCCCATGCCCATGATCGGCGCTGGCTTCCTCATGCTCATCATCATGTAGAGCCTCGGCGCCATTCTCCGCATGCTCCTCCGCCTCCATGCCATGGATGTGCCAGACGGCCTGGATCGGAACAAGAATCGCTCGGTCCCAGGTGGTGCCGGTCGGCCGCAAACGGCCGGCGATATGATAGACGAGCTCGGTATGGGTCTCGCCGCCCTCTTCCAGCGATCCGTGCATCGGCTTGATCTCGCCGCCGAGCGGCAGCTTGACGGCCGAGCCGATCACTGCCTCGCCCTCGCGCGCAAAAATCTTGCCTTCTGCTAAACCGCCGGACAGGTTCTCCGCCAGCATGGTCGTTGTGCCGACGATCGAATAGCCGGAGAAGGAATCGCCAAAGCCGATCGGGGCTGCCCAATCGACCCGTGGATCCGCGGCAAGCTTGCCCAGGACCTCGCCCGGCATCAGCGGCAGCGGCGAGGGCTGCAGGAAGACGGAGGACAGTACGAGCTGCGTCTCGCTGCCGCCGGCGCCGATCACAAGATCGAACTTGTCGGCAGCGCGGGCGCTGCCGAGGCGAAGCGCCCGCTCCTGCAGGACGACGGAAACGCCAAGCGCGGTCGCAAGCGCCACGAGCAGCACGACCACCAGCGACCCCGCCCAGAGGCGACGAAGATCGGAAAGGATGAAGCGGATCATGCAGCCTCTCCCGCCGTCGTCGCGGAATCTTCGCTGATCCGACCGGAACCGAAGGTGATGCGCCGGTCGAGGCGGTTGGCCAAGCGATGGTCGTGTGAAACGACGATCAGCGTGCTGCCCTCGGCAATGGCCAGATCGAGGATGAGATCGCCGACCGCCTCGCCGCTTTCGGCATCGAGGCTTGCGGTCGGCTCGTCGGCGATGATGACGCCAGGCTTGCGCAGCAGCGCTCGGCCGATCGCCACGCGCTGCATCTCGCCGCGTGACATGGTTTCGATTTTCTGGCCGGGGCGGGAAAGACCGACCGTCCTCAAAAGTGCATGCGCCCGCTCGATGACATCACCTGTCGCAGCGCCGGCGAGCCGCGCCGGCAGCAGCACGTTTTCCACCGCCGACAGGCCGGGAAAGAGATGGAACTCCTGCATGACCAGGCCGATATTGGCGGCACGGAACCGGTCGCGCCGGCTTTCTGAAAAAGCCGCGATATCCTCGCCGTTCCAGCGGATGCGGCCTTGCCGTGTCCGCTCCAGCCCGGCAACGATATTGACGAAGGTGCTCTTGCCGGAGCCTGACGCGCCTGTAATGGCGACCCTGCTGCCTGCATCGATCGACAGGCGGCCGATCGCCAGTGCCGGCGAGGACAGGCCCGGGAAGGTGACGGTCAGGTTTTCGATATCGAGAGCGAGCATATCGGTTCAGACGGCGAAATATTCGGCCTGGCGGATTCGCAGCAGGCTGACAAAGCCGGTGTCCGGATCCGTCCACGAACCATATTCCAGCGTGCCGCGCACTTGGATCGTCTGGCGCGACTGCACGAAGGTCTGTTTCTCCAAGAGATAGACGACCACGATATTATCAGGCCAGTCCGCATCCGAGGAACAAAAGGGGCAGAGCGACATCGGCACTTCGGTCAGCACGAAGAACTGGGCCTCGGCCTTCAATGGCGGCGCCATGAAGCCCTTCATACTGATGTCCTGACCGGCAAGGCGCTTCACCTTGTCTGAGAATTCAAGGCCGAGCACGCCGAACTTGCCGTAGAGCTCACCGAATGCAAGCGAAGAATCGGCAGCGCGAACGAGGGAAGCGGTGAGGGGAAGCATAATGGCGGCGCCTATCAGCCGGCGGCGGCTGAGATGCAACGAAGAAACTGTTTCCATGGCGACCTCCAAGAAGCAAATCCCGGCCGCTGAACGGCCGGGACCATGATCGATGAAAGAGGCAAGGCCGGCAAGCGGCCTTGCCAGATCAGTTGGTCTGCTTGGCGCCGAGAGCGAAGACGTCGGCGAGCACGCGATAGACGTCGCTCTGTTCCAGGTAGCCGTGGAAGCCTTCAGCGCCCGGACCAGCCGACTGCAGAACGACGTCGTCGACCGCGTGGACGCCGCTCTCGCTGCTTTTGGGAAGATTGCCCTGAACGAAGACTGCGCCTGGAACATCCTTGTACTGTTCGTTGGCGACGTATTCCTTCTTTTCGTTCTGGACGGCCGGAACGAAGGGACCATCGAGCTTCGGACGGAAGGTCTCATAGTGGTCAGGGCCGTTGTTGGCGCTGAGAAACAGTCGGCGGCTGACGTCGATCTTATCGGGATAGCCGTCGCCGTTTTCGTCCTTGTAGTTCGGGAAGCCGGCTTCGGCATAGGTCCCGACTTTTTCGCGCATTTCCGTACCGGGCTTCTCATCATCGACGGTGCCGATGATGGATACGCCATGCGTGTGGTCGCCGGTGACGACGATCAGCGTGTCCGGATGCGCCTTCTGGAAGTCGCGGGCAACGCCGATCGCCTGGTCGAATTCGATGGTTTCGATAACGGCGCGATCCCAATCGAGCGGATGGGACATTTTGTCGATCGACGAGCCTTCGACCATCAGGAAGAAGCCATCAGGATTCTTGGAAAGGCGGTCGAGCGCAACCTTGGTCATGGCGACGAGACCCGGCTGGTTCGGGAACTTGTCGACGGTACCCTTCTTCAGGAACTCGCGATCAAGCGTGACGTCCATATTGCCGGTGTGGAACAGGCCAAGGAGATTGCCTTCAGCCGATGCATTGGCTGCGAGCTCGTTCTTGTCGGTCGCTAGCTTGTAGCCGGCATCCTGGAAAAGCTTGATGTAATCCTGATTGTCCTTGCGCTTGGAACCGGGAACTTCCTTGCCGAGGAAATAGGCCGAGCCGCCGCCGAGCAGGACTTCCGGCTTGACGTCGAGCAGCATGCCGACGATGTCGGCCTTATCGCCGCGGTTGCGGGTGTGGGAAACGACCGCGGCCGGCGTGGCGTCTTCGACCTCCGCCGTTGCAACGATGCCGATCGCCTTCTTGGTCAGGCGGCGAACGGCTTCTGCGAAGGTTTCAACACGCGGGTCATCGAGGGAGGCCGGCGTACGGTCCGCATAAACGCCGATCGCGTTGACGGCTGTCTTGTGGCCCGTCATGTAGGCGGACATGGTGTTGGCCGAGTCCGTGGCAACGGCATTCGTCGCCGACGTGCCGATGAAAGCCATGCGATCGAGATCGTCCATATTCAGGCGGCCATTCGCCTTACCTTCGGTCATGCCCTTGGACATGATGCGGGCAGCGGTGCGATGTGCAACGGAAAGCCCGTCGCCGAGCAGGAAGATGATGTTCTTGGCCTTCGGCTGGGCTGCCGTTTCGTAAACGTTCCAGGTGACGGACTTCGTTTCGTCTCCGGCCGCGACTTCGATCTTGTAGTCGCCCGGCGCGGAAATCTTCAGGCCGCGCAGCAGGATAGCGGAACCGAGAGCCTTGTCGTCCTTGCCTTTTTCCAGTTCGACGAACTGCGCCTCGCCCTCGAGCACGGCCTTGTAGTCCTGGCCATTGACCGTAATCTTCACATCTTCGGCCTTAACCTGCTTGTTGAGCTCGACCTTGAAATCGAACGGCGAACCGGCAAGGATCGTCGCGCGATCAAGCGGATAGACCGTCGTCGCCTGAGCGGCGCCCGCAAGGATGGTGGTGGCCGCAAAGGCGGCGAGAAGCGTACGCATGGAAAACCCCCGTTTTCGTTGCAGACATTAACAACCCGGCCGGGATACCTCCCGAGGATGACATCGGCATGACAAAATGTCGCAGGATTGCGGCCGCCGCTTTCACCTGCAGGCTCTGAGCGCAAAAACCTTGACTCCTGTGGAAAACCTTCTAAGAGCAACAGCGGAAAAGGAATCTCCATGGTTCGCGACGAACACGCCATTGCCGAATGCAATGACCGGGCACGGGTTGCCGGGGTGGATATTGCCGTTCCGGTTTCTGCCAAAATCAAGGCCAAAACGACGACGAAAACCGTCTGACGTCTCTGGCCTGCCGCTCTCTCCCCGGCTCGGCTGGGGACAGGAAGACGCGATTGATCGCGCCTTTCCCCTCACCGGACAAGAGGAGAGAAGAGAAAGAGAGCTTGAGAAATGGGTTTCAAAGTAGCAGTTGCGGGAGCGACCGGAAATGTTGGCCGGGAGATGCTCAACATCCTCTCGGAGCGTGGCTTCCCCGCCGATGAGGTCGTGGCACTCGCCTCCTCGCGTTCGCAGGGCACCGAGGTTTCCTTCGGTGACCGGACGCTGAAGGTCTCCAATCTGGAGAATTACGATTTCTCCGATACCGACATCTGCCTGATGTCGGCCGGCGGCGAGATTTCCAAGAAGTTCTCCCCGAAGATTGGCCAGCAGGGCTGCATTGTCATCGACAATTCCTCGGCTTGGCGCTACGACGCCGACGTGCCGCTGATCGTGCCGGAAGTGAACCCGGATGCCATCAGCCAGTTCACCAAGCGCAACATCATCGCCAATCCGAACTGCTCGACCGCCCAGCTGGTGGTGGCGCTGAAGCCGCTCCATGACTTCGCCAAGATCAAGCGCGTCGTCATCTCGACCTACCAGTCGGTCTCCGGCGCCGGCAAAGACGGCATGGACGAGCTCTTCAATCAGACGCGCGCCGTCTTCGTCGCCGATCCGATCGAGAACAAGAAGTTCACCAAGCGTATCGCCTTCAATGTCATCCCGCACATCGACGTCTTCATGGAGGACGGCTACACCAAGGAAGAATGGAAGGTGCTGGCCGAGACGAAGAAGATGCTCGACCCGAAGATCAAGGTGACCTGCACGGCGGTGCGCGTGCCGGTTTTCATCGGTCATTCGGAATCGGTCAACATCGAATTCGAAAACGAGATCACCGCCGATCAGGCCCGCGACATCCTGCGCGATGCACCGGGCTGCCTCGTCATCGACAAGCGCGAGGATGGCGGCTACATCACGCCATATGAATCCGCCGGCGAGGATGCGACCTACATCTCTCGCATCCGCGAGGACGCAACGGTCGAAAACGGCCTCAACATCTGGGTGGTCTCCGACAATCTGCGCAAGGGTGCTGCGTTGAACGCCATCCAGATCGCCGAGCTGCTCGTCAATCGTGGTCTCGTCAAGCCGCGAAAGCAGGCCGCCTGATACCATTTGTAAACCATAATATGCTAAAGCCCTGCTGATGATGAAGGCAGGGCTTTTTGCCGAATTGTGGACGCTTCTGTCCATAAGCGCTTGCTGAAAAAGGCGGTCGTGACAACATCGCCTTCGGCTGGCATTCTGCCCGGCATCAAGCCAAAGCATGCCGTCCAAAACCGTGCAGCGGTTCGGGACAGCGACATGAACAGAACGAAGACTTTGAGCGCGTCGCATGGCCCCGATCGGCCGCGGCGCGCTTCAGTAGATCGGAAGCGGGGTTTCTCATGCGCATGACAACATTCTTTCTGGCGGCGTTTACGGCGGCGGGCGTCCTGCACGCGCTGCCGGCGGCGGCCCAGGGCGCTCAATGCGGCAATAATAGCAGCGGTTTCGGTGCATGGGTCGCCGACTTCAAGCAGAAAGCGGCGGCAAACGGCGTCAGCCGCTCGGTCCTCGACCGCGCCTTCGCCAACGTCAATTACAACAGGCCGACAATTGCCGCCGACCGAGGCCAGAAGAGCTTCAAGCTCTCCTTCGACGCTTTCATGCAGAAGCGCGGCGGGGCCGCCGTCATCTCCCGCGGCCGCAGCATGAAGGCCGCCAACCAGGCACTTTTTGCCTCGATCGAGCGCCGTTTCGGCGTTCCGGCCGGCCCGCTGATCGCGATCTGGGGCATGGAGACCGGTTTCGGCAGCTATATGGGCAACCAGCATACGCTGTCGGCTGTTTCGACCCTTGCCTATGACTGCCGTCGTTCGGACTATTTCACCGACCAGCTCTATGCAGCACTCCAGCTCGTCTCCGAGGGCTATCTGAGCCCGCAGGCCAAGGGTGCCGCCCATGGTGAAATCGGCCAGACGCAGTTTCTGCCGCGCAATGTCGTGCGCTTCGGCGCCGATGGCGACGGCGACGGCCGCGTCGACATGGTCGGTTCCCGCGCCGATGCCCTGGCCTCGACGGCGAATTTCCTCAAGGGCCACGGCTGGCGCGCCGGCGCCGGCTATCAGCCCGGAGAGCCGAATTTCGTCGCCATCCAAGGCTGGAACGCCGCCAGCGTCTACCAGCAGGCGATCGCCTATATCGGTCAGCAGATCGACGGCAGATAGGCTCTCATCGATAAGAATACTCGAAACGCCGCTGCGATATGCGGCGTTTTTCATACGCGGGAATCAAAGCCGCCGCCGGACAATCGCCACGCTGATCAAAACGTCGGTCGTGCGCGACCAATTGACGGCGAGCTTAGCAACAATCCTTAAAAAACTGATAAACCGGAATATCCTAGATTTCGGGACGAATGAAGTCGCGTGTCTCGGCGTCCATGACCCAGAGTTCACCGGTCGAAATGTCGAACCAGGCGCCGTGGAGATGAAGGCTTCCCGCTTCCTCGAGAGCCTTGATGTCGGGGAAGCTTCTGAGATTGTTGATCGAATTGCGGATGGAGACACGCTCAAGCGCCGTCTGCCGCTCGGCCGCCGTCATCACGTCGTTGCTCTGGATCTGCTCGGCGGCCGGTCTGACCAGCGACATCCAACGGCCGATGAAATCGCCAGGCGACAGCGGTTCGGCATTCGGGTCGAGCGCTGCGCGGATGCCGCCGCAGCGTCCATGGCCCATCACGACGATATCCGAGACCTTCAGCGCCTGTACCGCAAATTCGAGCGCGGCCGAGGTCGAGTGGAAATGGCCGTCCGGCTCGTAGGGCGGCACCATGTTGGCGACGTTGCGAATGACGAAGAGCTCGCCCGGGCCGGCATCGAAGATCAGCTCCGGTGCCGCGCGGGAATCCGAACAGGCAATGACAAGCGTATGGGGGTCCTGACCGTTTTCGGCAAGCTGCCGATACCTGTCGCGGGCGTCGGCATAACGCCCGTTCATGAAGTTGCGATAGCCGTCCAGAAGAGGTGTTGGAAAACGCTGCATGCTTTCTGGATTAGCGCGCGCGGAAGACAAGATCAACTGCTGCACTGCAAAATGAACATATCGGCAAATGCGTCATTTTTTCCGCCGCTGCGCCGGGTGCATGAGCCGGCGCATCTGCACCATGGCCATCGGCGTCGAAAGGCTGGAAGCATCGCTTGCCAGCATCAACTCGTTGCTGCCGCGCTTGACGGCACGCGCAAGAACCTCGAAGACGCTGGCGGTGGCAAGCTGCAGCGCCTTTTCGTCCTCGAGCCCGGAAAGCAGGCGCGACAGGAAGACGGCGGCCAGCAGGTCGCCGAGACCATTCGGCGGGTTTTCGACGACGCGGTGCTCGGCAAGAAGCGCGTGGCGACCGGAAAGATAAAGATTGCCGGTACCGCCCGCCATCATCGGCACGGCTGAAGTGACGAGCATGCGCGATGGTCCGAGCGCGAGCGCCGCCTCCATGATCGTGCCATTGTCTTCGAGGGCCGCCCCCGAAAGCCATGCGAGCTCGTAGCGGTTCGGCGTCGCCAGCGAGGCGAGCGGAATGAGATGATCGCGAATGGCCTCTGCGGTCGCTTCCGGCACATAAAGGCCGCCGAGATCGCCCATGACGGGATCGCAGACATAGAGCAGCTCGGGATTGTTTTGCCTGAGCGCGCCGATCAGCCGGGCGACGGAACGCGCCTGGGCGGCATTGCCGAAATAGCCTGAAAGCACTGCCTTGACTTCGCCGATCCACGGCGCGCGGATCAGATCGTCGATCGCCGCGTCGAAATCCGCTTCGGCGAAAGTCAGCCGTGTCGAGCGGCCGTGGCCGGGATGCCAGGGCAGCACGATGGTCGGCAGGGCCCAGACCGGATGACCGAGCGTCTCCAATGCAAACACAGCCGCCCGATTGCCAACCGAGCCCCGGACGACATGGCTCGAAATGACGATGACTGCGCCCGCTGCATTCTCCGACATGATACCCAAGATCCGAATGATGACCGCGTTTGATGATCTTTTTGACGCCACGCTGTCAACCATTCTTCACGCGAGCATGGAAATGTCCGGCGGAACGAAAAACCGGAAGACGCGACTTTCGCTTTCGTTTGGCAAAGAAATCGGAAAAATTCTTACAAACTCTCGTTTCCAGCGCCAATAAAGCGTCAAAACAAACCTTCGGACCTCTCTTTTAGAGATTTTTTCGAAGAATCTTCTGCTAGCTTGCAAAAAATCAGACATTGAGGGAGGCGATCCATGGCTGCCAGAAACAATCCGAAACGGGAAAAGCAGATCGAAAGCGCGCGCAAGATCGCCAAGGCGACAGGCGAGGCGCATCTCGATCCGGCAATTCTCTTCGGCCGGGCAAGCAATGACGATCTCGAACTTTATACGCCGGAAATGCTGGCACTCTCCGCCGTGCATTCGGCAAAGGAACTCGCCGCCTGGAACGGCAAGGCGCCCCGCGTCAGCATCGACACGATTGCCGATGTGACGCCTGGTGGCATCGCGGTCTCGGTGCTGTCAGTCACCGACCAGAATATGCCTTTTCTGTTTGAATCGGTCATGGGCGAAGTGACGAGCACCTATCGCGACCTGTTCATGGCCGTGCATCCCATCCTGGTCATGGAGAAGGGCAAGGCGCCGGCGCTTTATTCTGCCGATCACCCAAGCGATCCGGCCAACCGCGTCAGCCATATCCAGCTTCATGTTGCGCCGCTCAATTCCGCCCAGGCGGCCGAGCTCGTCAAACGCATCGAAAAAGTGCTTGAACAGGTCCGCCTCTCGGTGTCCGACTGGAAGCCGATGCTTGCCAAGCTCGACGGGGTGATCGCCGAGCTTTCGGCTAATGCCGCCGGCCGCAAGAAGGCCGAACATGCCGAGGCCGTGGCGTTCCTGACCTGGCTGCGCGACGAGAATTTTACGTTTCTCGGCATGCGCGAATATGTCTATTCGGGCAAAGGCGCTGACGCCAAGGTTGAGCGCGACAAGGGTGCTGGCCTCGGCATCCTCTCCAATCCCGATGTTCTGGTGCTGCGCACCGGCAAGGACGCTGTGACCACCACGCCTGAGATCCTCGCCTTCCTCGACGGCCCCGACTTTTTGATCGTCACCAAGGCCAATGTGAAATCGATCGTCCATCGCCGCGCCTATATGGATTATGTCGGCGTAAAGCGCTTCGACGCCGAGGGCAACGTCACCGGCGAACTGCGCATCGTCGGCCTTTTCACCTCGACGGCCTATACGTCGCTTGCCTCCGAAATCCCGCTGCTGCGGTCCAAGATCGAGAAGGTGAAGGAACATTTCGGCTTCGATCCGATGAGTCATTCGGGCCGCATGCTCGACAACACGCTGGAATCCTATCCGCGCGACGACCTTTTCCAGATCGACACGACGCTGCTCGCAAGTTTTGCCGAGCAGATCAACGACCTGGCCGATCGGCCGCGCGTGCGCGTCCTGCCGCGCATTGACCATTTCGACCGCTTCGTCTCGGTGATCGTCTACGTGCCGCGCGAGGAATATGACTCGATCGTCCGCGAACGGATCGGCACCTATCTGAAGACCGTCTATGACGGCCGTGTCTCTGCCTATTACCCGGCTTTCCCGGAAGGGGGCGTGGCGCGCGTGCATTTCATCATCGGCCGCTCCGGCGGTAAGACGCCACGCATTCCGCAGGCAAAGCTCGAGCAGGTGATCCGCGAGATCACCGCCCGCTGGGACGACCGTTTCGAGGCGCTGGCCGGGGCCAAGGCGCCGAAGATATCAGTCGACCAAGCCTTCCAGGATTCCTTCACTCCGGAGGAAACCGTGGCAGACCTCGCCGATATCGGCGCCTGCGCCGCCGGCGAGCCGCTGCGCATCCAGTTCTACCATCGTCAGGAAGAACAGGGCCGCGTCCTTTCCCTGAAGATCTTTCACGCCGGCGGCCAGCTGGCGCTGTCGCGCCGCGTGCCGCTTCTCGAGAATCTCGGCTTCAATGTCGTCAGCGAACGCACCTTCGACATCGGGGTACCGGCCGCCGATGGAGAAAAGAAACTCGTCGTGCTGCACGATATGGAACTCGCGGCCCGCAATGGCGGAGAGATCGATCTGCAGCGTTACGGCGCCGCCCTCGAGGAAGGCTTCGTCGCCGCCTTCGCCGGGACGATCGACAATGACAGCTTCAACCGGCTGATCCTTTCAGCCGGTCTCTCCGCGCGCGAGACGAACGTTCTGCGTGCCTATGCGCGTTATCTCCGCCAGGCCGGCATCGCCTATTCGCAGGATTATATCGCAACGACCCTCGACAAATATCCTGGTGTCGCCGCTGCTATCTTTCGTCTCTTCCATGACACGCTCGACACTAGGCTTTCGGAAAAGGCTCGCGTCAAGAAGCTTGCCGAACTGCACCAGGCGATCGAAGCCGAGCTTGCCGACGTGCCGAGCCTCGACGACGATCGTATCCTGCGCCGTTACGTCAATATCGTCGATGCGACGCTGCGCACCAATTATTTTCAGAAGAACCCGGATGGCTCGCCGAAGCCGATGCTGGCCTTCAAGCTCGATCCGCATCTGGTGGACGGGCTGCCGCAGCCGAAACCCTTCCGCGAGATTTTCGTCTACGGCGTCGAAGTAGAAGGCGTGCACCTGCGCTTCGGCAAGGTGGCGCGCGGCGGCCTGCGCTGGTCGGATCGCGCCGAGGATTACCGCACCGAAGTGCTCGGCCTCGTCAAGGCCCAGCAGGTCAAGAACGCGGTCATCGTGCCGGTCGGCGCCAAGGGCGGTTTCTATCCGAAAAAGCTTCCCGTCGGCGGCAGCCGCGACGAGATCTTCAATGCCGGCCGCGAGGCTTACAAGACCTATATCCGCACGCTGCTTTCGATCACCGACAATATATCGGGCGCCGATATCGTGCCGCCGAAGGATACGGTCAGGCTCGATGGCGACGACCCCTATTTCGTCGTCGCCGCCGACAAGGGCACCGCGACCTTCTCCGACACCGCCAATGCACTGGCACAGGAAGCCGGCTTCTGGCTAGACGATGCCTTTGCCTCCGGCGGCTCGGCCGGTTACGATCATAAGAAGATGGGCATCACTGCCCGCGGCGCCTGGGAAACCGTGAAACGCCATTTCCGGGAAATGGACATCGATATCCAGGCGACGCCCTTCACCGTCGCCGGCGTCGGCGACATGTCGGGCGACGTCTTCGGCAACGGCATGCTGCTCTCTCCCAAGATCCGGCTCATTGCCGCCTTCGATCACCGCGACATCATCATCGATCCCGACCCCGATATGGAAAAGACGCTGGCCGAACGCCAACGGCTCTTCGACCTGCCGCGTTCAAGCTGGCAGGATTTCAACAGAAACGTGCTGTCGAAGGGCGCGATGATCATTTCCCGCGCAGCGAAATCGGTCACGCTGACGCAGGAAGCGGTTGCCGCGATCGGCATCGACAAGGCCGTGGCGACGCCCTTCGAGATCATGATGGCGATCCTGAGGAGCCCGGTCGACCTGCTCTGGTTCGGCGGCATCGGCACCTATGTGAAAGCGCCGTCCGAAACCGACACCGATGTCGGCGACCGCGCCAACGACCCGATCCGCATCACCGCGGTGGAGGTGCGCGCCAAGGTGATCGGCGAGGGCGCAAACCTCGGCGTTACCCAGAAAGGCCGCATCGCCTACGGACTGAAGGGCGGGCGCTGCAATTCCGACGCCATCGACAACTCGGCCGGCGTCAACACATCGGACGTCGAGGTCAATATCAAGATCGCGCTGGCAGCCGCCATGCATGACGGACGCCTGACGCGCGCAAAACGCGACCAGCTTCTTTCCTCGATGACGGACGAGGTAGCGACCCTGGTGCTGCGCAACAACTACCTGCAGTCGCTGGCAATCTCCCTGACGGAACGCAAGGGCACGGCAAACGGTCTGCAGCTTGGCCGCTTCATGAGCGTTCTCGAGGGCGCCGGCCAGCTGAACCGCAAGGTCGAGACGTTGCCGGACGAGCAAACGCTGGCCGAACGTTATACGGCCGGCCAGCCGCTGACTCGGCCGGAAATCGGCGTGCTGGTGTCTTATGCCAAGATCGTGCTCTTCGATGCGCTGGCCGCAAGCGACCTGCCTGACGATCCCTATTTCATCGCAACGCTTATGAATTATTTCCCCGTGAAGATGCAGAAGTCGAACGCCGGTGATATCGCCAGCCACCGCCTGAAGCGCGAGATCGTCGCGACCGTGCTTGCCAACGAAGCGATCAACCGCGGCGGGCCGAGCTTCATCGTCGCCATGATGGACGCGACGGCGGCTTCGGCTCCAGAAGTGGTGCGCGCCGCGATCGTTGCCCGCGACGGTTTCGACCTGACCCGCCTTTGGGCCGAGACGGACGCTCTCGACGGCAAGGTTTCCGGTGATATGCAGAACCGCATCTACGAGGAGATCAGCCATAGCTTTACCGTATTGACGCGCCTGCTCCTGAAGACCGGGATGACCAAGGCGGATATGGCAGAAGTGATTAGCCGGCTGCAGGTTGCCTTGAAGAAGCTGAAGCCTGCCTTCGCCGAACAGGCGGGCGGCGATGTTGCAGCCCGCCAGTCGGAATACAGTCAGGCCGGCGTGCCCGAAAAACTTGGCGCCGAGATCGCTGGCCTGCAGGGCTTCGCGCTGGTGCCCGAGATCATGCAGATCGCCGAGCGTACCGGCGAGCCCCTGGTGCGCGCGGCCGAAAACTACTTCGCGGTGTCGCAGACCTTCCGTATCGGCAGATTGCTGGCGGCGGGCGGGCGGATCCTCACCTCCGACCATTATGAGAATCTGGCGCTTGCCCGCAGCATCGATCAGATCGCCAGCGCAAGACGCGACATCGTCATCTCGGCTCTTTCCGATCACGGCAAGGAAAAGCTTCCCGTACAAGCCTGGCATGCCCAGGATCGCATCCGCATCAACCGTATCCTCGAGGAGCTTTCAAGCCTCAGCGACGGCGGCGATCCCAATCTCGCGCGTATTACCGTTGCTGCAGGTATCCTCACCGATCTTGCGCGCGACCGGGCGAGGTGAGACAGTCCGCGTCAAAACAAGGAGCGGATGTTGAATCGCATTGACTGGACAGGAACGCAGCCGCCGAAGGCCACCGAGAAGGGCATCTGGGGGTGGATGTTCTTCGACTGGGCAGCACAGCCCTTCTTTACCGTGGTCACAACCTTCATCTTCGGACCCTATTTCGTTTCCCGCCTGACCGATGACCCGGTTTCCGCCCAGACGACGTGGAGCAACATGGCGACGATCTCCTCGGTGATCATCGCCCTGCTCTCACCCGTCCTCGGCTCGATCGCCGACCAGTCCGGCGCGCGCAAACCCTGGATCGGCTTCTTCGCGATCATCAAGATCGCCAGCCTCTTCTGCCTCTGGTTCGCAGCCCCCGGTTCGCCTGTTGTCTATCCCGTCATTTTCATGATCCTCGCCTCGATCTCGGCCGAGTTTTCGATCGTCTTCAACGATTCGATGATGCCGCACCTGGTCGGCAAGCACGAGGTCGGCAAGCTCTCCAACACCGCCTGGGGGCTCGGTTATCTCGGCGGCATCATCGTGCTCATTGCCGTCGTGACGCTTTTGGCGGCGAGCCCTGAGACCGGCAAGACCATCCTCGGCCTCGATCCGCTATTCGGCCTCGATCCTCAGATCGGTCAGGATGCACGCATCACCGGGCCGATCTCGGCCGTCTGGTATCTGATCTTCATCCTGCCGATGTTTTTCTTCACGCCGGATGTCGGCAGGGGTCTTCCCTTCGGCACCGCCGTCCGCTCCGGCTTGCGGGAACTCAGAAACACCCTTGGCGAACTCCGGGAGCGCCGCGGCATCCTTACATTCCTCATCGCCCGCATGATCTATCAGGACGGCGTCAACGGCCTGCTGATCCTTGGCGGTATCTTCGCAGCCGGCATGTTCGGCTGGGCAACGATCGAGATCGGTATCTACGGCATCATCCTGAATGTCGTCGCCATCTTCGGCTGCCTGATCGCCGGCCGCGTCGACAAGAGCGTCGGTTCGAAGGTAACCGTCGTCATCAGCCTCACCATGCTGCTTCTCGCCACCATCGGCATCATCTCGACAGGACCGGGTTACACCCTGTTCGGACTGATACCGCTGCCGACGAACGATTCCGGCGGCCTTTTCGGCACTGCGGCGGAAAAGGCCTATATTCTCTATGGTCTGCTGATCGGGCTCGCCTTCGGGCCGGTGCAGGCCTCGTCGCGCTCCTATCTTGCCCGCAGCGTCAGTCCGGAGGAAGCCGGCCGCTACTTCGGCATCTACGCGCTTTCGGGCCGTGCCACGAGTTTCATGGCGACGCTGCTCTTCTCGCTGGTGACCTATATGAGCGGATCACCGCGGCTCGGGATGGCAACGCTGATCCTGTTTCTTGCCGGCGGACTGGTGCTCTTGTTCCGTACACCCTATCCGGCCGACCGGGCATAGCAATCAGCTCTGCCCTGGCCGACGGCAGCGTACAATCACTCAGTGCCGGAAATGGCGCATGCCGGTAAAGACCATTGCGACGCCGTGTTCGTTAGCGGCATCGATGACCTCCTGGTCGCGCATCGATCCGCCCGGCTGGATAACCGCCGTCGCCCCCGCCGCGATCATCGACAAAAGACCGTCGGCAAAAGGCAGGAAGGCTTCGGAGGCAACCGCCGACCCGTGCGTCATCGGCACTGCAAGGCCAAGCGCCTTGGCGGCCTCTTCGGCCTTCAGCGCGGCGATGCGGGCGGAATCGACCCGGCTCATTTGGCCTGCGCCGATACCGGCGGTCTGGCCGTCCTTGGCATAGACCACGGCATTCGATTTCACATGTTTGCCAACCTTGAAGGCGAACTTCATGTCATCAAGTTCCCGTGCCGTCGGCGCGCGCTTGGTGACGACCTTGAGTTCCAGATCCTCGACCATGCCGTTGTCGCGGCTCTGGACCAGCAGGCCGCCGGAAACGGTCTTTGCCGTCAGGCCCGCGGCACGCGGATCAGGCAGCCCGCCGGCGGACAGCAGCCGCAGGTTCGGCTTACGAGCGACGATCGCCTTTGCCTCCTCCGTGACATCGGGCGCGATGATCACTTCGGTGAAGAGCTTGACGATCTCCTCAGCCGTTTCGGCATCCAGTGTCCGGTTGAGGGCGATGATGCCGCCGAAGGCGGAAACGGAATCGCAGGCGAGCGCCCGCTGATAGGCCTCGACCAGGCTGGATCCGGTGGCGACGCCGCAGGGATTGGCATGCTTGATGATCGCGCAGGCCGGCGCCTTCTCAGGCAGGAACTCGGCGACCAGTTCGTAGGCGGCATCCGTATCGTTGATGTTGTTGTAGGAGAGCTGCTTGCCCTGGAGAAGAGCGGCCGTCGAAACACCCGGACGCTTCTCGCCGGTCACATAGAAGGCGGCCTTCTGATGCGGGTTTTCGCCGTAGCGCATCTCTTCCTTCAGCGCGCCGCCGATGACCCGGTGGCGCGGCGTGTCGATCGACAGCGCCTCGGCGAACCAGTTGGAGATCATTGCATCATAGGCGGCGGTACGGGCATAGGCCTTGGCGGCCATCCGCTGGCGAAAGGCATAGGCGGTCTTGCCGTCATCTGCGGAAAGCTGCTCCAGCAGTTCGGCATAATCGGCCGGATCTGTCAGGGTCGTCACATAAGCATGGTTCTTGGCCGATGCGCGGATCATCGCCGGACCGCCGATGTCGATATTCTCGACGGTCGTCGGATAGTCGCCGCCGGCCGCGCGCACCTGCTCGAAGGGATAGAGGTTGATAACGGCGAGGTCGATGCCCTCGATGCCATGTGTTTTCATCGCCTCCTGGTGTTCGCTGTCGTCACGGATCGCCAGCAGGCCGCCATGCACCATCGGGTGCAACGTCTTGACGCGCCCATCCATGATCTCGGGAAAACCGGTGATTTCGGAGACATCGGTGACGGCAAGACCGGCAGCAGTGATCGCTTTATAGGTACCGCCGGTCGAAAGCAGGCGCACACCTCTGGCAGACAAGGCGTGGGCGAGTTCGACGATCCCGGTCTTGTCGAAGACGGAGATGAGCGCGGTCTTGATTTCTACCTTGTCGGGGGCGGGGATCTTTTTGGAAATGACGGCCATGAAACCTTCTCCGTTCGGGCTTCGGGAGGACATCCGCAAGGGATGTTCGCATGCTGGCGCCGCGTTAGCACAGCTTTGCCGCCACGCAAACAGGCGTCAGAGCAGATGTCGAAAAGCACGAGCCATTTTTGATAAGCATCATAGCTTACTTCCATTATCTGGATGCGATCCCGATTTGACCACTCGGCCCAAAATCATCCGCTTCTAGCCTTTGCGGGACAAAAACCAGCGGATTTCGGTCTTCTCGGCAAGATCGAAGTCGATTTCGATCTGGTCCGAACCGCAGATGCCGGAGCTGTCGGCAAAGAAAATATCCTCGGCGATCAGCACTTCATTGCCGGGCGCCGAAAACAACCAGCTTTCGCCGTCCGGCGCCGTCAGCAGCACGGACTCTCCGTCACTCTGATGCAGGACGATCGAGGGATGGATATGAAAACGGGCGACGGCCTTCAGAGGCTCGTCATGCTCATATCCTTCGCGGACGACGAGCCGGTCGCGGCCCGTCACGATCGAGCCTGCAGCATTGAGCGTCAACTCACGCTCGTGCAGCACCCCCAACACCCTGAGATAACCGTCATGGCTGAGCTTGATGCCGTCGCGCCCGTCCTCGGTTTCGGCACGCTCGACAGTGATCGTTCTCACCGGTTCGGTAATCGCGTGACTAAGGAAGGGCGAGGGCGAAAAACGGCTGGACGAGGTGTCGTTGAGGATGACGGTCGAATGTGCCGCCGTTGTGCGCGCCATCTGGACATAACGGTGCCCGGCAAATTTCGGCGAACCGGAATTGACGATGAAGCGATGGCGGCCGGACGACATTTCGAAGGAGAGGCTGCCCGCATGCGCGGTCCGAAGCGCGCCTCCCGAAGGCGGCGTGCCCGTATCGGCAATGATCACCGTCTTGCCCCCCGAAAGCCGCTGATAACGTGACTGCGGTAAAGCCTTGAACGGCTGACCGGCTGTCTCGTCATATCGCAGCACGGACATCAGCTCGTTTGCGAGCGTCGATGTCGCCCCGTTGAAGAGCGCCAGATCCCCGTCCTGATGGCGAAAAAACCGCAATGCCGGATAGATGCGGTCTATCCCGGAGATCAGCTTCTGCGGCAGGTCATGGCCGAGATTGACATAGGTCTGCCGGAGCGGCAGCAGATCGAGCAGCAATTCCAGCCCGACGCGCGGATTGCGCGACACATGGCCGCCATCCGGTAGAATCTGGCTATCGAATTCGCGGTCGAGCGCCTGCGCCGCCCTTCTCAGTGTAGAGGCGCGCGCCGGCATGGCGACGGAGGCCATGGCCAGCGCGACACGCAGCCGAAACAGCTCCAGGCCGCCGAGAGTAAACGGCGCCATGCGGTGCAGGAACCTTACCTGGAACGCCAGCGATTTCATGAAGCGACGATAGAAGCCGCGGTCGGCGTTCTGTAGCACCACCGGCGAATGCGACAGCCAGGCGATAACGCGTTGGGCGGTGACGTCGGTCTCCCAGGCAATCCCCTCCATGCGACCGGCATGGATGGAAAGCCAGCTGTCGACGATCTCGCGGGCGGCAGCCGAACTGCGCTCCGTCTTGTTCGCCCGCATATGCCGCAGCCAGCCGAAGCTATGAAGACGGATCGCGAAGGGGCGCGAGGGCAGGGTGAAGGTGAAGGGCGACTTCTCGTTGGTTTCCAGCATGCGCCCGGCCAGGAGAAAGCGTCCGTTGAGAATCTCGTCGGCCACATGCGGATCGATGCTGCGCAGATCGGTCGGCGCGACGATCAGGCGCTCTGGCACCTTGATCGAATGACGAAAGAGCTTCAGGCGCAGCAACGCGACGCGGCGCAAGGCGCGCCGCCAAGCCTCCCGAACATACATGCTCGCAAAACGTCGACCGGACTGCATATTCTATTGTCTATTGACCCTCGTGGTTAAGAATAGGTGAAAAGTGGCCGATTTCATCGTCCGCAATGAATTAATTCGTGACAAGGTTCGAATATACGCACGTTAACGCGTTTCACCTGAAATCATCCGGGCGGTTTTGGCGAGCGGCATGCGTGAAACGAGGCTATGAAACACCTCGCATAGCCCAGGCTCACCGCCAGCGCTCAAACCTTGCGATCAGGCCACGCGCCGCAGCACGGCCGCATAGAAGCCGTCGAGGCCGGAGGCAATGCCTTCAGGCATTTTCGCCATCGTGGGAAGCGTGCGGAATTCGCCGAGCGGCGTGATCGCTGCCTCAAGGCGGGGCCAGTCCCCGGCGCCGATCGGAATACGCTCGACCGCATCCGTATCGGCAAGTACACGGGCGACGACGTCCTCACCCTCGACAGGATCGAGCGAACAATTCGAAAAAACCAGCGTGCCGCCCGGCTTCAGCAATGTCAGCGCATGCCGCAGCAGCCGTTCCTGCAGCGCCGCCAGCCTGGCGATATCCTCAGGCCCCTTGGTCCACAACACGTCAGGATGCCGGCGTGTCGTGCCGGTAGAAGAGCAGGGAGCATCGAGCAGGATGGCGTCGAAACGCTCCGTTGGCTCGAATTTCGTCAAATCTGCCTGGATCGTCTCCGCCTTGAGGCCGAGCCGGTCGAGGTTCGACCGCAGCCGTCTCAGCCGACTTTCCGACTGGTCGAGTGCGGTGACTGCGCCGCCGGCAAGGATGAGCTGCGCCGTCTTGCCGCCAGGTGCGGCACAGAGATCGGCGGTGCGTTTGCCCGAGAGATCGCCGAAAAGTTTCGCCGGGATGCTTGCCGCCGCATCCTGGACCCACCATGCGCCCTCGTCGAAGCCTTCGAGCGAAGGGATGCCGCCGTCGAAAGCGGCGAGCCGCACGCCGCCGGTGGGCAGGACGACGCCGTTCAACCGCCTCGCCCAGCCTTCGGGGTCGGACTTGACGGTCAGATCGATCGCGGCCGGTTCGAGCTGGGATTCCGAAATCGCCAGCGCCGCGTCCCGGCCATAGGCCTTTTCCAGCCTGGTGATGAACCAGGCCGCCATCGGCGCGACCTTGCCGATTTCATCGAGCACCTGCTCCTTCTCTCGGACGAGCCGGCGGAGGATGGCATTGACCAGCTTGGCGAAACGGCGATTGCGCGGATCCTGATTGGCCTGCTCGACGGCGAGATCGACAGCTGAATGATCCGGCACGTCGAGATAGAGGATCTGCGCCGCGCCAATTGCGAGCACGTGATGCAGCGCCCTTGCGCCCTCCGGCAGCGGCGAATCCAGCAGCCCGGCAATCGCGGCATCGATACGCGGCAAATGGCGCAGCGTCGTGTTCAGGATGGCGCGGACGAGCGCCCGGTCGCTTTCGCCGAGCGCCCTATAGGCCGGATTGCCGTGTTCATGATCGAGAGCCCCGTCGAGCGGCAGCTTGCGATCAACGACGGCAGCAAGAATTTTTGCCGCCGCAGCCCGGGCCTGCAGGCCAGGCTTATCAGGCGCAGAGCGCTCGGTGGAGGGCTTATGCTTGCGGAATGGCTTCTTCGTGCCGTCTGAATTCAAGACCACGGACCTTTTGGCGGTTGCGAACCACCGCGACCAAGACCCGTATCCGGAACAGAGCGCGATTTGCGCGACGGATTAGCAGCACGAGCGGGCTGCGTCGAGACATTCATGCCGCCTTGCGCCATGTCCTGCAGCGCGGCGATGCGGTTTTCCGTGTTCGGATGCGTGGAAAACAGATTGTCCATGCGCTCGCCGGAGAGCGGATTGATGATGAACATATGCGCCGTCGCCGGGTTGCGCTCGGCATCCGCGTTCGGCACGTGGGCAGCACCACGCGCGATCTTGCCGAGTGCCGAGGCGAGCCAGAGCGGATTGCCGCAGATTTCGGCGCCGCGGCGGTCGGCCGAATATTCGCGCGTGCGGCTGATCGCCATCTGCACCAGCATGGCGGCGAGCGGCGCGACGATCATCGCGACGAGGACGCCGACGATACCGAGCGGATTATTGTTGTTGTCGCGATTGCCGCCGAAGAAGAAGGCGAAGTTGCCGAGCATCGAGATCGCGC
Source organism: Rhizobium sp. SRDI969 (assembly GCF_025152725.1). Taxonomy (NCBI): domain Bacteria; kingdom Pseudomonadati; phylum Pseudomonadota; class Alphaproteobacteria; order Hyphomicrobiales; family Rhizobiaceae; genus Rhizobium; species Rhizobium sp. SRDI969. The sequence continues at coordinate 4,489,301 of NZ_CP104035.1, forward strand.
CGGCAAGCGTTGCCGTGATCGTCATGGTCAGCGTGTCGCGGTTCTGGATATGGGCGAGCTCATGCGCCATGACGCCTGCGACCTCCTCGGGAGACAAGGCAGCGAGCAGGCCGGTCGAGGCGGCGACGGCGGCATTGTCGGGATTGCGGCCGGTGGCAAAGGCATTCGGCTGCGGGCTGTCATAAAGATAAACCTTCGGCATCGGCAGGGCGGCATTGCGGGCGAGATCGCGCACGATCCGGAAGAATTCCGGCGCATTGCGCTCATCGATCTCCTGCGCGCGATAGGCCGCAAGCACCATGCGGTCGGAATTCCAGTAGGAGAAGAAATTCATGCCGGCGGCAATGACGAACGCGATCATCATGCCGGCCCGACCACCGATCAGGAAGCCGACAAACATGAAAAGCGCCGTCATGAAGGCAAGCAACATGGCAGTGCGAACGAGGTTCATTGCGGATCTCCATCTCCGATTTCGGCGTCACAAGCTTTCAATCCCGGCACCGGCGCATTATGATTTGGTTATTCACCAGCCATTTTCAATATTTTCCGGCAGGAGACGGCCATGCAGGACGCCGATAACGACAATAGCGAAACGCCGACGGCCGAAGGAACGGAGCCGCCGCGCAAGATACTGTCCCCGGCTGCCAGACGCGCCCTTGGCGAAGCCGAAGAGCGGCGAAAGAACCAGAAACCGCTGGAACTGCCGCCCGAGATCGGCGGCCGCGGCGGAGCCGAACCGGCGCGCTTCGGCGATTACGAGATCAATGGCCGAGCGATCGATTTCTAACCTAATATTTGGTGATATTATCTTTCACATGGTCGGTTGAGAATCAGATAAATTAGAATCTCCGGTTGATAAAGGAGATTGGAACATGTCGGGAAATGCGTCCCTGGTCATCGGGCCTGAATTAAACAAGCTTATATCATCGCAGCAATCCGCTGTCGCAGCGACCTTAGCAGCAGCCTTGGTCACAGCGTCTGGGCGCCCGCACTCAATTAATGAAGTACTTGGCCTGATGCGTGAAATCCAATTTTCGCTTTATCCAAACGTAGGAAGCGGCCACTACGAAGCCTGGAAGAAAAGCTTCGATGGTGACAAGGCTCACCAGTAATCCAGCCGTTCGCAGATTTGGTGGTGGAAAAAGTTCGGCTTTCTCGAACACAAAGCCAGCCATCCGATACGCGGAAAGGAAATGAGCCGCCCCGAAGCCCGGAGCGGCTCGATCATCAGGCGGTCGCCTTGTTCTGCCGGTTGGTGATCAGATCGTCGACGACTGCCGGATCGGCAAGCGTCGATGTGTCGCCGAGAGCACCGAAATCGTCTTCGGCAATCTTGCGCAGGATGCGGCGCATGATCTTGCCGGAACGCGTCTTCGGCAGGCCCGGCGCAAACTGAATCTTGTCGGGCGAAGCGATCGGGCCGATTTCGGCCCGCACATGCTTCACCAGTTCCTGGCGAAGCGTATCCGATCCCTCGTGACCGGCCATCAGCGTCACGTAGCAATAGATGCCCTGGCCCTTGATCGGATGCGGATAACCGACGACCGCGGCTTCCGAAACCTGATTGTGCGACACGAGCGCGGATTCCACCTCCGCCGTGCCGAGCCGGTGGCCGGAGACGTTCAGCACGTCGTCGACGCGGCCGGTGATCCAGTAATAACCGTCCGCATCGCGCCGGCAGCCGTCGCCGGTGAAATACTTGCCCTTGTAGGTGGCGAAATAGGTCTGGATGAAGCGCTCGTGGTCACCATAGACGGTACGCATCTGGCCCGGCCAGCTGTCGGTGATGCAGAGATTGCCGTCGGCAGGGCCTTCCAGCACCTTGCCCTCATTGTCGACCAGCTCAGGCTTGACGCCGAAGAACGGCGTCGCCGCCGAACCGGGCTTCAGATCGGTGGCGCCGGGCAGCGGCGTGATCATATGGCCGCCGGTTTCCGTCTGCCACCATGTATCGATAACAGGGCAGCGCTTGTCGCCGACGACATTGTAATACCACTCCCAGGCCTCCGGATTGATCGGTTCGCCGACCGTGCCGAGCAGCCGCAGCGAAGAGCGCGAGGAGCGCGTGATGAAGTCGTCACCGGCACCCATCAGCGAGCGGATCGCCGTCGGGGCCGTATAGAAGATGTTGACCTTGTGCTTGTCGATGACTTCCCAGAAACGGCCCTGATCCGGGAAGTTCGGCACGCCCTCGAACATCAGCGTCGTCGCGCAATTCGCAAGCGGCCCATAGACGATGTAGGAGTGGCCGGTGACCCAGCCGACATCGGCCGTACACCAGTAGATGTCGCCGTGGTGATAATCGAAGACATATTCATGCGTCATCGCGGCATAAACGAGGTAACCGCCGGTCGTATGCAGCACGCCCTTCGGTTTGCCGGTCGAGCCTGACGTATAAAGAATGAAGAGCGGATCCTCCGCCTTCATCTTCATCGGCGGGCATTCCGCCTTCACCGTGGCAATTTCCTGATGATACCAGAGATCGCGGCCGGGCGCCCAACCGGTCTTGCCGCCGGTGCGGCGAACGACCAGCACCTTGCTGACATTGACATGCTGGCGGGCGGCGATATGGATCGCGCTATCGGTATTGTCCTTCAGCGGCACCGGCTTGCCGCCACGCAGGCCTTCGTCGCAGGTGATGACGAAGGTGGATTCGCAGTCGACGATGCGCCCGGCCAGCGCCTCGGGCGAGAAACCGCCGAAGACGACCGAATGCACCGCGCCGATGCGGGCGCAGGCGAGCATCGCATAGGCCGCTTCCGGGATCATCGGCATATAGATGGTGACGCGATCACCCTTCTTGACGCCGTGCTTCTTCAACACGTTCGCCATCCGGCAGACGTGCTCGTAGAGCTCGTTGTAGGTGACTTTCTTGTCGATATAAGGGTTGTCGCCCTCCCAGATGATCGCCACCTGGTCGCCATTCGTTTTCAGATGACGGTCGATGCAGTTGTAGGAGACATTTGTCTGACCGTCCTCGAACCACTTGATCGACACCTTGCCGGTAAAGGAAGTGTTCTTGACCTTGGTATAGGGCTTGAACCAGTCGATCCGCTTGCCGTGCTTGCCCCAGAACTTGTTCGGGTTCTCGACGCTTTCCTCGTACCATTTCAGGTACTTTTCCTTATCAATCAGGGCGCGCGCCTTCACCGGCTTCGTGACCGGATAGATCTTCTCCGACATGCAACTCCTCCTCATGGGACATGCGACGGACCGCGTGAGCTAACAGGGCCCGGACTTGAAATCACGGCAATTCATAGCAGTTCGCACCGCCACGGCAATTAGACGAAGGTCATTTCGTTTCGGAAGAATTGCAATTCTGCGACAGTGCGGTTATATACCGGCATATTTCCCGGACATTGTGGTGACAATCCACGGACCGCGACCGGCGCGGACGATAGAAGGACTATATCCATGGCTCAAACACTGCTCATGCCGAAGGCGACAGCCATCTGGCTCGTCGACAATACGGCACTGTCTTTCGATCAGATTGCGCAGTTCTGCAAACTGCATCCGCTCGAAGTCAAGGCGATCGCCGACGGCGAAGCGGCGCAGGGCATCAAGGGCCTCGACCCGATCTCGACAGGACAGCTTTCCCGCGACGAGATTGCCCGCGCCGAGGCCAATCCGAACCATAAGCTGAAGCTTTCCGAACCGAAGGTGCGGGTGCCGGAATCCAAGCGCCGCGGTCCCCGTTATACGCCGGTTTCCAAGCGTCAGGACCGCCCGAACGCCATTCTCTGGCTCGTTCGCAACCATCCGGAGCTGAAGGACGCGCAGATTTCCCGCCTCGTCGGCACGACGAAGTCGACCATCGAGCAGATCCGCGAGCGCACCCACTGGAACTCCGCCAACCTGGCGCCGATGGATCCGGTCACGCTCGGCCTCTGCAGCCAGATCGATCTCGACATGGAAGTGGAAAAGGCCTCCAAGGGCCGTCCGCTGCCGACCGCTGCCGAGCTGGGCGCAACGCTGCAATCGGCACAGGAAACCGAGCGCCTGACCCCGAGCTACGAGCGCGAGGAGGAAAAGGAAAAGGAAATCGACGCCGACGCCGTCTTCCGCAAGCTGAGCTCGCTGCGCTCGGCCCCGAAGGACGAGGACGACGATCAGTACTGAGATATCAGTAATTTCATGAAAAACCCCGCCGGTATGAGCTGACTGGCGGGGTTTTTTATTGCGGATGGCCTGTTTCGAATTAGCTGCGGAACAGGGTGAGAATGTTCTGCGCCGAACTGTTGGCGATCGAGAGCGACTGGGTAGCAGGCTGGTAATGGCGACCGCATCATGCATAACCTGCCGTCACATCGGCAGGGAGCCTAAACCACGCCCGCGCAGCGCCTCGGCAATTTCCTCCAAAATCGTTGGATCATCGATGGTTGCAGGCATTTTCCAGGGTATGCCGTCGGCGATCTTCTGCATCGTGCCGCGCAGGATTTTGCCGGAGCGCGTCTTCGGCAAGCGGTTAACGGTGATGGCCGTCTTGAAGGCGGCGACAGGTCCGATCGAATCACGAATCATCGCCACGACCTCCGATTCGATCGCCGTCGCGTCACGGGAAACATGTCGTTTCAGCACCAGGAAACCGCAGGGCGCCTGGCCCTTCAACGCATCGATGACGCCGATAACAGCGCATTCGGCGACATCGGGATGACGCGCACAGACCTCCTCCATCGCCCCTGTCGAGAGCCGATGACCGGCGCAATTGATGATGTCGTCGGTGCGCGACATGATGAAGAGATAGCCGTCTTCGTCGACATAACCGGCGTCGGCCGTCTTGTAGTAGCCGGGAAACTCATCGAGATAGGCCGAGCGGAAACGCTCGTCCGCGTTCCAGAGAGTCGGTAGACAGCCGGGCGGCAAGGGCAGCTTCACGACGATATTGCCGAGCGTTCCCGCCTCGATCGGATGACCGGCATCGTCGAGCACCGCAATATCATAGCCGGGCATCGGCAGCGCCGGCGAACCGTGCTTGATGGGAAGGACGCCGAGGCCGAGCGGATTTGCCGCGATCGGCCAGCCGGTCTCCGTCTGCCACCAATGATCGATGACGGGTATGCCAAGCATGCGCTCGGCCCATTTCAACGTCTCCGGATCCGCCCTCTCGCCGGCAAGAAACAGTGCCCGTAGATCCGGCATGGGATACTGGCGCATCAGTTCACCGTCACCGTCCTCCCGCCGGATGGCGCGGAATGCCGTCGGCGCCGTGAACAGCACCCGCACTCGATACTCTGAAACAATGCGCCAGAATGTGCCCGCATCCGGAGTGCCGACTGGCTTCCCTTCAAAGATCAGAGTGGTTACGCCTGATAGCAGCGGGGCATAGACGATATAGGAATGTCCGACGACCCAGCCGATATCCGAAGCCGTCCAGAAGACCTCGCCCGGCTTCAAGCCGTAGATATTCCGCATCGACCAGTTGAGCGCGACCATATGGCCGCCATTGTCGCGCACAACGCCCTTCGGCTGGCCCGTCGTGCCCGAGGTATAGAGGATGTAGAGCGGATCGGTCGCCTTGACGGGGACACAGGCGATCTCGGCGCCACGATGCTGCGCCACCGCCACCTCGAAATCCTGATCGCGGCCGCTGGCGAGATCTGCCCGAAGCTCCGGCCGCTGCAGCACCAGGCAGTACTCCGGCTTCGAATGCGCGATCTCGATCGCCTGATCGACCAGGGGCTTGTAGGCGACGATGCGGCCAAGCTCGAGCCCGCAGCTCGCGGTGATCACCAGCTTCGCACAGCAATCGTCGATGCGCGCCGCAAGTTCGCTGGCGGCAAACCCGCCGAAAACGACGGAGTGAACCGCACCGACGCGGGCGCAGGCGAGCATGGAAAAGACCGCCTGCGGCACCATCGGCATATAGAGGATGACGCGGTCGCCTTTGCCGATGCCGCGCTCGACCAACGCTGATGCGATGGCCATCACCTCGCAAAGCACCTCATCATAGGTGAAACGGCGCTTCTCACCGTTCATTGCGCTGTCGAAGATGACCGCAGTCTCGCCGCCGCGGCCGGCAGCCACATGCCGGTCCACGCAATTGTGGCATGTATTGGTTTCGGCTCCAGAGAACCAGCGGCCATAAACGCCCTCACTGGGCGAAAAAATCCGCTCCGGCGGCTTGTACCAGTCGATGCCGATGGCTGCTTCGCGCCAGAAGGCTTCGGGATCGCGCTTCCAGGCCGCATAAGCCTGATGATAGCCGTTCTGCATTTGCTCCTCCCCAGGACATGCAACCTCGATCTTAAATCTAGACGGGGTGAAGCGAGACAGGAAGCCCGACCAAAGCCGCGTATCAGCGCGCGCCGAAAATCGCCGATCCGACGCGGACGCTTGTGGCGCCGAAGGCGACCGCCGTCTCGTAGTCACCCGACATGCCCATGGACAGCTTTTCGACGCCGCATTTGAGCGCGAGCTTTGCCAGCAAAGCGAAATGCGGCCCGGGATTTTCCTCGGCCGGCGGAATGCACATCAATCCTTCGATGGAAAGGCCAAGCTCGTCGCGGCAGAAGGCGACGAAGGCCGACGTCTCTTCCGGAGCGATGCCGGCCTTCTGCGGTTCGAGCCCGGTATTGACCTGGACGTAAAGCCGCAGCACCTTGCCTTGCCGCTTCATCTCCTCGGCAAGCGCGCGGGCGATCTTTTCCCGGTCCACCGTCTCGATGACGTCGAAAAGCGCTACGGCATCCGCCGCCTTGTTCGATTGCAGCGGTCCGATCAGATGCAACTCGATATCGGGCCGCTCAGCCTTCAGCGTCGGCCACTTTCCCTGGCTTTCCTGCACCCGGTTTTCGCCGAAGACACGCTGCCCGGCTTCGATGGCCGGTCGGATTGCCTCCGCCTCGAAGGTCTTCGACACCGCGACGAGCTGAACGGAACCCGCCGGACGACCTGCTTCGCGTTCCGCGGCGGCAATCCGCGACCGCACGTCGTTCAAACGCTCTCGAAGTTCCATCGTTCTGCCTCAACATATCTGGAATGAAATGATTGGAATGAACTAGCCAGCCATTCTGTGCTTGCCAAGTCCCGTCTCGGCGAAATCCCTGGTCACAATCAAGATCGGACGCTTGCAGCACCTGCAAAACTTGACGCTGTAGTGGTTTCATGGTGAAGGTCTCGACCAACTCCCCTGATTTTCCGGAAATACGAATACCATGGCCACCGAACGTTATAATCCGCGCGACGCCGAGCCCCGCTGGCAGCAGAAATGGAATGAAGACAAGGTCTTCGAGACCGACAATGCCGATCCGCGCGAAAAATATTACGTCCTCGAAATGTTCCCCTATCCGTCGGGGCGCATCCATATGGGCCATGTCCGCAATTACGCCATGGGCGATGTCGTCGCCCGCTACAAGCGTGCCCGCGGCTACAACGTGCTGCATCCAATGGGTTGGGACGCCTTCGGCATGCCGGCGGAGAATGCCGCCATGGAGCGTGGCGTTCACCCCGCCTCCTGGACCTACCAGAATATCGCCTCGATGAAGGCGCAGCTGAAGGCCATGGGGCTTTCGCTGGACTGGAGCCGCGAGTTCGCCACCTGCGACGTCGAATATTACCAGCACCAGCAGCATCTCTTTTTGGATTTCCTGGAGAAGGGCCTGGTCTATCGCAAGCAGTCCAAGGTCAACTGGGATCCTGTCGATAATACCGTGCTCGCCAACGAACAGGTAATCGATGGACGCGGCTGGCGTTCCGGTGCGCTCGTCGAACAGCGTGAACTGACGCAATGGTTCTTCAAGATCACCGACTTCAGCCAGGATCTGCTGGACGCGCTGGATACGCTCGACCAGTGGCCGGAAAAAGTGCGCCTGATGCAGAAGAACTGGATCGGCCGTTCGGAGGGCCTGACGATCCGCTGGGAGATCGTGCCGGAAACGGCACCTGCCGGCGAGAGCGAAGTCACAGTCTATACGACCCGGCCGGACACGCTCTTCGGCGCCTCTTTCCTGGCGATCGCCGCCGATCATCCGCTGGCGAAGGATGCCGCCGCGAAGAACCCTGATATCGACGCCTTCTGCGAGGAGTGCCGTCGCGCCGGCACGTCTCTCGCAGCGCTCGAGACCGCCGAAAAGAAGGGCATGGATACCGGTATCCGCGTCCGGCATCCGCTTGATCCCTCTTGGGAGCTGCCTGTCTATATCGCCAACTTCGTCCTGATGGATTACGGCACGGGCGCGATCTTCGGCTGCCCGTCGGGCGACCAGCGCGACCTTGATTTTGCGCGCAAATATGGCCTGCCGGTCGTGGCCGTCGTCATGCCGAGGGATGGCGACGCAACAAGCTTTTCCGTCGGCGACACCGCCTACGACGGCGATGGCGTGATGATCAATTCACGCTTCCTCGACGGCAAGACCACGGAAGAAGCCTTCAATATCGTCGCCGATCGACTGTCTGCCGCTTCGCTCGGCAATGCGCCGCAGGGCGAGCGCAAGGTCAATTTCCGTCTGCGCGACTGGGGTATTTCCCGCCAGCGTTATTGGGGCTGCCCGATCCCGGTCATCCATTGCGATGATTGCGGTGTCGTGCCGGTGCCGAAGGTGGACCTGCCTGTCAAGCTGCCTGACGACGTCGCTTTCGACCAGCCCGGCAATCCGCTCGACCGTCATCCGACCTGGCGTCATGTCTCTTGCCCGAACTGCGGCAAGGATGCACGCCGCGAGACGGATACAATGGATACCTTCGTCGATTCGAGCTGGTATTTCACCCGCTTCACCGCGCCCTGGGAAGACAAGCCGACCGATCCGGAAGCGGCAAACCGCTGGCTGCCGGTCGACCAGTATATCGGCGGCATCGAGCACGCGATCCTGCACCTGCTCTATTCCCGCTTCTTCACCCGCGCCATGCGCGAGACCGGTCACGTCGCCGCCACCGAACCTTTCAAGGGACTCTTCACCCAAGGCATGGTGGTCCACGAAACCTATAGCCGCGGCGCCGGCGCCAGCCGCGAATGGGTGGCACCCGCCGATATCCGCATCGACGAACTCGACGGCAAACGCCGGGCTTTCCTGCTGACGAACAACGAGGAAGTCGCGATCGGCTCGATCGAGAAAATGTCGAAATCGAAGAAGAACGTCGTCGATCCTGACGATATCATTGCCTCCTACGGCGCCGATACCGCTCGTTTCTTCGTTCTGTCCGACTCCCCGCCGGAGCGCGATGTCATCTGGTCCGAGGCGGGCGTCGAAGGTGCTCATCGCTTTACCCAGCGTCTGTGGCGCCTGATTTCCGAAGCTGCGGACGCGCTCTCTACCGTTGCACCTGCGCCGGCAACCGATGGGGAAGCGCTGTCAATCTCGCAGGCTGCCCACAAGACGCTGAAGGCCGTGCAGAACGACTACGACAAGCTCTGGTTCAACAAGGCCGTTGCCCGAATTTATGAACTCGTCAACGCGCTGGCCGCACCGATGACGAAGGTTGCCGTGGGCGAGGGTGATGCCACCTATCGCGCAGCGGTACGCGATGCCGCCGAGATCCTGATTCAGCTCGTCTCTCCGATGACACCGCACCTGGCTGAGGAATGCTGGGCCGCACTCGGCAACGAAGGGCTGCTTGCCCGGGCAAGCTGGCCGCAGTACGACGAAACACTCGTTATCGAAAACGATGTCGTCCTGCCGGTACAGATCAATGGCAAGAAACGCGCTGAATTGACAATTTCTCGCGATGCAGATCAGAATGCCGTAACCGACGCCGTGCTGGATCTGGATGCGGTGAAAAACGCCTTGAACGGACAGGCACCGAAGAAGATCATCGTGGTTCCCCAAAGGATTGTAAACATTGTCGTCTGATATCGCTTGCAAGCTGGCCCGCAATGCCGGCATCGCCATGATCCTTGCCTCCGCGGCATTTCTCTCCGCCTGCCAGGTTCGTCCGCTCTACTCCGAGAGTTCCGGTGTTACTGAAAAGCTTTCCTCGGTCGGCTTTTCTCCAGCAGGTAGCCGCGTCGAACAACAAGTTCGTAACCACTTGATTTTCCTATCGTCGCGTGGAGCCGGCGAGCCGGAAAAACCGGAATATCTCGTCGAAATGCACGCCTCCTCGACCGTTGCCGACACGTTGCTGAGGGAATCCGACGATACGTCGCGAGCCGGTCGTGTGACCGTCAGCGTCACCTACACGCTACGCGCGGCGACCGACAATCATGTCATCAAGGCCGGCAGCCGCGCGACCACGGCGCTGGTGGATTTCCCTGACCAGGAATTCGCCAAGCAGCGCGCAATCCGTGATGCCCAAAATCGTGCGGCAGATCAGGTAGCGGAATTCGTCGGGGCCGATATAGCCGCTGCCCTCAGCCGCTGAGGGCTGAGATGTGGCCGAGATAAAATCCCACGAATTCGAGACCTTCCTGCAGAAATCGGCACGGAACTATCGTATTTTCGTCATCTACGGGCCGGATCGCGGCCTTGTTTCCGAACGAGCAGGCTTGCTCGCCGGCAAGAGCGGTGTCGCGCTCGATGATCCCTTCTCGCTGACCAAACTCGATGTCGGCGACCTGCAGAAGGATCCCGGGCGATTGGTCGACGAGGTCCAGTCGATCGGTTTGTTCGGCGGTGAGAAACTGATCTGGATCCGCGGCGCCGCCAACGAGAAATACCTCGTCGAGTCCCTGGCACTGCTGGCCGAAAAACCACTCGAAGCCGCCTATCTGATCGTCGAGGCCGGCGACCTGAAGAAGGGCTCGCCGCTGCGCAAGACCGCGGAAGCCGCGCGATCCGTCATGACGATCCCCTCTTACGCCGACGACAGCCGCGCCCTGAATGCCTTGATCGATACTGAACTTAGCGCAGAGAAGCTCGGCATTACGCCGGTCGCGCGCCAGGCGCTGATCGCGTTGATCGGCGGTGATCGGATCGCTTCGCGAAACGAGGTGCGCAAGCTCGCTCTTTACTGCCGCGGCTTCGATACCGTCGAAGAACATCACGTTACCGAAATAATCGGCGACGCCAGCGCCATTTCGGTCGACGACGCCGTCGACGCCATTCTCGGCGGTGATCTCAATGCCTTTCTGCACGCGATGCAAAAGATCAGCAGCTCGAAAACGGCGATCTTTCTGGTGCTCCAGGCATGCCTGAAACAATTCCAGCTTCTGGATTCGATGCGCGCCGAAATGGATGAAAGACGGCTGCAGCCGCCTCAAATCATGCAGACGATGGGGCGGCATTTGCATTTTCGCCGCAAGCCGATCATCGAACAGGCACTGCGCCAATGGACCGCCGAAAGCATCGCCCGAGAATCCAACCGGCTGCAGGCCGCTATCTTGCAAAGCAGACGGCGACAGGTGCTGGAGGACAGCGTTGCGATGCAAACGCTTCTATCCACCACCCTTCAATCCGGCCGGAAATCCGCCTGACTAGCAAAGAGTGAGAGCGTCCTTTGTGCGCCTAAAGGGACGCACGACGCTTTAACGCCTCTCGAGCAAGCGGCAGACTTCCTCGAGCTGCTCCAGTGACTTATAGGAAATTTTGATCTGACCGCCGCTTGCCTTGTGATTGATCGCAACATCAAGGCCGAGCGCATCGGAAAGTGTCCGTTCCAGCGCCAGCGTGTCGGAGTCCTTCTGATCTCGCCGCAAAGCCGGCTGCTGTGGTTCCGATTGGGCCTTGATATTGTTTTGTGCGAGCTTCTCCGCATCACGCACCGACATGCCCTTGGCAACGATCGTACGGGCAAGACTTGCCGGGTCAGATGTCGAAACCAGTGCGCGCGCGTGCCCGGCCGAAAGGCTCCCAGCGGCAAGCAAATCGCGAACCGGATCCGGCAGCTTCAGCAAGCGCAAGGAATTGGCAACGTGGCTGCGGCTTTTACCAATGATTTCCCCAAGGTCGTTCTGCGTGTAACCATATTCCGCAATAAGTTGCTCATAACCCAACGCCTCTTCGAGGGCATTGAGATCCGCGCGCTGCACGTTTTCGACAATGGCGATTTCCAGCGCCGTCTTGTCATCCACATCACGGACAATGACAGGAATCTCGATCAGCCCGGCAAGCTGAGCTGCGCGCCAACGTCGCTCGCCGGCGATGATTTCATATCGATCCCGCGACATCGTCCGCACAACAATCGGCTGAACGATACCATGTTGACGAATCGAACTTGCGAGATCGTGGAGCTCTGTGTCATCGAAGAAACGACGAGGGTTACGAGGGTTACGGCTGACGAACTCGATCGGGATCATTCTGTCGGCACTGATGGTCCGCTCGGCTTCCACCGGGGCAGGCTGATCCATCTCACCAATCAACGCCGCAAGGCCGCGGCCCAATCGCCTCTTCGATACATCGTCATTCATGATCTACACTCACCTACCCCTAAAATGATATCACGCGGCCAGTCTTTGCCGCTCCCGTTGGATGACCTCGGAGGCCAACTGCAGGTAGGCTTGGCTGCCCGCGCACTTCAAATCATAGAGAATAGCCGGCTTGCCGTAGGACGGCGCCTCGGAAACCCGGACGTTGCGCGGAATCAACGTGTGGTAAACCTTTTCTCCGAGATGCGTGCGCACGTCATTGACCACCTGCTGCGCAAGATTGTTGCGCGCATCGAACATCGTCAAGACGATCCCTTGAATATCCAGACGCGGATTAACCGTTCGCCGGACCTGGCTGACGGTCTCAAGCAGCTGGCTCAATCCCTCCAGCGCAAAGAATTCACATTGCAATGGCACCAAAACCGAATGCGCCGCCGCCATGGCATTCATCGTCAGCAGATTGAACGACGGTGGGCAGTCCAGAAGAATATAGGAAAATGCCATGGCTTCCGGCGAAGACAAGGCTTTCCGCAATTTGAAGACACGATCGCTTTGCTGCGAGATCTCCATCTCGATGCCAAGCAAATCCATCGTCGACGGGACGATAAAGAGATTCGGAACCGCCGTCTCGAGAGTCACTTCGGGGATGCCCCGATCTCCAACCATCAGATCGTAGGAGGAGAGTTTGCGATCACGACGATCGATACCAAGGCCGGTGCTGGCATTACCCTGCGGGTCGAGATCGACGATCAAGACGCGCTCGCCAATGGCAGCAAGCGCTGTTGCCAGATTGATTGCTGTGGTCGTCTTGCCAACGCCACCCTTCTGATTTGCGATGGTGATAATCCGATGTCGTTCGCCAGCCATTGCCGCAATATCCGATCTGTTAAACCAAGCGCCGGAGATTTGATACTTCTAAAATAACAGATTCCTGCCCGACGGCGCTCTTATGTTCTACCAGATCGAATTCCCACCGACCACGTGCTTTGTCGATTTCCTTCCGGTAATCCCGGCCTTTATGAAAAAAGCCACGACAATATTCCTTGCCAAGCATCCAAGGGGCCGAATATCCGATGAGCCCATCAAGATCGGTAAGCGCACGCGCTGAAATCGCACCGCATTCGCCAACCACCGGATAAGCATGTTCGATTCGAATACTATGCACGCTGCCGCGCGCATTTGTCTCCCGCAGCGCCGTGCGCAGAAACGCTGCCTTCTTATGGCTGCTTTCGACCAGATGGACCCATCCACCTTGCAGCTCGGCCAGAAAAATTGCGGTAATAACGCCGGGAAAGCCACCTCCGCTACCGAGGTCAACCCAGGTAACAGGCTGCGGATGAATCTGAAAGATTTGGCTGCTATCGGCGATGTGCCGGTGCCAAAGGTCATCGAGTGTCGACGGCGCCACCAGATTAATTGCTTTCGCCCACTTCTGAAACAGCGCGGCAAAGTGTTGCAGCCGTTCCTGTGTTTCACGTGAAACACGCAAACCGTTTAATTCCATTCTGAAAGACTCTCAAATCTTGTAATCAGGCGCTATGACGAGCGGGGGCGGGTAGGCGACGCAAGTGCACAAGCAGCAATGCGATTGCTGCGGGCGTCATCCCTTCAACAATTGCGGCCTGGGCGATGCTGAAAGGTCGAGCAGCGCTGAGTTTTGCCTTGAGCTCGTTCGAAAGACCGGAGAGTACGTCATAATTGAAATCTAGCGGTATCTGCCGGTCTTCGTCGCGCTGCTGATCGGCAATCCCCGCGGCTTGCCGATCCAGATAAACCGAATACCCGGCCTCGATTTCCAACGCTTCCGCAACTTTCGGCCGGATCGCGTCAAGCGCCTCCGGCCAAACATGCCGGAGCGCGGCCAGATCGTAATTCGGATAGGACAACAAATCATAGGCAGTTCGGCGCTGCCCATCGAGATTAATATTCAAGCCAGCACGGCGGGCCTCGTTCGGCGTAACCGCCAGCGACCGCAGCAGCGCTCGGCCATTTTCGATTTCTGCCTGATAGCACGTGAATCGCTGTACGCGCTCGCCGCTCACGCATCCAAGCCGCATGGCCAAGGGCGTCAAGCGCATATCGGCATTGTCAGCCCGTAACGTCAGTCGATATTCCGCACGCGATGTAAACATTCGATACGGTTCCGTAACGCCACGCGAGGTGAGATCGTCAATCATGACACCGATATAGGAGCTTGTTCGGCTAAAATGAAACGGTTCCGAATCGCTGCTTCGCAACGCAGCATTCAGCCCGGCTGCCAGACCTTGGGCGGCTGCTTCTTCATATCCGGTGGTCCCATTGATCTGACCGGCGAGAAACAGGCCCCTCAACCGTTTGACCTCCAACGATGGCGTCAGCTCTCTCGGATCGACATGATCATATTCGATCGCATAGCCCGGTTGCAGAATTCTTGCCACTTCAAGCCCCGGAATCGTTTTGATGAAGTCTGACTGCACCTCCGCCGGCAAGGAGGTCGAAATCCCGTTAGGATAGACCGTGTCATCGTCCAGTCCCTCGGGCTCGAGAAAGACCTGATGTCCATCCCGCTCTCCGAATTTCACCAGCTTGTCTTCGATAGACGGACAATAACGAGGCCCGACGCCCTCGATCTGCCCGGAATACATTGCCGAGCGCATAATATTGTCGACAATGATGCGATGGGTCGCTTCCGTCGTCCTGGTGACCCCGCATTCGATCTGTGGCGTGGTAATCGCGTCGGTCATGAAAGAGAAGGGAACAAGCTCCTCGTCAGCCCCTTGTCGGCCGACGGATTGCCAGTCGATCGTCTTTCCATCCAGTCGCGCTGGTGTTCCGGTCTTCAGACGTCCCAACCGCAATCCCAGGCGGGCGAGGGTCGCAGACAATCCGATTGACGGTGCTTCACCAACACGCCCGGCTGGTGTCTTTTCCGAACCGATATGAATAAGGCCCCGCAGAAAGGTTCCAGTGGTCAAAACCACCGACGGCGCTTTCAGGGTTCGACCATCCTTCATAATCACGCCGGCGACCTGGCCATCGACAACATCCAGATCAAATGCATCGCCTTCGATGATATCCAGGCCTGGCGTTGCTTCGATCGCCGCCAGCATTGCCAGGCGATAAAGCTTTCGATCGGCCTGCGTCCGCGGACCGCGGACCGCCGCGCCCTTCTTCTTGTTCAGCATCCTGAACTGAATGCCCGCGACGTCGGCAATACGACCCATCAGGCCGTCCATCGCGTCGATCTCCCGAACCAGATGGCCCTTGCCAAGCCCACCGATTGCCGGATTACACGACATGACGCCAATCGTGTCTCGTCTATGCGTAATCAGTGCGGTTTTCGCCCCGAGGCGCGCAGCTGCGCAAGCAGCCTCCGAGCCTGCATGGCCGCCACCTATCACAATTACATCGAAGGCATTATCCGTCATTCAAGACTCCACATCCGGCAGACGTTTCACGTGAAACCAGCGCAAGCTGGCGCCCAGGGTTTCACGTGAATCATTTGCCGATACAAAACTCCGAGAAGATCACCTCGAGCAGCTGTTCGACGTCCACTCTTCCAGTAATTCTCCCCAAATACTCAGCGGCAATTCGCAGCTGCTCGGTCCGCAGTTCGAGATTCACATCCGTCTGCGATATTGCCGCATCGAGCGCCGTTAAACATTTCGTTAGCGAATCTTTATGCCGTTGCCGACTGGGGATTGCCATAGACAGGCCGCCAAAACGTTTGTCGACAATATTGCCGATCAACCGGCGTAGTTCCGTCAGACCATCACCCGTCGCCGTCGAAATCTGCAGATCATACCGATCCGCTGCGATATCTATGAGATCCTTCTTTGTCCCGACAGTAACATGTGGAGAGGCTCGCTCCAAGTCGTCAGGAATCTGAGGATCCGTCATGTCAACCAGCATCAGGACGAGATCGGCATCGCCAAGCGCTAGACGCGCGCGCCGCACGCCTTCCATTTCGACCCTGTCGTCCGCCTCACGAAGTCCCGCCGTGTCATAGAGCTTGATCAGAAAACCATCAATATCGAGATCAACCTGCAGGACATCGCGCGTGGTTCCGGCAATCTCCGTCACGATTGCCACATCACGACGGGCCAAAGCATTCAACAGGCTCGATTTTCCAGCGTTCGGAGCGCCGGCGATGACCACCTTAAAGCCGTCTCTGATAATCTCGCCGGCCGAAGCTGCCGCCAGGTGATGCTCGATATCACTGCGAAGCTTCCCCATATCGGCCCAGACCATATCCGATACCGACCCTGGAACGTCATCCTCGTCGGGGAAATCAAGTTCCGCCTCGATCAGTGCTCGGGCGCGCGTTAATCGTTCCGCCCACGAATCGTAAAGTGTGGAAAGCCCACCTGCGCTGTGTTCGATTGCAAGGCGGCGCTGCATTTCAGTCTCGGCGCCAATGAGGTCGGCCAGACCTTCGACCTCGACCAGATCAAGTTTGCCGTTTTCAAAGGCCCGACGGGAGAACTCGCCTTCGACTGCCATCCGAACACCTGGAATATCGCCAAGTGCATGAAATAGCGCCGCCAGAACCGCTCGGCTGCCGTGGATTTGCAACTCGGCAACATCCTCGCCGGTAAACGAATTCGGGGCAGGAAAAAATAACACCAGACCGCTATCAATCGGCTGATCGTTACGAGTCCGAATCGTCCGGTAAGATGCCTTCCGGGCTGTCGGCACGGATCCGATGAGCCTTACCAATATATCTTTGGTCAGGGGACCACTGATCCGAATGACTGAAACCCCTGAAGGCGGGGCGCCGCTCGATAGCGCATATATGGTATCATTCAACATGGCCATATCGCTTGGTCCATTGGAATCGAAATCGATTCCTCTTAAATAGAAAAGCTGGCGGCATCATCACAATGCCTCCAGCTCTTATGGGGTGAATCCGGCTAAGGATTACGTGTTCATCGAATCGAAGAAGTCGGAATTGTTCTTCGTCTGCTTCAGCTTGTCGATAAGGAATTCGATCGCGTCGGTCGTGCCCATCGGAGCAAGGATGCGGCGGAGCACGAAGATCTTCTGCAGATCCTGGCGCGGAACGAGAAGATCCTCCTTGCGCGTGCCGGACTTCAGGATGTCCATCGCCGGGAAGATGCGCTTGTCGGCGACCTTGCGGTCGAGGACGATTTCCGAGTTGCCGGTACCCTTGAACTCTTCGAAAATCACTTCGTCCATGCGGCTGCCGGTATCGATCAGCGCGGTTGCAATGATCGTCAAGGAGCCGCCTTCCTCGATGTTACGCGCCGCGCCGAAGAAGCGCTTCGGCCGCTGCAGAGCGTTGGCGTCCACACCACCGGTCAGGACCTTGCCTGACGAGGGAACGACCGTGTTATAGGCACGGCCCAGGCGCGTGATCGAATCGAGCAGGATGACAACGTCGCGGCCGTGTTCGACAAGGCGCTTGGCTTTCTCGATGACCATCTCGGCCACCTGCACGTGACGCACAGCCGGTTCATCGAAGGTCGAGGAGATAACCTCGCCGCGAACCGAGCGCTGCATGTCGGTCACTTCTTCCGGGCGTTCATCGATCAGCAGGACGATCAGATAGCACTCCGGATGGTTGGCGGTGATCGAATGCGCGATGTTCTGCAACAGCACGGTCTTACCGGTGCGCGGCGGCGCGACGATCAATCCACGCTGGCCCTTGCCGAGCGGCGCCACCAGGTCGATCACACGCGGCGACAGATCCTTGGTGGTGGGAATATCCAGTTCCATCTTGAAGCGCTCGTTCGGATAGAGCGGCGTCAGATTGTCGAAATGAACCTTGTGACGGATCTTTTCCGGATCGTCGAAATTGATGGTGTTGACTTTGAGCAGGGCGAAATAGCGCTCGCCTTCCTTCGGCCCGCGGATCGGGCCCTCGACGGTATCGCCGGTTTTCAGCGAGAAACGGCGGATCTGCGACGGGGAGATATAAATATCGTCCGGGCCCGGCAGGTAGTTTGCATTGGCCGAACGCAGGAAGCCGAAGCCGTCCTGCAGCACTTCGACGACGCCTTCGCCGATGATTTCGACATCCTGGCTGGCAAGCATCTTGAGGATCGCAAACATCAGCTCCTGCTTGCGCATCGTGCTTGCATTCTCGACCTCGAGCGATTCGGCAAATGCCAGCAGATCCGTCGGGGATTTACTCTTAAGTTCCTGAAGCTTCATTTCAGCCATGAAGTGACCAATACTCTTTTCAATTTCAAAGGGGAAAGGCGATGTTGGGTCGTATTCGGTACCGCGAAAGGGCTCGCAGACGACTGAACTCTACACACATGCCACGTAGATGAGATGCGCGGAAAATAGCGACTCGCAATCGCTGCCGCAAGAGGGCTGCTTAAAATGAAGCAAATTTAACCTGAGGACGATTTTCCTCAGAACGGCTTCACCACGACGAGGATGACGATCACGACCATCAGCACTGTCGGCGCTTCGTTCATGAACCGCCAATAGCGCGCGGAGCGGCGATTTTCATCCCGCTCGAACGCTCCGACGGCGCGGCTGAAGAACATATGAACACCGGTCAGCAACACGACGAGACCGATCTTGGCATGCAGCCAGCCGCCGTGGAATCCATAGGCTGACCAGGCGAGATAGAGGCCGAAAATCCACGTCAACATCATTGCCGGCGTCATGATGATTCGAAGTAGCCGACGCTCCATCACCTTGAAGGTTTCCGATTGCACCGAGCCGGGCTCCGCATCGGTGTGATAGATGAACAGCCGCGGCATATAGAACAGTCCGGCCATCCAGGAAATGACCGCGATGATGTGCAGCGCTTTGATCCAGAGGTAGAGATTATCGGGGTTCAACGCAAAAAGCCCGACCGCCATCAGCGCGAAGAAGGCCAGCGCAAAATGAGCCCGGCGCCTGGCGTAGGCGCCAGACCTCCGATCAGTCTGTTTTTCCATCGTCACGCCCCACCTCGCACGCGCCCGCCTCGCACCTGATCGACCAGCAGACGCACATGCTCGGGGTCAGCCTGCGGCGTAATGCCGTGACCGAGATTGAAGATCAGCGGTCCATTGCCGAGATGCTGCAATATATCGTCGATGCCCTCTTCCAGTGCCCGGCCGCCGGCAACGACGCGCATCGGATCGAGATTGCCCTGAACCGGTCCGTCTTTCTGAAGTTCGGCGGCAAAGGCCAGCGGGACCGACCAGTCGAGGCCGATCGCATCAGCACCCGTCTTCTGACGATAGGTTTTCAGCTGGTAGCCGGCGCCCCTGGCAAAAGCGATGATGCGAGCATGTGGCCGTTGCGATTTGACCGAAGCAATCATCCGCGCAACCGGCCTGATCGCAAAAGCTTCGAACTCCTTCTCGCCGAGAACGCCAGCCCAGGAATCGAAGATCTGCACGGCATCGGCGCCGGCATCGATCTGGGCGACCAGATAATCGGCCGATACGTCGGCAAGCAGCATCAGCAGATGCTCGAACGCGCGGGGATGCCTGTAGGCAAAGAGGCGCGCAGGAGCCTGATCCGGCGTGCCGTGCCCGGCAATCATGTAGGTCGCAACCGTCCAGGGCGCGCCGCAGAAGCCGAGCAGCGTCGTATCGACTGGCAACTCCTCCCGCAGCCGCCGCACCGTCTCCAGAACCGGCCTGAGATAATCGACAACCTCTTCGCCATTCAATCTGCCGATCCCGGCTTCATCGATCGGATCCATCTCCGGGCCATGGCCCTCGGTGAACCGGACATTCCGTTTCATTGCATCGGGAATGACCAGGATATCGGAAAACAGTATGGCCGCATCAAAGCCATAGCGGCGGATCGGCTGCAATGTCACTTCGACGGCGTGCTCAGGCGTGTAGCAGAGATCGAGAAAACTCCCTGCCTTTGCCCGAGTCTCCCGATATTCCGGGAGATAACGTCCTGCCTGTCTCATCAGCCAGAGAGGAGGAGGGGAGAGGCTCTCGCCACTCAAAACCCTCATGATCTTTCGGCGCGTATCGCTCAAGCGCTTCTTCCCTATAAAAAATCAAAGATATTTTAAAAGGTTTCTATTTCTTAGAGTCGGTGACTATCAAGGATTAAAATCCATCCACTGCCGTCGCCATTTGTCGCGCGCCTGCAAAACAACATCGGAAAGATTTGTCCTTCTCGACCGAATCTCGGGGAGAAGCCAAATCTGAAAGTGATTCCAAATCCTTCCGGGTCGGCAATTTTTCCTGTAGCTGTGGATAGGCTGTGGACCGGCTTTCGAGAAATAGATCTCTTCCCCATCGTCCACAGGGCCAATCAAAACCGACCCGCAAAATCCGAAATGTGGATAAGGAGGCATGTTTTCCCTTGCCGGAGACTGCCTCGCCGCCGTAGCTCTGTTTCATCCAGTCTTTTCAACAGGCAGCGGAAAATAGCGTGGAGAACAGAACGAACTTCTTCCATCTGCATCTGATTTCTGACTCAACGGGAGAGACTCTGATCTCGGCCGGGCGCGCCGCGTCGGCGCAATTCAGATCAGCGCAGCCGATCGAACATGTCTATCCGTTGATCCGCAATCGCAAGCAGCTGCTGCCGGTTCTGCAGGCGATCGATGACGCCCCTGGCATCGTGCTCTACACCATTGTCGACCGGGAGCTTGCAAGCCTGATCGATGAGCGTTGCATCGAGATGGGCGTCGCCTCGGTGAATGTGCTGGAGCCGGTGATGAATGCCTTCCAGATCTATCTCGGCGCTCCGTCGCGCCGTCGGGTTGGGGCCCAGCATGTGATGAATGCCGGCTACTTCGCGCGCATCGAAGCGCTGAATTTCACCATGGATCACGACGACGGCCAGATGCCCGACGATTACAACGACGCCGATGTCGTGATCATCGGCATCAGCCGCACGTCGAAAACACCGACCAGCATTTACCTCGCCAACCGAGGCATCAAGACGGCGAACATTCCGATCGTCTATGGTGTGCCATTGCCGGAGAGCCTCTTCGTCGCGAGCAAACCGCTGATCGTCTGCCTGATCGCCACCACCGACCGTATTTCCCAGGTGCGGGAAAATCGTGTGCTCGGCGTGACGCAGGGCTTCGATCGCGAACATTATACCGACCGTGCCGCGATTTCTGAGGAGTTGAAATATGCCCGCTCGCTTTGCGCCCGCCATAACTGGCCGCTGATCGACGTCACCCGCCGCTCAATCGAGGAAACGGCCGCGGCAATCGTTGCCCTGCGGCCGAAGCTGCGCTAAGCGCTGACGGAAAGCCGGCACTCCGAGGAACCCATGACGCCGAAACTCATCCTTGCATCGTCGAGTCCCTTTCGCCGGATGCTGATGGAAAATGCCGGTCTGGCCTTCGAGGCACATGCCGCAAGGATCGATGAACGGGCCGTCGAAGCGCCGCTGGAAAAAGCCGGCGCTAAGCCTGACGCCGTGGCCCTCGTCCTGGCCAGGGCCAAGGCCGAGGAAGTCAGCAGTCGTTTTCCGGATACCCTGGTCATCGGTTCGGATCAAACGATGTCGCTCGGCGACAGCGTCTTCCATAAGCCGAAGGACCTGGCCGACGCGGCCAATCATCTTCAAGCCCTTTCGGGCGTAAGCCACCGGTTGAACAGTGCCGTCGCCATCGTCAGCAATAGCGTGGTCTTGTGGGAACATCTCGCCCATGCCGAGCTGACGATGCGGCCGCTGACGGCGGAATTCATCGCCAGACATCTGGCCCGGGTTGGCGAACGGGCGCTTTCCAGCGTCGGCGCCTATCAATTGGAGGGGGAGGGCATCCAGCTTTTCGAAGAGATCCGGGGTGATTATTTCACCATTCTCGGCCTGCCGATGCTGCCGCTCCTAAAAAAACTGCGAGAACTGGGAGCGATCGATGGGTGATTCACGTGAAACATTCGGGCCGAAAGCATTTGTCACGGGCTTTCCCATCAAGCATTCGCGCTCGCCATTGATCCACGGATATTGGCTGAAGACGCTCGGCCTGCCAGGCAGTTATCGCGCTCATGAAGTGGCACCCGAGGCCTTTCCCGATTTCATTCACTCGTTGAAGGATGGCAGTTCCGGCTTTACCGGAGGTAATGTCACCATTCCCCACAAGGAATTGGCGTTCCGGCTCGCCGACAAGCCGGATGCGCTATCGCGAGAACTCGGTGCCTCGAATACGCTCTGGCTGGAGGATGGCGCCCTGCATGCGACGAATACCGACGGTCGCGGCTTCATCGCCAATCTCGACGAACGCCATCCGGGCTGGGACCGCCATGACACGGCTGTCGTCTTCGGTGCCGGCGGCGCCAGCCGGGCGATCATCCAGGCGGTCCGTGATCGCGGTTTTAAGGAGATCCAGGTCGTCAATCGCACCGTCGAACGCGCGCACGAACTCGCGGATCGTTTTGGCCCGCGTGTTCGGGCCCATCCGGCCGGTGCGCTTGCCGAAGTGATGAAAGGCGCCGGCCTCTTCATCAATACCACCTCGCTCGGCATGGACGGCGAGGCGGCGCCGCAACTCGATTTCTCGCCTCTTGCAGCCGATGCCGTCGTCACCGATATCGTTTATGTGCCGTTGAAGACGCCGATCCTGGCACAGGCGGAAGAGCAAGGATTTCCAATCGTCGATGGTCTCGGCATGCTCTTGCACCAGGCCGTGCCCGGATTCGAGAAATGGTTCGGCCAGCGTCCCATCGTCGACGCGGCGCTACGCGCGCTCATCATCGCGGATATGGAAGCGCACTGATGCTGAAGATTGGTCTCACCGGCTCCATCGGAATGGGAAAATCGACGGCGGCAAAGCTCTTTGCCGATGCAGGAATCCCGGCGAATGATTCGGATGCCGTGGTCCATGATCTCTATGCCGGCGAAGCTGCACCCCTGGTGAATGCTGTCTTCCCCGGCACGATGAAGGATGGAGCAGTCGACCGGCATGAACTCGGCCGCCAGCTCGCTCTTGATCCTGCCGGCTTCAAACGCCTGGAAGCGATCGTCCACCCGCTGGTTCGCAAACGCGAGACGGAATTTCTGGAGCGGCAACGCGCCGCCGGCGCCGACATGGTATTGCTCGATATTCCATTACTTTTCGAAACCGGCGCCGAGGCAAGAGTGGATGTAATCGTCGTCGTCAGCACTGATCCACAGATTCAGCGCCAAAGGGTGCTTGCGCGCGAAGACATGACCGAGGAAAAATTCGAGATGATTCTCTCCCGCCAGACGCCGGACGCCGAAAAACGGCGGCGGTCCGATTATCTGGTCGATACCAGTCACAGTATCGCGACGACGAGGGAACGAGTGCTTGAAATCGTCGCCGACCTGAAAACGCGGATTGCCAAGGGAGATTTCCGGAATGCGTGAGATCATCTTCGATACGGAAACAACCGGCCTCGACAACCGCGCCGACCGCATCATCGAAATCGGCGGCATCGAACTCTTCAATCATTTCCCCACAGGCAATACGATCCATATCTTCATCAATCCTGGAGATCAGAAAGTTCATCCGGATGCGCTCGCCGTGCACGGCATCACCGATGAATTCCTGAAGGACAAGCAGCCTTTCGCCGACGTGGCCGAACAAATCCTCACCTTCTTCGGCGATGCGAAGTGGATCGCCCACAACGCCACCTTCGATATGGGCTTCATCAACGCGGAACTCGCGCGGATCGGTTTGCCGCCGATCCTGCCGGAACGGGTGCTCGATACCCTGTCGATGGCGCGGCGCAAACATCCGATGGGGCCAAATTCGCTGGATGCGCTTTGCCGGCGCTACGGCATCGATAATTCGCACCGCACCAAACACGGCGCGCTGCTCGACTCCGAACTGCTTGCCGAAGTTTATATCGAGATGATCGGCGGCAGACAGGCAGCCCTCGGCCTCGGCATGGTCGGCAAATCCAACCGGGCAGATCGCGGTGACATGGCGATGGAAGACGATGTGGTAATTGCCGCCGTGCTTGAGCGGCCCCGGCCGCTCGCCCCGCGCCTCAGCCAAACCGAGGAGCAGGCGCATGAGGCGCTCGTCGCCAAGCTCGGTGAAAAAAGCATCTGGGCGAAATACGCCAACCTCGATTAAGCCGGCCCTCAATTGAAAATGCCCGGGACCAGCCCGGGCATCCGCATTTCAGCCAGGAAGGATCCGGTCAGTTCGGAACGGCCTGAACCTTGGCGCGGGCCTGTTCTTCGGCAACGCGCTGAGCGAACATCTGTGTGAAGTCGATCGGGTCGATCATCAGCGGCGGGAAACCGCCGTTGCGGGTGACGTCGGCGATGATCTGACGAGCGAAGGGGAAGAGCATCCGCGGGCACTCGATGAAGAGAACCGGCAGCATGTGTTCCTGCGGGAAACCGGCAACGCGGAAAACGCCGCCATAGGTGAGTTCGGCATGGAAAACCGTCTTGTCGCCGTCCTTGGCTTCGGCATTCAGCGACAGCACGACATCGAAATCCGTATCGGAAAGCGGGTTGGCGTTGACGTTCACATTGATGTTGATCGTCGGCGCCTTGTCGCGGGCCTGCAGCGAACGCGGCGCACCCGGATTTTCGAAGGACAGATCCTTGGTATATTGCGCAAGGATCGAAAGGGTGGGGTTGGCCGCACCGTTGCTGTTGTTATCGTCTGCCATTGGCTTTTCCTCGAGGGGCATGGGAATGGTGCCGCCATCTAACATTTCAGGGAAGGGCTTACAACCCTGGGCGATTGGCGCGGTTGATCAGCCGCAGTGCCTCAGTCGCCGATATGCTTGCCGGACCACGGCGAGTTGCGATCCGGCTCCCTATGATAGTCCTCCTCGTCGAGATCGACCACCTTCGAGTTCGGCTTGCGGTCGCGGAAATCGGGCTGCGGGCCAGAGGAAGAGCCGCCCTTGGCATTAACGACGACGAAGCGTTTGGCGATCGCCCGCCAGACGAGATCGCGCACCGGCGGAATGAGAATGAGGATCGCGATGATATCTGTGAGGAAGCCGGGAATGATCAGGAGCAGCGAGGCAATGACGTTCATCGCCGGCCGCAGCAGGTCGCGGCCCGGCATCACCCCATTTCGTCCTTCGCTCGACATTTGGCGCAAAATGCCAATGCCCTGCCGGCGCAGCAGAACCACGCCGAGAGCGAAACCCAGCATGACGAGCGCGAGCGTCAGCCACAATCCGATCGCCCGGCCGACGACGACGAAACCGGCAATTTCGGCGAGCGGCAACAGCAGAATGAAAGCTGGCAGGATCGAAAAACGCATGTCGGTCATGTCCCGGGCTCACCGGTCTCCTCTTGGCGCCGGCGAAGATGCCAGCCATCATTTGAATCATCTGTATAGGCAGACTATATGGGAGTACAAATCAGAGATGTTAACGGCGGCTGCGATACGATATGAGTTCGAACGACTTCATCACATTGTTTTTCCTGGTGGCGGCTGTGCTGATTTTCTTTCAGCTCCGCTCCGTGCTCGGACGCCGCACAGGAAATGAGAAGCCGCCGCGCGATCTCTATACGCCGCGGGATGCGGCTCCGGCCGAAGCCGCCGATGCCGGCAAGGTCGTGACGCTGCCGCGTCGCGATGCGACGACGGAGGATGAGGATCGCTTCGCTGCCATCGATGCTATCGCCGCACCCGGAACGCCGCTTAACGAATCGCTACGCGCGCTGAACAAGGCTGATCCCGCCTTCAGCCCGAAGGAGTTTCTGAACGGCGCCCGCATGGCTTACGAGATGATCGTCATGGCCTATGCCGATGGCGACCGGAAAACGCTGAAGAACTTGCTGTCGCGCGAAGTCTATGACGGCTTCGATGCGGCGATTGGCGAGCGCGATGCCCGGGGCGAGAAGGTGAAGTCCACCTTCGTCGGCATCGATAAGGCCGAAATCACCCATGCGGAGACGAAGGGCAGCGAAGCGCAGATCACCGTGCGCATCGTCAGCCAGCTGATATCGGCCACCTACGACAAGACGGATGTGCTGATTGAAGGCGACGCCGAAAACGTCGCCGAGGTCAACGACCTCTGGACTTTTGCCCGCGACACCCGCTCGCGCGATCCGAACTGGAAACTCGTGGCGACCGAATCGGAACATGAGTGACCACGCATTGGACTTCGTCCTGCAGGCCATAAGCTTCGACACTCTGGAAGGCTGGAAGGATGACGATCCCTCCGGCCTTTTTGAAGTCATGCGAAGCTGCCGACGGCAGATCACCGATGTCAAACCATACCGCACCGGATCGCTGGGCCTGAGTTCGGAAGACCTGCTTCCGCTTCTCGCTGCCGCCGAAGATTTCACGCCGTCATCTCCGGCGTCGGCGCGAAGTTTTTTCGAGACGCATTGTCGGCCCTTTCTGATCCGCCGCAAGGACGGCAATTCCGGCTTCGTCACCGCTTTCTACGAACCCGATATCGACGTGTCGGAGCGGCCGGACGAAATTTTCCGTTTTCCTTTCTATCGGCGTCCGGACGATCTGATCGATCTCGACGATGCCAATCGCCCCGCCGAGCTCGACAAGGCCTACGCTTTCGGCCGTCTGCATGAGGGCCACGTCACTGCTTATCCGGACCGCCGCGCCATCGATCAGGGGTTTCTCGAAGGCCGTGGCCTCGAAATCGCCTGGGCGAAGTCGAAGGTCGATGTCTTCTTCGTGCATGTGCAAGGTGCCGCCCGCTTGCGTTATGAGGATGGTCGTATCGGCCGCATCACCTATGCGGCGAAAGCCGGCCATCCCTTCTCGGCGATCGGCAAGCTGCTGATCGAGCGCGGCGAGATCGATCGGGCGGAGATTTCGATGCAGGCGATCCGTGCCTGGCTGGCGCGCAATCCCGAGCGCGTCGACGAAGTGTTATGGCATAACCACTCTTATGTTTTCTTCCGTGATGCGCCGGTGGCCGATCCGCAGGCAGGTCCGATCGCGGCCGCCAAGGTGCCGCTTCTCGCCGGGCGCGCGCTTGCTGTCGACCGAATGATCCATACCTTCGGCTTTCCCTTTTTCATTCGCGCCGAAAGCCTCACCCATCTCGACCAAGGCCGGCCGTTCCGCCGGCTGATGCTGGCGCTCGATACCGGCTCGGCGATCGTCGGGCCGGCGCGGGGTGATATCTTCACCGGCTCGGGGGACATGGCCGGGGAACGTGCCGGCACCGTCCGCAACGACGCCGATTTCGCCATTCTCATTCCCAATGCCGCCGCCGGAAGATTCGACTGATGGCCAGGGATCGCAAGCTGAGCGCGGATGAGAGGATCCTCTGGGGAAAGGTCGCCCGCAGCACGCGGCCGATGCCCGGCAAGGCGGGGGCGTTGACCGAACTCGATGCCTTTCTTGCCGAAGCCGAAGCGGCGGCCGAACGGGAACAAGAAAAGCAGACGCCCGCCACGCCAACACCGCTGCAGCCGCCAGCACCGTCGACGGCCAAGCCATCGGCCCGGGTACATCATCCGCTGGAAAAACCGGTCAAGCGTAAAATCGCCAAGGGCCGGCTGGCGCTCGAAGCGCGGATCGACCTGCACGGGCTGGTGCAGAGTGAGGCCCATGCCATCCTTCTCGATTTCCTGATCCGCGCCCATGAGCGCGGCATGCGACATGTGCTGGTCATTACGGGCAAGGGCAGCTCAATGGGCAGCGAGGGCGCGCTGAAGCGGGCCGTGCCTCTCTGGTTTTCCAAGCCGGAATTCCGCTACCTGATCTCCTCCTATGAGCCGGCCGCACAGCATCATGGCGGTGAGGGAGCGCTCTACATTCGCCTGTCGCGGCGGCATGGGGAAAGACCATGACACCCTTCGGAGAGGCGGTTCGCAGGCTGAGAGCGCGCAAGGGCGTCTCGCAGAAGGAGATGGCGGAAGCCCTGAATGTCTCTCCTGCCTATCTCTCGGCGCTCGAACATGGAAAGCGTGGGCTGCCGACATTCGATCTGCTGCAGCGCATCGCCGGTTATTTCAACATCATCTGGGATGAGGCCGAGGAACTATTCCTGCTCGCCCGTTCTTCGGACCCGCGCGTCGTGATCGACACCTCCGGCCTGCCCCCCGAATATACCGAATTTGCCAACCGGTTGGCGCGCCGAATCCGCAGCCTTGACAGCGCCGAGATAGGCCGGCTATCGGCTCTTCTCGAAAATAGCGGCAAAGGCGACGGAAAAGCGTCGTAATCCCCTGTTTTATGCCTTGTTTTGGGGGGTTGCCATTGGGAAGTGGGTTCAA
This sequence comes from Rhizobium sp. SRDI969, assembly GCF_025152725.1. Classification (NCBI taxonomy): domain Bacteria; kingdom Pseudomonadati; phylum Pseudomonadota; class Alphaproteobacteria; order Hyphomicrobiales; family Rhizobiaceae; genus Rhizobium; species Rhizobium sp. SRDI969. The sequence goes on from NZ_CP104035.1 coordinate 4,517,616, forward strand.
AAAACCTATATACGAGAGTGAAGAAAGCCGGTGATTCGCAAGGCGCGCCGCAGCTTTACGACAACAGGGAAAATCTCGACAGAATGAGCGATACATCCGCGACGGAAAACGGCGTAAGCACCGAATATGGCGCAGATTCCATCAAGGTTCTGAAGGGCCTCGATGCCGTGCGCAAACGCCCCGGCATGTATATCGGCGATACCGACGATGGCTCCGGCCTGCATCACATGGTCTATGAAGTCGTCGACAACGCGATCGACGAAGCGCTTGCCGGCCATGCCGACATCGTCACCGTTACCCTCAATCCGGATGGCTCGGTGACCGTCACCGACAATGGACGCGGCATCCCGACGGACATTCACACCGGCGAAGGCGTGTCGGCGGCCGAAGTCATCATGACTCAGCTTCATGCCGGCGGTAAGTTCGATCAGAATTCTTACAAGGTTTCGGGCGGCCTGCACGGCGTCGGTGTCTCCGTCGTCAACGCGCTGTCCGTCTGGTTGAAGCTGAAGATCCGCCGTCACGACAAGATCCATGAAATGAGCTTCACCCATGGCGTGGCCGATGCTCCGCTGAAGGTCACGGGCGACGCGCCGAATGAGACCGGCACGGAAGTGAGCTTCATGCCGAGCACCGACACCTTCACCATGACCGAGTTCGACTACGGCACGCTGGAGCATCGCCTTCGCGAGCTCGCCTTCCTGAATTCAGGCGTCCGCATCCTGCTGACCGACAAGCGCCACTCCGATATCAAGCAGGAAGAACTGCGTTATGACGGTGGCCTCGAGGCTTTCGTCGCTTATCTGGACCGCGCCAAGAAGTCGCTCGTCGACAAGCCGGTTGCCATCCACGGCGAAAAGGACGGCATCACCGTCGAAGTCGCGATGTGGTGGAATGACAGCTATCATGAGAACGTGCTCTGCTTCACCAACAACATCCCCCAGCGCGACGGCGGCACGCATATGGCCGGCTTCCGCGCGGCGCTGACGCGCCAGGTCGTTTCCTACGCCGACAGTTCCGGCATCACCAAAAGGGAAAAGGTAACGCTGCAGGGCGAAGATTGCCGCGAAGGCCTGACCGCGGTTCTGTCGGTCAAGGTGCCGGATCCGAAATTCTCCTCGCAGACCAAGGATAAGCTCGTCTCCTCGGAAGTCCGTCCTGTCGTTGAAAGTCTCGTCAACGAGGCGCTGAACACCTGGTTCGAAGAACATCCGAGCGAAGCCAAAATCCTCGTCGGCAAGGTCGTCGAGGCCGCCGCCGCACGCGAAGCGGCCCGCAAGGCCCGCGAGTTGACCCGCCGCAAGGGCGCACTCGATATCGCTTCGCTGCCGGGCAAGCTCGCCGACTGCTCCGAGCGTGATCCGACAAAATCCGAAGTCTTCCTCGTCGAGGGCGATTCTGCCGGCGGCTCGGCCAAGCAGGGCCGCTCGCGCGAGAACCAGGCGATCCTGCCGCTGCGCGGCAAGATCCTGAACGTCGAACGCGCCCGTTTCGACAAGATGCTGTCGAGTCAGGAAATCGGCACATTGATCACCGCGCTCGGCACCGGGATCGGCAAGGACGAGTTCAACGTCGAAAAGCTGCGCTACCACAAGATCATCATCATGACGGACGCCGATGTCGACGGCGCCCATATTCGCACCCTGCTGCTCACCTTCTTCTTCCGCCAGATGCCGCAACTGATCGAGCGCGGTCATCTCTATATCGCCCAGCCGCCGCTCTATAAGGTCTCGCGCGGCAAGTCGGTGCAGTATCTGAAGGATGAGAAGGCGCTCGAAGAATATCTCATCAGCCAGGGTCTGGAAGATGCGTCGCTGAGGCTCGGTAGCGGTGAAGTTCGCGCCGGCCAGGATCTGCGCGAGGTCATCCTCGATGCTTTGCGCATGCGCGCGCTGCTCGACAATCTCCATTCGCGCTATAATCGTTCCGCCGTCGAACAAGCGGCGATTGCCGGCGCCCTCAACGCCGAGCTCGCCAGCGATCCGGGGAGAGCGCTGGCGCTGGCAAACGAAGTCGCAGGGCGCCTCGACATCATCGCCGAGGAAACAGAGCGCGGCTGGCAGGGCGATGTGACGACCGATGGCGGTCTGCGCCTGGAGCGCATGGTCCGCGGCGTCAGGGAGATCGTCGTGCTCGACATGGCGCTGATCGGTTCCTCGGATGCCCGCCACATCGACCAGTTGACGGCGCGCCTCAAGGAGATCTATCAGACGCCGCCGTCGCTGCATCGCCGCGAGGGCGACGTCGAAATCTCTGGCCCCCGCGCCCTGCTCGACGCGATCTTCGCAAGCGGCCGCAAGGGCCTCACCATGCAGCGCTACAAGGGCCTTGGCGAGATGAATGCAGAGCAGCTCTGGGAAACGACGCTCGATCCGAACGTGCGCTCGCTGCTGCAGGTCAGGGTCAACGACGCCACCGACGCCGATGGTCTCTTCGCCCGCCTGATGGGGGACGAAGTCGAGCCGCGGCGCGAATTCATCCAGGACAATGCCCTAAGCGTCGCAAACCTCGATATCTAACTGATTTGTCGAAAGTAAAGCCCCGCCGTCCGTGGAGGGCGGGGCTTTCGTTCGCCTGGCTACGGCTCAATTCGCAACGAAGCGCCCGTTGAAGGCGACCTCTGAGAGCGGCTTGCGCTGGCTGGGGAATTCGCGCGCCTGATTGCGTTCGGAAAGAACGCTCTTGTCGGCCAGACGACCGACCGCAACGCCAGCTTCGACGCGGTAACCCTCCGGAATATTGAAAGCCTGCCTGATCTCCTCATGCTTGATGCCGCCCATGCCATGGGCATAAAAACCGGAAAGGCGCGCCTGCAGCGCCAAGTACCCCCAGGCCGCACCGGCATCGAAGGAATGGGTGTAGCTCGGCTTTTCCTCAGCCGAGCCGGCAGCTCCGGTGAAGGCACGCGACACGACGAAAATCAGCGCCGATGCGTTTTTTGCCCATTCCTGATTGGCGTCGACGAGCAACGCGACGAATTTCTCCCAATGCTCCGAGCCCTTGAGGGCATAGACGAAGCGCCAGGGCTGCTGGTTGGAAGAGGACGGCGCCCAATGGGCGGCGTCGAGCAGGCTGAGCAGCTGTGCTTCCTCGATGATTTCGCCGGTGAAGGCGCGCGGCGACCAGCGATCGAGAAACATCGGATCGATCGGATAGTCGGATTCGCGGTTATTGCTCTTCGTCATGCTTGTTCCACGGTTCGGGACAGAAAGTTTGGATTGGCGATGGGCTTAGTCCGTCCAGACGATGTCGAGTTCTTCGCGGAAGGCGAAGCGCTTCAGATGATTGTCGATGACATCCTGCATCCTTTCCCGTTGCGAGGGATCGGCGACGGAAAGTGTCATGGTCAGCGTCGCCTCGTCGGCCGCAAAGGTCACCTCGGCGGTATCGCTGAACGGCACCCGGCCCTTCAGAGGATCGAATTCGACGCTGAACTTGTGGCTCCAGTGTTTGCAGAGCTGCTGCAGGTAGCGGCTTGCATGTTCGGTCGGCACCACGGCCCTCGAGAGATGCATTTCGAACTCCACGTCATTTTGTATAGCAGAGACATATTTCCTGCTTCACCGGCTTGGCAAGCGCAGCATCGTTGCAGTTGGGGTGTACAGACTGTCTTCAAAAACGCGGCCTCACGCCGGCGTCGAAGCAGGGTAATGAACCATTTAGTCGATCGATCGGGGAGTTGCGCATGCTGGTGAACGGAAAGTGGACGGAAGACTGGCAGCCCGTTCAGGCAAAGGACGAAAAGGGCGGCTTCGTCCGCCAGACGTCGAGTTTCCGCAATTGGGTGACCCCGGATGGCAGCGCCGGGCCGACCGGCGAAGCCGGCTTTGCAGCCAGCGCCGGCCGTTACCATCTCTATGTCGCCTATATCTGCCCCTGGGCCTCGCGCACGCTGATCGGCCGCAAGCTCAAGGGCCTGGCAGACGTCATCTCCGTCTCGGTTGTCGAACCGCTGCTGAGCAAGCAGGGCTGGCGCTTTGGTGATTATCCCGGCGCGACGGAGGATCACGTCAACGGCGTAACCTATATGCATGAAATCTATACCAGGGCAGCACCCGATTTCACCGGCCGGGCCACCGTGCCGGTTCTCTGGGACAAGCAGAGAAAGACCATCGTCAACAATGAATCCGCCGATATTCTGCGTATGTTGAACAGCGGCTTCGGCGGTCTGGCAAAAAATCCGATCGATCTTTACCCGGCGGAGAGGCGCGCCGAGATCGATGCTTTCAACGATCGCATCTATCCTGATCTCAACAACGGCGTCTACCGTGCCGGTTTCGCCACCACGCAGATCGCCTACGAAGAAGCCTTTGCCGATGTGTTTTCCTGCCTCGACTGGATCGAGCAGCAGTTCGAGGGCCGGTTTTTTCTTTTCGCCGACCATCCCACCGAGAGCGATATCCGGCTTTTTGTAACGCTGGTCCGCTTCGACGTTGCCTATCACGGCATCTTCAAATGCAATCTGCGCCGGCTTTCCGATTATGCCAATCTGCGCGCCTTCTGCCGTCGCATGCTGGATTGGCCGGGCATCGGTGAAACGGTGAACCTCAATCACATCAAGCGCGGCTACTATTCGATCGAAAGCCTCAACCCGACGAAGATCATTCCTGTCGGCCCCGATCTGGCGGAAATTTTTAGAGTGTAATGCCGACAGGTACGGGCGATTTTCGGCAGAAAATCATCCGAATCGCCGAAAAGCCGTACCGCTTCGCGGTAAAGCCGTAATGACACCGATGAATAATTCGTTCATAGGTGGCTGCAAAGCCGTTTTCGATGAGGAGGAATTCCATGAAGCTGATGCGTGTTGGCGAAGCGGGCAGTGAAAAACCCGCACTTCTCGATGCCGATGGCAAGATCCGTGATCTCTCCGGTCATGTCGCCGATATCGGCGGTGAAGTGATCACACCGGCAGGCCTTGCAAAGATAGCGGCGATCGATCCGAAGAGCCTTCCGGAAATCGCACCCGGCCGCATTGGCGCCTGCGTCGCGGGCACTGGCAAATTCATCTGCATCGGCTTGAATTATTCGGATCATGCTGCCGAAACCGGCGCGACCGTGCCGCCCGAGCCGATCATCTTCATGAAAGCAACATCCGCAATCGTCGGGCCGAACGACAATGTCGTCATTCCCCGCGGTTCGGAAAAGACCGATTGGGAAGTCGAACTCGGCGTCGTCATCGGCAAAATTGCCAAATATGTGACGGAAGCCGAAGCGCTGGATTATGTCGCCGGTTATTGCGTCTCCAACGACGTTTCCGAGCGCGCTTTCCAGACCGAGCGGTCCGGTCAATGGACCAAGGGCAAATCCTGCGACACCTTTGGCCCGATCGGCCCCTGGCTCGTAACCAAGGATGAAATTCCGCAACCGCAGAACCTCGGCATGTGGCTGACGGTCAACGGCCAGAAGATGCAGAACGGCTCATCGAAGACGATGGTTTACGGGGTTGCCTTCCTCGTCTCCTACCTCAGCCAGTTCATGTCGCTGCATCCCGGCGACGTGATCTCGACCGGTACGCCTCCGGGCGTCGGCATGGGCCTCAAGCCGCCGCGCTATCTCAAGAACGGCGACGTGGTCGAACTCGAAATCGAAGGTCTCGGCACGCAGAAACAGACTTTTGTAGCGGATCGTTAACGACGCTTCCTGTTGAGAAACTTAAGTTTTCAGGTCGATTGTGATGCCGGAGATCAATTCTCCGGCATTTCTTGTGTATGTCTGGTTCGCCAATGTTGCTGTGCAACAAAAACCTGTTAGGCTGCGCGACGTGCCCGCGTTACGAAAAGGTCCGATGCCTCTCAATCGGTGTCATCTTTTCGATAGAGAAAGGTGGCGCCTTCCATGTTTTATCAGCTTTATGAATTGAACCATGCCGCCATGGCGCCGTTTCGCGCCGCGGCCGATATCATGCGATTTGCCTATGCCAATCCGCTGAACCCCTTCTCCCACACGCCATTCGGCCGGACGATGGCTGCAAGCCTCGAAATGTTCGAACGCACGACGCGCCGCTACGGCAAACCGGAATTCGGTCTGAAGCAGACGACGATCGGTGAAAAGACGGTTTCCGTCCGCGAAGAAGTCGTCTGGTCGCGACCCTTCTGCAATCTCCTGCATTTCGCCCGCCGTGTTCCAGCTGCCCGCGGCAATGATCCGCGCATTCTGATCGTCGCGCCGATGTCCGGCCACTATGCCACGCTGCTGCGCGGCACGGTCGAGGCACTGCTGCCGAGCGCCGATATCTACATCACCGACTGGATCGACGCCCGCATGGTACCGATGACGGAAGGCACATTCGATTTCGATGATTATGTCGACTACGTCATCGAGATGCTGCATTTCCTCGGTCACGACACGCATGTCATCGCCGTCTGTCAGCCTTCCGTTCCGGTGCTGGCAGCTGCTGCGGTGATGGAGGAAGCCAGGGATCCGCTTTCGCCGGCGTCGATGACGCTGATGGGCGGCCCGATCGACACGCGCATCAACCCGACAGCGGTCAACAAGCTCGCCCAGGAGCGGTCGCTGCAGTGGTTCTCCGACAATGTCATCATGAACGTGCCCTGGCCGCAGCCGGGCTTCATGCGCCCGGTCTATCCAGGGTTTCTGCAGCTTTCGGGCTTCATGTCGATGAACCTTGATCGCCACCTCGTTGCGCACAAGGAATTCTTCATGCATCTCGTGAAGAACGACGGCGAGCCGGAAAGACATCGCGATTTCTACGACGAATATCTCGCCGTCATGGATCTGACCGCCGAATTCTATCTGCAGACGGTGGAGGAGGTCTTCATCAAGCATTCGCTGCCGAAGGGCGAACTGATGCATCGCGGCAAACGCGTCGATCCCGCGGCAATTCGCAATGTGGCGCTGCTGACCGTCGAAGGTGAGAATGACGATATCTCAGGGGTCGGCCAGACAATGGCGGCGCAGACCATCTGCGTGAACATTCCCGAAGACATGCGCATGCATTATCTTCAGCCGGATGTCGGCCATTATGGTGTTTTCAACGGCTCGCGTTTCCGCCGCGAGATCGCGCCGCGCATCATCGATTTCGTCCGCCAGCATTCCCGTTCTGCCGTCAAGCCTCCGCTCCCGCGTGTCATCAAGGGTGGCCGGGCAGGCTGAATCAGGGATAGCTGAATTAGCAAAACGGATTCAAGGCCTTGTCCGATTTCGCGGGCAATCGTCTTGAAGGCGGTTATTGCGGTAACCACATCGATTTCAGCGTTCGGTATCCTGCCGGGCGCGGAAAGCGAGGGATACCCGCACGATGAACCAGTCAGCATTGCTTCGACCGGATTGGACTCCGGCTACCATTGCCCTGATGATTCTCGGCTTCATGGTTTTCTGGCCTCTGGGTCTTGCCATGCTTGCCTATATCATCTTCGGCGACCGTCTGCGCGGCTTCAAGCGTGACGTCAACCAGGCGACCGATGGCTTCTTTGCCTCCTGCCGCCGCCCGCATGGCCGTCACCGCCCGCATTTTTCGACCGGCAACGTCGCCTTTGACGACTGGCGCAAGGCCGAACTCGACCGGATCGAGGAAGAGCGCCGCAAGCTTGACGAAATGCGCGAGGAATTCGACTCCTATCTGCGCGAACTCCGCCGCGCCAAGGATCAGGAAGAGTTCGACCGCTTCATGCGCGACCGCAGAAACGCCAAGCGCGACGACAACGGCCCGGTCGCTGAATACCAGACACCGTAAACGCCTGAACGACGAATTGATGACCGGCATCTCCCGATGCCGGTTTTTCCATGACTGCCCTTTCGCGATCATTTAGATTTGCCGGCGAATCATATAGAAAACACACATGTTCTCGCTTCTGAAAACAAGGTCGAAGGCGCGAAAGCCGGCTCCCCCCCAAATGCGGACGCTCGACGTCGCCGGCCGGCTCATGCCGCTGACGATCAAGCAGCATGACCGGGCGACACGCATCACGCTGCGCATCGAACCGGGTGGCCGCGCCTTGAAGATGACGGTTCCGAAAGGCCTTGCGGCGCGTGAGGTCAATGCCTTCCTCGATCGTCATCAGGGGTGGCTGCTCACCAAGCTTGCCAGGTTTTCGACCGATGCCGGCCTGCGTGACGGCGGCGAGATCCTCCTTCGCGGCGTTTCCCATCGCATCCAGCATAGCGGCAGCTTGCGCGGGCTGACGGAGGCGGTTTCCATAGACGGCAGGCCGGTGCTGCGCGTCAGCGGCATGCCGGAACATGTCGGACGGCGCATTGCGGCCTTTCTCAAGAAAGAGGCGCGTGCCGACCTAGCAAGATTGGCGACGATGCATGCCGCAACGATCCGGGCGCCGATCCGCTCGATCTCGATGAAGGATACCCGCAGCCGCTGGGGCTCGTGTTCGTCGGAGGGAAATCTGAGCTTTTCCTGGCGTATCGTCATGGCGCCGCCTTCGGTGATCGATTATCTCGCTGCCCATGAGGTCGCCCACCTCAAGGAAATGAACCACGGTCCGCGCTTCTGGGCGCTCTGTGGCAAACTTTGCCCGGGCATGGACGAGGCGAAATCCTGGCTCAAGCGGCATGGCAGCCAGTTGCATGCCATTGATTTCGACTAGCGCATAACCCCGAAAATCGGAATCGATCTTTCGGAAAGGATTATGCGCAGACTTAAAGTGCCAGAGCGTCCTTAGAGCGTCCGTTGGACGCGCGGCGCTCCAGCTGAGAGCCGCGCTAAATTCAATGTCCGTCGCAAATTGGCTCGACTCTTTCCGCATTTCGTGTCACTTCGCTGCCATGAGACCGGATATCAAGATCTGTGGCTTGAAGACGCCTGAGGCTGTCGATCGCGCGCTGAAGCGCGGCGCGACCCATATCGGTTTTATCTTCTTCGAAAAGAGCCCACGCTACATCGAGCCGGACCTGGCGGCAAAACTGGCCGAACCGGCGCGTGGCAAGGCCAAGATCGTCGCCGTCGTCGTCGATCCGACCAATGACGAACTCGATGAGATCGTATCATTGTTGAAGCCGGATATGCTCCAGCTTCACGGCAATGAGAGCCCCGAACATGTGCTGACCATAAAGGCGCTCTATGGTCTGCCTGTGATGAAGGCTTTTTCGGTACGCACGGCAGACGACCTGAAGCGCGTCGAGGCCTATATCGGCATCGCCGACCGTTTCCTCTTCGACGCCAAAGCGCCGAAGGGTTCGGAACTGCCCGGCGGTAACGGTATTTCCTTCGATTGGAGCCTTCTCAGCTGGCTTGACGGCAGCGTCGACTACATGCTTTCCGGCGGGCTGAACAAGGACAATGTCGCAGAAGCGCTTTTCGTCACCAAGGCACCGGGTATCGACGTCTCCTCGGGAGTCGAAACTGCACCTGGCGTGAAGAGCGTCGCGAAGATCGATGAATTTTTTGACGCGGTCGAAAAGGCGAATGCGCCTGTCATGGCCTCAGGGAGTTGAGAGTGAACGAGACGCCTAAACCGAATTCCTTCCGTTCCGGCCCCGATGAAGATGGCCGTTTCGGCATTTATGGCGGTCGTTTCGTTGCCGAAACGCTGATGCCGCTGATCCTCGACCTGCAGGACGAATGGAACAGGGCAAAGATCGATCCGGAATTCCAGGCCGAATTGAAGCATCTCGGCACGCATTATATCGGCCGCCCGAGCCCGCTCTATTTCGCCGAGCGGCTGACGGCCGAACTCGGTGGCGCCAAGATCTATTTCAAGCGCGAAGAGCTGAACCACACCGGCTCGCACAAGATCAACAACTGCATCGGCCAGATCCTGCTTGCCAAGCGCATGGGCAAGACCCGCATCATCGCCGAAACCGGTGCCGGCCAGCACGGCGTCGCCTCCGCGACCGTGGCCGCCCGCTTTGGCCTTCCCTGCGTCGTCTATATGGGCGCCACCGACGTCGAGCGTCAGGCGCCGAACGTTTTCCGCATGAAGCTGCTCGGCGCGGAAGTCAAACCGGTCACGGCAGGCAGCGGCACGCTGAAGGACGCCATGAACGAGGCGCTTCGCGACTGGGTCACCAATGTCGAGGATACCTATTACCTGATCGGAACGGCAGCCGGGCCGCATCCCTATCCGGAGATGGTCCGCGATTTCCAGTCGGTGATCGGCATCGAAGCGAAGGAGCAGATTCTGGCGGCCGAAGGCCGTCTTCCGGATCTCGTCATCGCTGCCGTTGGCGGCGGCTCGAACGCCATCGGCATTTTCCATCCTTTCCTGGATGATCCCTCTGTCAAGATGGTCGGCGTCGAAGCCGGCGGCAAGGGTCTACAGGGCGACGAACATTGCGCCTCGATCACCGCCGGTTCGCCGGGCGTGTTGCACGGCAACCGCACCTACCTGCTGCAGGACGGCGACGGTCAGATCAAGGAAGGCCATTCGATTTCGGCCGGTCTTGATTATCCCGGCATCGGCCCCGAACATTCCTGGCTGAACGATACCGGCCGCGTCGACTATGTGCCGATCATGGATCACGAAGCGCTCGAGGCTTTCCAGATGCTGACCCGCCTCGAAGGCATCATCCCGGCGCTCGAGCCATCGCATGCGATTGCCGAGGTGATCAAACGCGCACCGACGATGGGCAAGGACGAGATCATCCTGATGAACCTCTCCGGCCGCGGCGACAAGGATATCTTCACCGTCGGCAAGATTCTGGGAATGGGACTGTAAGACATGACCGCACGCATGGACAAACGCTTTGCCGAGCTGAAGGCCGAGGGCCGTCCGGCGCTTGTGACCTATTTCATGGGCGGCGATCCTGACTACGACACCTCGCTCGGCATCATGAAGGCGCTGCCGGAAGCGGGCTCCGACATCATCGAACTCGGCATGCCCTTTTCCGACCCGATGGCCGACGGCCCAGCGATCCAGCTCGCCGGCCAGCGGGCGCTCAAAGGCGGCCAGACGCTGAAGAAGACGCTGCAGCTGGCAGCCGATTTCCGCAAGACCAACGATGCGACGCCGGTCGTGATGATGGGTTACTACAACCCGATCTATATTTACGGCGTCGAGAAATTCCTCGACGACGCGCTCGTCGCCGGTATCGACGGCCTGATCGTCGTCGATCTGCCGCCGGAGATGGATGACGAACTCTGCATTCCGGCGATCCGCAAAGGCATCAATTTCATCCGGCTGGCGACGCCGACGACGGATGAGAAGCGCCTACCGAAGGTACTGAAGAACACATCCGGCTTCGTCTACTACGTCTCGATGAACGGCATCACTGGTTCGGCGTTGCCCGATCCGTCGCTGGTGTCGGGCGCGGTCCAGCGCATCAAGCAGCATACCAAGCTGCCCGTCTGCGTCGGCTTCGGCGTCAAGACGGCAGAACATGCAAAGGTCATTGGCGGTTCGGCCGACGGCGTCGTCGTCGGAACCGCGATCGTCAATCAGGTCGCGACCAGCTTGACGGATGACGGAAAGGCAACGGCGGACACCGTTCAGGCGGTTGCCACGCTGGTGCGCGGCCTTTCCACGGGAACACGTTCGGCGCGCCTTGTTGCTGCCGAATAGTTTGCCCACATTGGCAATAAGGCATGTCGCGCAAAAGCGTGCAGCGGTTTTGCGGCAACGACATGCGGGAAACCAGGACCTACAGCGTGGCAGCGAATCTGAAAGATCGCGACGCGCTTTAGACTATCAGGAGTATTCGAGTTGAACTGGATCACCAACTACGTTCGCCCGCGGATCAATTCCATGCTGGGCCGTCGCGAAGTGCCGGAGAATCTCTGGATCAAGTGCCCGGAAACGGGCGAGATGGTCTTCCACAAAGACCTGGAAGGCAACAAATGGGTCATTCCGGCGTCCGGTTATCATATGAAGATGCCGGCCAAGGCCCGCCTGACCGATCTTTTCGACAATGGCGAGTTCGAATCGCTGCCGCAGCCGAAGGTCGCGCAGGATCCGCTGAAGTTCCGCGATTCGAAAAAATATAGCGATCGCCTGCGCGACAGCCGCCTGAAGACCGAACAGGAGGATACGATCCTTGCCGGCGTCGGAAAGGTGCAGGGACTGAAACTCGTGGCCGTCGTGCACGAATTCAACTTTATCGGCGGTTCGCTCGGCATGGCCGCCGGCGAGGCGATCGTCAAGGCTTTCGAGCGTGCGACATCTGAAAAGTGCCCGCTGGTGATGTTCCCCGCTTCCGGCGGTGCGCGCATGCAGGAAGGCATCCTGTCGCTGATGCAGCTGCCGCGCACGACGGTTGCCGTCGACATGCTGAAAGAATCCGGCCAGCCCTATGTCGTCGTGCTGACCAACCCGACGACCGGTGGCGTCACGGCCTCCTATGCCATGCTTGGCGATATTCACCTGGCCGAGCCCGGCGCCGAAATCGGCTTTGCCGGAAAGCGCGTAATCGAGCAGACGCTGCGTGAAAAACTGCCCGAAGGCTTCCAGACCGCCGAATATCTGCTGGAGCATGGTATGGTCGATATGGTCGTCAAACGTCACGATATTCCGGAAACGCTGGCGCGCCTCTTGAAGATCCTGACGAAGAAGCCTGTTACTGCGGCGAACGACATGAATAGCGGCGCGATTGCTCTGGCGGCGAGCGCCTGATAACCGACAAGCAGGCGGGGTGCCGAATTGATACCCAGAGGCCAAACCGCGGTGAGCGAGGCAGCACAGGAGATCGACAAGCTCATGGGATTGCATCCCAAGGGCTTTGATCTGTCTCTCGATCGCATCACCCGTCTTCTCGATATGCTCGGCAATCCGCACAGGAAACTGCCGCCGGTTATCCATGTCGCCGGCACCAACGGCAAGGGGTCGGTCACCGCCTTTTGCCGCGCTTTGCTCGAAGCCGGTGGCTACAGCGCTCATGTCCACACCTCGCCGCATCTCGTCAATTGGCACGAACGGTACCGCATCGGTGTCAAGGGCGGACGCGGACAGCTTGTCGACGACGCTGTCTTTGCCGAGGCCGTGCGTCGGGTAGCCGATGCCAATGCAGGACAGCACATCACCGTCTTTGAAATCCTGACGGCGGTTACTTTCATCCTGTTTTCCGAACATCCGGCCGATGCCGCGATCATCGAAGTCGGTCTCGGCGGCCGCTTCGACGCCACCAATGTCATCTCCGATCCGGCCGTCTCGGTGATCATGCCGATCTCGCTGGATCACCAGCCCTATCTCGGCGACAGGGTCGAGTTGATCGCGGCCGAAAAGGCCGGCATCATGAAGCCGGGCTTTCCCGTTGTCATCGGTCATCAGGATTATGACGCAGCACTTGACGTACTGATGTCGACGGCCGAACGGCTGCATTGCCCGAGCGCCGTCTTCGGGCAGGATTTCATGGCGCATGAGGAATATGGCCGGCTTGTTTACCAGGACGAGTTCGGTCTTGCCGACCTGCCGCTGCCGCGCCTTCCTGGCCGGCATCAATATGCCAATGCCGCGGCCGCCATTCGCGCCGTCAAGGCGGCGGGATTCATCGTCACCGAAACGATGATGGAAAAAGCGATGAGTTCGGTCGAATGGCCGGGCCGGCTGCAGCGTCTGAGCGAGGGCCGGCTGCTATCGCATGCGCCCGCCGGCGCCGAGATCTGGATCGATGGCGGACATAATCCGGGGGCCGGCGAAGTGATCGCCGAAGCCATGGCCAATTTCGAGGAGCGCCAGTCTCGGCCGCTTTTCCTGGTTACCGGCATGATCAATACGAAGGATCCGGTCGGCTATTTCAAGGCCTTTACCGGCTTGGTCGAGAAGGTTTTCTGCGTGCCGATCCGCGGCAGCGAAGCGATGATCGATCCGGTGATATTGTCGAATGCCGCTTATGATGCCGGCCTGGTTGCCGAACCGATGTCGACGGTCGGCGATGCACTGGAAGCGATAAAAGCCGTCGTCGATCCGGAGGCATTGCCGCCGCGCATCCTGGTCGGCGGCTCTCTCTATCTCGTCGGCGACGTGCTTGCCGACAATGGCACGCCCCCGAAATGAAGGCTGCAAAATGAAAAAAGCCCGGTCGAAGCCGGGCTTTTTCTTCAACGTGCTATGAATTAAGCGAATATCAATCAGGCAGCGCTCGAAATCCAGTTCGAAAGAGCCGTCTTTGGCTTTGCTCCGACCGAGATATCGGCAACTTCGCCGCCCTTGAAGATTGCAAGGGTCGGAATGGAGCGCACACCGAACTGTGCAGCGAGTTCCGGGTTCTCATCGATGTTCAGCTTGGCGACCTTGACCTTGCCTTCCATCTCGACGGCGATTTCTTCGAGGCTCGGAGCAATCATCTTGCACGGGCCGCACCATTCGGCCCAGAAATCGACGACGACGGGTTCTGCGGATTCCAGAACTTCCGACTGGAAGTTATTGATATCGACTTTCACGGTAGCCACGGGCTGCTCCTTTAACGGAATTGGTGTTGAACCACATGTGATGGTGCGGTGCCGAATTTTCAATGTCCGGTATTTCACTTTGTCTTGACCGCTGCAAGCGCCAAACCGAGCGCCTCTTCGCTCAACGTGAAGAGCGAGGCGTTCTCGGTATAGACAAGCATGCAGTCGATGGACTTATCGGGATAGAGCGGCGCCAGGATCTCCCGATAGATCGCCAGCTGCGCCCGGTGTGCGAAGGGGATGGCCTCCTCTGTCGCCGGCGGCACCCGATTGGTCTTGTAGTCGAGAATGACGACGCGATCGGCAAGAACGGCAAGCCGGTCGATGCGGCCGGAGACGGCATAGCGCCGGTCTTCGAGCGTCAATGTTCCCATGATCGACACCTCTGGCTGGGCCTGCGCACCGAGGACGGACTGAAGACCTTCCTCGTCCAATAGTTTCAGAACCGAATCGACAAGCTTGCGCCGTTCGGCTTCCGGCCAGAATCGAGCCGCTCGTTCAGCATAACGGCTCGCCGCATCAGGTCGTTCGCCAGGTGGAATTTCGGGAAGCGCCTGCAGCATGCGATGGATCAGCCTGCCTTTCTCCAGTGAACGATCGCTGCGCTCCTTCTCGCCGAACAGCGGCGAAACGACCAGCAGGCCGCCTTCGTCCTCATCGATGATCGTCCCGGCGCCGGAGGGGCTAAGCGGCCGCGGCAGCTCAGCCTGCGGCGGCAATGGCCGCAAAAGGCCATCCGGCAAGGTCGCCTCGCTGCCGCGCTCCTCGCTGCGGTCGATACGCTCGAAGCTTCGTTCCACCCGCGGCACGCGCCATTTGATGCCCGGCCATTCCCCATCGGGACCGGAGAACGTGGTCGCCTCCACATGCGGATGGTCGTCGCGCAGTGCCGTCGAAATCATCATATGCCAGGTGTCATTGTTCACACGTACGCCACGATAGCCGCAGACGACCAGCCGGTCGGCGGCGCGCGTCATGGCGACATAGAGCAACCGGCGATATTCCTCTTCCGCCAGCATCTGGATACGCGTCGCATCGTCCTGGGTCAGCGAGTTGGCGAGATCGGAGACAGGAACCCAGACGGGCATCGGCGTCTCGTCGGGACCGGTCTCGAGCAGGCGAAGCTTCGGCAGATGCGTATGCGTAAAGGCCTTCGAACCGCCGTCGACGAGGAAAACGATCGGCGCTTCAAGACCCTTGGAGGCATGCACCGTCATGATGCGCACCTCGTTGCGTCCCTTGTCCTGCTCGCGTTTCACGACGGGCGCCTCGAGCTCCAGCGTCGAGATGAAGGATTGCAGCCCGGGAAGACCGGAGCTTTCGTGGTCGAGTGTGAAGGTCAAGAATTCGTCGAGGATATCGCTGACTTCGGTCCCGAGACGGGCAAGGAATTGCCGCCGCCCGCCATGACTGCCCAGCACACGCGCATAGAAATCATGAACCGACAGGCGCCTGGACTGCCGGAGTAACAGCTCCAGCCTCTCGACGGCTGCACGGAAACGTTCGGTGCCGTCGGCGGCGAAGCTTTTCAGATGGCTCCAAACGCTCTCATTGTCGCTGCGTAGCGCGGCAACCGCAAAAATGTCGTCCTCGGAGAGATCGAAAAGCGGGCTCTTGAGCACGGCGGCGAGCGAAAGGTCGTCTTCCGGCAGAAGCAGGAAACGGCCGAGCGCCAGCAGATCCTGCACGGCGATATGGCTGGTCAGCACCAGCCTGTCCGCGCCGGCGACCGGAATATCGCCGCGGCGTTTCAACGCCCGTGTCAACGCATTGACGAAGGCGTCGCGCTTGCGCACCAGCACCAGGATGTCGCCGGCCTCGATCAGGCGTTCCTTGCCTTTTTCGACGATCGTCTCGCGGCCAACAAGCGTGCCGATCGAATGGGCGATCCGCCGCGCGAGGATTGCGGCCGGCGCGCTTTCCGGCGTCGCGTCGAAGGGCGCCGTCCAGTCTTCTTCCTTCACCACCGCTTCCGGCGCAACCATCTCCCAGAGATCGACGGCGCCGGGATGTCCGATGCGGCTGGAGCGATGCACGACCGGTTCGTCAAGCGCGCTGAGGCCGCGCGCGTTCTCGGGCGCCTTGAAAATATGGTCGACGGCCTCGAGCACATCGGCGGTCGAACGGAACGACAGCGGTAGCCGCACGGAGGAAAAGCTCTGCCCGCTATCGGAAACTCGCCGCCGCGTTCGGTCGCTTTCCTCGGAAAAACGCTCTGGCCGCGCGCCCTGGAAAGAATAGATCGACTGCTTTTCGTCGCCGACGGCAAAGAGCGTGCGCACGATCGGCCGGGCACTTTCGCCGGAGAAGAAATCCTCGGCGAGCGACTGGATGACACTCCACTGGATCGGGCTGGTATCCTGCGCCTCGTCGACGAGGATATGGTCGATGCCGCGATCGAGCTTGTAGTGGATCCAGGGACCGACGCTACTTTTCATGAGCAGGTCGGCGGTGCGGGTGATCAGATCCTCGAAATCGAGCTGGCTGCGCTGCTTCTTCAACTCCTCGTAGTCGTGGTTCAGCCGATCGGCGAGCACGAGTGCTGCCTGCGTGGCGCCGTACACCCGCATCAGTTTCAGCCGGTCGCGGCTTGCTGCGACATGCGCGCGGGCAATGGCGATGGCGTCCGCCAGCTGCGGTGCCTCGGCAAGCATGGCCTTGACGAAGAATTGCGAGTCCGCCTTGGGCTCGCCCTTCATTGTCAGAAAGATTTTCTCGAGGAACTCAGCCCGCCTTGCGTCATCGCGCTCCCGCCCGGTGAGCCTGAGGCCGTAGGCAACCTCTTGCGCCTTCGTGCCACCCTTCTGGTCGGCCAGCGAGAGATAAAGCTCCAGCGTGCCGCCCGAAAGCGCAGGCAAAGGCCAATATTGCGCCGCGATCCGGCTTTCCGTGTCGCCGGCGGCAAGGCCAAGCCTTTTGCGCAGGACCTTCTCCACACCGCCCTGCTGTTCGGCCGTCGCGGTAAAACGACGAATGGCGTTGCGGTTGGCAACGATGTCGCCGAGCAGGTTTTCCAGTCCGGATTCGTCGCCGAGGTTGAGCACGTAGGTGAATGCCTCGGCAAGGGTGCTGTCTCCCTCCGGCGCGGTTGCGATCAGCAGCGCCCGGCGCGCATCGGAAAGCAGCGCCACCGCCGCGCGATCGTCGAGAACCGAGAAATGCCCGGCAACGTTGGCCTCCAGCGGGAACTGATGCAGAAGCGCTTCGCAAAAGGCATGAATCGTCTGGATCTTCAATCCGCCGGGCGTCTCCAGCGCCTTGGCAAACAACCGACGGGCCTCGGCAAGCTTCAGTCCGTCGGGAGCCGTACCCTCGATCTGCGCGATCCGCCGGCTAAGCTCTTCATCATCGAGCACCACCCACTCCGCCAGCCGTTCGAAAACGCGGTTCGACATTTCTGAGGCGGCAGCCTTGGTATAGGTGAGGCATAAAATGGCGGAGGGCCGCGAGCCCGCAAGCAGCAGCCGGATAACGCGCTGTGTCAGCACATGCGTCTTGCCGGACCCGGCATTGGCCGAGACCCATGCCGAACGCAACGGATCGGAGGCAATCGCCTGCTGAATTGTCGTCCAGCCGATCCAGGCACCCGGATCGTCGTCGTTGGGGAGGGCGGTCACATCACTCATCACCGCCGCCCTCTTCGGTTTCGGCCGTCGACCATTCGGAAACGCGGGCGAGATGATCATAGTCGCCGCCGAAATCGAATTGCTGAGCCGGGATCAGCCGCGAGGTAAAGCCCCTTTCGTTGGATTGCAGCAATCCTACGAATTTGACCAGCTGATCGATCGATTCGGCGGCGAGATCCATTGCCGATTTCGCCTTGTCGCTACGGGCAGAGTTTTCGTTGTTGATGGTATCGACTTGGAGAGGGCTCCTCGGCCGCAGGCGGACATAAAGCAGGTCCTGCGGCACGAGGCTGCCCGCGTCACGGAAAGCGCCGGCGTTCAGGGCTGCGGCCTCCAGAGCGAGTTGGGGATCGAGAAGCGCGCGTGCCTGCGGCGGCGTAGGATTGTAGCCAGTTTTGTAGTCGATGATGTCTGCCGAGTTTGGTCCTGTCATGTCAATCCGGTCTGCGACGCCAGTGAGCCGGATATTGATCGACTCCAGCTCCATGCCGCCCCGTACCTCCGTCAGCGTTTTCAGGATGCCATGCCGGCGTCCAGCCTCCCATTCGAGAAAGGCGCGGGCCACTTCGCGAAAGCGCGGTCGCCACACGGCATCGATATGCGGCGGCAGTTTTTCCATGTCGAAAAGCTCGGAAAGGATACGCTCCATCGCCGCTGCCGCATCAGGCGTCCCGGCGATGTAAGCCTCGCGGATGAAGCGGTCGACGATCTTGTGGTAGAGCGTTCCGCGTTCGGCCGCTCCTGGATCGCGGTTGAACGCATCGACCGGGTCAAGCCGCAGGACACGGCGGGCATAGATGGCATAGGGATCACGGCGCAGCCGGCCGACTTCGCTGAAGGAATAGGATTTCGGCTGCAGTGCGAGCGGCGGTTTCGGCGAGGGTCGTTGCGCCGGCGCTTGGGCCTCGCCCCGATCGATGAGTGCGGCCCATTGCAGAAACCGATCACCGCGAGCCCTCAATTCCGCTTCGAACGCCTCTCCGCCGAGCGCCAGCAGCCGCTGCAGCCAACGCGAGGCAACGGTCGGCGTCGAGCCCTGGCGCAGCGCGCGCGAATAGATCAGATGGCGTGTGCCGTTTGCCATCTCGAAATCATGTGCCAGCTGGCCGATGCGCCGCTCCGGCGGCTCGAGACCGATTTCCGTCTTCATCATTCGCGGAATGAAGGGATTGTTGGCGGTCTGTCCCGGCCAGGTGCCTTCGTTCAGTCCGCCGAGGATCAGCGTATCGACGCTCTGCAGGCGGGCTTCCAGCGTGCCGAAGATGAAAAGCCTGGGATGGCTGAGCGCCCGTGGCTTCACCGCATGACCGGCGGCAAGGGCTGCCATGATGTCGATCCATTGCGGTCCGTCGGCCTCCATCTGGCCGTCCGTATCGATCACTTCACCGAGCAGGGTGGCGAGGGCATCTCCCGCTTCGTTTGACCAGAGATCGGCGAGATTGCCTTGCGGATCGACCGCGACCGCTTCAAGCGAACGGCCGGTGCGCTCTGCCCATTCGGACAATGTGAAGCGCACTGTTCTTCCGCGATCTTCCGGCCGGTGCCGGATCAGCGCCGAAGCCAGGGGCTCGGTCGCTTGTGCGACCCGGCGGGCAAGGTCGTATGCGGCGTCGGCGGCATCGGGCGAAAGCGCTTTTCGCCATTGCGGCGCGTGCCTGTCGAGGGCCTGTTCGGCAAGTTGGTGCGTGAGCAGCGGTTCGAGCGTACTGATATCCACCTCTGCCACGCCGCCGCGCAGTGCCAGCAGCTCGAGCGCCTCGGTAGCGGAAATCAATGCACCGCGCTCGAGGCCGAAGCGGGCAAGCGGATGTTTGAGCAGCGAGACGATCGCCACCGGATCGCCCGGTCGCAGCGCTGCCTCCAGCAGCAATTGCAGCAAGGTGCCCTGCGGCATGGCCGAAAGCGGTGTGCCCGCCGAATCATCGGCGAGGATGCCGAAACGGGAAAGCTCGGCCATCACCCGCCGCGCGAGATTGCGGTCCGGAGTGATGAGTGCTGCCCGGCTCTCGCCGTCCTGTCCCGGCCTCTCCAGTGCAAGCCGGAGTGCGATGGCAATCGCGGTGGCTTCCTCGCGCTCATTGGCGGCTTCGATTAGCGAGATATCAGAGAAGGCCGAAGTCAGTGCGCCGGCCGGCAGATCGCTCTTCCACGCCCCCCAGTCGCTGGTCGCCTCCGCCGGGGCAAGGGCCCGCGACAGGATTTCGGCGCGCCGGTCAAGATCAGCGTCCGGTCTGTCGAGAAGCGTGACATCGGCGCGTGTCAGCTTCAGCCGCTTGAGCAGCACCGACAGGCCATATTGGGGATGGCTCCGGCTTGCGGGATTGGCGTGTTGGCCGGGCGCCGGTTCCGGCGCAACCATCTGCCAGTGCCTTTCGGGCATGGAGAGATCGAGACCTGGAAGCACGATCACACCTTCCGGCAGATAGGCGACGGCGGCGATGAGATCGGCGGTGGCGGGAACGGAACCCGTCGAACCGGCGATGATGATCGGCCCGGCGGGTTTCGTTGCTGAAAGCCGGCTCGCCTCGGCCCGGAGAATGGCGTTTCTGTGCCGCGCCGGCGAGGATTTTCCGAGTTCGGACAGCCGCTCCGGCCAGAAGGCGCTGGCGATCTGCAGGAACTCCGCCGTCAGCTGCCACCAGGCGGCATAATCGCCGGTATCGAGTTTTGACAGCTCCGACCAGTCGAGATCCTCGGTTTCGATGGAATCGATCAACTCGGCAAGATTACGGGCGAGCCAGATCGCATCCGCCGGACTTGCGGGCGCAACCAGCGGCGAGTCTGAATGAATGTGGCGGACGATCTCCGGCAGCTTGTTTCGCCAGGCGAGGATCAGGCGCGCAAGCTCCAGCAGACGGGCGGTATTCGACAGCGGCTGGGCGAGATCAATCGTTGCCGGCAGTGCCTCGTCGAAATAGCCGCTATCGTCATCGGTTTCGCCGAGAGGACGGATCACCGGCAGGATCGCAGAGCGGCCGCCGAGCAGATCGACGAATTCGGACCGCAGCACACGCACGGCGCGCCGGGTCGGCAGGTAGATCGTCACTTTGGCAAGCGATAGCGGATCATCGACGTCGTGCCGGAAAAACGGCGTCAATCGGCCGTCGCAAAGCGTCGTCGCCAGCGTTTTCAGGAAAGAGAGACCTGCCGGGATCGTCAGGATGCGTGGCTGGTGCCGCTCCGCCATGGCTTACGCAAACGTCCGCAATCGCCGGATCGTTTCCTCCGCCTCGCCAACCGCGTCGGGCGTTCCCACCGTCAGCCAGTGACCTTCGAGCACGATGCCGAAAAGCCGTCCGCGCGCGATCGCCTTGTCGAAATAGATATTGAGGTTGAAAGCATCCTTCGGTGCATCGTCGAGCAACGACGGGTTCATGACGATCGCTCCGGCATAGACGACGGGATTGGACGGATCGTCACGATAACGCGTCAGCCGACCATCGGCTGCGAGACTGAAGTCATTTTTGCCGTTGTGACCCGTCGTATCCTCGATCCCAACGCAAAGCAGCGCCATATCCATGCGTTCGGCATCGAAGAATCCGGCTAAGCGCTGCAGGTTCGTCGGCCGGCCCGGCTGTTCGCCGATCCAGAAGAGATCGGCATTCATGACGAAGATATTGTCGCGGTCAAGCAGCCTCAGCCCCTTCGCCAAGCCGCCGCCGGAATTCATCAGCGCGTCCCGCTCGTCTGATATGACGATGTCGAGGCCGTGATAATTCCCGAGATGTTCGAGCATCTGGTCGGCGTGGTGGTGAACGTTGACGACGGCGCGTTCGATGCCGGCCGCCACCAGGCAATCCAGCGCGTAGTCGATCATCGGCTTGCCGTCGATCTTCACCAGCGGCTTCGGGATCGTGTCGGTGATCGGGCGCATGCGGGTTCCGAGACCCGCGGCCAGTACCATGGCTTGTCTGATGGTCATTCTGATCCGAAACTTATGATTCGCTCCGGCCTATTCCAGCCCTTGCGCACCAATCGCGCAAGGGGGCAAGCGTTTCATGCTCAAGCGCGACGTTCAGATAGGAAAGCGTGCGTGGCATATGTTTCAGATAGCCCGGCTTGCCGTCGCGCTGCAACAGGCGCACCCAAAGACCGGCAAGCTTGCAGTTGCGCTGCGCCGACATGATCGCCCAGACCTTCATGAACGCGGCTTCGTCGAAACCGCGCTCCGCACGGCGAAGCGTCAGATAATCATCCATCAACTGCCGGAAGAGATCCGGCTCGATCGTCACACGCGCATCCTGGACGATCGAGGCAAGGTCATAGGCCGTGGGACCGATCATCGCGTCCTGGAAATCGATCAGGCCGATCTTGCGAACACCGCTTTCATGTTCGCGCCAGATGATATTCGGCGAGTGGAAGTCGCGCAGCAGCAGGTTCTTCTCGGCCGTAGCAAGCTCGTCGATGAGCGCATCCCAGATCGCCAGATATTCCGTCCGTTCTGTTTCCATTGCAGGAGCGCCTTGGCGCTTCCATGGCAGGTGCCAGTCGAGCACCAACTGCACCTCCATCTTCATCGCCGTGCGGTCGAAATCAGGAATATGGTGGATATGGCTCTTTCCAACCGGGATGTCCTGCGGAAATTTCAAGGCATGCAGCCTGGCCAGGCAGGCAACGCTTTCGCGATAGCGTTCGATAATAGGCCGTCCCTGGGCATCCAGCACGCCCTCGCTGCCGAGATCTTCGATCAGCAGGATACCCTTGTTATAATCCACCTTGTAGACTTCGGGCGCCGCAAAACCGTCCTTGCGCAGCGCATCGGCGATCGCCACGAAGGGATAGGCGTTTTCGGCAAGATGAGCGACTTTGGGATAGGGTTTGCCGTCGAAAACCGGCGGGCCTTCAGCAAGCGGCGGCCAGTCCATCAGGATGATGCGTCGGTTCCCAGGTTGCGGATAGATCGCCTCATAGGCGCGCAGCGACGCATCGCCGGTCAGGAATCGGCGTTTCGCTGCGGGGTAACCGGCGGTATCGAGGAACTCACGGATCGCCAGGACGCGGCGGATGCGTGTATTTTGCGCGCCAGCGGCTTCGATCGTCGCCCGCCGGCCGCTGCCTTCATGCGCCAGCGTCAGGGTGATGCGCTCCGCGGGCAGCTCGCTCTCCGCCATCTCAGGCCATTCGACGAGACAGATACCGCTTTGCAGAGCCTCGTCGAAGCCGAGTTCCGTCAATTCGGCAGGATCGCCGAGCCGGTAGAGATCGAAATGCGAAACGGGGATGCGCAGATCGTAGGATTGTACCAGCGTGAAGGTCGGGCTCGGGACTTCAAGCCCCTCGTCATCGGCCATGGCCCGCAGGATCGCCCGAGCGAGCGAGGATTTCCCTGCGCCGAGATCGCCGGAAAGGGCGAGGCAATCGCCGGCTTTCAAGGCCAGCGCCAGGTCTTCGCCGAGGCGGATGGTGGCAGCCTCGTCCTTCAGGAACAGCGAGATCGCATCATTGGTCGTCATTCGGCAGCGGCGGAATGCGGTACATTGACCGAGGGGATACGGCAGACGACCGTCGTGCCCTTGCCCGGCTCGCTGTCGATCGTCACGTCGCCATGATGAAGACTGACAAAGCTGTCGACGATTGAGAGGCCGAGGCCGGCGCCGCCGCGCTTGCCGCTTTTCGCCCCCGTGGCAAAACGGTCGAAGACGGTCGCGATCATGTCAGGTGAGATGCCGGGGCCGCGATCGCTGACGGAGAAGACGAAATCCGTGCCTTCGCGATGGCATTCCAGGGAGATCGAGGTGCCCTCGGGCGAGAAATTCGCCGCATTGGAAAGAAGCTTCAGCAGGATCTGCTTCAGCCGCTGCGGATCGGCAACGATCGAGCCGAGATAGGCGGGTGCGGTGATTTCAAGCGCCACGCCGCTTTCGTGGAGGCGATCGGCGATCTGCATCGAGACGTCGTCGAGCAGGTCGTTGAGATCGATATCCGCATAATTGAGGCGCATGATGCCGGCATCGACGGTCGCAAGATCGAGAATATCGTTGACGAGCGTCAACAGAACCGAGGACGAGGTCGAGATATGGTCGATATATTCGGCCTGCCGTTCGCTCAAGGGGCCGACGCCCGGCGTGCGCAGGAGATCGGTGAAGCCGATGATGTTGGTCAGTGGCGAACGCAGTTCATAGGAAACATGCTGGACGAAGTCGTTCTTCAGCTCGTCGGCCTTGCGCAGCGCTTCGTTCTTCTCGGTCAGCGCGCGCTCGGCACGCACGCTGTCGGTCATGTTGACGAAGGTCAGCATAGTCTGGGCGTTCGGCAGCGGAATGACGGCGTAGTCGAGCACGAGGCCGGAGAAGAGTTCCAGCGTTCCCTGACCCGAGCGGCGTTCGTCGTCGAAGCTGGTGATCAGTTCCGCGAAGGTCTTCCAGCCATCCGGCCGGTCATAGGACGGGGTGCAGGCCTCGCCCAGCGCGCGGATATGGGTGCCGGGCTTGGCTTCGGTTTCGGTGATCCCCCAGAGCGCGCGGAAGGCCGGGTTGGAAAGTCGGATGCGCCCGTCCGGGCCGAACACCGCCACACCTTCGGAAAGATGGTCGATCGTTTCGCCCTGCACCTTGACCAGCGTGTTGTAGCGCGTTTCAAGATCGACCTGCTCGGTCAGATTTTCGAACACCCACGTGGCGCCACCCTGCGGATGCGCGGTCGCAAAGACCCGCAGCGTCTGCCCGTTCGGCAGGTGCCAGAGATCCGTTTGCGTGTCGAGCGCGCGATAGACGGAAAGGGCTGATTCCTTCCAGCTTTTCCAGTTGAGTTGGTCCGGCAACTTCTTGGCTGCGCGCAGCCGCTCGAGCAGCTCGCTATTGTCCGGTCGGCCTTCGAGGAAGGCGATATCAAGCTCCCAGAGTGCGACGAAGGCCTGGTTGTAGAATTGCAGCCGGCGGTCGCCGTCGAAGATGGCGACGGGCGTGGCGAGATGATCGAGCGTTTCGGCATGACTCTTCAGCGTCCGTTCCAGCTCGGCGCGCACCGCCTCTATGTCGGACACGTCGATGGCGATGCCGGCCGAGCCGCCGGGAACCCTGACGTCGACGACGTCGAAGAATGTGCGGTTGCCGTGGACGACCGTCGAGATCTTGTCGTGGAAGGGCGATTCCGGCGTCGTCGTGGCGCGAATGCGTTCGCGCGCCACGGTCGTCAGCATCTCACGGCCTTCATTGATCGCCTGCTGCGGCGATCGCGCCTCGACAGCCTCGCCATAGGCCTGGTTGACCCAGGTGAGGCGGCCCGCCGGGTCGCGCTGCCAGGCCGGCATGTCGATCGCGTCCAGCATGGTCTGGAAGGCCGAGATGGAGGTCATCAGCCGGTCGCGCTCAATCCTGAGCTCGGCGAGCTCGGCGCGCAGATTGTTGAGCGCCACGAAACGGACAAAGGCGCGCCCGCCGGAAACCCGGCCCTGCGCCTCAAGGATTTCGTCGCGGATGGTTTCGACCACCATGTCGAAGCTCTGCGCCTCGTCGCGCAGCCGGTCGATCGCCTTTTCCAGCTCGGAAGCCGAGCGTGATTTCAGCCACAGGCCGAAGGCCAGGAATTCGCCGTCTTGCGGCGCGCCGGTTTCAGGCGGAAGCTGGCCGAGCAGTTCGGGACGCGCATTGCCGTCCCAGATGACGATCCGCCGGTTTTTGTCGGCGATCAGAGCCTGGTATTGCGAAATGCGCTGCTGGGCATCGGAGAGCGCCGAGCGGATTTCCCGGCTCTCGTTTTCGAGGTTGCCACGCTGACGCACGAGCCACAGCGTAGACAGCAGTGCTGCCGATATGACGCCGATGACAACGGAAACACCGATCACTTGCGAGGATGTGAAGAGGTGAGCCGTGGCCGCCGCCTGCTGCTCCGCCTGTGCCAGAGCCGGCCGCGCCAGCGCGGCGAGCGCCGTGCCGGCCGCGCAGCCTTTCAGGAAGCGCGCCAATGGTCCGTGCTGTTGCTGTACGGCCTCGTGTGCCGTTGCAGATTTATATCCTTGACCAGCCATGAGCGGGCGGCGATCGGCGCAAGCGCCATCATCCGCCTGACCGGGCAGGCTGCTTTTTATTTCCGACATCCGCGGTATGTCTCCGTCCTTCAATGTGCCGCATTACGACAAGACATCCCATTTTCGCGACGGCCGGACAGGGTCCGGCGCCACGAATCAAGTCTTAAAACAATACTTCGGAAGGGAATCGGCGGGAAGGGAGCGCCCAAAAAATAAGCCGCGGCATTTGTCAATGCCGCGGCTTCTACATCTTGTGGATATTAACTATCGGATCAATATCTGTAGTGGTCGGACTTGAACGGGCCCTTCGGCGAGACGCCGATATAGGCAGCCTGTTCCGCGGAAAGCTCGGTCAGCTTCACGCCGAGCTTGTCGAGATGCAGGCGTGCGACCTTTTCATCGAGATGCTTCGGCAGGATATAGACCTGGTTGGAATACTGGTCGGGCTTGGTGAAGAGCTCGATCTGCGCCAGCGTCTGGTTGGTGAACGAAGCCGACATCACGAAGGACGGATGGCCGGTGGCGTTGCCGAGGTTGAGCAGGCGGCCCTCGGAAAGAAGAATGATGCGGTTGCCCTTGGGGAATTCGATCAGGTCGACCTGCGGCTTGACGTTGGTCCATTTGAGATTGCGCAATGCTGCGACTTCGATTTCGTTGTCGAAGTGACCGATATTGCCGACGATCGCCATATCCTTCATCGCGCGCATGTGGTCGATGCGGATGACGTCCTTGTTGCCGGTCGTGGTGATGAAGATATCGGCCGAGGAAACGACGTCCTCGAGCAGGACGACTTCATAGCCGTCCATCGCAGCCTGCAATGCGCAGATCGGATCGGCTTCGGTCACCTTGACGCGGGCGCCAGCGCCGGAGAGCGAAGCGGCAGAACCCTTGCCGACGTCGCCATAGCCGCAGACGACGGCAACCTTGCCGGCCATCATGACGTCGGTGCCGCGGCGGATGCCGTCGACCAGCGATTCCTTGCAGCCATATTTGTTGTCGAACTTCGACTTGGTGACCGAGTCGTTGACGTTGATCGCCGGGAAGGGCAGCAGGCCCTTCTGGCTAAGCTGGTAAAGGCGGTTGACGCCGGTCGTCGTTTCTTCGGTGACGCCCTTGATCGCATCGCGCTGTTTGGTGAACCAGCCAGGCGAAGCGGCAAGGCGCTTCTTGATCTGCGCGAAGAGGATTTCCTCCTCTTCGGAATGCGGATGAGACAGCACGTCCTCGCCGGCTTCGGCGCGGGCGCCAAGCAGGATGTACATGGTGGCGTCGCCGCCGTCATCGAGGATCATGTTGGAAAGGCCGCCGTCGGCCCACTGAAAGATCTTGTCGGTGTAGACCCAGTAATCTTGGAGCGACTCGCCCTTGATCGCGAAGACAGGCACGCCGGAAGCGGCGATCGCGGCAGCGGCATGATCCTGCGTCGAGAAGATGTTGCACGAGGCCCAGCGGACTTCGGCGCCGAGCGCGACCAGCGTTTCGATGAGCACGGCCGTCTGGATGGTCATGTGCAGCGAGCCGGTGATGCGCGCGCCCTTCAACGGCTTTGTCTGGCCGAATTCGGTGCGGCAGGACATCAGCCCTGGCATTTCGGTTTCGGCGATCGTAATTTCCTTGCGGCCGAAATCCGCAAGCCCGATATCGGCGACGACATAATCTTTTTCAGTGCTCATAGAGGCCTCCAGGCTGAAAAACGTCTCAAAATTGGCGCAGGCGCGAAGGATGACCCACGTGCAAGCGCACGGCATGTCCGCCGTTTAGCAGGCTTCGCTGGTGATGGCAATAAGGATATAAAGAAGTCTTTATATGTTTATATGAACTCGATCGGAGCTCACATCTCCTCGCCGAACTTGTTCTGGATCAGCTGGTCCAGCGCCTCCAGCGCTTCCTCGGCCTGGCTGCCGCTTGCAGAGACGACGACGCTCGAGCCGGGGCTCGCCGCAAGCATCATCAGGCCCATGATGGAGGTACCGCCGACCGTCATTCCGTCCTTGGAAACGGTGATAGCGGCATCGAAGGTCTCGACCATCTGCACGAATTTGGCGGAAGCGCGCGCGTGAAGACCGCGCTTGTTGATGATAAGGAGTTCCCGGGAGAGCGATGTCATGAATGCCCGTTATTTTCCGCTAAGCACGCGGCTCGCGACATTGATATATTTCCGCCCGGCTTCGGAGGCCTCCACCAGCGCCTTCTCCATGTTGTTCTCGCCGCGCACCCCGGCAAGCTTGATCAACATCGGCAGGTTGACGCCGGCAATGACTTCGGTATGGCCGCTGCTCATGACTGATATGGCAAGATTGGACGGCGTGCCGCCGAACATGTCGGTCAGGATGACGACGCCGTGGCCATCATCGGCACCGGAAACGGCTTCCAGAATGTCCTGCCGTCTCTGGTCCATGTCGTCTTCGGGGCCAATGCAGACCGTCTCGATGAATTTCTGAGGACCGACGACGTGCTCGACAGCATGACGAAACTCTTCAGCCAGCTTGCCATGAGTGACAAGCACAAGTCCGATCATGATATTACTGCTCCCATATACAAACGGTGGCCCCAATATCGCAATGCAGCAATTACGTCCACCGGTGGGGGCACATCTTGGCTATGAAAAGCCGAAGTGCAAGATAAAAATGCGAATATATAAGGCAGATTGACCAATCCGGAAGGCCTCAGCGCCCGATATCCGGCACTTTTGCCATCAGGATCGCAAGGGGTGAGGAAACGCCTGTGAGCAACCGCAATGCGGGAAGCGAAAAACCGGCGGCAAGGTTCACCATTTCGCCCTCGGGAGGCACCCGGTTTTCACCGGTAGCGCTGCCGGGAAGCACGGCATAATGCATGGCCGCCCTGGGAATATGGTCCTGACGAACGATGCCGGTGCCGCGAAGTTCGATCAGCCCGGTGATTGACGGCGGGCACGAGGCGACCACCGCGCCGGCCTCTCTTGAGAGAAGAACCTGGTCGTCGGCGACCAGCGCCGTGAAAAGACCGAGCCGGCGCGCCTCGGTCATGCAGGTGAAGGCCAGCATCGATTTTCCCCAGCCGGAGGGGCCGCTGAATAGCAGCCCCGTCTTGCCAACGACGATCGCCGTCGCATGGACGTTGAAAGCTGCCTCGGTCATGCTGCGGCGCCGATTGGCAAAGAGAGGATGAAGCGCGCGCCGAGTATATGCCCGCTCTCGGCATCGGTGATGTTTTCGGCTCTCAGCGAACCGCCATGCGCTTCGGCGATCTGCCGGCTGATCGACAGGCCGAGCCCCGAATTCTGGCCGAAGCCTTCCGCCTCCGGCCGGTCCGTATAAAAGCGCTCGAAGATACGGTCGATATTTTCCGCCTGGATGCCGGGACCGTTGTCCTCGATCGTGGTGACGCAGCGCGAACGTGTCCGCACCAGCCGCACGGTAATCTTGCCGCCTTGCTCGGGTACGAACGAGCGGGCATTCTCGATCAGGTTGGCGATGATCTGGCCGATGCGCAGATCGTGGCCGTTGACGACAAAGCGCGTCTTGACGTTCGGTTTGCGTTCGACGGCATATTCGATCTGCACTTGCTTCTTGCTGCTCCTGACCTGGCGTGACACCTCGATGAGGTCGCGCAGCAGCACCTCCATGTCGATCGAGCCGGCATCGACACGCGCGAGTTCGGCATCAAGGCGCGAAGCGTCGGAGATATCGCTGATCAGCCGGTCGAGGCGGCGGACGTCATGCTGGATGACGTCCATCAGCCGTTTCTTGGAATCGTCGGATTTGGCAAGCGGCAGCGTTTCGACGGCGCTGCGCAGCGAGGTCAGCGGATTCTTGAGTTCGTGGCTGACATCGGCCGCGAAACTCTCGATCGCATCGATGCGGTCGTAGAGCGCCGTCGTCATCTCGCGCAGTGCGATGGAAAGATTACCGATCTCATCCTGGCGGGCGGAGAAGTCGGGGATCTCTTCACGCACCTTGGCCCCACGCCGGACGCGGATGGCAGCCGCCGAAAGGCGGCGCAGCGGATTGGCGATGGTCGATGAAAGCACCAGCGACAGCAGCACGTTGACGAGTGTTGCGACGCCGAAGACGCGCATGATGGCAAGCCGCTCGGCATGAACGATATTGTCGATGTCGCCCGCCTGCGTCGACAGCAGCAGCACCCCGAGCACGGCGCGGAAACGCTGGATCGGCACGGCGACGGAAACGATGAGTTCGCCTTTTTCGGTGGTGCGCACGACCGCACCGCGCACGCCGGTAAGCGCGTTCATCACTTCGGGATAGATCGAGCCATCACCGCCCGGCGCTTCCTTGTAGAGCGGCAGATTGCCGGGCTGCAGCGCCTTGTTGAACAGAGTGGCGAACCACTCGCTCCAGGTCTGTTTCTCCTCTTCAACCGGCGGCAGGTCGAAGCGCAGCACCTGGCCGCGCGAATAGAGATGGCGCGAATCGAGCAACAAATTGGCGTCGGCATCGAAGATGCGGGCGCGTGTACGCGTCGGAGAGATCAGCCGGCGCAGCACCGGCGCGACCTTTTCAGGATCGATCGGGAATTCGAGGTCCTCGTCGTTCGGCACCGGGGTGATGCTCTGGCCGGCCTGTAGCTCGAGCAGCTTCTGCGGATCGATGGTGATCGAGTTGGTATCGACCGACGCGGAGGCCGAAATGGCGCCGGCGATGATTTCGCCCTGCGTCAAAAGGCTTTCGGCGCGGGCGTCGATCAATCCCTCGCGAAACTGGTTGAGATAGAGGATGCCGCCGACGAGCACCACGAGCGCGACGAGATTGAAGAACAGGATGCGCCGCGTCAGGCTTGAAAAGACGGCATTGCCGAAGATCCGGCGGATCAGCGTGAAGGGATGCGACCAACGGCGGCCTCGGACGCGACGGGTGCTCACGCCCTCCGCGTCGTCCAGATCCCTTTCCTGCACCAACTGTGCCAATGACAGGCCCTTTCGAAAGGTTGGGCCGGATAAACCGGCCGGCAACCTTCAATATCTCCAGCTGTGCCGCTCGGGCTCAAGCTGCTTCGCGGAAGCGGTATCCCACTCCGTAGAGTGTTTCAATCATATCAAAGTCGGTGTCGACCATCTTGAATTTCTTGCGCAGCCGCTTGATGTGGCTGTCGATGGTCCGGTCGTCGACATAGACCTGTTCGTCATAGGCTGCGTCCATCAGCGCGTCGCGGCTTTTGACGACGCCGGGGCGCTGCGCCAGCGAATGCAGGATCAGGAATTCGGTCACCGTCAGCGTCACGGCCTCGCCTTTCCAGGTGCAGGTGTGGCGCTCCTGGTCCATGACCAGCTGCCCGCGCTCCAGTGAGCGGGCCTGCTGGACCGCACCGGTCTTCGGCGCGCCGGTGGAGCTGGTGCCGGCGGCGGCAGCTTCGCGGCTGGACGCGCGGCGCAGGACGGCGCGCACGCGCTCCACCAGCAGACGCTGCGAAAACGGTTTGGTGATGAAATCGTCGGCGCCCATCTTCAGGCCGAAGAGTTCATCGATCTCCTCATCCTTGGAGGTGAGGAAGATGACGGGAATGTCCGACTTCTGCCGCAGGCGGCGCAGCAGTTCCATGCCGTCCATGCGCGGCATCTTGATGTCGAAGATCGCCAGCTGCGGCGGTCGCGCCAGCAGGCCGTCGAGCGCGGAGGCACCGTCCGTATAGGTCTCGACCTTATATCCTTCAGCCTCCAGTGCGATCGACACCGAGGTAAGGATGTTGCGGTCGTCATCAACGAGCGCGATTGTCGCCATGGTGTTGGTCTCCGTCATCAGTGCGCATTCTCCCGGATTTGCTCTCCCCAGGCGGTCTCAGTGACCGGATGCGCTTATGGAGGATAAAGGTGGAACAAATTGTGGCAAAGATAAAGGGGAGGATTGTCGCAAAATTCGCCGACAATCTCAGGTGGCGCTTCCAAATGTTTAAACGCGACCCATTCAAACGATTTAAAATTGAGATGATAAATTTAAATCGATTAATTATTTGATATCACTGCATTTTCTCCAATTTTCGATCTTGTGTTTTAAAATTTCTGCCCGTATTTTCACGCTCAGTTTTAACGGCAACGAGCCTGAGCGAAGGGAACTAGCCATGGAAATGTTCGGAGTTCATAACCCGGCAATAGAGCTGGCAACGGTTGGATTGGGCGGCGCAGCCAGCGTTCGCTACAACTTTTCCGCCGCCGCGCTCTATGAAGAAGCGATCCGCCGGGGCGAAGCCGAACTGACCGCTCAGGGTGCGCTGCGGGCTCTCACCGGCCAGCACACGGGCCGTTCGCCACGCGACAAGTTCGTCGTTCGCGATATCAATACCGATGGCGAAATCTGGTGGGACAACAACAAGCCGATCTCGCCGGAACATTTCGCCGTGTTGCGCGACGATATGCTGGCGCATGCCGCGGGCAAGGAGCTTTTCGTCCAGGATCTCGTCGGCGGCGCGGAGGAAGGCCATGCCCTGCCGACCCGCGTCGTGACCGAGTTCGCCTGGCATTCGCTGTTCATCCGCAATCTGCTGATCCGCCCCGACGCCGCAGCGCTGTCGAGCTTCGTCCCGAAGCTGACGATCATCGATTTGCCGAGCTTCAAGGCCGATCCAGCTCGCCACGGCTGCCGTTCGGAAACGGTGATCGCCTGCGATCTCACCAACGGTCTCGTCCTCATCGGCGGCACTTCCTATGCCGGCGAAATGAAGAAATCGGTCTTCACCGTGCTCAACTACCTGCTGCCGGCCAAGGGCGTGATGCCGATGCACTGCTCGGCCAATGTCGGCCCGGAGGGTGACGCGGCGGTCTTCTTCGGCCTTTCCGGCACGGGCAAGACGACGCTTTCGGCCGATCCGGCCCGGACGCTGATCGGTGACGACGAACATGGCTGGAGCGAAAACGGCATCTTCAACTTCGAAGGCGGCTGCTACGCCAAGACCATCCGCCTTTCGGCCGAAGCCGAGCCGGAAATCTATGCGACGACACAGCGTTTCGGCACCGTGTTGGAAAACGTCGTGCTGAACGAAAGCCGCGAGCCGGATTTCAACGACGCGTCGCTGACCGAGAACACCCGTTGCGCCTATCCGATGGATTTCATCCCGAACGCTTCGGAAACGGGCCGTGCCGGGCATCCGAAGACGATCATCATGTTGACCGCCGATGCCTTCGGCGTCATGCCGCCGATCGCCCGATTGACGCCTGACCAGGCGATGTATCACTTCCTCTCCGGCTACACCGCCAAGGTGGCCGGCACAGAAAAGGGTGTCGTCGAGCCGGAAGCGACCTTTTCCACCTGCTTCGGCGCGCCCTTCATGCCGCGGCATCCGGCCGAATACGGCAATCTGCTCAAGGAGCTGATTGGTCGTCATGGCGTCCAATGCTGGCTTGTCAATACCGGCTGGACCGGCGGCGCCTACGGCACCGGCAAGCGCATGCCGATCAAGGCGACGCGCGCGCTTCTCGCTGCCGCCCTGACCGGCGAACTTGGACAGGCCGAATTCCGTGCCGACACCAACTTCGGCTTCGCCGTGCCGGTCTCCGTCGACGGCGTCGACGGCAGCATTCTCGATCCGCGCTCGACCTGGACCGATAAGGCAGCCTATGACGCGCAGGCCGAAAAGCTGGTCTCGATGTTCATCGCGAACTTCGCCAAGTTCGAAAATCATGTCGACGGCGGCGTCCGCGATGCCGCCCCCGGCGTAAAGGTCGCTGCCGAATAAGACGAAATTTCTGACTCACGTGAAACCCGGCATCGTAGGATTGCCGGGTTTTCTTGATGACGGCCGATATTTTCAATTCGCCGCTGATGTGAGATAGAACGCCGCATGGCCAGCGACGCTCTCTATATCGATGACAGGATCACCATCGCGGGATGGGAGCTGACGGAACAGTTCGTTCTGGCGGGCGGCCCCGGCGGGCAGAATGTCAACAAGGTCTCAACCGCCGTCCAACTGTTCTTCAACATCCCGAATTCGCCGTCCCTGAACGATCGTGTCAAAACCAATGCGATCAAGCTCGCCGGCCGGCGTTTGTCGAAGGACGGCGTGTTGATGATCGAGGCGAGCCGGTTTCGCAGCCAGGACCGCAACCGCGAGGATGCGCGCGAGCGGCTGAAGGAACTGATCCTGGAGGCCGCCAAGCCGCCGCCGCCGCCGCGCAAGAAGACCAAGCCGACCAAGGGTTCGGTCGAACGCCGCCTGAAGGAAAAATCCGGTCGCTCCGAAGTCAAGAAAATGCGCGGCCGACCCGGCGGCGGCAGTGGTGAATGACATGGCCGAGCTCTTGACCGGCATTCGCCATCTCCCCGGTTATCTCGACCGCGCGCGTCAGGAGGCATTGGTCGAGATTATCCGCACTGTCGTCGCCGAAGCGCCGCTTTATGTGCCCGCCATGCCCGGCACCGGCAAGCCGATGTCCGTGCGCATGACCAATTGCGGGCCGCTCGGCTGGGTGACGGACAAAGAACGCGGCTATCGCTACCAGTCGACGCATCCGGCAACCGGCAGGCCCTGGCCTGATATGCCACAGCAATTGCTCGATATCTGGAATGACGCTTCGGGTTACGACAAGCCGCCGGAGGCCTGCCTCGTCAATTTCTACTCCGACGAAGCGCGCATGGGCCTGCATCAGGACAAGGACGAACAGGATCTCAAGGCCCCGGTGATCTCGATCTCGCTCGGCAATAGCTGCCTCTTTCGCATCGGCGGCCTCAGCCGCAATGATCGCACGCTATCTTTCAAGCTTTCGAGCGGTGATCTGGTCGTACTGGGCGGCGAGGGGAGGTTGTGTTTCCATGGCGTCGACCGCATCCATCCGGCGACGTCGACGCTGCTGAAGAATGGCGGCCGCATCAATCTGACGCTCCGCCGCGTCAATTCCTAAAACACAATCGCTGCTACAGTTTTCGCAGCGCGACCTGTTCGATCAGGTGATCCTTGCCCTTTTTCAGGATGAGATCGGCGCGTGGACGCGTCGGCAGAATGTTCTGCCGCAGGTTCTTCAGGTTGATGTTGGCCCAAAGATCCTCGGCGATTTCGAGCGCTTCCGCATCCGATATCGAGGCATAGCGATGGAAATAGGAATTCGGATCGCGGAAGGCGGTCTCGCGCAGCCGCATGAAGCGCGTGACATACCAGTTGTGGATCTCGTCTTCGGCGGCATCGATATAGATCGAAAAGTCGAAGAAGTCGGAGACCATCGGCACGATCTTGCCGCCGGCCGGCAGGTCGCGCGATTGCAGCACGTTGATGCCCTCGAAGATCAGGATGTCGGGCCGGTCGACGATCTTGTATTCGTCCGGCAGCACGTCGTAGACGAGGTGCGAATAGCTGGGCGCCTTCACATCCGGCCGCCCGGCCTTGATCGCCGAGAGAAAGCGCAGGATTGCACCCGTGTCGTAGCTTTCCGGAAAACCCTTGCGCTGCATCAGCTTTTCCCGCTGCAGCACGGCGTTCGGATGCAGGAAGCCGTCGGTGGTGACGAGATCGACCTTCGGACTGGAAGGCCAGCGCCCCAGCAACTCCTTGAGGATACGGGCGGTGGTCGATTTTCCCACAGCGACCGAGCCGGCGATGCCGATGACAAAGGGCGTCTTCGTCACATCAGACAGGCTGAGGAAGCGGTTGCGCTGTTCGAACAGCATCTGCGAGGATTCGACATGTGCCGAGAGCAGCCGAGACAGCGACAGATAGATGCGCCGGACCTCATCGAGATCAATCGGGTCGCCCATCGAACGCAGCCGTTTGACCTCGTCGCTCGTCAGCGTCAACGGCGTGTCGGCGCGGAATTTCGCCCATTGTTCGGAAGAGAAGAAGTGGTAGGGCGAATAGGATTCCGACTGGAAATGATCCAACGTTTCCGGCACCCCGATAATCTCAGTCGCGATACTCATGAAGTCTGCCGGCTGGCCTTTTCCTTGAGGCCGGACTGCGCGGTTCTGCGCTCGAGTTCGGCCATGACATTCTCTAGCGGTATTTCAGCAATCTTCAATACGACCAATAGGTGATAGAGCACATCGGCGGCCTCGTAGGTCAGATTGTCGCGGTCGCCGGTTACCGCCGCCATCACGGCTTCGATCGCCTCTTCGCCGAGTTTCTTTGCCGCTTTCGGCTGACCGGCGGCCACAAGCTTGGCTGTCCAGGATTGCTCCAGCGAGGCTTTCGATCGCTCTTCGACGATGCTTTCGAGATCGGAAAGGGAAAATCCGCTCATATGTCCGCTTTCAAGGTTCAGTCGAGACGCATGTCGATGCCGCACTTCGACATATAGTGCTTCGCCTCGCTGACGGAATAGGTGCCGAAGTGGAAGATCGACGCGGCGAGGACGGCATTGGCATGGCCCTCCTTCACCCCGGCAACGAGATCGTCGAGATCGCCGACGCCGCCGGAGGCGATCACCGGCACACGCACCGCATCGGCGATCGCTCGCGTCAGTTCCAGATCGTAACCGACCTTGGTGCCGTCACGGTCCATCGAGGTGACCAAGAGCTCG
Organism: Rhizobium sp. SRDI969; assembly: GCF_025152725.1. Classification (NCBI taxonomy): domain Bacteria; kingdom Pseudomonadati; phylum Pseudomonadota; class Alphaproteobacteria; order Hyphomicrobiales; family Rhizobiaceae; genus Rhizobium; species Rhizobium sp. SRDI969. The sequence continues at coordinate 4,553,936 of NZ_CP104035.1, forward strand.
CCGGCGCCGCGCGCCACCATCTTTTGGGCGAATTCGATGGCATCGATGCCGGTCGCGTTGCGGCCGCCATGGGTATAGATTTCCCAGGCGCTGAGATTGTCGCCGCCGACCGCCTGGGTGCGCCTGTGCTTTGCATCGATCGACACGACGATGCACTGGTCGCCGAACTTGTCGGCCGCCTCGGCAACGAAGTCGGGATTGCTGACGGCTGCCGAATTGATCGAGACCTTGTCGGCGCCGCACAGCAGCAGTCTGCGGATATCGGCGATGGTACGCACCCCGCCGCCGACCGTCAGCGGCATGAAGCATTGGTCGGCCGTGCGCGACACGACATCGAAGATCGTCTCGCGATTGTCCGAGGAAGCGGTGATGTCGAGGAAGCAGAGTTCGTCGGCGCCTGCCGCATCATAGGCCTTCGCGGCTTCGACGGGATCGCCGGCATCGACGAGATTGAGGAAGTTGACGCCCTTGACGACACGGCCGTCCTTGACGTCGAGGCAGGGAATGACACGGGCCTTGAGGGTCATTTACGCGGTCTCCTTGGTCCGGGCCGCCTTGATCAGCGCCAGCGCTTCCTTGGGATCGATACGGCCGTCGTAAAGCGCACGGCCTGAAATCGCCCCTTCCAATTTCCTCGCATCTGGCTGCAGCATGCGTCTAACATCGTCGAGAGAGGCAAGGCCACCCGAGGCGATGACGGGAATGGAGACGGCGTCGGCAAGTTCCAGCGTCGAGGTCCAATTGATCCCGGCAAGAATGCCGTCACGGTCGATATCGGTGTAGATGATCGCGGCGACGCCGGCGCCCTCGAATTTCCTGGCGAGTTCGATGATCCCGAGTTCGGAGGCTTCCGCCCAACCCTCGACGGCCACCTTGCCGCCCTTGGCATCGATACCGACGGCGACATGACCGGGAAATTTCCGGCAGGCCGCGATGACCAGCGCCGGATTTCTGACCGCGACGGTGCCGAGAATGACGCGCCGCAGCCCGCGCGACAGCCAGGCCTCGATATGATCGAGCGTGCGAATGCCGCCGCCGAGCTGCACCGGATTGTCAGTTGCCTTCAAGATCGCTTCGACGGCATCGCCATTGGCCGAATGTCCCGCGAAGGCGCCGTCGAGATCGACCACATGCAGCCATTCGAAACCCTGGTCTTCGAAGGATCTCGCCTGGGCGGCCGGATCGGTGTTGTAGACCGTCGCCTGCTGCATGTCGCCGAGCTTCAGGCGGACGCATTGGCCGCCTTTCAGATCGATCGCGGGAAAAAGGATCATGTCGTCTTACGTCCGTAGAGTGGTCGGTACCATCAGCGCATTCCACGCATCTACGATATCCGAGCGGAAAAAGACAGCGGCAATGGCAGCCGCGCCGAAAAGCAGAAGCAGGAGCAGGGTGACGGCAAAGCCGGCACGAACCTGACGCCAGAAGCCCATGCGCCTCTTCATTGCTTTCTCGATGTTTCGCACCTGGCGCAACGCATCGCTGTTGACGGCAGACAGCCGGATCTGCGGCTCCATCGCCTCGACATAGGTTTCGGCGTAACTCGAAAGGATCTGCGAGGCGCGGTCGCGCAGCGTATTGCGCAGGTCGGTCGAGAGATAATTGCTGTTGACGGCGGCAAGTTCGGCATCATCGGGTGAACGGCCGGCATTTCGCTTGCGGTGGCTGAGAACGAAATCGCGCTTTTGCCGCTCGTAGAGTGCATAGGCGAGCAGACCGATCAGATCGTCCTCACCTTCGATATAAAATTCCAGCACGGCCTCGGCGATGTCGCCGGCGCTGACTCCGTTTTGCCGCCGGCTCGAACCGTCGTTTGCGGGGAAAGAATCATGGATCATCGGTCCAGCCTTTCTTTCAGCGTCTTGGCTGCGTTGGAAAGCGCTTTCCGATGAATGGCTTCGTCGACACGGCGGATGATCGTGCCACCGGGAAGCTTGATATCGGAAAAGGGAGGCAAGCCTTCCCTGGAGGGCCGCAATGTGTAGAACACCTTGCCTGATTTCCGTGACGCCGGCATCGAGCGCACTCCTGTTCCGTCATTTCCTTACTCGAACAGGATGATTTTAGGCCGGTTCGGCCTTAAATTTGAATCCTGTTCTACATTATATAGTCAGAGCATGATGTCGTCCGAAAACCGCACACACTTTTCGGCATCATGCTCTAGGGAAATAAGGCGGCTGTATTAAAAGCCAGCCCTTGAAGCAATTCCAGCAAAACTGCGCAGCGGTTTTGCGTCCTGAATTGCCTGAGCAGGCTCTACGGGTTCCAGCGCAGGAAATTGGCGATCAGGGCCAGGCCGAGCTTCTGGCTCTTTTCCGGGTGAAACTGTGCTCCGACCATGTTGGCGCGTCCGACGAAAGCGGTCATCGGACCGCCATAATCGGCCGTCGCAATAACATCCTCGGCGTTTTCAGCGGCAAGATGGTAGGAATGCACGAAGTAGGCGTGCAGCCCTTCCGACCCCGTTGGAATACCATCGAAAAGCGGATGTTCGCGCTTGAGGTCGAGCGTGTTCCAGCCGATCTGCGGGATCTTCAGCGCCGGATCATCAGGCGTCATCTCGACGACGTCACCGGGAATCCAGTTAAAGCCGTGCGTCACGGTCTTCTCGAGGCCGCGCGAGGACATGAGCTGCATGCCGACGCAAATGCCGAGGAACGGTCGCGCCTTCTGCTCGACCGCCTCGATCAGCACCTCGGCCATCCCAGGCACGGCATCGAGGCCGCGCCGGCAATCGGCATAGGCGCCGACACCGGGAAGCACGATACGATCGGCCGCGGCAACATCCTCCGCCCTGTCGGTGAGATCGATATTGGCATCGATGCCAGCTTCGCGGGCGGCACGCTCGAAAGCCTTGGTCGCCGAGCGCAGGTTACCGGAGCCATAGTCGATAATCGCGACGCGCATCGTCAGCGTCCTCCATCAAAACCAAAGAGACCAAGCGACGTTGCATGGCCGTGCGGACTGTTCGGACGGCCCCTGTTCTGCCAGTCCGGTGCCGCTGCGTCGTCGCTATCCGCGATGACAACCCTGTCCGAGAAATAGATCTGCTCAGCAATGCCGATCGTATCGGCTGCAATGAGTTCGTCTTCATTCCAACCCTTGGCGGCAAGGTTGCGGACTCGGAAATTCTGGCCCTCGAGACCGACCAGAATATTCACGCCCAACAGGATTGCTGCCCCCGCCGCCCCGAGGCCCGGTTCGTCCATCAGCGCGCCACCGATCCCCTGCAGCAGAAAGGCGGCGGCCGCATGCAGCCAAAGCCGATGTGCCAGCAGCCAAGCCCATGGAAACAGGAAGCCGAACAGCGTGAAGCCGTCGCGGATGGTTCGAGTCTCATCGACCGTGGCGCTCGTGCTGCCGGGCGGTGTCAGGAAGATATAGCTGGATGTCATTGTCGCCGCTCCCTTGAAGGGCTCAGACGAGCGTGCCCTTGGTCGAGGGAACACGGCCTGCCTGTCTCGGATCGATCTCTGTTGCCGTGCGCAACGCGCGGGCAACGGCCTTGAAGCATGTCTCGGCAATATGGTGATTGTTGGCGCCATAATGGTTGAGAATATGCAAGGTGATGCCGGCATTCTGGGCGAGCGCATGGAAGAATTCGCGAACGAGCTCGGTGTCGAAAGTGCCGATCTTCGGAGCGCTGAAGCCGACATTCCAGACGAGGAACGGACGGCCGGAAAGATCGACAGCAGCCTTGGTCATCGTCTCATCCATGGCGAGATCGATCGACGCATAGCGGGTGATGCCGCGCCGGTCGCCGAGCGCCTTGGAGATCGCCTGGCCGATGGCGATGCCGGTATCTTCAACCGTATGATGGTCGTCGATATGCAGGTCGCCCTTGGCATCGATCTCCATGTCGATGAGGGAATGTCGGGAAAGCTGGTCGAGCATATGGTCGAAGAAGCCGACACCCGTTGAAATCGTCGATTTGCCGGTGCCGTCGAGGTTGACGGAAACGGAAATCGAGGTTTCGTTGGTCTTGCGGGAAACGCTGCCCGTGCGGCTTGCTGCGGTCTCGGCCATATGGCCCTCCATCGGGAATAAGGCCGTTCCTTATCAGGCGCATCGGGAAATATCCAGAAGCCGGGCAAGAGAAAAGCCGGCCCATTTGCAATCGGCGCCAGTCCACTTACATAGGGCTCAACAGGGTCGGCATGCGGCCCGGCAAACAGGTGTTTTATGACAACAATCATTACAGTTCGAAAAGGCGGCAAGGTGGTGATGGCGGGCGACGGCCAGGTGAGCCTCGGCCAGACCGTCATGAAGGGCAATGCCCGCAAGGTGCGCCGTATCGGCAAGGGCGAAGTCGTCGCCGGTTTCGCCGGCGCCACTGCCGATGCCTTTACTCTGCTCGAAAGGCTTGAGAAGAAGCTGGAGCAATATCCCGGTCAATTGATGCGTGCCGCCGTCGAGCTCGCCAAGGACTGGCGCACCGACAAATACCTGCGCAATCTCGAAGCCATGATGCTCGTCGCCGATAAGTCGATCACGCTGGCGATCACCGGCAATGGCGACGTTCTGGAGCCGGAGCATGGCACGACGGCCATCGGTTCCGGCGGCAATTTTGCCCTCGCGGCCGCCCTCGCACTCATGGATACCGACAAATCGGCCGAAGAGATTGCCCGCCGTGCTCTCGATATCGCCGCCGACATTTGCGTCTACACGAACCATAATGTCGTGGTGGAATCGCTGGATGCCGAAGGCTGAACCTTATGCCTTCCGGCCGCTTGCCGCGACTGATCTGCCGCTCCTCGCCAAATGGCTGGAAAGCCGGCATGTCAGGCGCTGGTGGGGCGATCCGGCCAGGGCGCTGGCTTCGATGGAAAAGCATATCGATGCGGCTTCCGTCTCGTGCTTCATCGTCACGCTGAATGGAAAGGACTTCGCTTTTATCCAGGCCGCCGATCTCGACGACGAGGACGATGAAGCGCTCGCCGGTCAGCCGAAGGGCACCTACGGCATCGACCAGTTCATCGGCATCGAGGAATTCGCGGGCAAGGGTCACGGACCGGCCTTTATGATAGTGTTCTGCGATATGCTCTTTGCAAAGGGCGCGCAGCGCATCCTCGTCGATCCGCATCCTGACAATGCATTCGCAATCAGAGCCTATACCAAGGCGGGCTTTCAAGGACTTGGCGAAACAACGACGAATTACGGCCGGGCGCTGTTGATGGCCCTGGACCGCCAGGAGAATGATACGCAATGACCACTTTTTCCCCCCGCGAGATCGTTTCCGAGCTCGATCGCTATATCATCGGCCAGCATGACGCCAAGCGCGCCGTTGCGATTGCGCTGCGCAACCGCTGGCGCCGCCAGCAGCTGGACCCCAGCCTGCGCGACGAAGTCATGCCGAAGAACATCCTGATGATCGGCCCGACCGGTGTCGGCAAGACCGAGATCTCTCGCCGCTTGGCAAAACTCGCCGGCGCACCCTTCATCAAGGTGGAAGCCACCAAATTCACAGAAGTCGGCTATGTCGGCCGCGATGTCGAGCAGATCATCCGCGATCTGGTCGAGGTCGGCATCGGCCTGGTTCGCGAGAAGAAGCGGGCCGAAGTGCAGGCCAAGGCGCATGTGAGCGCCGAGGAGCGTGTTCTCGATGCGCTGGTCGGCACGACCGCATCGCCCGCCACGCGTGAAAACTTCCGCAAGAAGCTCCGGGACGGCGAACTCGATGACAAGGAAATCGATATCGAGGTGGCCGATGCCGGTTCCGGCATGGGCGGCTTCGAAATTCCCGGCATGCCGGGGGCCAATATCGGCGTGCTGAACCTGTCGGAAATGTTCGGCAAGGCGATGGGCGGCCGCACCAAGAAGGTCCGCACCACCGTCAAGGCCTCGTATAGTGACCTGATCCGCGACGAATCCGACAAGCTGATCGACAACGAAGTGATCCAGCGCGAGGCCGTTCGCTCCACCGAGAACGACGGTATCGTCTTCCTCGACGAAATCGACAAGATCGCCGCCCGCGACGGCGGCATGGGCGCCGGCGTTTCGCGCGAAGGCGTCCAGCGCGACCTTCTGCCGCTCGTCGAAGGCACGACGGTTTCGACCAAGTACGGTCCTGTCAAGACGGACCATATCCTGTTCATCGCTTCCGGCGCCTTCCATGTCTCCAAGCCCTCGGATCTTCTGCCGGAACTGCAGGGCCGCCTGCCGATCCGCGTCGAATTGCGTCCGCTGAACAAGGATGATTTCCGCCGGATCCTGACCGAGACGGAAGCAAGTCTCATCCGCCAATACCGCGCGCTGATGGAAACCGAAAGCCTGAGCCTGGAATTCACCGATGACGCGATCGACGCACTTGCCGATGTTGCCGTACATCTGAACTCCTCGGTCGAAAATATCGGCGCACGCCGTCTGCAGACGGTGATGGAGCGGGTGCTGGACGATATTTCCTACAACGCGCCGGATCGGGGCGGGACGGCCGTGACGATCGACGCGGCCTATGTGCGCGAACATGTCGGCGATCTCGCACAGAATACCGATCTCTCGCGCTTCATTCTGTGATATCGGCGCATCGGTCCATGTCTTTACCGATGTGAAGACCGATGTGGCGAACGCAACGCTCGACAGCGGGCCTTTTACTTTCTAGTGAAGGCCCGTTTTGTTGCTGCTCCGGCTTTATTCGGCCAAGATTCTGGTCCAGGCAGCCGCATCGCAACCAGGACGATGGAACGGACGGGATAACGGATCGTGCGACGCCTTTTGACAAGCCTTTTGATTGCCGTTGCCCTGGTGAATTCGGCGCCTGCCTTCGCCATGCAGACGGTGCCGGCTGGAAATCGTCACGCCGAGCAGCCCGATATTCCGGGCGCTTCCATCAGGCGCACCAAGGGTACCAAGAGCAGCTTCGATCTGAAATACGAAAAAGTTCATGAGCTTCTGGCGACCGACCGCGAGCTGATGGGCAAGATCCGCAAGGTCTCCAGCGCTTACGGCATCAATCCCATCCATGTCGTCGGCGCGATCGTCGGCGAACACACCTATAATGTCGACGCCTACGACCGGTTGCAGGCCTACTATGTCAAAGCCGCCTCCTATGCCGGAGAAAGCTTCCGCTTCGCTTACGATGGCGAAAGCGTCGACGAATTCGTGGCGCGGCCGCAATTTGCCGAGTGCAGAGGCAAGAGCGATTCCTACACGCTCTGGTCCTGCCGCGAAGATGTCTGGGAAAGCGATTTCCGCGGCAAGACGGTGGATGGTACGAGCTTCCCCAACAACCGCTTCAGCGCGGTCTTCTTCCAGCCCTTCTATGCCGGCCAGACCTTCGGCCTCGGCCAGGTCAATCCGCTGACGGCGCTGATGCTCTCCGATCTGGTGACCCGCGTGTCGGGCTATCCGAAGCTGAACGAGAAGAATGCCGGCGGCGTCTACAAGGCGATCATGGATCCCGATATCTCGCTTGCCTACGTCGCGGCCTCGATCCGCAGATCGATCGACGATTACAAGGAGATCGCCGGCATGGATATCTCAGGCAATCCCGGCCTGACGGCGACGCTTTATAATGTCGGCAATTCGCGCCAGCGCGCCGCAGCCCTTGCTGCGAAGAACCGCGGCACCGGCGCGACCGTCTGGCCCGAGGAGAATTATTACGGCTGGCTGATCAACGACAAGCTGGACGAACTCAAGGGCCTGCTCTAGCTTCAAGCTTGCCGGGAAGCCTAGATCTTCCCCGAAAGGCTTTGACGATGGACATGCGTCCGGACCCCTTCGTTCCGCCAGCACCGCTACCGCGCACCGTGCCGCCGAGCCGGCTGGAAATCATCCGCATTATCCTGCGCAATCCGCTCGAACTCTGGGGCGAACCGTCCTACACGCTGCCCTGGATCAAGACCAGTTTCTTCGGCCAACACACGCTAATCGTCAACGATCCTGGGCTGATCAAGCACGTGCTGGTCGACAACGCCAGCAACTACCGCATGTCCGACATTCGTCAGCTGGTGCTGCGGCCGATCCTGCGTGACGGTCTGCTGACGGCGGAGGGCCAGGTCTGGAAACGGTCGCGAAAAGCGGTCGCCCCCGTCTTCACGCCGCGCCACGCGAAAGGTTTTGCCGGCCAGATGCTGCGGCAATCGGAGGACTATGTTCGCAAATACGAAGACGTCCATGCGGCTGGCCAAGTTTTCAATATCGCCACCGACATGACCGATCTGACCTTTGCGATTCTTGCCGAAACACTCTTCTCCGGCGAAATCATCTCCTCGAGCGGGCATTTCGCCGACGACGTCAACCAACTTCTCCACCGCATGGGTCGCGTCGACCCGATGGACCTGCTGCGCGCGCCTTCCTGGGTTCCACGTGTGACACGCATCGGCGGTCAGAAGGTGCTGGAGAAATTCAGAGCGATCGTCCGCGATACCATGGATATGCGGCTTGCGAAGATGAGGGCCGATCGAGCCGCAGCACCGGAAGATTTTCTGACGCTGCTTTTGGAGCAGGCCGGTCCCGACGGCCTGACCAAGGAGGAGATCGAGGACAATATTCTGACCTTCATCGGCGCCGGGCATGAAACGACAGCGCGTGCGCTTGCCTGGACGCTGTATTGCGTCGCCAACAGTCCGCATATCCGCGAAGCGATGGAGACGGAGATCGACGCTGTTCAGGGAACCGACGCCGAGCCTGTGGAATGGCTGGACCTGCTGCCGGTCACGCGGGCGGCGTTTGAGGAAGCGCTGAGGCTCTACCCGCCCGCGCCCTCGATCAATCGCGCCGCGATCGCCGATGATGTCTGGACGAATGCCAAAGGCGAGAAGATCGAGATACCGGCCGATATCACCGTGCTCATCATGCCCTGGACACTGCATCGCCATGAACTCTATTGGGAAAAACCGCGCGCCTATATGCCGGAACGCTTCCTGCCCGAAAATCGCGGCAGCATCGGCCGCTTCCAGTTTCTGCCGTTCGGCGCTGGCCCGCGTGTCTGCATCGGCGCAACCTTCGCGCTGCAGGAAGCGGTGATTGCGCTTGCAGTCATGATGCATCGCTTCCGCTTCGATCAGACCGAATCGACCAATCCCTGGCCGGTGCAGAAACTGACGACGCAGCCGCAGAACGGGCTGCCGATGCGCGTGACGCCGCGCATAATTTCCACGAGGGCATAAATCTTTCGAATTATTGCAGAATTGACTGTGAATGAAAGCCGGGCAAAGTGGCAGCATTCAAAGTCGTTGCCAGGGAGAATGCCGCATGAGCCGCGTTGATAAGAACGGTCTTGCCATCGAAATCGTCCTTCATGATTTCCTCGTCAAGGAGGTGCTGCCGGGTCTGGCGGTCGATGCGGACAAGTTCTTTGCCGATTTTTCGGCTGTAGTCCACGATCTCGCCCCTAAAAATCGTGCGTTGCTGGCAAAACGCGACGAGCTGCAGGTAAAGATCGACGACTGGTATCGCAGGCACGGCGCCCCGGCGGATGTGGATGACTACCAGTCCTTTCTCCGCGAAATCGGCTATCTCTTGCCTGAAGGTTCCGACTTCCAGGTTTCGACCGACAATGTCGATCCGGAAATCGCCTCGATCGCCGGCCCGCAGCTCGTCGTTCCCGTCATGAACGCCCGTTACGCCTTGAACGCTGCCAATGCTCGCTGGGGCTCACTCTATGATGCGCTCTACGGTACGGACGCGATTCCCGAGAGCGACGGCGCCGAGAAAGGTAAGGGCTACAATCCGAAGCGCGGCGAGAAGGTCATCGCCTGGGTCCGCGATTTCCTCGATACGTCAGCGCCGCTGCAGGACTGCCGCTGGAAGGACGTCGGAAGCTTTGCCGTCAAGGTTGGAGCGCTGGTGGTCAGATCGATCGACGGCGAGCAGGCCATGCTGACGGACGGCAGCCATTTTGCCGGCTACCGCGGAGATCCGACCGCTCCAACGCATATTCTCCTGAAGAACAACGGCATTCACATCGAAATCCTCATCGATGCAGCGACCGCGATCGGGAAAGCCGATCCGGCTCATATTTCCGATGTCTGGCTGGAATCGGCAATCACGACAATCATGGACTGCGAGGATTCGATTGCCGCCGTCGATGCCGAAGACAAGGTCGTCGTCTATCGCAACTGGCTCGGCCTGATGAAGGGCGACCTGCAGGAAGAGGTGGCAAAGGGCGGAGCGAGCTTCATCCGCAGGCTGAATCCGGATCTGCAATATTCCGGTCCGGACGGCACCTCCTTCGAGGTGCATCGCCGCTCGCTGATGCTGGTGCGCAATGTCGGCCACCTCATGACCAATCCGGCGATCCTCGACTGCGACGGCAACGACGTGCCTGAAGGCATCATGGATGCCGTGATCACCGGCTTGATCGCGCTTTACGATATTGGCCCATCCGGGCAGCGGAAGAATTCCCGCACCGGCTCCATGTATGTGGTCAAGCCGAAGATGCACGGCCCCGAGGAAGTCGCCTTCGCCGTCGAAATCTTCTCGCGGGTCGAAGATGCGCTTGGCCTACCGCGCAATGCCATCAAGATGGGCATCATGGATGAGGAGCGCCGCACGACCGTCAACCTCAAGGAATGTATCCGCGCTGCCCGCGAGCGCGTCGTCTTCATCAATACCGGCTTCCTTGATCGCACCGGCGATGAGATCCACACCTCGATGGAAGCCGGCCCGATGATTCGCAAGGGCGACATGCGCCAGGCGGCGTGGATTTCCGCCTATGAGAACTGGAATGTCGACATCGGCCTCGAATGCGGCCTTTCCGGCCACGCCCAGATCGGCAAGGGCATGTGGGCGATGCCGGATCTGATGGCGGCGATGCTCGAACAGAAGATCGCCCACCCGAAGGCCGGCGCCAACACCGCCTGGGTGCCGTCGCCAACGGCCGCGACCCTGCATGCCACCCATTATCACCGGGTCAATGTCGCCCGTGTCCAGCAGGGACTGAAGGATCGCGCCCGCGCCAAGCTCTCCGACATTCTCTCCGTACCGGTCGCGGTGCGGCCGAACTGGACACCGGAGGAAATCCAGCGCGAGCTCGACAACAATGCCCAAGGCATCCTTGGTTATGTTGTGCGCTGGGTCGATCAGGGCGTCGGTTGCTCGAAGGTGCCCGACATCAACAATGTCGGGCTGATGGAAGATCGCGCTACATTGCGCATTTCGGCCCAGCATATGGCGAACTGGCTGCACCACAAGGTTGTCAGCGAAGCTCAGATTGTCGAGACGATGAAGCGCATGGCCGCCGTCGTCGATCGGCAGAATGCGTCGGATCCCGCCTATCAGCCGATGGCCGGCAATTTCGATGATTCGATCGCCTTCCAGGCTGCCCTCGATCTCGTCTTGAAGGGTAGGGAACAGCCGAACGGCTACACCGAGCCGGTGCTTCACCGCCGTCGCCTCGAACTCAAGGCGAAACAGGCCGCGTGACGGCTTGACGGAGAAGGCGAAAAGGCCGTCGGAACGACAGTCCTGGCGGCCTTTTTTATACCGAATTCGATAATTAGCTTACTGAATGACGATGACCTTGGACGTGCCCTTGCCGGGACGGACGCGGCTGTAGAGATCGATGACATCCTGGTTCATCAGGCGAATGCAGCCCGAGGAAGCGGCGGTGCCGATCGAGGCCCACTCCGGCGTGCCGTGCAGGCGGAAGAGCGTGTCCTTGCCGTCCTCGTTGAAGAGATACATGGCGCGTGCGCCGAGAGGATTGGTGAGGCCCGGGCCCATGCCGTCTTCGACGTACTTGGCGAGATCGGGCCGGCGGACGGCCATTTCCTTTGGCGGGTGCCAGTTCGGCCATTCCTGCTTCCAGGCGACGTAGGCGGTGCCGGCCCATGCGAAGCCCTGCTTGCCGACGCCGATGCCGTAGCGCATCGCCTTGCCGTTGGCCAGGATGTAATAGAGGAAGCGCTCGCGCGTGTTGACGATGATCGTACCGGGGCGCTCGGTGGTCTGGTAGCTGACGACCTGGCGGCGGAACTGCGGCTTGACCCTGTCGATCGGGATCGCCGGCAGGGAGTACCCGGCATCCTTCGTCACGCCGTAGGCGTCGTTGAAGATCTGTGCTGTCTGTACCGTCGGGCCTGCGCCCTTGTCGTCGGCGGATGCGCTGTCTGATGTCGTGGAGCAACCGGCCAGGGCGAGCGTCGCCAGCAGGCCAAATACAGGGAATGCATTGCAGATGCGCATGGAGGACTCTTGAAGTTTTGGGGCAAGGGAGAATGGTCTTTCGACCATCGTTGATTATGGTTTATTTTCGATTAACTTGCGCTTTGCAAGGCTGCTGCAGCGCGACAAATCCGTCTGCCGCGCAAATTAGAAGCGCATGGTTTTTTTGCAACAACGCGCCAGCCCCTCTGATGGTTATCCATGACGATTTTGAGCGTTTATAATAACAATCCGTTAATCGATGGCCGGCAATCGGACAGGGCCATGATGGTGCGGCGCGGAACGCAGATATTGCTGCATGAAATGCGTCACGCCGTGCTGCCCGAACTGCCGCTGGCCAGCGGCCGCCGCGCCGATCTGATCACGCTTTCGGAAAAGGGCGAGGTCTGGATCATCGAAATCAAGACGTCGATCGAGGATTTCAGGGTGGATCGCAAATGGCCGGAATACAGGCTGCATTGCGACCGCCTGTTCTTTGCGACTCACCAGGATGTGCCGCTGGAGATTTTTCCTGAGGAATGCGGGCTGTTCCTGTCGGATGGTTATGGCGCCCATATGATTCGCGAGGCGCCGGAGCACCGCATGGCGCCCGCAACGCGCAAGTCGGTCACGCTTAATTTCTCGCGCGCCGCCGCACAAAGGCTGCTGATGGCCGAATGGGCGAACGGAAAACCGTTCAACGTGGATGATGTCTGATGCCGCGCTGCCTATTTCGGCGCGCGTTTGGCAAGGATGCGCTGCAGCGTCCGCCGATGCATGTTGAGCCGTCGCGCCGTTTCGGAAACATTGCGCTCGCACATTTCATAGACCCGCTGGATATGCTCCCAGCGCACCCGGTCGGCCGACATCGGATTTTCGGGAAGCTCGGCCTTTTCGCCCGGCCGCTGCGTCAGCGCCGAAAACACGTCGTCGGCATCCGCAGGCTTTGCGAGGTAGTCGACAGCGCCGAGCTTCACGGCCGTCACCGCCGTTGCGATATTGCCATAGCCGGTCAGCACGATGATCCTGGTGTCGTCGCGTCGCTGGCGGATCGCCTCGATGACGTCGAGCCCATTGCCGTCGCCGAGCCGAAGATCGACCACCGCATATTTCGGCGGCCGGCCTCTCGACTTCGCAACGCCTTCCGCCACTGATTCGGCCGTCTCCACCTGGAAGCCGCGCGTCTCCATCGCCCGCGCCAGGCGGCGCAGGAACGGCCCGTCGTCGTCGACGATCAGCAGGCTGGCGTCGGGACCGATATGATCCTCGTCCGACGCGGCGAAATTGTCATGATTCTGTTCTGTCATCGTCTCGGTCCCGGCGGTTGAGCGCCCGATCTGCGTTAACCGCTATATCCTGTTTATGCCGACAAAGTCATTTTGTCGAATTTGCGTCGATCAGCATGCGCGGCCATTCGATTCGGATACGCGCGCCCGCACTTTCCGGATCGCGGTTCTCGAAAACCAGCGATGCCCCCGAGCGCTCCAGCAGCGTCTTGGCGATGAAAAGCCCGAGCCCGAGGCCGCCGGCCGTATCCTCCTTCTGCCGCTTGGTCACATAGGGCTCGCCTATCCGCGTCAGAATATCGGGCGCATAACCGTTGCCGTCGTCCTCGATGACGATCAGCACTTTGTCGTGATCGTGCTCGACGGTGACGGTCACTTTCTCCCGCGCGTAATCGACGGCGTTTTCGATCAGGTTGCCGAGCCCGTACATGATGCCGGCATTGCGGTCGGTGACCGGCTCACCCTTGCGCGGGCTCTTTTCGACGAGCTCGAGAGCGATACCGAATTCCCGGTGCGGGGCGACGATCTCCTCGATCATCGAGGAAAGCGGCAGCCGGCGCATATGCGCCTCGCCTTCGGAGGAAAGCGTCGTCAGCCGCCGCAGGATGTCACGGCAGCGTTCGCTCTGGCTGCGCAGCAGCATCACGTCCTCGCGGAAACGATCGTCGTCCTTGAGCTCCCGCTCCATTTCCTTGGCGACGACGCTGATCGTCGCAAGCGGCGTACCGAGCTCATGGGCGGCCGCGGCCGCCAGCCCATCGAGTTGCGACAGGTGCTTTTCCCGCTGAAGCACCAGTTCGGTCGCCGCCAGCGCATCGGCAAGCTGGCTCGCTTCCATCGAGACCCGATAGGCATAGAAGGCGGCAAACGCCATCGTCGAGGCGATCGAGCACCAGACACCGAACTGCATAACGTTGTGCACATTGATCTCGACCCCGTCGAACCAGGGCAGCGGGAAGGGCGAAAAGGCAAGCACCGTGATGCAGACCATCGCAAAGCCGATCAGCGCGGTGCTGTAGCGGATCGGCTGCGAGGCAAAGGATATGATGACGGGAACGCAGACGAGCGCCGCGAAAGGATTGGCAAGGCCGCCGGTGATGAAGAGCAGCGCGCAGAGCTGCAAAAGGTCGAAGCCGAGCAGGGCAAAGGCGGCTGGCGGTTCCAGCCGATGCGTCGGTGGATAGCGGATCGTCAGGTAAAAATTCACCCAGGCCAGGGCGGCGATCAGCGAAGAGCTGGCAATCAGCGGCAGGGGAAATTTCAGCCAGAAGGCAACGATGAAAACCGTCAGCGCCTGTCCGCCGACCGCAAGCCAGCGCAGCCGCACCAGCGTCTGCAGGCGCAGCCTGCGGCTGTTGTGCCGGTCCTCCAACGTATAGCCTTCCGTCTTGTCGATCATGCCAGGCTTGTCGATCATGCCTAGGGCTCCTTGAATGGCCCTCATGTACCACGCGGTTTTGCCCGTGTCGTCGGCAACGCATCCTCCGGCCGCTCCGGCCAGGGATGCCGGGGATAGCGGCCGCGCATATCGGCACGCACATCCTTCCACGAGCCGGCCCAGAAGCCCGGCAGGTCGCGTGTCGTCTGGATCGGCCGGTGCGCCGGCGAGGTGAGCTCAAGCAGCAGCGGCAGGCGGCCACCGGCAATGGCTGGATGCTGCTTCAGTCCAAACAGCTCCTGCACGCGGATCGTCAACACCGGCTCCTCGCCCTCATACTGGATCGGATGCCTTTGGCCGGTCGGCGCTTCGAAATGGGTTGGCGCAAGCCGGCTAAGATCGCGCTGCAATTCGTGCGGCACCAGCGATATCAGCCCGCTCGAAAGCCCGGCTGCGGAAATCTCGGAAAGGCCGCGCGCCTCCGTCTGAAAGGGGGCGAACCACTCGTCCAGCCGGGAAAGCAGGGCGCCGTCGCCGACATCAGGCCAGGGCTCGCCGATCATCCGGTGAAGAAATCCGATCCGCTCGCGCAGCTGCATAGCCTCCTTCGAGAAGGCAAGCTGATCGAGCCCCAGCTCGCGCACCCCCTCCACCAGTGCCTGGGTGACTGCTGGCCCGGAAGGTCGCGGCAGGGGCGTCTCGTCGAAGACGATTGCACCCAACCGGGTCGCCCGCCGCGCCCTGACTTGCCGGCTCTGCCGGTCGAAGAATATCTGGTCGCCGGTTTTGATCTCGCCAGGAAGTTCGGCTTCGACATCGCCACGCGTCACCTCGGCTGCCGCCAAAACCCGCGCCTGCGCCGCCCGTCCGGTCAGGTCGGCAATCACCAGCATCTGGCTGCCGGCCAGCCTCTCGATCTCCGGCAGCTCCGCTCCGCGTCCGTTCGCCATTACGAATCGGCCGCGCCCGCCGCGCTGAAGTGCGATTCGATCCGGAAATGCGTGCAGCAGCAGCTGGCCCGCAAGTGCCGGCGCCGTTGCGGTAACGCTGTCGAGACCGCTCGCCAGCCGTCCCGCCAGCCGCCTTGAAGCCTCCGCTCTTTCTCCCCGCTCGGCCTTGAAGCGTCGCAGCCGCTCCTCGATATCGATACTCGTTCCGCCGAGCCCCTGTTCGGTGAGAAGCACGGCGATCATCGCCGCATCCCGGGCGTGTCCCGCTTCTCCCGCGGAGACGACCATCGCGGCAAGCCGCGGCGGCAAAGCCAGGTCGCGCATCACCTTGCCGCGCGCGGTCAGCGCTCCGTCCTTGTCGAGGGCG